>NZ_JQAZ01000002.1 GCF_001437205.1 Lactobacillus selangorensis | reverse complement strand
GTCAAAGTATCCAAACACGTTCTAAGGGGCCGTTCTAAAATCGCAGCGGCACGTTGCGAGACGTAACGATGGCTGGTCCCATGTGCACCATATTTACGGACCCCGTATTTTTGATAGTATTCATAAGGCAGACTGTATAAATAATCGGCCTTGGGCATATCGACATAAAGCGCCGTATCAAAAACGGCAACTTCAGCGGCGTTCGGAATCAATTTCTGAAAGAGTTCGATAAACTGTGCTTCGACGGGATTATGCAAAGGCGTAAATTGGCCCAGTTCCTTAATTTGCTTCAAAACTTGATTCGTGACGACCGTCGATTGCTTAAAAATCTCACCGCCAGATACGATCCGGTGTCCGATGGCCTTGATTTCATCGAGATTGGTGATGATTTTATCATTGAGCATGTGGTTGACGATTAGGGTGGCACCTTGACTGTAGGTAAGCTGATTGTAAGTTTTTTTCTGTTTCTGGCCAGCGGTCGTTTTGATGGTTAAGACCGAATTCGGCAAGCCGATCCGATCGATATCGCCGCTATCAATCACAGTTTGAGCCGGCATTTCATAGAGTTTCCACTTTAAAGTCGAGCTGCCGGCGTTAATTGCTAATACTTTTGCCATTTTATGCACTCCTTTATAGAGCAAAAGCCAATCCAGTTTCCCAGATTGGCTTTTGTATTTTTATTTCAACAAACGTTCTTGTTTAGATGAAAATAATTCAAACACATTCCGCAGTATTTTTATTGAAGGTCTTTCCACTGCCAATTTTCAACTTCGGGCAAATCAACCCCATTGTCACGGATATACTGATTGTGCTTGGCAACCATATCGTCCATGTGCTGGCTGAAGTCGCCGGCTTTTTCGGCATATTGGGTCATATTGATGGCATCCTTAGCTAAATGGAAACGATCTAATTCATTCAAGACACGCATATCGAATGGCGTCGTGATATCGCCGTTTTCACGGTAGCCATGGAAATGAATGTTGTGATTGTGACGGTCATAAACGAGGCCACGATACGTGTTTTCAAAACCATGGAAGGCCATAATCACTGGTTTATCAGTGGTGAAGTAACGGTCGAATTCTTCATCGGTCAAGCCACGGTCATCTTGATCGTCGCCCTTCTTCCGTAATTTCAGAATATCGACGATGTTGATGAAACGAACCTTCAAATCAGGGAAGGCCTTCAGCAGCAAAGTAATGGCAGCCAAACTTTCCATCGTTGCTTCTGTACCGGCAGTGGCGAAGATAATATCTGGTTCAACCCCATCATCGTTAGAAGCCCAAGGCACGATGCCCAAACCATTATTAACTAATTCAGTAGCTTCTTCAATCGTGAACCACTGTGTACGAGGGTGCTTGGACGCAACAATCAAGTTGATGACTTCACGGCTCTGCAAGGACTTATTCATGACGGCTAAGAGTGAGTTGGCATCCGTTGGGATATATTCGTTGACCAATTCATGCCCCTTTTCAGCCAAATGGCCTAACATACCTGGGTCTTGATGGGTGTACCCATTGTGATCCTGCTGGAAGGCATCAGAAGAATTGATGATGTTCAAAGATGGGTAATCATGACGCCATGGTTGTTCTTGAGCCTTGCGCAGCCACTTGTAATGTTGTGTCAGCATTGAATCAACTACACGTGTAAAGGCTTCGTAGGAAGCAAAGAACCCATGACGGCCCGTCAGAACGTAGCCTTCGAGCCAGCCTTCATCCTGATGTTCGGACAACTGCGAATCGATTACACGACCACTGTGAGCCATCCATTCATCGTTTGGCTCATGAATATCTTCCATCCATTGACGGCTGGTAACTTTAAACGGTTCGTACAAACGGTTCGAAGCTGTTTCATCAGGTCCGAAAATCCGGAAGTTGGTCGGATTTTCAACCATTGTATCGGCCACAAACTTCGATAAAACTTCGGTATCCATCAGCTGAACATCGTTGCGCTTCAAATCTGAAGCCGGAACGGCAAATTTGCGAATGTCTTCGAGCTTTAACGGCTTCGGGTCGAGCCCGCCGTTGGTAATCGGGTTCTTGGCCATCCGCTGGTCGCCCTTCGGCGTAACTTCAGCGATGACTTCTTTAGGGGTGCCGTCTGCATTGAAAGCATCTTCGCTATGGTACGACTTCATCCAGTCAAGCAGCATATCGATGTGTTCCATGTGTTCGCCATCGACAGGAATCGGAACCTGATGGGCACGGAATGAATTTTCGATCGGCTTGCCATCGAGGTTCTTCTTGGGACCCGTCCAGCCTTTTGGTGCCCGTAAAATAATCATCGGCCAGCTTGGCAGGCTCTCATCGTTATTATCACGAGCATTCTTTTGAATAGCCTTGATTTTTTCAATCGCCTGGTCCATAGCCTTGGCCATTTCTTCATGGGCGGCCATATGGTCAGTGCCATCAGTTTCGACAAAGATTGGGTCCCAGCCTAAACCTGAGTAGTACTTTTCGAGGTCTTCATCGCTCATTCGTGACAAGATTGTCGGGTTGGAAATCTTGAAACCGTTAATCTGGATAATCGGCAAAACAGCACCATCATGAATCGGATTGATAAATTTATTGGAGAACAAGGAAGCAGCCAGTGGTCCCGTTTCGGATTCGCCGTCGCCGACTTCGACTGCCGCAATGACATCGGGGTTATCTAAAATAGCACCGACCCCATGCGAAATCGAATAACCTAATTCCCCACCTTCATGAATCGAACCTGGTGTTTCAGGCGCAGCATGCGAAGCTACGCCGCCTGGGAATGAGAACTGTTTGAATAAACGCTGCATTCCTTTTTCATCCTGAGAAATATTCGGATAGATTTCACTGTAAGAACCATCCAAATAGGAATTAGAAACCATGACCTGACCGCCATGACCGGAACCTTCGATGTAGAACATGTTCAAGTCATACTTCAAAATGGCACGGTTCAAATGCGCATAAATGAAGTTTTGCGGTGCAATCGTGCCCCAATGGCCGATTGGACGTAATTTAATATCGTCGCTGGTGATTTCCCCTTTTAATAAAGGATTGTCGCGTAAGAATAATTGCCCAACGGACAAATAATTCGCTGCCCGCCAGTAAGTATCCACCTTTTTTAAATAGTCTTGTGTATCATATTTGGAATCTGTTTTAGTTGTCATAATCGTTCTCCTTCATGACCATTTTTGCTTTAAACGTTTACAAGCATTATCATACGCGTTTTATGTCCAGCGTCAACCCAATTTTTAAATTGGATTGGTCCAATATTGGGGACGAAGAAATACCCCAAACACAGGGCATTCTAAATATTAAGCAAATTGTGCAATTTGCGTTTGCCAAGCCGCAATTTGCTGTTGGGCCTGTTTAATCGGCATTTTTGCTTCATAAAGCGTTTGTTCAAAATGCGGTAACGACTCGACGGGCATGCCATTTAAAGCCGTCCCGACACCGCTAAGCTCCTGTACCGACGAAACCGCAATTTTCTGTTGCGTCATGTCGCTTAAACGCTGCATCAAATAATGATTTTTGATCATGCCGCCATCAGCATGAACCAGCTCGAGAGTCGGAAATGCTTTCCGCATCAATCGCAAAATATCGGCAATCTGATAGGCAACTGCATTCAATCCTGCTCGCACAATTTCATTTCTGCCGGTCAGCATTGTCATTCCAGATAAAATGGCCTTCATTGCCGGCAGATTATACGGAGCGGCCATCCCGCTGAAAGCCGGAATCAGCATCGTCGTATCGGCTGGTGACGCCTGCTGGGCCATCTCGTCTGTGACAGCTGGATCATCAATTAAATGAAGATTATTCTTCAGCCAGCTGACGATTGCCCCAGAATAATTGACATTGCCTTCTAAGACATAGGTTGTCCGGCCTTGTTTTCGCCAGGCAATCGATGTATTCAGACCATCAATATTGGCAATCTGCTGGTCGCCGGTGTTGAGCATGATTGATGACCCGGTCCCAAAAGTCACCTTCAGCTGCCCTGCCTGCCGACACCCCTCTGCATAGAGGGCTGCCTGTGAGTCGCCCAGGACACTCGTAATTGGGACTGGTTCAGATAATAGACCGAACAAATTCGTCATGCCGAATGAACTATCTGAATCAACAATAGTAGGCAAGGCCGCCATTGGGACCCCGAAGAATTTGCACAAATCAGCATCCCATTCACAAGAATCGAGGTCCATCAGCTGCGTGCGGCACGCATTGCTGGGTTCCGTTTTGAATGCTTGTCCATTTGTCAGAATGAAAACAAGCCAGCTATCAATTGTGCCGAAACATAAATCGTCCTGCTTGTGCGCTTGTTGGACGGCCGGCACATTCTGCAGCAGCCAGTCGAATTTAGCCGCCGTAAAATACGGCGATAAAGCTAAACCGGTCCGTGTTTGGATGTCAGCGGCCAATTTGTGCTGGGCCAATTCATCAGTCAGTTTTTCCGCACGATTGTCTTGCCAGACGATTGCCGGTGCCAGTGGTTGTCCGGTGGAACGTGACCAGCAGGCTGCGGTTTCACGTTGATTCGTAATCGCTACTGATTGGATACACCCATCCTGCCGATGGTCCAAGGCAGTGCGAATTAATTCATTCAGATTATTTTCAACTTCATTCAGATCATGGCTGATCCAGCCAGCATCACTGATGAGCTGACGATGGGAACGGCTTGTTTTAAAACGGATCGTCCCATTTGATTCGACCAGCATCACTTTTGTTCCCTGTGTGCTCTGGTCAATGGCCAGTGTCAAAGGCACCATGCTGCTCACCTCTCATCACTGCAGCCACGTCTGCACTTTTTTGACCACAGACGCTGCATCCATTCCATAATATTGGAACACTTCATCCTGTGTCCCAGCAATCACTGGTTCATCTGGAAAACCAATGATATCGACCTTTGTATCGCCACGAGGTGCAACTGCTTCGGCAACAGCTGAACCAAGGCCGCCATAGATACTATGTTCTTCAAGGGTGACAAAATGATGGGTCTGGTCGGCCATTCGGTTCAGCAAGTCAACGTCTAACGGCTTGATGCTGACTAAGTCGACAACCTTTGCGTGAATTCCGGCTTGTTCTAATTGTTGGGCGGCATCCAAAGCGATACTGAGCGTTTCACCAGCTGAAATCAAAGTCACATCGTTTCCTTTGTCGTAAATCACATTGCCTTTTCCAGGTTTTGTGAATGCCGCTGCTTCATCTGCATAAATATCCGGCAAAACCTTTTTCCCGATTCGAACATAGGCCGGCTGAGCCGATTGCGTTAAATACTGAATCAAAGCAGCCGTTTGATATTGGTCGGCTGGCATATAAACCTGCAGATTCGGAATCGCACGTGTGATGGCTAAGTCCTGCAAAGAATGATGGGTGGCACCCAAGACACTGTAGGAATTCCCGCCAGAAATCCCAATCAGTTTGACATTCGTATTTGAATAAGCAACGTCATCTTTGACTTGTTCAATACTGCGCATCGTTAAGAAGGACGCTGGTGAAAAGACGAATGGACGTTTGCCGGAGTGAGCCATGCCTGCACTGACGGTTACCGAATTCTGTTCGGCAATCCCCATTTCAATCAATTGGTCCGGCAATGCTGCTGCGAACGGATTCAAAGAGGCTGAGCCCCGTGAATCACTTGTTACCGCTAAAATATCACGGTTCTTTGTTGCTGCATCGATCAATTCAGAACAAATCACATCTCCTGCTTTTGCACCCTTACTCATTTTGCAATCCTCCAATCACTGCGTTTAATTCATCCAAGCCCTGCTGATATTGTTCTGCTGTCGGCACTTTATGATGCCATGCGGCCTGATTTTCGGCAAAGCTGATGCCTTTGCCTTTAATTGTGTCGGCCAAAATCAGCTTCGGCCGTTCTGGCGTATTCGTCGTTGATAAAGCCGAAACGAGTTCGGCCATATTATTGCCATCGATTTCAACCACATCGAATCCAAAGGCACGGTACTTATCAGCTAATGGCTCGCTGTTCATCACATCGGCTGTTGGTCCGCTAATCTGCAGACGATTGTGATCGATGATGGCGGTTAAGTTGTCCAGCTTATAGTTACCAGCTGACATCGCTGCTTCCCAAACGGAACCTTCTGCCTGTTCGCCATCACCCATCAAGGTGTACACATGATAATCACGGTGATCGAGTTTGCCAGCTAGGGCAACCCCAACACTCAAGCCAAGGCCATGCCCTAATGAACCGGTATTCAATTCAATCCCATTGATATGGTTGGTCGGATGACCGATATAAGGTGAATTGAATTGCGAATACGTTAATAAGTCGGATTTAGGAAAATAACCTTGATCGGCTAAAACATTATACAGAATTTCAACCGCATGCCCCTTAGATTGGATGTAACGATCTCGATTCGGGTCCGTAAATGTTGCTGGAGTCTGCTTCAAAACCTGATTATATAAAGCCACTAAAATATCGGCACAGGAGAGGTCTGAACCTGTATGTCCGGTTTTCGCCCGATAAATCATTTCCCAAGTCGCTTTACGCATTTCTGCGGCTTTCAATTCTAATTCTCTTGTCGTTGCCATTTAGTTTTCCTCCTTTGTTACAATCGACTTAATATCGCCCCGTAAGTAAGCTTTGACGTCGTCTTCGATTGGATCGTAGAAATCGGGTGTGACCCCAAGATACTTGCAAGCTTCATATAAAACTGGGACGACATCAGCCCGAACAGCGGCCATATGATGGATGTAAGGGCCATAAACCAGTTTTGTTTCGAAACGATTCAGATTAGCAAATTGCAGCCAAGCATAAGTCCCCTGTTCATAAGGCCCGTCACAAGTTTTGGCATTACCGAGCAGCAGCTTGTATTCACCATGATCGCCATCAAAACGGCATAAAGTGTATTCGCCATCTTTGGCTTCAAATCCAACTGAACCTGGAAAATCAAAGACGAAATGACTCTTTGGCAAAATCGGCTTGTTCTTAGCTGTTGAATATGGAAAGACACCTAAATGCTGTAACAATTCGCCATTCTTGTTTTCTGGGTGGCGGCAGTTGACATCGGCAAAAATGGCTTTTTCATCATCCATGGTTGCGGCTTCAACCAATAATTCGGAAATCACCCCATGAATATCTGTTTCACAGGTCACTGGCGTTCCTTCATCTTGTAACAAAGATTCAGACGCATATGGCAAAATACCGATTTCATCTTGCAACGCCGTCCAGCATTGAATAGCACCGGCATTGCATCCGTATTCCTTCATCTTATTAGATAAAGCAATCTTGAGTGCAGCCACCATGTTCAAATCCTGGTCGCTGATTTCAACGTCGGCAATTTCTTTCAAATAATCCATTGTCTTTTGAATTTCAGGATTATTCTCATCTTGCAAGCGATGAATTTCCTTGACTAATTCTTCCAATGGAATTGGGGATAAGGAAATGTTGAACTTTTCAAGTAATTCGCCTTCATTAACCATCGTTGACCAGAAATCGAATGGACGTGGGCCCACTTGGAGAATCCGAGTGTTCTTGAAGGTCTTCACAATGTTGCAAACCTTGATAAAATCGTTGACGCCACGCTCGAATTCAGGATCATCGATAGCAACATTCACTAAATATGTAAACGGCACATTAAAACGACGCAGAACCTTCCCAATCGCAAACAAGCCGCACTGTGTATCCCGTAAACGTGAACCATCAGCTGCTGGCGCTTCATCTTTAGGACCCCATAGCAAAACTGGAACATTCAGTTTTTTAGCTAGACGCGCACATTCATATTCAGTCCCAAAGTTTTCATTGGCTAAAAAGAGTCCATCGATGTGCGCTGCTTGAAATTTAGCAGCAATTTTCTCCATGCCCTCATCGTCATACAACAAGCCGTCATCGTTAATTTCTTTAATATCGACGTAATCAACGCCCATTTGATTTAATTTGTCCCGTGTTAAATCGGCGTATTCAATGGCTGCATCGGCCGAAAAAATATTGCGGCGTGTGGGTGCAAAACCGAGTTTAATTTGAGTCATTATGATTCCTCCTAAACACTTTTATAAACTTCAACAAAACTAAGTGTATTATTTTAGTAAAATAATTTCAACTAATTTTTGCATTTTTTTATTTAATTTAGTATTATTTTAGTTGAGAAAGCTAAAGGAGGTCCCATTATGAAATTAAAAATGAGTGATATCGCAGATATGGCCCATGTTTCCAAATCTGCTGTATCGCTTGCCTTAAACGGCAAACCAGGGATCAGTGAAGATACACGTCAAAAAATATTAGGAATTATTGCCGAACAAGGCTATACGCCATTACGCAAAAGCCATAAAGACATTGAAACCGGCATTGGTGAAGTCACTTTTTTGGTTGTCACCACGAGTGGTGTGGTTCAAAACAACTATCAGAGCCTGCCCTTTTTCAACGATTTGATTTCGGCACTGTCAACTAACGTCAATCATCTTCAGGGCAGTTTGCGGACTGTTACCATTCAGGCCGATGATCTTAACGAAAAAATCGATGCAGTTGCTCGTACGAGCCACCATGGCGTACTGGTTTTAGGCACCGATCTAACGAAAAAACAAGTCATGCTGATCAACGAACAGTTGCATAACGTTGTTTTTCTAGATACGTACTTCAAAGAGATCAATGCCGATTTTGTGACGATGGACAATTATCAGGGGGCGCAGTTAGCCGCACGTTACATTTTATCCAAAGGTTATCGGGATATTGGTTACTTTGCATCTGATAAACTAATTTCCAACTTTAATGGCCGTCGGCGCGGTTTTCATGATGCGTTAAGTGATGCCGGCGTTCACATTACAAATGATCATTTCTACTATATTTCACCAACCGAACTCGAACCACAAGGACTAAAACTAAGTTCCTATGGAAAGAATCTACCAAAAGCAATCTTCTGCGAAGATGATTACATCGCCCTTCGTCTTATCAAAGCCGCCCAAAAGGAAAAGATTACCGTGCCAGATGATGTTGCGGTAATGGGCTTTGATGATATTTACGGTGCAACCTTAATTTCACCAGAATTATCAACAATCCATGTTCCGGCTGAACAAATGGCACGCCAAGCCCTGCATCAGCTGCAAGGTCAGCTTGAATCTTCTAATTGGAATGCACAAAAAACACTTGTCGCCACCACATTGGTACAACGGCAATCCCTTTAAATTTTTCGACAAACTAAAAGAGCGAAACCTGTTTAGGTTTCGCTCTTATTTTATTTTTAGTTTAATAAATTAAACTTGACTATTAAAAAACAGCGTGTTAATTTAAAGATGTTAAAAAGAAAACGGATACATAATATCCAATATTTGTACAAATATTTTCACATCTATCCAATCACATAGGAGGAATTATATTATGACTGATGTCAAAAAAAAGCATTCAACGTTGCTAAAAGTTGGTATTTTATCAATTTCATTTATGTTGCAGGCTGCCAGTGCCATTTCAGTTGCTGTAACTGGAATGATGGCTAGTTTCAGTAATCAAAGTGCTACTTCGGTTCAAACGCTAGTGACTATCCCATCGTTTTCAATCATGCTCTTCATTTTATTTGACACATGGTTTGTAAAAAAGCTTGGCAAACGAAATACAGTTTTTCTTGGTCTAGCACTCGCTTTAATCGGTGGTGTTGGTCCTGCATTTGTTTCTAATTTTACGATGATCAAAGTATTGCGATTCATCTTTGGTGCTGGGACTGGTCTTTACACACCATTAGCAGTCAGCTTGATCGGCGACTTCTTTAGTGGTGATGAACAGAAAAATCTATTAGGAATGCAATCGGCATTATCGACATTCGGTTCTAGTTTTGCGACCTTTGTTGCTGGCTTACTAGTTGGTATCAATTGGCAATCATCATATCTCGTTTACTTAGTTTTGGCACCGATTTTTGTCCTCTTCTATATTGGTTACCCTAAACACGTTGAAAAATCTGAATCAGCTGCAGAAGCGACTACCGAAAAAACAAACGCTAACACTGAATCAGGAAGTAAAAAATTACCATTAGTCGTTATCGTCGGGATGTTAATGCTCTTTGTTTACTTCAACGCCGTTATGGCTCTTTACACAAACTCTGGATTAGCATTGCAACAATTAAAGGTCAGCAACCAAGGCTTTTTAGGCACTGCATTAGCCGTTTCGGGTTTATTAGGCGCCCTAATCGTAATGTCATATGGCCCAATCTTTAAAGTACTCAAGCATGCAACCCCAATTGCCGTTTGTGTTGTTGGTGCAATTGGCTTTATTGGAATGGCACATGTTCCAAATATGATTATGTTTACCGTTTATGCCGTTTTAATCAGCTCGACTTCATTGTTAATTCCATATGTTTACGGTACTGTTCTTGACAGTGCACCAGATGCCTCTAAAAACTTTGCCATTTCAATGGCAATGGTCTTAAATAACTTGGGTGCCTACTTCTCACCTTATTCATTGTCTTACTTAGGTAAATTATTTGGCAAAACAGATGCTGCCTTCTCATTCATCATTTGTGCCGGCATTATGGGTGTCTTAGCAATTGTCTTTATCATTTTAATGGCCAGTCGTCAACATAGCAGCAAGGCTGTCAAAGCTTAAAAGAAAGGAATTTTTAATATGAAAACATGTGAACAATGGAAAGTTTATGAATTCACTTTAAATGGTCCAACATCAGGAAATCCATTTACCGATGTTACTTTATTTGCTACTTTCTTCTTTAACAATCATACAACACGTGTACGTGGCTTCTACGATGGCAATGGCCAGTATAAAGTCCGTTTCATGCCTGAGGAAATCGGCAAATGGACTGTTACAACTGATTCAAATGTTTCAGAATTGAATCATCAGACAGATGAATTTGAATGCACACCTGCTGAAAAAGGCAATCATGGTCCTGTCCGTGTTGCAGGTCAAACCCATTTTGCATATGCAGATGGCACACCATATATGCCATTCGGAACTACAGCCTATGCTTGGTGTTTTCAAAGCCCCGAGACCCAACAGCAAACATTACAAACATTAAAAGAAAATAAATTCAATAAAATCAGAATGCTGATTTTTCCCAAATCATACAGCTACAACACCGCACAGCCAAAAATGTATCCTTATGAAGGTGCTCCTAAAAAGGTATCTGACACATTTGATTCAACGACTTGGATGTTAAAACCAGAAGATATAGGTTTCGATTTTTCAAAATTTATTCCCGAATACTTCCAGCATCTTGAAAAACAGATTCAAGCCTTAGATAATTTAGGGGTTGAAGCTGACCTAATTCTTTTCCATCCATATGACAGTTGGGGATTTGCACGCATGGGTAAAAAATTTGATCAACTCTACCTGCAATATGTCATTGCTCGTTTCGCCAGCCTGAAAAATGTTTGGTGGGCCTTATCCAATGAGTATGATTTGATGGCACTTGTTGGCCAGAAACCACTTGAAGCATGGGATTTCATTGGCAAAACTGTTCAGCGAGAAGATCCAAGTGCTCATCTTGTCTCAATTCATAATTTCTATGATCCGCCACAACATAAAGATACGACCAAGAATTGGTACGATCAGACTAAGCCATGGATCACTCATTTAAGTATTCAGACCGATAATGTTTTCTTAGTTCCTAAGTGGCTTGATGAATACGACAAGCCGATTGTTGTTGATGAATGCCGTTATGAAGGCAATATTGAATTTGGTTTTGGTGATAATACCGCAGAAGGCATGATGGATAATTTCTATCGGATCGTTTTACGTGGCGGCTATGCAACCCATGGTGAAACCTATATTGATAAGCCGAATACAAAGCGTCCGATCTGGTGGGCTCATGGCGGCAAGCTTTATGGTGAAAGTCAAAAACGGATCAACTACTTTAAACAATTGCTTGAAGATAATGGATTTAATTATGTCATTCCTATGGCAACTGAAGGTGGGCATTGGGAATTAGCCGTTGGCGAATCACCAAATGGACAAAAAGCAATTGTTTACTTTGGCGAAAACCAGCCTGAATTTGAGCTTTTGGACTTTTTGGATGATGATGCTACTTATACGGCACAATTGATTGATACTTGGAATATGACAATTAAGGACTTTCCCGAAGAAATTAATAACAAAGATTATTTCCATTTACCACGGAAAAACTATCAAGCCCTTTTACTAACAAGAAAATAAGATTGATCTAAAAGGTGAATCAGCTTCACCTTTTTTATTTAAGGAGTTCTTTTCAATGAAAAAAGATTATTTAAGTATTGATATTGGTGGTACAAATATTAAATATGCCCTGATCGATCGTTCTGGAAACATCAATCAGAAAGGCAAGATAAAGACACCCTCCTCCGATTTGGATGCTTTTGTGGCAGTGGTTCGTTCGCTCATTACCAAGATGCAGGAGCAGATTCGTGGAATCACTTTTTCGATTCCTGGTAAAATCGACAATCAATCCGGAATTGTTTATCATGGTGGTGCACTGACTTTCCTTGATAACATCAACTTTCGTGAGTTATTTGGCACACCTTATAATTTGCCGGTTAATATCGAAAATGATGGTAAATCGGCAGCTTTAGCCGAATTATGGCTCGGTAATCTGAACCAGATTCATTCAGGAGTTGCTATCGTTTTAGGAACTGGTGTCGGTGGTGGCATCGTGCTCAACAATCATCTTTATTACGGACGCAATCTGATGGCCGGCGAGTTCAGTTTTATTCTTGACAACTATACTAGTGATAATTACATGAAAAATGCTGTTGGGGCGACAGTTTCCGCTGTTCAAATGGTCACGACAATCGGCAAAAAACTCAATTTACCGGATCCGACTGATGGACAAGAGGTATTCCAATACATTAACAATAACGATCCCCGTATTGGGTCAACATTTACTGATTATTGCAATCATGTTGCCAAGTTAATCCTTTCTTTACAGGCAATTCTGGACGTCGATCGCTATGTGATCGGTGGTGGTATTAGTGCTCAGCCGATCGTGATCCAGACAATTCACAGTGAACTGCACAAGTTGCTTCAGAAGAATGCGTTCGTTGCCGATGAGTTCGGTTCCATAGACATCAAGCAGGCTAAGTTCGGCAACGATGCAAATCTTTTTGGTGCGCTGTACAGCTATCTCCTGCAAATAGATAACGAAGCACCACAACGGTCAGCAGCACTCAACAACATCATTCGTTAATAAAATAAGAAATGGAGGATTTTAAACACATGACTTTTCCAAAAAACTTTTTATGGGGCGGCGCAACGGCTGCTAATCAAATTGAAGGTGCCTACGATGTCGATGGGCGAGGTCTGTCGGTTATGGATATTACAACGGCTGGGTCTCTGCATCAGCGGCGGCAAGTGACTTATCGAATGCCGGATGGAACGACTGGCAAGGCTGATTCTTTGCCGCAGGGCGCTGAAGGTGCAATCTTGCCGGATGAATACTACCCCAATCACGTCGGCATCGATTTTTACCATCATTACAAGGAGGACATTGCCCTCTTTGCCCAAATGGGATTCAAAACCTTTCGAATGTCGATTTCATGGTCCCGAATCTTTCCGCATGGCGATGAACAGGAGCCTAATCAAGCTGGGTTAGCTTTCTACCACGACGTTTTCAATGAACTGCACAAGTACAACATCGAACCCTTAGTCACAATCTCTCATTATGAACTGCCTTTATATCTAGAAGAACATTACGATGGTTGGAACAATCGCAAACTGATCGACTTTTATGCGCACTTTGCTCAAACTGTCTTCGAAGCTTACAAAGATCAGGTAAAATACTGGCTGACCTTCAACGAAATTAATACAACGATTATGTTTCTTGATATGAAACAAGGCGGCGCAACTGACGCAGATTATCAGGCTGCCTATCAACAGCTTCATTATCAATATGTGGCTAGTGCCAAGGCTGTTCAAATCGGGCATGCTATCAATCCCGATTTTCAAATCGGCTGCATGATCTGCGGCATCGTTTCGTATCCCCTCACCCCAGATCCAAAGGATATCCTGCAGAATCGTTATAATTGGGAACAAAACATTTTCTACAGCGGCGATGTACAGTGTTTTGGCGAATACCCGACCTATGCCAAGCGGCTATGGGATGCGCATCATGTTCATCTCGATATAACAGACGAAGACCTGGCTGAATTAAAAAAAGGCACCGTTGATCTGTACACCTTCTCGTACTATATGTCGAGCACTGTCACGACCCATACTACCGATGAAAAAGTCGGCGGCAACTTCTCGATGGGTGCCAAGAACCCCTATTTGCACTACTCCGAATGGCAATGGGCGGATGACCCGATGGGATTGCAATATTACCTTGAAATCATCTACGACCGCTATCATCTGCCGATTATGGTTGTTGAAAACGGTCTGGGTGCCAAAGATACTGTCAAAGCTGATGGTACGATTCACGATCCATATCGCATCAACTATCTGAAAGAACATATTCAGGCAATGGACCAGGCTATCAAAGACGGCGTTAATCTGATCGGTTACACGAGCTGGGGTTGCATCGACCTTGTTTCAGCTGGGACCGGCCAAATGTCGAAACGTTACGGTTTCATCTATGTCGATCGTGATGACCAAGGCAATGGCACTCTGAAACGGACGCCAAAGGATTCCTTCTATTGGTATCAAAAAGTCATTCAATCCAATGGTGCTGATTTATAAGCATTAAAAAAGATCCGGATTTTTTCCGGATCTTTTTTAATGCCGTATACTTTTAAACACTCGTTTCAAAATATAATACAAAATCGGTACAATAATCGCCGTTGAAATTGAATTGATGACGGTGGCTGGCAAGCTGACAAACGCTGCCACGACGGCAACTTTCATGGCTGTTCCGGCCATCAGTGCTTCGACGATCGACACCAGATAGGACGTGACAATCTTGGTTAAACCGGCGGCAATGCCGATTACAATGATGTGCCACGTCGGCCGGTCTTGATCGTGAAATAATTTGAACAGTCCGCCGACGACCGAGGCTAGAACAACGACTTCGAGCACGGTCAGCCAGGAAGTGGCGGCATAGCCGTTTAAAACGTCGAAACCGCCGAGCCCGATTGCACCGGCAATCATTCCGTCACGTGTCCCCAAGAATAAAACGGCTAACACCGTCAGGGCATTGCCGAAATGGATGAACGGATTGCCGACTGGTGCTGGAACTGGAATCCGTAACAGCCAAATCCCGATATAAATAATGGCGGCCCATAACCCTGTAAAAATGACTTTGCGTAAATTATTTTTTCCTTGATCCATTCTCTTCGACTCCTTCATTCAACCGTTCTAATAACCATGGCAGAGCAGCCATGGCGTTGATGCCGAACCGGACATCGCTGTGCTGCTGGTACGTCGTCACAATCCCTTTCGAAGTGAATTCCATGGCAATCTCGGCGGCATGATACAGTGAAAAACCGGCTAAGCGCAATCCAAACAGGACACTGGCAAATAAATCCCCACTGCCAAAATAATGACCCGCAATTCGGGGCTGTTCCAACAACCATGGCTCATTGGCCCCACGTTCCAAACCAACCACTGCAATCTGTGCGGCCGAAATCGGCAGGCCCGTCAAAATGACGCTGGCACCCGTTTTAGTTCGTAATTGCTGCAGGATGGCACTGATTTCATCGAGTGCGTACGGCTCATCGTGGAGCGGCTGCCCTAATAATAAACTCGCTTCGGTCAAATTAGGGACAATGATATCCGCTCGTTGAACCAGCTGGCGCATTTTAGCGACATAATCCATGGTGAAACCCCGATACAGCTTGCCTTCATCGGCCATCACTGGATCGACCAGTGTCAGTGCTGTCTGCTTTTGCGGTAAAACGGCCTGCAAAATAACATCAATCTGATTCATGCCCAAATAGCCGCAATAAATGCCGTCTAAATCCAGCTTCAGTGTCCGCCAATGAGCCAGAATCTTGTACATTTCGGCCGTTAAATCTAAATTGGTGTTGTCTCCAAAACCACCGGTGTGCGTCGAGAGTAACGCTGTCGGCAGTATAAACGGATTGTCATCAAGCGCCGCTAAAATCGGCAGCGTCACGCCCATCGACACTTGCCCAATGCAGGACAAGTCTTCTGTAATCAGAACTTGTTTTTGCATTTTTCCTCCTCTAAACGGCCGCACTGCGATGCCGGCGCAGGATTACGGCAATCAGAACCACGCTAATCAGCAAAATGGCGCCTAAAATGAAGAACGTCTGATGCTTGAACCAATCAATCACAAATCCGAACACAAAGTCGCCGATTGGCTGCATGCTATCGACCGACAAGAACCAGATCCCGAATACACGCCCCAAATAGGCGATTTCGGTGCGGTTCTGAACCATTGTCATTAAACGAACGCCGATGCGGGAAATGTAAAACCCGAACAGTGCCCCGACCACTAATAAGACGGGATAGCTAATCCACAGACCGCCGACAATCATCACAATGCCGAGCGACAGGATATCAATCAGAATTTTCTGAATTTTTACCTTCGAATGCGTATGCACTAAAGTCAAGCCGCCGATCAAACCACCGACCGCCAGCAGGCTTAGCACATAACTGTAGTATTTTTCGTTGCCGTTATAGTAATGATTGACATCATACGGCAGCAGCAAATTGACCCCGGCGTAAAAGAAGTTGACCGTCGCATCGATGGCAACCAGCAACGCTAGAATCTTTTTCTGCCAAATATACTGAAATCCCTCTTTGAGACTTTCCCAAATCGATAAACTGGGCCGGTCATTCTGGATTGGATGGTAACGAAGTGAAATCGTCAGCACCAGCGACAGCAGAAATGAACCGGCATTGATCCATAGGAAGGTCCGGAAATCAATCCAAGAAATGGTCAGTAAAACACCGCCAATCAAAGGTGCAATCACGTTAGCCAAGTTAAACGCCGTGTTGGAATAGGCGTTGAAGCCTTCCAGATACTGTGGCGTGATCACTTCAGGAATGATGGCTTTGGCAGCCGGATAATTGAACGCCCAGCCGATATCCATAATGCACGTTAGTAATACTAATTGATAAAACTCAGGATTGTTGACATTCACGATCGTCGCTAAAATCGCACAAGCGATAAAACTAATCAGATCGGACATCGCCATAATCCATTTGCGGTTGTAGCCGTCGACCAATGGACCAGCCATAATATCGCCGACCATCAGGACGATTCCGCCAATCCCCTGCACCATCCCCAGCATCGAAGCCGTTCCGGTCGCTTTGACTACGAACCAGTTCAGCCCGAACACGTACAATGAATCCCCCAAACGTGATATGAAGGGACTCAGGAATAGCGGCCAGGAGAATCTCTGTCGTTGAACTTCCATAAAATTAAATAACTCCTCTTTTTTGAGAGCGTGACGAACAACGGGTCAGCAGCCGAGGCTTAGCAAGTCTTTTCCATGAATTTTGCTATTAAAATTCATGGAAAAGACGCTAAACGAGGCCGCTGGTTGTTTGAAACGCGTTTACATCAGAGCGTGACAAGTAACGGGTGGCCGTGCGGCTTAAGAAAATTTCGACAAAATTCTCGTTGTTTGAGAATTGCAGTCGAAATGACTTAAACGCAAACGGGCAGTTACTTGGAACGCGTTTACAACCAGAGCGTGACGAAGCACGGTTTGGCAATGAGCATGAAGTCTACTTTGACGTGGTGAGCGTTTTAGGCTCACTAGGAAAAGTCGCTTCAGCGAAATTGCCAGTGCTTCGAAACGCGTTTCCGAAAACACGGCCCCCAACTCTGCCGCATTTTCATTTCAATCATTCTAAACAAATAGCCGGAACAAATCCCTTTGCCCCGGCTTTTTACCTGCCAATCATTCTTCTACGGTTGTCATTTCAGCAATTTTTTGATCAAAGTAAGTTTGCAGCTTGGTCTTTGGATAAAATCCAGTTACCTTTTCGCTCGCCTTCCCATTTTTGAAAACAAGCAGGGTCGGGATACTTTGAATGCCATATTGTTCCGCAATATTTTGATTGTGATCGACGTTCAGTTTGGCAATGGTCAATCGATCGCCATAAGCTGTGTCGAGCTCTTCCAGGATTGGGGCCATCATTTTGCATGGCGGGCACCATTCGGCCCAAAAATCGACCACAACCAGCCCGTCAGCAGTTACATCGTTAAAATTTGCAGCTGTTACCTTAATCGTCACTTTTTCAGACCTCGCTTCCGTAAAGTATTTGTCTTCAATCTTACCTTGACCAGCAATTTCTGTCAATTTGCCAGCCAGCGGCACCGCCCAAGCTGACCGTTCTTAGTCTGAGCTGCCGGTTCATTTTTTTACTCGACACTTTTTGAACAGTTGTGCTAAAATAAAAAGTGTACGGGCCCTTAGCTCAGCTGGGAGAGCGCTTGCTTCGCATGCAAGAGGTCGACGGTTCAAATCCGTTAGGGTCCATTTTAACAACAGTGAAATCGTGCGCGACAGCATCTGAGTTGATTCGGGTGCCGTTTTTTTTTGTGCTTCTTTAACCTAAATACGTCCGAATCAAATCATGCCAATCGAGATTCTTTTTTTCTCCTGACTTTTATTCCGTGCTACACTTTTCAAAAAGGAGTTGACCGAAATGATTCCATTCGAAGCTTATCATCCGATGATGACGGAACACGTTCAGCTGAACTGGCTGACGGCTTATCCGCTGAAGGATATTTATGCACTGCGCAGCAATACTGAAATTGCCCAGCAGAATGACCGTGAACCTGACCACGATATGAAAGAAACAGCTTATTATATCAATCATACGATGCAGACAATCATGGCCAATCAAGCCCTGACTTGGGGTTTCAGCCAGCGCACGACCCATCAGTTCATCGGTTTAATTGAATTAGCCGATTTTATGGCCGAACGGACCCAGGCCACGCTCCATTATGAAATGTCATTGGACCGGCAGAATACAGAAGAATTAAATGAATTATTTCAATATGTGGTTGCCTTTGCACAACGGGAACTCAACCTCAAACAGTTGTCGATCACATTATCAGCCGACGACCATCTCGCCGCTTCGATTTTAGCCACACTTGGTTTCAAACAGCTTGCCGTCACCAACGATAATGTTCAATTGCAATGGCAACAGTAGACAATCATAAAAACCCTTGGCAAATAATTTTGCCAAGGGTTTTTGTGTTGTCACGATTATTTAGCTGCTTCACTAGCTTGAGAATCCAGTCGTGCCTGCGTTTGGGCAGCTAATTTGGTCGCACGATCAGCCATACTGTCAGCCGCATCCGATAATAGGTTGAGGGGTGCATAAGCCGTCTGAACGGCTGTGGCGGCTTTACGGGCCGCTTGCACCGTATACGCCGTCTGCATTCCGGCCAAAGCAGCAGTGGCACTCGAAGCCACTTGCCGGGCATTCTGAACCGTTGCAGTAGCGGAACTGGCTTCCGACAAAACGGCCGCTTGGTCACTGGCCAAACTGGCAAAGACCCGATCCGGCTGCTGAGCAACGGCTGAATCGGCAAGTTGCTTGCCGGTTGCCGCCGCTGAACGGGCCACTTCTGTTTGGGAATGAATGTCGCTGGCATCCTCTTCATAATCGGCAGCGGTCGAAGTCACAAACTGAGCGGCACTGTAAATCGTCCGCTGGTCGTTGCCCATCAGGGTCCGCTGCCGTTGAATTAGGTGCTGAGCCTGTTGATGCAATTCACGGAGATGTTCCATACGGTGCTGCTGTTCCTGCTGCGTATGGGTCATCGCACGTGAGCTCTGCAAAGCCGAAGCTGAAGCGACGGTTACATCGGCCTGTGAACGAACCGCCAATGATTGGGCCAATTCGGTCTGTGTCTGTTCAACGGCACCGGCAACTTGTTCGGCCAGTTTCTGCAAATGCTGGCCCTGTTCGGCCAATCGAGCAATATCGGCGTTCTCCGAATCAGCAGTTTGATTCCGATTCAGAATCGTCAGATCGTCTTGCAAGGTCGCCAAATCAGACTGAACCTGATTCTGCTGGGCCGTCGTTGTCTGAACCACGTTTTTCGCCGTTTGGGCGGCATTTTCATTGGCATTTGAATCGATTCGATACAAATCCTGTAACTGCCGCATAACACTTTCGGCCTCGCTGACCAAATCGGAAACCGTATTGCGGGCCTTGTTGGTCTGGTAATTGGCCTGACTGGTCTGCTGCGTGTAGACATATGTCTGGACTGGGTCGTTCTGCTGGGCAACTTGGTCTGCTTGACGGGCGGCGGAACGAGCTTTGCTGTCCCATTCCGAAGCAGCGGCGGCAGCCGATTCGGTGGCTGTTGAAACTTCCGTTAATTCTTGGAAGAGATCGGCAGCATCTTCGTTATCCTTGGCCGGATAAGTGGCAGCTTGCGGCATCAAAGCCTGAATTGCCGATTGACCCGCAGCTACCTGCTGGGCTGTCGACTGCGTATTTGTCGCAAATGATTGCGCCGCACGTGCGTAACTCGTCGCATTGTGCTGATCTTGTGCCACCAAACTCGTCAGCTGCTCCAATGCCGCATCGGCCGTATGCTGCAATTCATTGGCCTGGCCGATATTAGCCGTTGCCAAACTGGTCGCTTGATGTGTCCGAGCCATCTGCTGATTGGCATGGACGGCATCATTTCGCTGCGCATAGTCGGCCGTCTGCGAACTGGCCGATTGAGCTTGCGTTTCGAAGCCATTTGCCTGCTGGACTAATTTTTCCAACGTCTGCTGGGTTTCTTTAATCCGATCGATCAACTGCCAAGCCGAATGATCGGCTGGCACCTTCTGACTGACATCCTGTGCCTGCTGCAGCAGTGTTTTGACGTAGGCCAAAACTTGGGCCAGCGACTGGCTGGCTGCCTGTGCAACTGCCACTTCAGACGCCGCCGTGCTGGTTGCAACACTGGCCGCCGACTGATCACGCTGAACCTGCAGAATGGCTTTCGCATGCAGCTGAATGACATTCTGCATCTGCTGGTCGGTTTGAGCTGCCATCGACGTCAAGGCCTGGCTGAGCACACCCAGATTCTGGACGTGCTGCTGTGTTTGCCGGACATCATTCTGCCGGGTCGTTTCAGCCGCCGCCTCTGACAAGGATTGGGCTTGACTGGCATATGAGGTCGCCTGTGCTGCCGTCGACTGAACATTGGCGGCTAAATGAGCCACCATCTTTTGGGCCGACTGAACATCGTTGTTTTCCAAATCGAGCTGCGCATATGAAGTCGTGTCCGCATCAGCGGCCTGCCCCTGCTGGGCGAAACTGTTGATTGCCTGCGCCGAATCCGTCGTGCGTCCTGCTGCCGAAGCGGCAATGACGGCTAAACTAGCGACAGCCAGCTGGTCGGTCTTGACGAGCTGGTCCACTTTTTCAGAAAAGGTGGCAATCTGTTCATGCGCCTGCTTCATTTGTGCCTGCAGATTCTTCGTCTGTGCGGCTAATGAAACTGTAGTGCGTGCGGTTCGATCAGCCTGATGCGCATTGTTCAAAGCGGCATAGGACTGTAATTCAGCCGCCAGACTTGCAAATTGCGGCCGCTGTTTCTGATCCTGTTCGCTGGTCGTTGCAGCCAGCTGCAGTTGCTGGGCAATCTGCTGGCCGAGTTCGGTCACACTTGGATGCGCCGCATTCTGCGGATCGAGTGCGGCTGTACGCATGCCGCTGGCCGCCGTTTCAGACAGCTGCTGGTAAGCACTGGTCAGATTCTGCTGCTGTTCGCTGGCACCGGCAAACGCATTGTCGGCTAAACTCTGAGCAACACTGGTGGCCGCCGTCGTATGGGCGACTGTAATGGCCAGTTTAGCCGTTTGTGAATTTGCCGCACTGACTAACGATTCAGCGGTTGAATGCAGATCACGCGTCGATTCAACGGTTTGAATGGCTTCGGAAGCGACTTGGCCAGTTTGGGCCGTATCGTTCAAGACAGCGGCACTGCTAGCTTGATCAACATTCTGCTGCAACACTGATTGCGCCGATGCAACTTGCTGATTCAGCTCCGCCATCGCTTCTGAATGCGCTGCAATCGAAACAACCTGTTCTTGAGCCGCCGAATCCGTCGAAATCTGCTGAGCTAATGCTTGTGCCGATGAAATCGTCGTTCCCAGCTGACCGGTTGCCGTCTTCATTTTGACCGCCAAGTCGGCTGCCTGACTCAAAGCCCGTTGTGTCTGACCGACTTGCTGCTGGGTCGTCTGATGATCCTGCAGCCGGACGTGTTCGCCCTGCTGGACAAAATTCTGAGCCGCTGACGCTAAACTATCCATTTCGGATTGGACCGCTGAAGCCTGCTGCTGCGCCCGCTGAGTCTGATAAACGGCACTCGAAGCCGCCGCCACATCGTGTTTTTCGGCAGCCGATTGAGCATCCTGCTGCCATTGCTGAGCTGCTTGCAACCCTTGCTGAATCTGGTCCTGCAGTGTCGCCGCCCGTTTATGCTGCTGCTGAATCTGTTTCTGAAAGCCTTGAATCAAACGACTTGTCTGATCGGCCATCGCCAAACTATCGATTTGCTGGTGCTGGGCTGCTAATGAATCCTGCAATTCATCAGCTCGTCCGGCGGCAACTTCGACCTGGTGCGTCGCCGTTGCAGCATCCGAAACGGCTTTTTGCACCGTTTGGGAAACGGCCGTCGACTCGTTGGCCGCACTTTGGTCAAGTGCATCAGCTTGGTGAACGAACTGCCGGACAGTTGTATCAATCTGACTCGTCCGCTGATTTAATTGCTGAATCTGCCCGCTAGCCTGCTGAGTCGTCTGAACTTCATTGGCCGCCGCCGCAGAAGACGCCGCACTCAAAGTCGTCTGTCCAGCCGTCATCGTCTGCGTCATTTTCTGAGCCAGTGAATCTGCATCCGTCTGCAGTTTAGCCAATTGTGCGACGATATTTTTAATCGGCAGGTCAGTTGGATTTTCTTGGGCCATCTGCTGAGTATGAGCCGCCGTTTCAGACAGCGTTGCAAGCGCCTGACTCGTCTGACTCTGGTGCAGCGTCATCTGAGTTGCAAGTACTTGGGCAGCGGCACTCATGGCATGGGCAGCCGCTTCATGGTCAGCTGCAACTGCTTTAACAACTTTAGTCCGCAAAGCGGCCAAAGAATCCTGCAAATACGCTGCCTGCTGTCCCGTTTGCGTCAGCTGCTGCTGCGCCGCTGCCAACGATTGGGCATGCTGACTCATCGTCTGCACATCCGTTGCACTGGTCGCTTGGGCTTCACTCGCAATCTGATTAGCATCTGCCAGCGTCCGGCTGCCGTTTTCGACCAGCGAATCAATCTGATCATTCAGTGTCGCCGCTTGGGTAGCAGCCGATTGAACCTGCGAATTAGTCAGATTTAATTGGGCCTGCTGGACCGTTTCCGACCGTAACGGCTGTGCGGCGGCCGCTGCCTGCTGCAGTGCCTGGAATGTCGGCGTCATGGCCGTCTGTGTCTGCTGAGCTGTTTCCAAATATTTCTTAGTGGCCTGCCGATCCTGATCAATCAGCGTCTGCATCTTGCTGGTAGCCTGATGAAGCTGCTGCTGCAAAGTCTGCATATTGTCATGAAACTGCTTGTGATTGCCAGCGGTCTGGTCCATCGCTTTGGCATAGCTGACTGTATCGTTTGTATCAAAACGACCGGCTGCTTTCTGTAAACGGCCATACTGATGCTGCAAAATCTGAGCCGCTGAACTGGCGGCATGGTGGGTATCCGCCAGTGCTTTTTCCTGCTGGTCGGTCTGCTGTGCCAAATGCTGAACAGCGGCATTGGTCGGGTCGACTTGCGCAGTGGAGCGAACATCGGCAATCAAAGCGGTCAGCTGGTCGCTGGTTTTGGTCAAGACTTGATGATGCGACTGCATGGTCGCAATTTGTTCAGCTGCTGTTGAAACGGCTTGATTCGTTTCCGAATGATCGGCACTGACAGCCGCTGATATTCCTTGAGCCAGCTGCGCAGCCGACTGATGATAAGCTTGTGCCTGCGAAGCATTGCTCTCAGCAGCAGTGGCCGCATTCGAAGCGTTGCTTAAAAATTGCTGACTGAGCTGAACGGCCAAAACGCTGGCCGCACTGCTGGTCTGATTCTGTGCTTGGCCAGCCATCGCTAATTGCTGCTGAACGGCGACGTTAGCCTGCATCAGCTGTTTCTGCAAAGTCGTCAATTGATGGCTGTTGCGCTGAACCGTTCGATTATTCTGGTCCTGTTGTGCTTGACTGGTGGCTTCCTTGAGCAGTTCGTTAAAGGAAGTCTGCAGCTGCTGCAATGTCTGGGCCGCAGCATGCGTCCGCTGATAGGCCTGCGTTGCCGCAGTAACCGTTTCGGCGCCCTGCTGCCGGTCCTGTTCAATCCATTCGGTCGTCTGATCGACTTGCGACTGAATCGTAGCCAGTGTCTGATTGCCCTGTTTCATGATAGCATCGGCCTGCTGCCGGTATTCGGCCGCCTGGTGCGTTGCCTGATGAGCCTGCTCGAGATCGTTTGCCTGCGCAGCCATTTGAGCCTGATTCACAATATTTTCAAGCTGCTGGCGCATGTTTTTCAGCAGTGTCTGGCCTTCGTACAGCTTCGCCACTTGCTGGATACCGACTTGCTGGGCATTTTGAACCTGATCATTCTCCAAATCGGTCGTACTCAGTGAGTGCAATGTCGTCGTCAAAGCAGATGCTTCGCTTAAAGCAGCGGTGTACCGCTGTTCATGGGCAGAAATCTGTGTCCGTGCCGCTTGGACATTCTGAGCTTGTTGAGCCGCAGTTTCAGAATCATGGGCCACTAGACTTGCTAAGCTGCTTTGCTGTTCCTGCAGTTTCTGCTGGGTCGTATCCGCCATTTGGGCCGCTGAACGAGCCTGTGAAACAGCCGCAGAAACCTGTGCCGCCAAATCTTTCACTCTGGTCGCATGATTATCATGGGCCGCACTGGAAGCAGCCGTAAGTGCCCGCTGCGTTTCAGAAACGGTATCGGCGACCCGCCGCTGCAAATCGGTGACTTGCGTTGTGGCTGCATCGGCACGATCGGCAACTGACTGAACTGTCTTATTTTTGACATCCGTTAAGGCTAACGAGCTCATCTGGTCATTCACAGTGACCGCCGCATCCGCCTGAGCGGCCAATGAAGCAGCGATCTCCTGCAAGTGACCGGCGTCTTCCTGCAAAACAGCCAGATGCTGAGCGGCCGCATCCTTATCGGCCGATTGTACCCGTTCGATTTGAAGCATCGTATAGTGGGCTTCACTCGTCAAACTGGTTGTACTTGAAGTCAGCCGATTGGTCTGCAGACTCAAGTCGGCTACACTCGTCGCATGCTGCTGGGCCGCATTGAGATCGTTATGCTGGGCCGCACTTTGCGCCCGCTGCTGCCATTGATCGGTCGCACGAGCAATATCCGCCGCCGAACGAGCAATCTGATTGACCTTGACCAGCGCCGTTTTAAGGTCGTTCGCCAACGATTGAATCTTGGCACTCTGCCAATCCGTTTGTGCCAATGAAGCAGCACTGGACGCCGCCGAACGTAAAGCGGCCACTTCACCCTGAAGCTGAGCGACCGAGTCCGCCGTTGCATCCCCTTGGGCTTGCGCTGATTGCGCCTGCTGCTGACCCCGACTATGATCAGAATGAATTACTTCCTGAGCCTGACTCTGAGCAGCAGCAGCACTGGACTGCAAGGTATTGACCTGTACCGACCAGCCTTGCAGGTCCTTAATCTGCTGCGCCGTTGTTTGGGCAAGCGAATTGACTGTCTTCAGATTATTCACTTGTGCACCGCTTTGGGCCTGTTCATCCGCCTGCGAAGCCGTTTGAACGGCTTGCTGGACCAATGAAACATATTCCTGCGTCTGCGTTTGAATGGTGTGTGCATTCTCCTGCAGCTGCTGAATCCGGCGGTTTTTCTGGTCAATCGGCGTCAATGCCTGTAAATCAGCTGTTAATTGTGCCGTCGTGGCAGCCGTTTTGGTAACAGCCGCTGCCAAACTCTGGATTCGTGCAGCGTTTTGAGCGACCTGCTGCGCTTTTTGCTGTGCACCAGCCTGATCGTTGCGAAGATACTGCTGCAGTAAATTGAAATTGCCATTTAATTGGTTAGCTAAACTAAGCGCAGCTGTCACGCCCTGGCTGGCCTGTAAATGAGCCTGGTTAGCCGTACTGGCTGTTTCGAGCGCCGCCGACTGATTGTACTCACTGGCCGCAACGGAGCCTTGGTGCGCCAGCGAATCCATCTGCTGGTCCAATTGAGCCGCCTGTGTCTGCAACGCCGCCACTTGGTCCAAATAAGTCTGATTGTCAGCGACTAAACTTTGCACATTTGCCGCCTGTAAATCGGCAGCTGCCTGACTGGCCGCTGTCTGAACGGCGGACGATAAAGAAGCCGCCGTTTGGTCCGTCTGGGCGACCAGACTTTGTGTGGTGGCAATGTCACTCGTTGCATACGATGCCTGCACCGTTGCTGCGACACGGTCTGAAGCGACCAATGATGAAATCCGTTCGGCTGCACTGCTGAACTGATTTTCAAGATGTGTCACTTGATTGTGCGCCTCTGTCCGGGCTTGGGCGGCAGCGGCTGTGCTGCGCTGATACCGCTGCTTTTGGGCCGGATCGGCCGTTTGGGCGGCCTGCTGATTGAATTTGGTGGCTAAGCTGGCTTGGGTTGCGATTGTCTGGGCTGCACTGGAAGCCGCACTGCGTGTCTGATCAGCCGTCTGCACCAGCTGCTGCACTTCAGAATTATGAACATCCTGTTGTGCCAATTGATTTAAATTTTTCATATCTATTTTCATATTTGATTATCCTATTGAAAGTTGATTGTCATTTGTGTCAGTAACTATCCTTTATTATATGCCAAAGCCGCCGATTTTTAAGGTTAACGTAAAGAGTCTGGAACAAAATTGTTCCAGACTCTTTTAAATATTTTCAAATTAAGCCTTCTTGGCCGTTTTACCCTTGATAAATCCGACGATTGCCGGAATCAGCGAAACAATGATGATTCCCAGCACAACAGCGGAGAAATGGGCTTTGACGAACGGAATATTGCCGAAGAAATAACCGGCGCCGCAGCATAATCCGACCCAAGCAAAACAGGCTGGATAATTGTAACGGATAAATTTCTTGTACGGGAAGCCGCTGCCGGCCGCTACAAAGGGCACGAATGTCCGGATGATTGGCATGAAGCGGGCTAAAATGACGGCCATCGCCCCATGCTTCTCAAAGAACGCCCGCCCTTTCCCCAAACTATCCTCATTCAGGAATTTACGGAAAAAAGCATATTTTGATAAGATTCGTTCGGCATTTTTCCCAATGTAAAAGTTGAGTGAATCGCCGGCAACACAGGCCAGCAAGAAAGTGGTCATGAAGACCCAGATGTTCAAATGATAAATCGGGTTGGCAGCTAATGCAGCTGCGGCAAACAGAAGCGAATCCCCTGGCAGGAACGGTAAAATAACGGCACCTGTTTCAATAAACACAATGGCAAACAGAATCAGATAGCTCCAATTGCCGAATGTCTGCACGATCGTCACCAAATGACTATCGATATGTAACACAAAGTCGATCAACGTACTCATACCCTAGCTCCTTTAATCAGCTGACTTTTTTCATTATTATTAAACTGATTTTAGCAAAAAATAACATCTTTGTCTTGAAATTATCCTGAAATTAACGAATTCATAAAATGTTTCGTGGTAAAATAAGGGCAAATATTTTCAGAAAGGACGAGAATTCATGCCGCAATCACAACAAGGCCGTTACTACCAGCCGAAGGATGCCAAAGATGCCATGCGCTACGTCCAAAAGTTGTTCAATCAGTATCGGGACGCACCGTTAACAGACGAACTCCTAGCTTATCATCAAAAACTGACCAATTACATTCAGCGGGATGTAACACGCGCCGCTCAGCAGGAAGGCAACGCTAATCGAGCTCAAACTGCCCAACAGATGGCCGCTTACATGCGCCAGTGGCTTCAGATTCGAGCACAGGGCAAACCATATCCAGGCAAAATGAAACATTTCAAATTGGAAGCATACGGTTCGCATCCGACGATCCATAATCGTGAGGTCAAAGGACACCACGCACAACCAACATTACGCAAAACAATGCATCATTAGTTTTTTTACCGGTCATCCAGTATATACTATTCGTGTATATTCAAAAGGAGGCCCTTTTTTGATGAAGAATATTGAAAATAAAGTTGTGCTGATTACCGGTGCATCCAGCGGAATCGGTGCCGAAACAGCCAAACTGCTCGCTAAAGACGGCGCCAAAGTCATGCTGGCAGCTCGCCGTGCGGATCGGCTCAAGGAATTGACGGATGAAATCAACCAAAACGGCGGCACAGCCGCTTATCGAGCCACCGATGTCACCGACCATGGCGAGGTAGCCGCCTTAGTCCAGTACACGCTCGAAAAATTTCACCGCATCGATGTCTTATTTGCCAATGCAGGGCTGATGCCGTTGTCTTACATGCGGGACAATAAATTCAATGAGTGGGACCAAATGATCGACGTCAACTTGAAAGGCCTGCTGTATGCAGTCGGCGAAATCGTGCCAATCATGGAAAAGCAAGGCAGCGGCCAGATTATTGCGACCGATTCAATCGCCGGCCACAAAGTCTTCCCTGGTAATGCCGTTTATTGCGGGACGAAGTTTGCGGTACGGGCCGTTATGAACGGACTGCGGGCTGAAGAAGGTCCGTCCAAGAATATTCGGGTTACTATGATTTCACCTGGCGATGTCGATACAGAATTGTACACAACCACCACCGATGAAACGATGAAGCAGAACATCCGCCAGTCCGAAACGGATCGTGGCCTCGTTTCAAAGGACGTTGCCAACGCCGTCGCTTATGCGATCAGCCAGCCAGGCAATGTTGTCATCGACGAAGTCATTATGCAGTCGATCAAACAACAGGGTTAACGCTTTTCAAGCAGCAAAAAAACATGGGCCAGTGCTGGCCCATGTTTTTTATGTGTTGAAATTGTCTTCTTACACGCTTATTTGGTTCCTAATTGCTGGCGAATCCGTTTCTCTTCGCCGATTGCAATAATCGCCAAGACGATGATACTCAAAACGATTGCAATGTAGAAGATAACAAACGTATCGTTCCAGCCATGCAGGTTCATGCCTAAGAAATTCAAACCGTGTGCCTTTGGATCGGCGATGGCAGCAAAACCAACCTGCGCCATCAGGTCCCCAAAGATGTAAGCAAACGTCCCTGTTAATCCATCCGAAACGTTCAAAGCATTTTTAGGCACGAAACTGATTACAGAAACACCAATCAGCAGCTGCGGCCCATAAATAAACATTCCCAAGAAGAACAAAGAAGTATTAATCATCAGCGGTGTCGTTCCGTAACGGTAGCCTAATGCGACAACGGCGGTCAAAAGCAGGCAGATAATCGACACAACGGAACGGCGGCCTTTGAGCAGGTCAGAGAACCAGCCCCAAACGACACTGCCGATAATGCCGCCTAATTGGAATAACAACAGTGTATTTGCGCCCTGTGCAACGGTAAAATGAAGTTGCTGAACGGTGTACAAAGGTGCCCAGTTGACGATTCCGATCCGCACAACATAAACAAACACGTTGGCGATGCAGAGCAGCCAAACCCAAGGGCTCTTCATGACAAATGTCTTGAAGGTTTCCCACTTGCTCATCGTCGATGCTTCTTCATCGGCTTTGGAAATTTTTTCGCCAAAAATCGTTTCACTAGAATCCCAACCTAATTCTTGGGGATCGTCAGCGCCATAAAACAGGCCCCAGAGCCCGACTAAAATACAAATGATAGCTGGAAAAATAAACATCCCGCCGACATTTCCGCCAAAGAATTGATTTGCACCCCAGAGTGCGATGACACCGGCAACGGCGCCCCCGAATTCATGGGAGATATTCCAGATGCCGATCCAGCGGCCCCGACTCGTTGTCGTCGTCCACCGTGAAATCGTCGATAATGAAGCTGAACCGCCTGGTGACTGAAAAATCCCATTTAAGGACCACAGCACCAGCAGCAGCCCGACCGGTGCATTGTTCATCAGCAAAGCGACCCCGATAATCAGTACCGCAACTGCTGATAGAATCAGCAGAAACGACATGAATCGTTTGGTGTTCTTTCCATCGACGACGTAGCCGAGCACCGTTTTACCAATCCCATAGGCCAGTGAAAAACCATAGCCGATCCACCCTAACTGAGTCGTCGTGATTCCTCGTTTGACCAGCAATGGCTGTGCTGCTGATAAATTGTTGCGAATCAGATACATGCAGAAATAGACCAAAAAGACGACCAAAAATGATTTCATAAACTCCTTAAACCATTTCTGCCGCTCCTGAGCGACCGACAAACCTAGTTTTTGCGGTCGTTGTAACGCAAAAAAATGTTTCATAAACTATTCCTCCCAACCTGGAATCGTTTCCAGACAATTTAAGTATACCATTGTTATTCGCAATTACAATTTTAACAAATGAAACATTTTTTAGTTTCTTTTGAAAGCAACCTCATATAAAAAAAGACACCGTCATGATGATGTCTTTTGAAAGGAGAACAAGTATGGATTTCCTGCCAATTTTAATCTTTTTTATCGCTGCTGCTTTGCTGATTTCAGGGTTTCGAATCAAATTGAACCGCTGGATTCGCATCGTCTGGCTGCTAGCCGGCTTTATTCTGCTGGTCGTGAGTCTGTATCAGTTGTTTGTGACTGCGGGCGTATAGGCGTTTCTTTGTACAGGCGCGCACCGTCCAATCCGAACTGGCGGTCGCTGAACGTATCCGGTGCCTGCTGGTCCAGTGTTTCACGAGCCATTTCTAAGCGGGAATCGGCCAAATCGACCTGATGCAATAATTGGGCTTCCAGTGTCGCCGGTTTGATTGCTGCTCCCCATTCAAGCTTGCCATGGTGCGATAGAATCATATGTCGCAGCAAAGTTACTTTTTCATTTTTCAGTAAATCGCCATACGGCACCTGCAGAATTTTTTCAAATTGTTCGACCAGCATCCCATCCATGATGGCGACATGGTCAAGTAAACTGCCGGCTCGAGTTTCTTCATGGTCGGTCGCATTCGTATAACAATACGCTTTGCCTAAATCATGCAATAAAATTCCGGCGTATAATAGAGATTCGTTGATATCCTGCCGATAAATCGTATGCGCCAGAATTCCTTCGGCTTCATACGCCATCGACAGCGTATGCGTATAAAGGCCGCCGATAAAGGCATGGTGCATTTTAACGGCCGCCGGCATATCGAATAAAGGGTCGGTGATTTCCTGGTCGACCTGTTTGTAACAAGCATTCACCACCTGATGATATAACGGATCGGTAATCTTGCCGAGAAAATGCTTGAAGCCCGCCGCTACCTCCTGACGGGACCAGTAGGAACTCGGCAAATAATCCCGAATCGAAGCTTGTTCATTGGCAGCCAGCTTCTGAACGACGAATTGCAGCTGGCCATTGTAATCATTGCGCTGAGCGGTGAAATCGACCACATGGTTATTGAGCTGGTTGATTGTATCGTCGACGTCCCAGATTTTAACGGGTACTTTTTCATCAGGTGTTACTAAAACGCCGCTGGCATACTGGCTCTTGCCGTTTTTCGTTGCTTGTACTTTAATTTCCTGCAACACAGCCGTACCTTGGACGACGGCTTGATCAGCAACTTGAAATAACATTTCGATCGCTCCCTTTTATTGCCCTATCTTATCAGAAAGAAGGTCCATCATGAACCCAGAAACAGCAACCATTGACGATTTTCATCATTTTAACGACGAACTCAAATTATTTACCCCAGATGTCATCCATTATCACTTCGACGATGGCTGGAAAAACTTCACTTTGGAAGAATTATTCCAGCCGGAGAATCAGGCTTATAAAGTGACTTATTTGACGAATTATCTCAAAAATGAACACGCCGACACGAATCAGAACCTCTTCTAAGGGGCTTTCCTTGCAATCTAACGATGCAACTTATTAAAATAGATTGCAGAACCAAATGTAATGGGTTACAATGAAATTACTTGTAAAAAGTAAGTAAATTTAAGGAGGCTTTTCTGATGACAAAAAATATCGGTATCATTGTCGGCAGTTTACGCAAAGAATCTTATAACATGAAGGTTGCTCTGAACATGGTCAAGTTGTTCCCAGACGATTACCAAGTGCAGATTATCGACATCAGTCAATTACCGCTCTATAATCAGGATTATGATGATCATGATGAAGTGCCAGCTGCATGGCAGACCTTCCGTGACACTATGAAGCAAGTCGACGCTGTTTTGTTCGTTACCCCTGAATACAACCGTTCGATTCCAGCACCATTGAAGAATGCAATCGATGTCGGTTCTCGTCCTTATGGCGAAAGTGTTTGGGACGGCAAGCCAGCCGCAGTCGTTTCCGCATCTACTGGTGCCATCGGCGGTGCTCTGGCCAATATGGTCCTCCGTCAGTCCTTGGTATTCTTAAACATGCCAACCGTTCAACAGCCTGAAGTTTACTTAGGTCATGTCCAGAACATGCTCAGCGATGACGGCTCCTTCAAGGATGAAGGGACCACAAAGTTCTTGCAGACCCTTGTCGATGCCTTCGTCAAATTGATTGAAAAATATTAAGCAGCAAACAAGCGTTCCTAACTAAATATAGACTTATGCACAAAGTTATCCACAAGATGTGGATAACTAAAAAGGATTGGAACATTTTCCAATCCTTTTTATTGTGTTCTATGGCTGATACAGCGCACTTGGATCTTCCATCCAGCCGAGTGCCAAGGCACCTTTCCCTAAGTAAACGTTCATCACGGCGTCCAGCTGCCGCAACTCAAAATTGATACGCGGAAATTCTTCTTCCAACGTTTCTTGCCATGCTTGCGCCCGTTCCTGGTCGGTGGTGTAAAATACGTAGGCCTTAATCGGATACGGCGCATCATGGACCTTCTGTTCAAACAGGGTCATAATGCGGCGTTGTGCTCGTTTCAAAGAACGAACTTTTTCAATCGCCACAATATTATGTTCGTCGTTTTTCATCGACAGCAGTGGTTTGATGTTCAGCAGGCCGCCGACGAAGGCACCGGCATTCGACAACCGGCCGCCGGCGACGAGGTTCTTCAAGTCATCCACGACAAAATATTCATCAACTGAGGAACGGAGCGCCTCCAAAATCGGCATAATCTTGTTCAGGGATTCTCCATTGGTCGCCATTTGTGCAGCCGTGACCGCCATTGTCCCCATCAAACTGACAGTAATGTAGGAGTTGAACGGCACCAGCTTGACCTTCAAATCGTCCGAATGCGACAGATGCTCGATCGTATTGATCATGCCGGAAATGCCGCTCGACAGATGAATGCTGATCACCGTGTCATACCCCATATCGCCTAAATGATTATAAAGTTTAATTAAATCGCCCACATTCGACTGGGACGTCTTGGGAAACTGGTCGGAAGTTTCAACCAACTGTGCGTAGTTATCTACTGTAATGTCCACATTTTCCTCATAAGTTTTCCCATCGATGATAATCGGAATCGGAATGACGAATAGATTGGGCTGCTGTAGTTCAGACTGCGATAAATTCGCGGTACTGTCTGTTACAACTGCGATTTTCACGAGAATCGCTCCTTTTTCACAAAAATAAAAAGCTGCAAGATATAACGTTCTCGAAAAGGATCGAAAATATATCTAACTGTTATTCTATATAGCATACAACAAATTTTCATTTTGTGCGACAAACAGCTAGATGACAATGAAAGCCAGCTGATATCGAATTAAAATCTAGCTCATGAAAATGTTCTTGAAAGAACGTTTAAAGGCCTGCTATTTTTATTTTTTCCGAAACGCATTCCGGTTAAGTTCATTCTCACTTGCGGAACGCTCTTCATAAAAAAAGAACTGCGTTTCCGGCGCAGTTCAGATGGATATGCTGATTTGGGACATATCCACGGCAGTTGTACGGTTACAATCAATCGTTATCCATAGATTCATTGTATCTACGGATAAGTGTACGCAAACCCTTTTTAAAATGCAAGACCAGAAGCAGATAAAAAAGCCGCTGTCCTTGTGGCGATACAGCGGCTTGCGAAGTTGCACTAAGCAACATAAATATGGGTTTCTTTTTGTCCGTATTGAACATCGACGTTGTCAATCTTCCGACCGAAATCATCGACGAGTTCGTCGACATCCATCGGCTGGTCTTCGGCATCATCGATATCTTGAATCTGACCGGCGATATCGGCTGATGCATCGGCCAATGTCTTGTCCGTGACCAAGAAATTATTGAGCACATCGCACAAAATCGCAGCATCGTAATTCAGCTTCTGAGTGCCGATTGCTTCGATACGGACTGTCTTAAAATCGGTATCGGACCCGTTGATACTCAGCACTTGCAGCATATCAAATAACGTCATCATGGTATTCGCTTCTTTCTATCGAGTTTCCACTTCTATTATACCGGCGAATCCCATCAAACGGTTCAGAAAGGCCCTAATCCCAATCTTCACCCCTGAATCCAGGGCAATTAGGCCCTTGGAAGCCATGAAAACGAGGGCCTCTGAAATCCGGCCGACCGCCAAAACGCCCGTGACCGCCGCCTCGATGCGGAAATTCAACGTCCTTATTCTTTTCTTTCAAATCTTGATAAACTTTTTCCATTAAAGCAGCCATTTGCTTTTTTTCGTCATCATTTAAGGCGTCGAAAAGGCCGTTTTCCATATTATCACGTTCTTGTTTGACTTCTTCCAAATGTGTCCGCCCCTTTTCGGTGAGATAGATTCGGACAATCCGTTTGTCGGCTTCATCCGGACGCCGTTCAATCCATTCTGACTGTTCCATCTTTTTGAGCAAATCGGTCAATGAAGACGGACGAATATCGAGTTTTTCGGCTAATTCGCCCTGCATCATGCCATCATCTTCGCCTAAAATGCGCAGTACACGGCGCTGACCGTGGCCGCCGTGGTGACGGCCAGCCATTTGGGGTGCGTGTGCGAAGTTGTAGCGCTGAAACTGTTTCACTAAACCGTAAAAAAGCCGTACTAATTGTTCATCTTGTTGTTCCATTTTAAAACCCTCTTTGATTGTTAGAATTATTAGGTGCCTAAACTATCTATTGAGTATAGTCGCTTTGAATGAAATGTCAATCGTTTTTGTACCTAAATATCTAAAATACGAAATGTTTTATCTTTTGTTCCTTTTTCATCACAAAATCTTCACAAACACTGAGTAGTATAAACAACATAGAAACAAGCCTCCCACTTGTTTCTGACAACCCCAACTTTTTCATTTACTCCTCCAAAGTAAAATAGCACTGTTTGAACGTTTCTCAGGAAACTTCGGCAGCGCACAAAAAACACCGAGCTCCCCACTCGGTGTTTTTTGGTGCCTATTTTGGTACAATATCCTTGAAATCAAGGGAGTTGAGTCATCATGGAACCGACATTTATTAAAATGACTGCTAATGGTAAAAAACAAATTGAAGACGAAATTACAGCCTTACAGCAAAAACGGCCGGCGCTGGTTAAACGCCTGGCTGCAGCGGCCGCACTCGGCGATCGGTCGGAAAATGCCGAGTACAGCACCTCGAAGCATGACCTCCGGCAGCTGGATAGCCGGGTTCATTATTTAAAGAAACAACTGCAGTTTTCCCAAGTAATCACACCAGCCAATAATCAGCAGGTCGATCTCGGTTCGACCGTCACGATCGAATTTCTGGACGACCACTCAACGGAGACCTATGAAATGGTCGGCAAACAAGAAGCCGATCTCGATGCCAACAAAATCTACTTCAAATCGCCGCTGGGCAAACAGCTGATGCATCACCAAGTCGGCCAAACCGTGACCATTCAAGCTCCAGCGTCGACCTATGCTGTTAAAATCAAAACAATTAGCGCGTGATAGGCAGCTTAACCGTTGCTGCGAACGCGTTTAGTATAGTTAAACTGTCAAAAAAGTTTCCAAAATGCAAAAAATTGCATTTTGGAAACTTTTTTTGTGAAAGAGATACTTATGTCACGGCCTTTTTCTATCAAAATAACTGACTTAACTGTTTTTCAAAGACAGGCGTCCATATTTTTTCATAGCCTAATTGCGTTGGATGAGCATCATCAAACATGGCATCTGGCGCAGCCTTTGTCACACTATTCACAACTGGGTCGGCCCACAAATCAATGATCTGAAACTGCCATTTAGTTTGCAGCTGATACAGTTGCTGAATCAAGTCTGCATAATCCGAATCCGGTTTGCGCAAACACGTGTAAAACACCAGCGGACAGTCGAAATGAGCCTGCACATAGGCACAGATGAATTCGATTGCCCCTAAAGTGGTGGTCTGATCGAAGCCGTCACGCTGCGAATCCGGCGTAATCGCGCCTAATTGCTTATGCGCCCGACCATCATTAGTCGATAACTGGCACACAAAGGCATCTAGATGCTGTTCCGGATCAAAGTCGCTCACCAAACGTTTCACATATGATTTTTCAGCATTACCAGCTAACGTTGTGCCGCTAATCGCCGATTTCGTGGCGAGCACCCCATCTTCGGCACGTAAATAATCCACGAATGAAACGCCATGGGCAGCGGCACCATAAGTAATCGAAGAACCTAAGAAACCAATTTTTTTGCCATACAGAACAGAATCGACATTCAGCGTCGTTTGTTCAGGGGCATATTGAGGCTGATTGCCCTTTTCAATCCGTTTCAAGGAATGCGGCCCAAAATGATAGGCAGCCAAACCGACTCCAGCCACTGCTGCTAGTTTAAAAATGCTTTTTTTCATTTTCCAATCTTCTTTCATCGTTCGATTTGTGCTTTGACACGTGTCCAAACAGCATGCACTGTAAACGAGGTCGCAAACGAGCAGCACCAGACACAGAGATACGTGACAATGACCCCTAAAGCTGTATTAAACAAGGTCAATTGTTTGCCGAACAGAAACCAGAGAATCTGGGCCCAGAAAACATTGGCTAAGTAAGATTTATAGGCAAAGGCGGCGAAACGATGCACAAATTTGGTCATCGCCAGCCGGTGCCGAATTTGAAACAATCCGAAGGCCGCAATCAAGGCAATAACCGCCAAATCATAAATAGTCATCGATGGTTTGTAGTACGGTGCATTCCCGAGATTAACCGGAAAGCCGTAACCGAACAATTCATGGTTGATCCAATAGAAACTGCCGGCAAAAATCAGCAGAAACAGCGGCCAGGCACGGGTCACGAGCCGATTGAAGGCGGTGCGGAATTGCCAGGCCAGCACCCCGAAGACACCATAAATGAAGAAGCTGAAGAAAAAGCGGTCGAATAAGTACCAGTCCTGCATATGCGGACCATGAAAAATATTAACGTCATAAAACCACAGCCACAAGCTGGCAACAAGAACCGTTGCAATCAATGTCATCCAGCCACGTTTAGCGTTGTGTCCGCACCAGCGTCCAATTGCCCAGAATAACGGCATCACAATAATAAACTGCAGCATCATCGTGTTGTACCACAGATGCGGTGCAGCGTTGCCGTTGACAAAATGCCATAAAAACGACAGCACATCGTGATAATGATTAACTTGCTGGACCCATGGCATCCCAACCAGATAGATCGTCGTCCACCAGATTGCCGGTACAAATAAAGCGTGCCACTGTCCTTTCATATACTGACCATAAGTCAGCGTACGCGCATCGATTGTCGTCCGTGTCGTCGAGTAGAGAATCCCGAAGATGAAGGCTGGCGCTGTAAATTTGACAAAATTATATAAAATCCCGATCCAGGCCTGATTGCCGGCCGATGGATTTGTTGTCAAAGCTAGGCTCAGAATCGTCTGCATCATGACCGCCGTACAGGCACATAGCTTGAGATAATCGCCGATATCGGCTTGATCCGGCTGCTTTTCTTGTTCCATATTACATTGCTCCTCTTAATACCGCCTCTATTATAAAAAAAGAACGTGCGCAAAGTCACGTTCGATTTAAGTCTATGCTGCTAAACGTTCAAATCCATATAACGCACAGCCCTGCAGCGCCACCGTATTCGGATTTAACGTCGTATTTTTAACCCCGCCAGTCACAAACCGCATCGTCGTCGGCTGGAGGTACGGCTGCAAATGGTCCACTAACCAGCCGCCGGTTGTAACGCCGCCGAGCCGAAACGCCTTTGGATTAGCGATTTGAGTAAGATTCATGATTAAATTGGACAGCGCCTGTAACGCCTGTGTCACGACGGCACGAGCGAGCGGATCGCCAGCATCATAGCCGTTAAATAAAACATCGGCCCCAATTCGTTCATCCGGCGTAATCAGCAGCTTCGTTTCGGCCTGATACTGCGGATACAAATCATGAGCGCGATTCGACATGCCCAAGCCGGATGCCAGCGGTTCGACACAGCCGTAACGTCCACAAACACACTGGACAGTGCTGTTTTGATCAACAACCATATGCCCGAACTCGCCGGCATTATAATCTTCACCGTTGAGCAACTTGCCATCAATCACTAATCGGCCGGCTAAGCCCGTTCCGATCGCAATGTAGACAAAATTTTTTTCAACTCGGCCGATGCCTAACTTATTTTCAGCAACGGTACCGGCCATGACGTCATTACCAACAAAACATGGCAAGTGGAAACGTTCCGTCACCAATTGCGCTAATGGAATCGGTTCCTGATTGACACCAGGGACAATATCTTCCCAGACTCCTGTCGCATTGTTGACCCGATCGACTACATCGACTGCAATCGCTACAATCTGGTTGTCATTCTGCCGCTGCTGTAGATACGCTGCAATTGCATCAAGAATCAGCTGGGTTGCAATTCGTTGATTGGTAATATCAGACGGCATTTTCTGCTGTGCAACGACCTGACCATTGGCTGTGACTTCGCCAATCAGGAGTTTGGTACCGCCTAAATCGACACCTAGAACTGTTTGTGCATTCATTTCCTAATCACTCCCAATCGCCTTTGAAACAAACCCCTGTGTCCGTTCAAGCTGTGTTACAGCCGCATCTTTCGAAACACCAATCAGCAGCATAACAATCGCCACCTTGACCTGCCGGCCGCTTTGTTCGAACGCCTTAGCAGCAGTTGCCGCATCACAGCCGGTTGCTTCCTGAATAATCCGCTGACTGCGGTCAACCAGCTTTTCATTGGTCGGCTGCACCGCCACCATCAGATTTTGATAAACTTTACCAATGCCAACCATGGCTCCTGTTGACAGCATATTCAATACCATTTTTTGCGCCGTACCAGCCTTTAAACGAGTCGAACCGGTTAACACTTCCGGTCCCACCGGCACTTCGATCGCAATCTGGGCATGTTCGGAAATCAGCGCCTGTTTATTGCAGGCCAGACTGATCGCTGTTGCACCGATTTGATCGGCATAATCCAAACCGCCGATCACATACGGCGTCCGCCCGCTGGCTGCAATGCCGACCACCGCATCTTGGTCCGTTAAATGATGGGCCTTCAAATCTGCTCGTCCGAATTCAGGATGATCTTCGGCGTCTTCCTGTGCATGTGCAAATGTGCCTGTTCCGCCGGCCATCAAACCCTGCACCTGTTCTGGGCTAGAGCCGAAAGTCGGTCCGCATTCAGAAGCATCCAAAATACCGAGCCGGCCGCTGGTGCCCGCCCCAATGTAAAAAAGTCGACCACCCTGTTTGAAACACTTTGTAATCGCCGCAATTGCCTGTTCGATCGCCGGCAGCGCCTTGCTGACGCTGACTGCCACCGTCTGATCTTCCTGATTCATCACCGTTGCAAATTCATGGATGCTCATCGTATCCAAATGCTGGGTCTTGGGATTGCGCTGTTCTGTTGTTAAATTAGCTAGATTCATTCCGTTCCGCCTTCTTCAGCTGTTTTCTAGGCTAAGAATAGCATTAAAAAGACACATTCCACAATCGAAATGTGTCCGTAATCGTTAGACCCGCTCGCAATAGACCAGCAAACGCTGATAATTGGCCGGATACGGATGACAGGTAAACAACGTCATCATTTCTTTGTCAGCACTTGGATTGAGTTTGTCATGCTGGGTCGGCCGAATTACTTCCTGCCGCAGCACACGATACGTCAGTTTTTGACCGCCATAATGGAGGTAAACGGAATCGCCCTTCTTTAATTGGTCGACATAACGGAACATTGTCGCCCCATAGTAACCACGATGGCCAGCCACGACCATGTTGGTGTTTCTTCCAGCATCCGGCTCTGCGGTGCCGATGATCTGAGCGGCGCCGTTACTCAGATGGGCCGCAGTCGCTCCCAAGTAAAACGGCAAACGCTCATTGAGACGTGGAATGACCAGATAGCCAGCTAATTTACCGCCGCTTTGATTGCGATAAGCCGTTTCGATTGTTGACGTAAACGGATCAGCGAGTGTCGTTCCCGTTTCCGTCGCCGTATTCGCAGAATCGGACTGATTCGCATCCGTTTCCTGCTGCTGATTTGCCCCAGAATCATTTGAATTTGTCGTTTTAGATTCCGAAGAATTATCTTTTGATTCTTTGGAATTTTTCTTGCCGTGCTGGCTTGTTTCTTGGGCGTCAGCTTGCTTCTTTTTCTTGACTGTCCGTTCATATTGGGCAATTTTCTGGTCACCATCCCACTTTTTATACGTTCGATAGATGGATGGCCATGAAAAAATGAGCAGTCCAATTAGGAAAATCACAATGGCAATTTTCTTTTTCACGGTGCTCACCTCCGTTGACGGCGATACAACTTGACACCGCCGTAACCAGCGCCAAGAAGCAGCAGGCTGCCGATAATAACGTAGATCCAAGGAATTTCATGCTGCCGTACCACCTTATTCGTTGCGTTCGGAATGCGGTGACCCCGCACCATCAGCCGGTGTGTATTGATCATATACGGCGTGCACGTCATCAGCGTCACCAAATCCTTATCCTGCTCAATCTGGATCTGACTAACATCTTCAGGCTTGACTGTCTTGATTTGATCGACCTGATAGGTCAATGTCCGATTCACCGTCTGAATGATGAACTTGTCACCTTTCTTAAGCTTCGGCAAATCGGTGAATAGTTTACTCTTCGGCAAGCCACGATGAGCCGTAATCACGGCATGCGTGCCTTTGCCACCGGTCGGATAAGAAGTGTGATTCAACAGCCCCGCCCCAATTGAGAGTGCCTTGTCGGACGTACTATCATAGATTGGCAGATCAGCCTTAATTTTAGGAATGTAGATCGTGGCGATGCTACCGCCAAGCTCGCTACCCATGACGTCTAACGTTCCAGTTGCCTTTTCCTTATTATTTTTACTGATTGTCTGCTTTGCTTGTGACTTTTCCGCTGCATAAGGATCTGTCAGCATCTGGCCACTGCCCACCAGTGTTTGATTATAATTTTCCATCGCTGTCAAAATATTTTTCCGTTGAGCTGCCGATAGCTTTTTGACTTTCTTGCGATATGTCTGGTTTTGCTTGATTTGCTGGTCGGCACTCATCTGCTGCGTTACGAATGGATAGCTAAACACTATCAGTCCCGCCAGAAAAAGCAGACCAACCAAGATTTGTGCAATTTTTCTCTTTTTCATGGCGCGACCTCCTTATGTAAGAAAAGAGCGCCTCATCAGCAACTCTTTTCTGGAAATGTGATTAAGTCTTGTCTAATTAAGCAACGTATGCATTGTTTTTCTGCTTACGGTAGTACCAGTAAGCACCACCCATCAAGATTGCACCAATCAAGAGGAAGATCAGCGTGCCCATGCCACCTGTGATCGGGAGCTTAATACTACCCTTGTTGACGATTTCGAATAACGTTTTAACTTTATCATCATCTTCAGTTCTGCTGTAAGAACCAAAGTAAACTTTGAATTCAATATCTTTGTCCAAAATTTGATGATTTGCTGGTGCTTTTGTTTCTTCTAAATAATACGGAACACCAGTTTTGTCGGAATAGTTTACTTCCTTACTGTCATACTTAAGCCCTTTAATTTCGAACTTACCGTTACTATCTGTTTTAATTGTTGTTGCTTGTGCTTTATCGGATACCCATTTAACAAACGTATAAACACCTTTAATTTCTTCAGTAGTTTCGTTTTCTTCATCATCTGTTACTGTCTTTGTAGCTTGCTTTAATTGAGCATATTGTGCTCCTGTACCAGTTTTATCTTTCAGAATGAATTCAGCACCAGGTAATCCTGTTGATCCATCTGTTTTTTGGAATCTACGTCCACCTGTCAGTGGATCTGCCTTACTAGGAATGCTGCCCGTTTCATATCCGTTGTTCCATTCTAACTTAGCTTCGTTAACGTTATCTTCATCAATCTTAGCGTTTTCATTTAAAGTCATTGTATAGATAACTTGAATTTCTTTACCTGCGTAAGCTGCTAAGTCGGCTGCACTAAATGTTAACTTAAATCCTTTAGCATTTGTTTCTGTTGCAGCAACGTTACTATAAATCTTGTTTGTTTCACTTTCGGTAAATGAGATTTCATCGCCATTAGCATCTTTGAAGTTAAAATCGGAAAGTGATGTCCCTTTCCATGTCAAACCTTTTTCTGGTGTATCTGTTAAAGTAAACTGAGTATACTTATCGATGTTTTTTGGTACATTGATGTGCCCAACGAATGGAATAGCATCACCAATTTGATAAACATCATTATTTGTTTTTTCTGTATTATCTTCATCATGATTCTTGATAAAGTCAGGTTTTAAATAGTTCATGATATTTTTATTTGTTCCCAGATAATTGTACCAAGCACTACCAGTCGCTGTGATAGTGCCTTCTTTACTTACTGTGAAACCAAGCTGGTTATCGGTTTTATCATGCCCATTAGAAATGGCATACCCACTAGGAGCACTTGTTTCAACAAGATAGTATGAACCAGCACTTAAATTCTTCATTTTAATACGACCAAGAATATCTTCATCTTCGTCATCATCTTCGTCTTTAGCACCGGAAATCAATTCACCCATATTTTTATCTGCGCCATTTTCGCCAGCCTTAACTTTATATAAATCAAACTTTGCACCGTCCAATTGAATTAAATCATTACTATTTTTTTGTTCACCCCATTTAGTAACTTTATCATCAGTTTTTGTATATTGATTCTTTGCATACAATTCAACTGTTGATAATTTTGTACCCGTTGTGGAAGTAACAGGGAGCCCAAAGATAATTGGTGCTGAAATTTCAGTAATATACTCATCTGTATTGGTTTCAAGAGCTAAATAATACTTGCCGTAGGTGTTTGTTGCCGAGGCCGTAAAGATGCTGGTATCATTCTCATCATCTTGGGTCATTGTGACACCGTTGCCGCTATATTTATGCCCAGCACCACCTTCAGCTAACCATTTTTCTTGTTCTTCTGCCGTCGAACCGATGGCCTCTTGCAAAGATTTAATCTTGTCATCAATTTCAGCAGTCGTCATATCCTCTGTAAATTCATCAGAAATATCATACAGCTTGAAAGAGACCCCATCGCCTTCATATTTAGTATATCCAGACGGTAGATTATTAATTATTTCCCCCGTGTTTGTAATTGTTGGTGGTGAGTCTAATGTTCCATCATATTGCATCTTATGAATATTGATAGTTGCCGTTTCTGCTGTTCCTGTACTATCTTTTTTTGCCGCTGAGACCGGATTAGCGCTCCCGATTGCCATTGCAAGTGGCACAATGGTTGCTGTTGCTAATACCCCAGTCCATAGTCGGTGTAGCCATTTATGCTTTTTCATGATAAACGCTCCTTTTTGTGTGAGTGCCTATTGGCGAAGTTTTCGATAGCCAAACCAACCGGCTGCCATTAAGATCAAGCCGCCAATCAGCAATGGCAGAATCCCCATTCCACCTGTGACAGGTAATGCAGGTTGCATATTGTTCTTGATTGTCAACGTGATTGAAATTGGATTACCATCTTTGTTAATGCTGACATCTGCATAAGGCTGTCCATCCTTTTGCACAGTTGTCATTCCATCTTTCGCAATCGTAATCGTGTAAACACTATCCGAAAGCTGATAACCACTTGGTGCCTTCGTTTCGGTCAAAGTGTAAGTGCCAGGTTGTAAATCACTCCAAGAGGTTGTCCCCGTGATCGTATTGTCACCTTTTTTCAGAGTAAACTCAGCACCGGAAAGTTCTTTATTATCTGAAGCATCAATCTTTTTGATCTTCAGGTTCATTGGAATTTTGTGATCGACAATCTGGTAATTTTCATTGATTTCAGTTTCTGTTGGTCCGACTTTAACGACAGCGACCAATTTCCCATCAGTGTTTTCTTTAACCGTAAAATCAATATCAGCTACCTTCTGATATCCGGATGGTGCGACAGTTTCTTTCAGCGTATACTCGCCAACCGTCAGTGGTTCATCAAATGTGAGCAACCCATTTGTATCAGAAGTTGCAGTGGAAATAACGGTTGAATCATCTTTTTTAGTAACCGTAAAAGTAGCCTCGGCAAGTCCTGCTTGCGTATCAGAGGCGATTTTCTTGAGTTTTAACTGAAGAGTTTTTATTTCTTCCTTTGTCACGGTATGAACCGGATTCGAATCAGCATCAAAGTCAACAATGACTTCTTCTTCTATGCCATTTTCGTCTTTTTCAGTCGTTGTATAAGAAAAGTTAGAAGAAGCAACGTTTTCCATGATTTCGCCTGCAGAAACATTTTCTGCTACTTTGACTTTGATTCGAAGACTAAAATCATCCCCATAGTGTTTTTCTTCCTTACTTAACTCATTGATATCTTTGATTTGCTGCTCTGTTAACGTAAAGATGATTTTTTGACCAGTTGTCTCAGTTGCAGCAGTAATATCAATTTGGTCATCTGAGAGATCTAGTTCACTACCATCTAAATTATACAAGGTAAAACTATTTTTGATTGTTTCTTCAGATAGGCTGACTCCTATTGGCAGCGTATCTGTCAATGTTACCTTATCCGGTGAAACTAACCCTTCAGAAACATAGTTGATTGTCGGCTGATTAATAAAGTAATAGTACTCACTACCGACAGTTACATATCGATCTGACTTTTTAGGAACACCAGCCACAAGTTCTTTTTCATTTTCTGCATTATGGCCTTCAACACGATATTGTTCTAAAAGTGCCCATTCTTCACCAGTTTCAGCGTTATAACGATCTAAGTCATTATAGAACCGCTGATCGAATCCTGATTCATTGCTTGAAGCATTTCCGTCAGAATCATATTGTGTCAATGGTTGAACTGTTTTAGCAGGTGCCGTCTGTTGGGTTGGGGTGATTGCCGAACTAGCAAAGGTAAACCACGCATGATTGCTGCTCCCCCCACCAGTCCCGATTTGGAAACTGTTTGTTGTTCCAGAAAGACCAAAAGTAACTGCTGAAGTGTTAAAGACTGGATGCCCTAACTTATCTTTGTCTTCTGACAGGGAAGCTGTTCCGGTATAAGCATTTTCAAAAACTAAATTACTTGCTGAATTAAAAACCTTCAATTCTTTTGCGTTCACAATCAGAGAATCGCTACCGGATACACTACCTTGTACACCTGACATTGATTTGACAAATTCACCTTTAAATTCACCATTATATACACCAGGTGTATCAGGCTTACTTGCGTTTTCCGTATAGTGACCATTTAATGATCCAAAAGTCATATATGGATTGGAAAGTTTACTGAAGTCAACATCCGTACCATCATCGACTTTAAAAAATGTAAAATTCCAATCCGAAGAACTAATTCCATCAAGCACAGTTCCAGAAAACAAGTTTGTGGATAAATCGATCATTGGATACTTATAAGGATAACCTTTACCATCCCAATCTGAACCAGTTAGTGGCGAGCGAATGATATTAGAAATTTTAACTTTTGCACCAATTTCGACCAGCTTATTGTTTGAATTGCGAATATATCCGACTTTAGGGTAGGTAACTTCAACAGTTGCTTTTTTTAACTCTGCAATGTCATCTTCAGATTCACTATCGAACTTAATATTGACTTTCCCAGAACCTTTAGTGTCTTCAGATCCTTTTAAATAGTTAAAATAAACATCTTTTTCAATTTGGGTATAGGAATTGTAGTTAGAATTCCCAGCATTTTCATCATCTGGATCAACTCTCGTTACCGTTGCGCCTATTTTAGTTTCAGAAACTTCTACCTTCATATCAGCAGCATTATTAAAGATCTTATCGCTGATAATCAAGTCACCAGCATTCGTTGCAGCAATTGCACTAATTTTTGTTGCTCGTGCGGCTGATTGTGCACCTAAACTGGTTGTATCTTCAGCTTCAGTTGTTGCATCTTCCTCTGTTTCGGAAGATGATTCTGCCTTTTCTTCCGTACTAGCAGTATCCGAATCAGCATCGTCATCTGCTTCGGATGATTCGGACGCTGCACTTGAGCTTGAAGATGCGGCAGCTTTTTCACTGCTTTCACGAGCGGCATTCTGCTGAATCAGGATGTCATTTTGCACATTGACGGTCTGGCTCTTTTCATCTTTCAGCAAATTGGCCGTCGTCAGGTCGTCCTTCGTCCATGACTTCTCGCCATTACGCGCCGTATCTTCATTGACAATTACGCCTTGAATCTTAAAAGCATACTGTTCAAGCTGCTGTTTGACAGTTGTGCTGAACGTGATCTTGGTCGTTTTGTTTTCATTTGTCCCTTCTTTCGCTAAATAGAGGGTCTCTCCATTTTCAAGGTCTGTTTTGGTAAATTCCAAGTTTTCAGCGGTTGTCACTTGCTCCGGCAACTCGAGTTTATCGGATGCATATTCCGATAAAATGAACCCGACTTGCCGTTTTTCCGAGCTTGCTTTCTGTTCAAAATTCAATTGCCAGTCGAACTGAGTCTGATTAGGTTGTGTGTAAGTCAAGGTGGCTTTCCCATATTCTTCATTTTCAAACACAACCGCCTCCTCATTTGCAACGGCAAAGACGGATCCGAGTTCCATGAAGGATCCGACGAATTGGAACAAAATGGTAAACAACATCAGGCACTGGAATATTTTGGCCCGTGTTTTCATCGTTTGTCCCCCTCTCCGGATTGCAGAAATGGATAGTGTCGTTCGTAATTTCTGTGTCATGAACCCCTCCCCACATCAGAATTCGAATGATTTCCATTCAGCTTTTCTTATCGTTTCCAAAAGATAACAGGTTGATTCGTAGAAATGCAACTCATAAATTCATCTTTTTTTATTCGAAAACTATTAACAAATGCATTTTCATAAACAAAATTTAGATTTTATCCAACCTTTTTACATCAATAAATAACACAAGTTATCTTTGTGATCGCTTTCAAGAAGGCTTTTTAAAATTTGTTGTGTCCAATCATTTTTTTGACAACTAAATGTGTGCCGTTTGAATATTCTGCGTGCATCGCCCTTCAATTTGGATAAAAATTCACATAAAAAAAGTTATCCACTGGTGGATAACTTTTTTAAAACTGGTTCAATTCATTTTCAATTGTCTTGCCGACAATCGTTCCGCAACAACGTTTTTAAATCGACCAAGAACACCTTCTTTTGACAAGAACACTATAATGCCTGGAATGGTTTCTGCGTCAGCCTCTTTTTAAAAAGCATTTGGCGTATAATGAGGGCAAAGCTAAAATGAGGTGTCAAAATGAATGATAGTGTCCAAATCAAACTGATTATCATGGCAGCGGCTGCTATTCTCGTCTATCTGAGCGTACTCTGGCTCGAATGGCGCACCAAAACAGCTACTCGTTTTGAAATTATCCTGCAATCCGTCGTGGTTGTCTTATCACTATTTCTGCTCGTCGACTTATTTCACTGGGTTTAACAGTTTAAAAAAGTTCTTCTGCAACCAATTCGCTGCAAAAGAACTTTTTTACTACCCTGCTTGTCCACCCATTGAGTGCGTTCTGAAGAAAAAGCGCAGCAACCGATTGCGACTGGGCCGAATCGTCAGCATATTCGTCGGCAGAATCGTGATAACGAAGAAAAAGAGGGTAATGGCCACACCAAGAGCTGTGACCCATGCAGGTCCGAAAAACGGATAATTAGTCACAGACGGATTCTGTGCAATGGCCACCATTCGTGGTACTGTCTGCAACAGCAAGTTGAATATCCAAATTATCAAAAAACCACGGCCACGCAGGCCTGCATCCCGATACCGACGGATTTGCAATGTCAGTGTCGGCAAAAACAAGGCCAGCCATAAAATCAGGGTCACGACAATACTAGCAATGAATAAGGCATCCCCATGCTTGCTGCTAAGCAGGGCCACAAAACCAAGGGCAAACAATCCGAACACGAGCAGCCGCAAAATCAGCAGTACCAGCTGCATCCACCAGTAGCCGGCTCGAGTCGAACGCCCCTTAAATTCAGCATAGCCACGCCAATAATCTTTAAACGCCTGTCGAAACGAAACCTGTCCCGGTATTTCATTGATTTCTTTCATGATAGTGCTCCTTTTCGCTTGATCATGAAGCTGACGTTCCCAATCTCCCTTGCCAACTGAAGCATACCACTGCAACTGTCAGAAACATATCCCCAATTTCATTAAAAAAGTGAACTTCAAAATTCAAAGTTCACTTTATCTGATTAACTATTCTGATGGATAAACTTTTCCACAAGATCATAGACGTTATCCTTGTAAAAGGCTTCATCACCGTGGTCGGCGCCCTTCAATTGATAGAAAACCACTTGTTTATCTTCCGCTTTCAGCTTGCGGTATAATTCAACGCTCTGTTCAAACGGCACAATCCGATCGTGGTCCCCATGAATAATAAAAATCGGCGGAATGTTCGCATCCTTCCGAATGAAATGCAGCGGACTTGTTTTCTGAGCCAGCTCAGGATGCTGATCGACCCGTTTGTGGCCGATAAAAGCCCCTTCTGGACTATCGCTGCCCATATGATCCTGAATCGACGGCTGGTCATTCATCGTCAATAAGTTGATGGGTCCATAAAAATCAATGATACCCCGTACCTGGATGTCACTAAAAACGGCGGCTTGGTCGTCTTCCAATAAGTTGTTGTGCAATGTCAGGCCAGTGGATAAGGCTGTATTCGCACCAGAGGAATCGCCCCATAAGAAAATGCGTTCTGGGTCGATATGAAATTCTTTTTGATGACCGACCATAAAATGAAGGGCCTTTTTAGTGTCTTCAATTTGCGCTGGAAAACCGGCGATTTTAGAAGAACGGTATTCGACCATGGCGACCACATAGCCCCGTTTGCAAAACGGCAGCAGTTGGACCAAGTGGCCGGCCATATTCTGCTTGCGCCAGGCGGAACCTTGCACAAACAGCAGCAGCGGAAACTGGTGGTCGTGTGCATTCGGCGGCAGCATGATTTCCAAATGCAGTTTTAAGCCGTCATAATCTGCATATTCCTGGTTAATCGTCAGTTACGGATAGATTTTTTCACGGTCGGATGAGATTACTTTCATCCCAGCGGCATGTGCCGTGCTGGCCGGAAAATCAGAGTAGGGCACTGATTGAGGTGCGAGATAATTATCATTCATCGCTATTTCCTTTCTATTGGTCTATACGTTCAGCATAGGCTAATCTTGACCAAATAAATAGCTTTTCCGCACAAAAAACCTCCAAATCAAAATGACTTGGAGGTTTTCTGCGTAATGATAGTTGTCAGGGAAATTTTTTAAGCCGGCTTGACCTTGGCAATCTTGCCTTGCTGGATATAAACGCTCAAGATAGCGATATCGGCGGGATTGACTCCGCTGATTCGCATCGCTTGGGCAATTGTTTCTGGCTGAATCTTCTTCAGCTTCTGATGGGCTTCGGTAGCCAAACCGTCAATCGCATCGTAATCGATGTTGTCAGGGATTTTCTTGGCTTCGGAACGCTTCAGCTTATCGACCTGAGCGAGTTCCTTCTTGATGTAGCCGGCATACTTAGTCTGAATTTCAACCTGTTCGATGACACGGCGATCAAGTGGTTCAGGGCTGGCCGGAATAAACTTCAGCAGATCGTCATAACTGACCTCAGGCCGCCGCAGGAATTCGCTGGCCAAAACGCCGTCCTTCAACGGCGACTTGCCTTTTTCGAGCAAAAAGTCTTTGACTTGGGCAGGCTTGATGCGAATCGAATCAAGGCGCTTCAATTCATTGTTGATGGCGTCACGCTTGGCGACAAACTTAGCGTAACGTTCATCGCTAATCAGACCTAAATCATGACCCTTTTCCGTCAAACGGAGATCGGCGTTATCATGGCGCAACAACAGGCGGTATTCGGCCCGTGACGTCAACAGACGGTATGGTTCGTTGGTGCCCTTTGTAACCAAATCGTCGATCATAACGCCGATATAAGCGTCGCTACGCTTCAAAACAAATGGTTCTTTGCCCTGAGCTCGTAACGCCGCATTGATGCCGGCCATAATTCCTTGTCCGGCGGCTTCTTCGTAACCGGAAGTCCCATTCATCTGTCCGGCCGTATACAAGTTCTTGATGACCTTCGTTTCAAGCGTCGGATGCAGCTGCCATGGTTCGATGACATCATATTCAATCGCATAGCCAGGCCGCATCATGTGCGCATGTTCCAAACCGGCAACGGAATGAATCATCTTTTGCTGGATTTCTTCTGGCATTGAAGTTGAGAAATCACCAACGTAATATTCATCGGTATCTCGGCCTTCTGGTTCCAAGAAAATCTGATGACGCGGCTTGTCAGCAAAGCGAACAACTTTATCTTCAATGGATGGGCAGTAACGAGGACCGACCCCTTTGATAACGCCGGTAAACATCGGCGCACGGTCGAGATTATCCCGAATAATCTTGTGCGTAGTCGGATTGGTATACGTCATCCAGCAGGATAATTGATCCTTCAGATAAACGGAATCCGGAGTTTCAAAACTGAAATGATTGACTTCCTTGTCGCCAGGCTGCTCGATGGTCTTATCGAAATCGATTGTATTCCCATCAACACGTGGTGGCGTCCCAGTCTTGAAACGACGCAACTTGAAGCCGTTTTGTTCGAGATTTTCAGACAACTTGATGGACGGAATCGAATTATTCGGGCCTGAGGAGTAAGTCAATTCCCCGATGATGATTTTCCCCCGTGAGGACGTACCAGCCGTTAAAACGACCGTTTTGGCGTGATAACGTGCCCCTGTCGCTGTGACGACACCTTTGCAGACGCCATCTTCGACAATCAGGCTGTCGACCATTCCTTGACGCAAGGTCAAGTTCGGTTCGGCTTCGAGCGTCGCTTTCATGGACCGATGGTAGGCATTCTTATCGGCCTGCGCTCTTAACGCCCGCACAGCCGGCCCTTTACCGGTATTCAGCATCCGCATCTGGATATACGTCTTATCGATGTTACGGCCCATTTCACCGCCTAAAGCATCGACTTCACGGACAACGACCCCTTTGGCCGGACCGCCGACCGACGGATTACATGGCATAAAGGCGACCATGTCCAAGTTGATGGTAATCAGCAAGGTCTGGTTGCCCATGCGTGCGGCTGCGAGCGCCGCTTCACTGCCGGCATGACCGGCGCCGACGACAACGACATCGTAATCGTGTGCATCGAATTCTTTCATCTGTTTACCCCTTTACTTTCCAAGACAAAATTGGCTGAACAACTGGGTAATGAGCTCATCGGGAGCCGCATCGCCAGTGATTTCGCCGAGTTTATTCCAGCATTCCGTCATATCGATCTGCACTAGATCAAGCGGCATCTCTTGGTCGAGGCCGTTTAAAACATCCGTTAAGGATTGATCAGCCGATTCCAGCAGGCCAATTTGACGTGCGTTCGTGACCATGACATCGTTCTGACTGTTTTCGATTCCCTGATTGAACAGGCCTTCGATCTTGGCAGCCAAATCTTCCATCCCAGCACCAGTCAAACCGGACACTTTGATGACATCGCTAGCCGCAACATCTGGCAAATCAGAAATTGTCAGTGCGGCCGGCAGATCAGACTTATTGAACAAAATCAAACGGTGCTTATTTTCGGTCGCCGTCAGTAATTCTTTATCTTCGGCCGTCAACGGCTGACTCGCATCCAAGACTAACAAAATCAAATCAGCCTTATGGATTGCCTGGCGGCTGCGTTCGACCCCGATTTTTTCGACTTTATCGTCGGTATCATGAATCCCGGCCGTATCGACCAGTTTCAGTGGCACACCGCCGACATTGACATACTCTTCAAGAACATCACGCGTCGTTCCGGCCACATCCGTCACAATTGCTTTATCTTCTTGCAGCAAATGGTTCAAAATACTCGATTTACCGACATTGGGACGACCAACGATTGCTGTTGCAAGGCCATTGCGAAGTACTTTGCCTTGTTGTGCTGTTTTTAATAACTTCTGAATTTCTTTTTTGACGCTAGTGGCCTTGTCCCGCATCATATCTGCGGTGACTTGTTCTTCGTCATATTCTGGATAATCGATATTGACCTCGACCTGAGCGAGTGCTTCCAAAATATCTTGGCGGAGATCTTTAATCAGTTTATGAAGATTGCCGCCTAACTGCCCTTCAGCCACTTCCATAGCACGGTCGGTCTTCGAACGAATGATATCCATGACAGATTCGGCCTCTGTCAGGTCGACACGGCCATTTAAGAAGGCCCGCTTGGTAAATTCACCAGGTTCCGCCATCCGGGCCCCATTCGCCAAAACAAGCGACAAAATCTTGTTGGTGGCGACGATCCCGCCGTGACAATTGATTTCAATAATATCTTCGCAGGTGTATGTCTTGGGCGCACGCATCACACTGACCATGACCTCATCGACGTTTTTATTCGTCTTCGGATCCTTGATGTGGCCATAATTGATGGTGTGGCTCGGCACCTTGCTGAGATCATTGCCTCTGAAAATCCGGCCGATCACCTTTAAACTGTCCTCACCCGAAATCCGGACGATTGAGATTGCCCCTTCACCAGGCGGCGTTGAAATCGCAGCGATCGTATCAAATTCTGTCGTTGCAGGCATTGCAATAACTTCCTTTCTAATGAATCATTGACCTAGCGAGTGTGAAAAATGATGGGTCGTCAGTCATTTTGAACACGTTTCAGATAAACGCGCTCGAAGAATCCGATTGCTGCGTTTAAGCCACTTTACTTAATCCTCGCAATCACCTGCTTCTTTTCACATTCTTCCTATTGCACAAAAAAAGTGCTCCGCATCCACGACGGCCATTAAAAAAACAGCTTTCGTGGATAAAGCACTTTGACTACTTTATCGAATAGTAGGTAATGATAAGAATGATTGTTTATAATATACTTTCTTTTTAGAAGTTTGTCAAAATCGGTTCATCGTGAAAAGGAGGTCAAAGCGAACAGGTGTCCCCAGTTGACCCCCATCAAAGAAAATTTTACGGCATTAAAAAAAGGAACTCTTGCGAGTCCCTTTTACATTTTAAAAACCAGTCATCTTCGAAGTGACAATCACATAACGATGCGGATCGACGCCTTCGGAATGTGTCTTCACGTGCTGGTTATCGGCCAGATGCGCATGAATCTGTTTCCGTTCGAAGGATGGCATCGGATCGAGAAAAACGGGTTGCCCAGTGGCAATCACTTCACGGGCTGCCTTATCAGCGAGTCGTGTCAGCGTGGCTTCACGCCGTTCACGATAACGACCGACATTCAAGGTTACAAGAATCTTAGAATGGGCGTTATGGTTGAAGTAGACCTGCGTCAAATACTGCAAGGCATTGATTGTCTTGCCATGCTTTCCAATTAAGAGACCTTCTTTATCGGTCTGCAGATGATAGGTAACATGGGTTTTATCGACCCGATCCACCGTCACCGTTGTTGGCGTGCCGATGCGAGCGGTGATATCGGTCAAATGCAGCGTCGCCGTACTAATGGCAATCTGATCATCTCGAGTCGGCTTTTTCGGCTGTTCCTTTTGCGGGACCGGCTTCTTTTTAGAAGCTGCCGCCTTTTTGGCAGGTCCTTTTTTAGCAACTGCCTTTTTTTTAGGTGTCTTGCCAGCTGGTTTCGCAGCTGTTGATTTAGCCGCCTTGGCTCGAGATTGCGCCTGCACCGGTGCAGCTGAAGCAGCCGGTTTGATATTTGTCACCGTGACGTTCTTTTCTTCGAGGTGGACGATCGCTGGTTTCTTGCCCAATCCGAAAAATCCTTTTTTCCCTTCGGAAATGACTTTCACGTTGACCCGGTCCTGCGGCAGTTTCAACTGCGCAAGGCCTTTTTCGATTGCATCTTGAATGGTATTGCCTTGAAAAGTGGGCATCTATTTGGACCTCCCCTCTTCTTTAAAAACTATTTGTGCCGTTTCAAAGCCCGCTTACGAGCTTTGGCCAGTGCCTTTTCGTGATCCTTTTCTTCTTGAACCTTTTCCTGCTGCTCACGCCGCTTGGAGAATGGCCGTTGAATCAGCAAGGTCTGGAAGACGGAGAATGCGTTGGTAACCACCCAGTAGATGGAAACAGCCGACGCAATGTTCATCGCTGTGAAGAAGATGATCAGCGGCATCCCCCACATCATGACATTGGTCATCGAGTTCTTCGGTTGCGACATGGTGGATAAGTATGTTGTCCCGAAGGTGAAGATGGCGGCCAAAATCGCCATGACATAGAATGGATCCGGCTTGCCCAGCTGCATCCACAGGAAAGTGCCCTGTTTCAGCGCCGACGTCCGGTAGATGGCCTGATACAAAGCAATCAGGACTGGGAACTGAACGACGACCGGCAGGCAGCCAGCCACTGGGTTGACCCCAGCTTCAGCGTAGAGCTTCTGAGTTTCATCCTGCAGCTTCTGGCGTGATTCAGCATCCTTGCCTGGATACTTCTTCTGAAGGGCCTGCAATTGCGGTGCAACGGCTTGCTGCCCCTCCATCGATTTCGTCTGCCACCAAGTTAATGGAAGGATAATAATCCGAATAATGATTGTGAAGACGATGATTCCCCAACCATAATTGCCGCCGAACATCTTGGATAACCACAGAATGAACTGCGAGAAATTATAGATGACCGTGCGGTCCCAAAAACCGGTACTGTGGCTCGTAACGGGTGTCGTACTGCAGCCGGCGGCGACTAAGACAAACATCGCCAATCCGGCTAGCAGCAGCAGCCGTTTCCGATTAAGTTTACGTTTATTCAATTGTATTTTCCTCACTTTTTTAGAGGTGGGCCGTCGTTAATGGGCACCACCCACAAACGATTAGTGTGATTCTGACTGTGATGTTTCGGCGGTTTCATAATCCGGCGACAATAAGTGCGCCAGATTCAGGACGTGTACCATGTTGCGTTTCGACTGGTGCATGTCGAGTTTTGTGGCACCTTTGCGTGCGATCACCAAAAAATCAACGTCCTGGCGTAGAAAAGGTTTGAGTTCCAAAAGGCTCTGGCGGATGTAACGCTTGACCCGGTTGCGAGCAACCGCAGTATGACCCACTTTCTTGCCGACTGAGATGCCGACTCGGAAATGTTTCTGGCCTGGCTTATTCATCTGATAGATCACAAAGTTGCGGTTGGCAACGGAATGACCCTGTTCAAACACCTGCTGGAATTCTTTTTCCTTTTTAACGCGGTAAGATTTTCGCATAACTTTTAACTCCCGCATTCAATTTTGAGGTTTTCCACCGGTATGCCCGATGGAAGAATCATAAGACTTTACATCAATATGTAAAGATGAGCGCACGACCAGTCGGTCTCTTTCACCCGAAAAAAACACGGGGATACGGGCTTTTCACCCGCGCCAACTCATCGTGCGCTCAAAATAATAAAAAACCACTGAAACTTCAGTGGCCTTATGCAGATAAAACTTTTCTACCTTTGTTACGGCGTCTTGCTAAGACTTTACGGCCGTTCTTTGTACTCATACGTTTCATGAAGCCATGTACACGTTGACGATGGCGTTTCTTTGGTTGATAAGTTCTCTTTGTAGTCATGTTGGACACCTCCAATGCTCATGTCTTTATATAGACGTTTGTTGCACACCGCAGAAGCTACAATCCTCCCTCGATGAACATTTACCTAAATATAATAACATATCTCACTGCAAATTTGAAATTCATTTTTGCTTTTTTTGTAAAAACTTGTCAACAATTCGCACTCGCTTTTGGTGGATTTGTTGTGGACGACCCGTGCATAACTTTATTTTGAAAAATATTTATTGACAGGCTTATGCGCAGCTTTTTCACATGTCCACAGGCTGTTTAAATGTTTTATCAACAAGTCGAATAGTCTGTTGATAACTTGTGAAACACTATTGATATAAGCTTTTGCAATTCACAAGCTACTGTGCATAAATTATTTTGACTATCTTTTTTCCACAAAATCTGTCGGGCTGTGGATAACTAATTCACACCCCTGTGAATAATTTTTGTTATTTATTGGTTTGCCTGTGGAAAACTTTTTAAAGAGATGCTAAAATAAATTTGCTTTGTGATTAGAGAAAAAGAGCAATTTTTATTTAAAATGACAAAAAAAGGAGGAATCAATGTGCCCAATTTGGAGGAGCTTTGGCAATATTTGGAGTCTTATTTCCAGCAGCACCTGTCAGCGGTCAGCTACAGTACCTGGATCGAGACGGCCAAACCGCTCAAACTGGCGAACCACCAACTTACCATTGAAGTCCCGTCTTCACTGCATAAGGACTATTGGGAAAAAGTGCTCGCCACCAAAGTCGTTGAAGGCGCCTATGCCTTCGCCAATATCGAGATCACCCCTGTTTTTGTTTCAAAAGAGGAGGAAGATGCACAAGAGAAAGCCGATAGTGACGCGCTTGCGGCCCCTGAGGTCGACCAAGAGGCCAATATTCCGACTTTCATGCGGGAAACTCGTTTAAATAGTAAGTACACGTTTGAAACCTTTGTCACCGGCAAAGGCAACCAGATGGCGCATGCCGCCGCCCTCGTCGTTTCTGAGGAACCTGGGGTTTTGTATAATCCGCTCTTCCTATATGGCGGTGTCGGTTTAGGCAAAACCCATCTGATGCAGGCGATTGGCCACCAGCTGCTGAAGACGCATCCTGGTTCAAAGGTGAAATACGTCACCAGCGAAGCATTTGCCAACGACTTCATCAATTCAATCCAGAACAAAGAACAAGAGAAGTTCCGGCAGGAATACCGCAACGTTGATCTCCTCTTAGTCGATGATATCCAGTTCTTCGCCGATAAAGAAGGGACACAGGAAGAGTTTTTCCACACGTTCAACGATCTCTACAATAATAAGAAACAAATCGTTTTGACGTCGGACCGCCTGCCCAATGAAATCCCGAAGCTGCAAGAACGACTCGTTTCACGGTTTAAGTGGGGCTTATCGGTCGATATTACGCCGCCTGACCTTGAAACACGAATCGCTATCCTGCGCAACAAGGCCAATGCCGAACATCTCAATATTCCCGACGATACATTAAGCTACATCGCCGGCCAAATCGATTCCAATGTGCGGGAACTCGAAGGGGCGCTGGTGCGAGTTCAGGCGTACGCACGAACCAAGGAAGAACCAATTACCACCAGTTTGGCGGCAGATGCTCTCAAGAGCCTCAATGCCGAAGAAAAACCAAAGGACCTGACCATTACCGACATTCAATCCGCCGTTGCCAAGTACTATCAGGTTTCTGTGGCCGATCTGAAGGGCAAGAAACGAGTCAAAAACATTGTTTGGCCCCGACAGATTGCTATGTATCTGTCTCGAGAAATGACCGATAACTCATTACCTCGCATTGGGCAGGAATTCGGCGGCAAAGATCATACCACTGTCATCCATGCCCATGAAAAAGTCGCTGCCGAACTGAAATCCGACGAACAATTGAAAGAACAGATCGCCGAATTGAAAAACAAGCTGAAACCATAGCTGTGGATAACAGGGGGATTTATCCCCACAAGTATCCACAAGTTATCAACAGGTGGATAACTTGTCAGCACTGGTATCAGGCCCCTTTTCCACAGAATTAACAGGTCCTACTACTATTACTAAAAATCTTTTATAATAGATTATGAAGCGCCATCCAAAAATCATGAGAAAAGTCTAGGAGGCTCACTATGAAATTTACAATTAAACGTGCAGCATTCATCCATAACTTAACCGATGTGCAACGAGCAATTTCTTCAAAAACCACCATTCCGATTCTGACGGGGTTAAAAATGGAACTGACTCAGGAAGGATTGACTTTAATCGGGAGCGATGCCGATATCTCGATTGAATCCTTCTTATCTGTTGAAGACGATAAAATCGAACTGCAAATCGATTCAACCGGTTCGATTGTATTGCCGGCTCGTTTCTTCAGTGAAATCGTCAAACGTTTACCGGAAGAAACGATGACAGTCGAAGTGGAAGATAATTTCTTGACCAAGATCACATCCGGCAGTTCTGAATTTACGATCAACGGCTTGGATGCCAACAATTATCCCCGTCTGCCTGAAATCGAAGACACCAACAAACTGATGTTATCGGCCGATGTGCTGAAGCAGTTGATTAGCCAGACCGTTATTGCTGTTTCCAATCAGGAAAGCCGGCCGATTTTGACTGGGGTCCACATGGTTATCCAAAACAGTGAATTACTTGCCGTTGCGACTGATAGCCATCGTTTATCTCAGCGTAAGATTCATCTCGATATTCCGACCGATGTTCATTACGACATCATCATCCCTGGCAAGAGTTTGACTGAATTGTCACGGACACTGACGGATGGGGTCGATACCGTTGAAATGCGCATTGCTGAAAATCAAGTGATGTTCATCGTAGATCATACTTCGTTCTATTCCCGTTTACTGGAAGGCAACTACCCAGATACAGAACGGTTGATTCCGACTTCATCGACGACTCAGATTCAATTCGATGCGCCAGTTCTATTAGCCGCCATCGAACGTGCTTCCTTGCTGTCGCATGAAAGCCGCAATAACGTTGTTAAACTGACGTTGTCCCCAGCTGATTCAACGGCCACGATTTATGGCAATTCGCCAGATGTCGGGAACGTCGAAGAAAGTCTGCATTTCGAAGAATTATCCGGCGAAGAACTCGAAATTTCCTTCAATCCGGATTATATGAAAGATGCTCTGCGTTCTTTCGGTCAAGCAACAATCGATATCGCCTTCACTTCGGCATTACGGCCCTTCACTTTGATGCCATCTGAAGATCATGAAGACTTTATCCAGTTAATCACACCTGTTCGGACTTACTAATAAAAAAAGCACGCTCAGCCCTGAGGTTATCCACATTTAACGGTGGATAACCTCTTTTTTGGGTGGATAACTTGTGGAAGATTAAATTGTGTTCGCTACAATTTCAAAAGTCACTTTTTGGCATACCCCTTCTTAAAAATGATTTTGCCCGTCAGATTCGTTTAAACCGTATTTCAGCGATTTTCTCGAAAAAAGGCAAATATGGGTCAGACTGGTTAAAAACGAGCAGACGGAAAAACAGCCCGAAATAGATTTGTTTTTCGGGTGTCAAAAAGGTATACTATATATAAGAAGAAAAACGATTCTTCCCGGGGTGATATCGGTCAATATCACTTTTTTATTGGGTGATTGAAGGTGATCAAATGGAAAAACAGATTGTCAAATTGACTTCGGATCACATCACACTGGGGCAGATGCTCAAAGATGTTGGTGTGATCGGAACGGGTGGCCAAGCCAAGTGGTATTTGCAGGAAAACACCGTACTTGTTAACGGGACTGCTGAGACACGGCGAGGCCGCAAGCTAGTGGCTGGCGATGCAGTAACGGTGCCAGACATGCAAATCACCGTTCAGGATTAGCACATGTATCTGGATAAACTAAAATTGAAAAACTACCGTAACTACGAAAACGTTGATACGACTTTCTCGCCGGATATCAATGTTTTTTTAGGTGCGAATGCTCAGGGCAAGACCAACCTGCTCGAATCAATCTATGTGCTGGCCATGACTAAGAGTCATCGGACCAGCAACAACAAAGAATTGATTCGCTGGGGCACTCAGTTTGCCAAAATTGATGGCACAGTCGTCAAGGAGACCGGCAGTTTGCCGCTTGAATTGATTTTGAGCCATCAGGGCAAACGGGCGAAAGTCAACCGGCTTGATCAAGCCAAGCTCTCCCAGTACATTGGCAAGTTCAATGTGATTTTGTTTGCACCGGAAGATTTGGCAATTGTCAAAGGGGCGCCGATGCTCAGGCGGCGGTTCATCGATATGGAGTTTGGTCAAATGAGCCCCAAGTATTTGTATGCTTTGACGAACTATCAGGCTATTCTCAAGCAGCGGAATCATTATTTGAAGATGCTGCAGCAGAAAAAGGCCAGCGACCAGCTGTACCTCAACGTAATCACGGAACAACTGATTGAATACGGGGCACAAGTGGTCGTGGCACGGCAGGAATTTTTGCAGCGGATGGAACATTGGGCCCAAGAAATCCACAAGACGATTACCCTCGATCAGGAAACCCTGACGTTTGCTTACAAGAGTCAGGTGCCGACTGAAGCTTTGACGGACGTTAAAGCGGCTCAGGCGGCCTTGCAGGAGCTGTTTGAAAAACACCGCCAGCGTGAGATTGAACAAGGAACAACCTTGGTCGGTCCGCAACGGGATGATGTCGTTTTTCTGATCAACGATAAAAATGTGCAGAACTTTGGGTCACAGGGCCAGCAGCGAACGGTTGCCCTCAGCGTCAAACTCGCCGAGATCGACCTAATGAAGGAGCTGACCGGCGAATATCCAGTCCTGCTGCTCGACGACGTTCTGTCCGAACTCGATGATGCCCGGCAAACACATCTGCTGAAAACGATTCAGCATAAAGTGCAGACGTTTTTGACGACCACGAGTCTGGATGGCGTCGCACAAGATATTATTCAGAATCCACGTATTTTCCACATCGAAGCTGGACAAATCACAACGGATTGACAACCTTGTGGATAAGCTGTGGATTGTTTAAAAGAAAATGATTTGAACTGCGTAATCTATCAAAGTGTGCGTAAGTTGGCATTTTGATGTATGCTTGATCGTAAACGCGTTCGAAAACACTGTTTCCTTGCGTTTAACGGTTTTCTCCTAGTGATTCTAAAATCACGACGTCGAAAAGCTCGTTAAGCCGCCAGAAGCAATTCGTGTTTTCTCACGCTCTATCGTAAACGCGTTCGAATAGGCTGGCGGTCTTGTTTAGTGAACTTTTCCGTGAATGTTTAAAAAACAAATCATTCACGTCCAAGTCCGACTAAGCCGCAATCGCCAGAACGCCTATTCTCACGCTCTATACAGAAATGAGGGAAATCTTTCATGACGGATAAAGAAGAACGAAATGAACATTTGGCTGAGCTCGCCAAAAACTACGATGCTAGTCAGATCCAAGTATTATCTGGCCTTGAAGCGGTTCGGAAACGGCCTGGGATGTACATCGGTTCAACGAGTTCACAAGGACTCCACCATTTAGTTTGGGAAATTATCGATAATGGGATCGATGAAGCCTTAGCCGGTTTCGCCGATAAGATCGAAGTCGATGTCGAACCCGACAACAGTGTCACCGTTCGGGATGACGGTCGTGGGATTCCAATCGATATTCAAGAAAAGACGGGCAAACCAGCCTTGGAAACCGTCTTTACCGTTTTGCATGCCGGCGGGAAATTCGGCGGCGGCGGATATAAGGTTTCTGGCGGGCTCCATGGGGTCGGTGCCAGTGTCGTTAACGCTTTATCCACCAATTTGGATGTCACGGTTGCACGTGACGGCAAACTGTATTACATGGATTTCGAGCGTGGCAAGGTCAAGACGCACATGAAGGTCATCGGCGATGCGAAAGACGGTCTGCATGGGACGAAAGTGCATTTTAAGCCGGATCCGGATATTTTTACCGAAACAACGGTATTCGATGACAAAGTCTTAACTACTCGGATTCGAGAATTGGCTTTCTTGAATAAAGGTTTGAAGCTGACTTTCAAGGATAAGCGTTCTGATACGGCTGAACGGCTGGTCTTCCATTACGAAGGCGGCATCAAGAGCTACGTCGAATTCCTGGTCGAAGGCAAAGAAACGCTGCTCGATGAACCGATTTATGTCGAAGGCAAACAAAACGGGATTACCGTTGAAGTCGCCTTGCAATACACGAATGATTATCATTCCAACTTATTGACCTTTGCCAATAATATCCACACCTATGAAGGCGGGACCCATGAAGCCGGCTTTAAAGCTGGATTGACCCGGGTTATCAACGATTACGCCCATAAGAGCGGTGCTTTGAAGGGGGACGACAAGTTCTCTGGGGAAGATGTCCGTGAAGGTTTGACGGCTGTTGTTAGCATCAAGCATCCAGATCCGCAGTTTGAAGGTCAGACGAAGACCAAACTGGGCAATTCGGATGCCCGGACGGTCACCGATCGTGCCTTCTCAGAACATTTCACCAAATTCTTGATGGAACATCCACAGCAAGCCAAATTGATTGTGGATAAAGGTGCATTGGCTTCCAAAGCCCGGATTGCTGCTCGGCGTGCTCGTGAAGTGACTCGCAAGAAGAATGGCCTCGAAATCAGCAATCTGCCAGGTAAGTTAGCCGATAATTCATCGAAAGACCCTGAAATTTCAGAATTATTCATCGTCGAAGGGGATTCAGCCGGCGGTTCTGCCAAGCAGGGCCGTTCACGTTTGACACAGGCAATCCTCCCGATTCGTGGGAAGATTTTGAATGTGGAAAAAGCCAGCATGGATCGGATTTTAGCGAACGAAGAAATTCGGACGTTATTCACAGCCATGGGGACTGGTTTTGGGGATCAATTTGACATTTCCAAAGCCCGTTACCACAAAGTCATCATCATGACCGATGCCGATGTCGATGGAGCCCATATTCGGACCTTGCTGCTGACACTGCTGTACCGTTACATGCGGCCAGTGGTCGAAGCTGGCTACGTCTACATCGCCATGCCGCCGCTGTATCAAGTACGGCAGGGCAAGATGATTCGCTATCTGGATTCAGATGAAGAATTAAAAGATTTAGTCGGACAATTACCGCCGTCACCAAAACCAGTGATTCAGCGTTATAAAGGGTTAGGTGAAATGGATGCCAGCCAGTTGTGGGAAACAACTATGGACCCTGAAACCCGGCGTTTGGAGCAAGTCCATGTGGGCGATGCTGCTGACGCTGACGCCGCTTTGACAATGCTGATGGGCGATAAAGTCGAACCACGACGTGAATTTATTCAAGATAATGCACAATATGTCGATCAACGGAACATTGATGCTTAATTGATCACAAGGGAGGAATAAGGAATATGGCAGAAGATGGCCCACAAAACAGCCGCATTAAACCCGTCGACCTTTCACGGACGATGCGGACATCATTCCTGGAATATGCGATGAGCGTTATCGTCGCACGTGCGTTGCCAGACGTACGGGACGGCTTGAAACCCGTTCAGCGGCGTATTCTTTACGGGATGAACGAATTAGGTGTCACACCGGACAAGCCGTACAAGAAGTCGGCTCGTATCGTTGGGGACGTCATGGGGAAATATCATCCGCATGGCGATTCACCGATTTACGAAGCGATGGTCCGGATGGCACAACCCTTTAGTTATCGTTACCTTTTGATCGATGGGCATGGGAACTTTGGTTCTGTCGATGGCGATAGTGCTGCTGCGATGCGGTACACCGAAGCACGGATGAGCAAAATCGCCACTGAAATGCTCCGTGATATCAACAAGGACACAATTGATTATCAGCCGAACTATGATGGCACCGAACGTGAACCAGTCGTTTTACCATCACGTTTTCCCAATTTGCTCGTCAATGGGGCGACTGGGATTGCTGTTGGGATGACGACCAACATTCCGCCGCATAATATGGCGGAAGTTATCAACGCTTTGCACATGCTGATGAAAAATCCAGATGCGACGACTGCCGATTTGATGGAAGTTCTGCCTGGACCTGATTTTCCGACTGGCGGGATCGTCATGGGCAAATCCGGAATCCGGCGGGCGTATGAAACTGGGAAGGGCACGATTACATTACGTGCTAAGACTGAAGTGGAGACCAAGAAGAACGGCCGGGAACGGATTATCGTCACCGAATTGCCATACATGGTCAACAAGGCCAAGTTAGTCGAACGAATCGCTGATTTAGTCCGTGAAAAGCGTTTGGACGGCATCACCGATTTAAACGATGAATCCGACCGTGAAGGGATGCGGATTGTGATCGATGTCCGCCGTGACATGAGTGCCTCCGTTGTTTTGAACAACTTGTTCAAACAGACAGCGATGCAGACCAACTTCTCATTCAACATGGTGGCCATTGTCAACAATGCACCGAAACTCCTGAGCTTGAAGGAAATTTTGCAATATTACCTGCAGCATCAGGAAGAAGTCATTCGGCGGCGGACACAGTATGACTTGAAGAAGGCCGAAGCACGAGCACACATCCTGGAAGGGTTGCGAGTTGCGCTTGACCATATCGACGATATCATCAGCATCATCCGTAATTCAAAGACCGGCGATATTGCCAAGGCCCTCTTGATTGATCAATACGAATTAGATGACAAACAGGCCCAAGCTATCTTGGACATGCGTTTAGTTCGTTTGACCGGCTTGGAACGGGACAAGGTTGAAAATGAATATAAGAATTTGATGGATGCGATTGCCGATTACAAAGACATTCTGGCCAAACCAGAACGGATTCATCAAATCATCTATGAAGAATTGCTTGAGATTCAGCGTAAATATGGCGATAAGCGCAAGACCGAATTGATGGTCGGCGAAGTCCTCAGCCTCGAAGATGAAGATTTGATCGAAGAAGAGGATGTCGTCATCACCTTGACGCATAATGGCTACATCAAACGGCAGCCGGCTCGTGACTTCAAGTCGCAAAATCGGGGTGGTCGTGGGATTCAAGGCATGGGCGTCCATGACGACGATTTCACCGAACAATTGATTTCGACGACGACGCACCACGTCCTCTTGTTCTTCACCAATACGGGCAAGATTTACCGGATGAAGGGTTACGAAATCCCTGAATACAGCCGTACGGCAAAGGGCATTCCGGTCATCAACCTGCTGGGAATCAACTCCGACGAGAAGATTCAGACGGTTATCAGTGTCAGCGATGATACGAAGGAAAATGACAAGAACGATCTCTTCTTTGTGACGAAGAACGGGACGGTTAAACGGACGGCGGTCAGTGAATTTGCCAATATCCGCAAGAACGGACTGCGGGCTTTGATGCTCAAGGATGACGATGAATTGACCAACGTCTTATTGACGGATGGTACTCAAAATATCATCATCGGGACGCATCTTGGCTACGCCGTTTCCTTCAAGGAAGCAGACGTTCGGCAAATGGGTCGTTCCGCAACCGGTGTTCGTGGAATCCGGCTGCGTGACAACGATTATGTCGTTGGCTCCGATATTCTGCATCCGAATGCCGATGTCTTTGTTATTTCTGAAAAAGGCTACGGCAAACGGACGCCAGTCGCCGACTATCCAATCAAAGGTCGCGGTGGTAAAGGAATCAAGACTACCAATATTACTGAAAAGAATGGCCCATTAGCCGGCTTGACGACGGTCAACGGCAGCGAAGACATTTTGGTGATGACCAATACCGGTGTTATGATTCGTTTCAGCAGTAGCGATGTTTCGCAGACAGGCCGGTCCACACTTGGGGTGCGTCTGATTCGTTTGGACGACAACGCAATCGTGGTCAGCATGGCTCGTGTCCTCCCTGAAGAGGATGTGGCGTCTGATGATACAACGGCACATGAAGGTGACGCTGACGAGCTGGAAACGACCTCTGAGGCTGCTGCTAATCTGACCGACCAGGATAAGGCCGACCAAGTGCAGAAATTAGTCGATCGGGCGCAAAGCGATGATCAGATTACCAATGAAGATGATCCGGACGATCCTGATTCAGCCGAATAAAAAAGTTTAAATATAAAAAAGGCATTCGTGCGTAATCTATAGATAACCGCTTAAGTTATCTGGATCACGTGTGAATGTCTTTTTTAATTCTAATGACGAAGGAAGTTGAAAAATGGCTCGGATTATGTTATTCTTTTATTCTGTGAGTATCTGTGGATAAGTTTGGAAAACGAAATCCCCTGGGTAAACAAGGCCGCTTTTGACCTTGTTTGTTACGAGATACTTCCTTGTTCTCACACTGTGTGAGAACCTTAAAGTCCATAAGGAGGTGAATAGTCATGGCAGAAAAGCAAGCTCGGTATGAAATTACTTACATCATCGCACCAAACATCGATGAAGCAAGCAAGACCGCTTTAGTTGAACGTTATGACAAAATTTTAACGGATAACGGTGCAACATTGATCGATTCGAAAGATTGGCAAAAACGTCGTCTTGCATACGAAATCAACCATTATCGTGAAGGTTTATACCATATCACAAACGTGGTTGTTGACGACAAGGCCAAAGAAGCCGTCAAAGAATTCGACCGTTTATCCAAGATCGATGACTCAGTTTTACGTCATATGATCGTTAAACGTGAAGATTAATTTTACTTTTTAATACACTCAATGGGTTTTGTAGAATCTCTACGAAGCCTTTATTTTCAGAGAGGGGTGTGTCTATTGATTAATAGAGCTGTTCTAGTGGGACGTTTAACTCGTGATCCAGAGTTACGTTATACCCAAGGCGGTGCGGCAGTTGCAACATTTACTTTAGCGGTAAATCGGCAGTATACCAATTCCAAGGGTGAACGCGATGCTGATTTCATTACGTGCGTGATCTGGCGTAAAGCGGCCGAAAATTTTGCGAACTTTACTCATAAAGGTTCATTAGTCGGAATTGACGGTCATATCCAGACACGGAACTATGAAAACAAAGAAGGCAATCGAGTTTACGTGACTGAAGTTGTCGTGGATAACTTCAGCTTGCTGGAATCTCGTTCGCAGTCCGAACAACGCCAGCGTTCCGAAGGTCAATCCAATAATCAAAGCTATGGTCAGAACAACAATAATTACAACAATAACCGTTATAACAACAATAGTAATAACGGCAACGGGAATAATTATGGTGGCAATCAGTCAAATGCATCGCAAGATCCATTTGCCAGCCAGCAAAATTCTGGTCAAGCGGCCCCTCAAAATTCTGCAAGCTCATCAGCCGATGATCATTCGGCCGATCCGTTCGCAGACAGTGGTCAGCAGATTGATATTTCTGATGACGATTTACCATTCTAAACAATTATTGGAGGGATAGAACATGGCAGGACAACGTCGAGGCCGTCGTCGCCGTAAGGTTGACTACATCGCCGCAAATCATATCGAATACATCGATTATAAAGATACCGACTTATTACGTCGCTTCATCTCAGAACGTGGCAAGATTTTACCACGTCGTGTGACTGGTACAAGTGCCAAGAACCAACGTCGTTTGACCGTAGCAATCAAGCGTTCACGGATTATGGGCTTATTACCATTCGTTAGTGACGAAGGCTAATAAGAGCGTAAAAAAGAAGGGGCAGCTAGCTGCTCTGTAAGTCAAAAAAGTCTGAAATCAATTTGGTTTCAGACTTTTTTTGTCCACAAGTGGATAAATATTTATTTAAAATACGTGGTGTAAAACAAATACCCAGCCAAACCGAATGCACCGATTGACACGATGACTCGCAGTGGTCGTGTTGGTACATGCCGTACAATGACAGGACCGACGTAGCCGCCGATGAACATGCCGGCCCCCATTGGCACGACCATCCACCAATACACTTTGGTCGTCAGTGCATAAACAATCAATGACAAAACATTGGTTGCAAAAGAGGCAAAATTCTTGATTGAATTGCAGACAGTGTACGGCCGGTCGATCGTGACCGTGAGTAACGCCACCATGATGATTCCGGCTGAAGCGCCGAAGTAGCCGATGTAGACCCCGACCAGGAAAATCGCAAATTGTTTCAGAAACAGCACGAACTTGCGCTGCGACTGCTGGGCAGCGTGTGGTTTGGCCGGTCTGAATTCCGACCACAGCATCAGACAGCCAGCACTGAAAATGAGGAAGGGCACAATATGTGCAAAGGTGGTGGCTGGTGCGAAACCGAGAATGATGCTGCCGATCAGACCTCCAAAGAGGGTGATGGCGGCAATATGCCAAGTCAACTTGCGATTGGTGCACAGATCTTTGACCGATGACAAACTGGAGCCGATTCCAGTGAAAATTAAGGATGCTGTATTGGTCGTGTTGGCACTGACCGGCGGCAGTCCTAACGCCAGCAGAACGGGATAAGAAACGAGCGAGGCTAATCCAGCCACCGAACTAAGCAGTCCGCCGGCTAGACCGGCCGCAAATAAAATCAGAATCATTAAACTGAGCGACATCGACTCAGCTTCTTTCTATAAAATAATTTGTTTGACAAAGATTATTTTAGCATTTTTGGCCCATCCGGACGGGCGTTTTGCCAAGAAAGCGGTTCGAATGCGCGCAACATATTGATTTCATTTATGATAAAATTAGTATGACTAGGATTATGAAAAAGTATAGCAAAGAATGCGATTGGGACGTTGATCCTAAGAGACGTCGTGATCATTGGGAAATGACCACTGTCGCGTATTGACGGATGCTGGGGAGCATTTGTTAAAAGGAGTCATGTATGAAAAATTTACTGAAGCGCATCAAATTGCCCTCGTTTTTGGAGGACCGGCGATTAAGGATTGTTACTGTGATCCTGTTCGCAATCGCGTTGATTGGGGTTATTTTTACCCTGTTTATCAATCCGATTTTGTCCCTGCTTCTGTTTATCCTCTTCATCGGCTTATTGGGGACGGTTTTCTATGGATTGGAAACAATCAGTCGGAATACCAGTGCCTATGTTTCGGACCTCTCCTACCGAATTAAACGGGGCGAGCAGGAAGCATTGGTCAAAATGCCGATTGGGATTTTAATGTACAACGATAAGGGCGAGATTCAATGGACGAACCCGTATCTGCAGGGATACTTGGGCAATAAGGAAGTAATTGGTAAAAAGATTTCGGAAGTTGATCCGGAATTAGCACAGTTAGTCGAACAAAATGAAAACTCCAATGACACCAAGGTCGTTCATTGGGGTCAGAACCAGTTTGAAATTATCATTCAGCAGAGCATCGGCGTGGTTTACCTGCTCGATATTACCAAATATGCGGCTATCGAAGACCGTTACAAGGATGAACAGATTGCCATTGGCCAGGTTTTTCTGGATAACTACGATGAAGTCACCCAGACGATGGATGACCAGTCGATTTCGAATTTGAATAATTATGTGACGAATCAGCTCTCGATGTGGGCCAATCAATTCGAAATGTTCTTAAAACGAGTCGATGACGACCACTTTTTCTTAATGGCATATGCCAAATCGCTTAAAGCCGTTGAGGACGATAAGTTCAAGATTTTGGATACAATCCGTGAAGAAACGTCAAAGCAGAACTTTCCCTTAACACTGAGTGTCGGGATTGCGTATGGCGATACGGATTTGGCTGCTTTGTCGGTCACTTCGCAGAGCAACCTCGACCTGGCTTTGGGCCGGGGCGGCGACCAAGTTGTCGTCAAGTCCAAAGAGGGCGAAGCACGTTTCTACGGCGGCAAGACCAATCCGATGGAGAAACGGACACGGGTGCGGGCCCGGATGATTTCCCAAGCACTGCAGGAAATCTTCAATCAGACCGACCAAGTCTTTGTTATGGGGCATATCCGGCCTGATATGGATGCCATCGGGGCGTCCTTAGGAATTCGCCGTATCGCCCAGATGAACAACAAAGAATGCTGGGTCGTCATCGATCAGACGCATATTCATACGGATGTGCAGCGTTTGTTGCAAGAAATCCAGCATTATCCCGATATTGCGCCCAAGATCATTACACCGGAAGAGGCGTTGGAAAAGGCCACCGATAACAGTCTGTTAGTCATGGTCGACCATTCGAAACCATCGATTTCGATGAGTCCCGACCTGTACAAACGGCTGGCCAACCGGACGGTCATCATCGACCATCATCGGCGGGGCGAAGAGTTCCCTGAAAACCCAATGCTGGTGTACATCGAACCGTATGCCTCATCGACCTGCGAATTGATTACCGAAATGTTCGAATACCAGCCGCAGAATGTGCCTGGCTTGGACAAGATTGAAGCAACGGCCATGCTGGCTGGGATTACCGTCGATACCAAGTCGTTCTCGTTACGGACGGGGACTCGGACGTTCGATGCGGCCAGCTACTTGCGGTCGGTCGGGGCCGATGGGCTGATGATTCAGCATCTGCTGAAGGAAAATGTGCAGAGTTACATCGAAAAGAATCATTTGATTGAACGGGTTGAAATGGTCCATGAAACTATGGCAATATGTACAGGTGAAGAAGACCAAGTTTATGATCCTGTCATTGCTGCTCAGGCAGCCGATACATTGCTGTCGTTGTCAGGTGTCGAGGCTTCATTTGTGATTACCCGCCGGTCGGATAAATTGATTGGTGTGTCGGCCCGCAGCCTAGGGACCGTCAATGTCCAGCTCATTATGGAGAAAATGGGCGGCGGCGGTCATTTGAGCAATGCGGCGACCCAGATCGAAAATACGACGATCGATGCGGTCCGGGACCAATTGCTGGATGCGATCGATGCCGTCGAAGCAGAAGAATCCTAAACGGTTTGGAAAGAGGTTAACAACCATGAAAGTTATTTTTACAGAAGATGTCCGTGGCAAAGGAAAACGGGGCCAAATTAAAGAAGTTTCTGATGGTTATGCTCAGAACTTTTTGATCAAAAACGGCAAGGCTAAGGCAGCTACACCAGCCGCTGTCCAAGAATTGAAGGGCCAGCAGCATGCCGAAGCTAAAAAAGAAGCTGAACAGCTTGCCGAAGCACAGGACCTGAAACAGAAGCTTGAAGATGACAAGACTGTTATTGAAATCAAGTCGAAGGCCGGCGCTGACAATCGTTTGTTCGGGTCGATTCCTAGCAAGCAGATTGCCCAAGCTTTGCAGAAGCAGTTCGGAATCAAGGTTGACAAGCGCAAGATCGACTTGCCGGAACCAATCCGTGCATTAGGCTACCGCAACGTGATGATTAAGCTGGCACCTGGCATCGATGCCAAGATGCGGGTTCATGTGGTCGAAGAATAACGCCGTTACACACGCTAAATAAGCACTTCTCAAAAAGGTCTGAGGCAGTTTGTCTCAGACCTTTTTACCAAGACCGCCTATTGTTTAAATTGTTATTTTAAAGTAAACTGGGAAGAGATATTTTTTAACAGGAGCGATGGGATGAATAATGAACTGATCGATCGCACACCACCGCGCGACAATCAAGCCGAGCAGGCGGTTTTAGGGGCGGTCTTTTTAGATGATGAAGCCTTAGTCGAGGCGATGGAATACGTCCAGCCGGAGGATTTTTACCGGAAGGCGCATCAAATGATCTTCCAAGCCATGATTGACTTGAACGATGCCGATAAAAAAGTCGATGTCCTGACGATGAAGGACCAGCTGGACAAGAATAACCAGCTCGATGACATCGGCGGCGTCAGCTATTTGGCCGAACTGGCCGGCAGTGTGCCGACTGCGGCCAACGTCGGTTATTACGCCAAGATCGTCCAGGAAAAATCCATTTTACGGAAGCTGATTCAGACGGCGACGGGCATTGTCACCAAGAGTTATGACCAAGATGAAGACGTCACGGACTTACTGGACGATGCTGAACGTGACATCATGAATGTTTCTGAAAATCGAGTCGGCACTGGTTTCAAAGAAATCAATAATGTTTTAAACGAATCCTTAACGGAAATCGATAAATTAGCTGCTGAAGGGGATGCGATTACCGGACTGCCAACAGGTTATCCTGATTTGGATAAGATTACCGCTGGACTGCATCCGGATGAATTGATCGTCATTGCCGCCCGTCCTGGGATGGGGAAAACGGCCTTTGCCCTGAACATTGCACAGAATGTTGGAACGAAAACCGATACGACGATTGCCATTTTCAGTTTGGAAATGGGGGCCGAATCACTGGTCAACCGTATGCTGTGTGCAGAAGGCAGTATCGATGCCAACCATTTGCGGACCGGCCAGCTGACCGAAGATGAATGGAACAACCTCTACATTGCCACTGGGAGTCTGGCCAAAACGTCGATCTATATCGACGATACGCCTGGCAACCGAATGGCCGATATTCGGGCCAAATGCCGGCGCTTAGCGAAGGAAAAGGGCAATCTCGGCCTCGTCGTCGTCGATTACCTGCAGCTGATTGAAGGAACCGGTGAAAACCGCCAGCAGGAAGTTTCTGCGATTTCACGGCAGCTGAAAATGCTTGCCAAAGAATTGCATGTGCCTGTCATTGCCCTATCGCAGTTATCCCGTAGTGTCGAACAACGCCAGGACAAACGGCCGGTGCTCTCCGATATCCGTGAATCCGGATCAATCGAACAGGATGCCGATATTGTGGCCTTCCTCTACCGTGATGATTATTATCGGGATGAACCTGGCGACGATGATGACAATGACAACAGTTTTCAGCAAACGCCGCCGCCCGATCCTGAGGACCAGGATGTCGGCGAAATGGAAATCATCATCGAGAAGAACCGTAGCGGGGCGCGTGGGACCGTCAAACTTCTCTTTGTGAAGTCCTACAACAAGTTCTCGTCAATCGCTTATAACGCCGATCCGCAGGCTTCATAAAGTTTACGCCGGCCGGTGCGAGTGGTATCATTGGGCTAATTTACGTTTATAGAAGGAAGGTCATCACAATGGATCCAATTATCGCTGATTTAGAAACCGCTAAAAATGAACATCTTTTGATCAATGTCTATCAACTTGATACGACTGATTTTTATACGGGCTACGTCCGCCTGCTGGGTCCAGACGCCGTGCTGATCGATACTTACAATGATGCCGGTGTCCAGGATGGCTCGGTTTTATTGGCCTTTCATGCAATCCATGTGATCGAGTTCACCAGTGCTGATTTGGATAATATGCATTTTCAGATTCAAACGGCACAACGGGAACATTTTTTGACGACACAGCAATTAGGCCAGCCGCTGCACTTTTCAGAACGGCAGCCGCTGATTCCGCAGGTCCTGCGGCAGATTTTGGTCAGCCAATGTGCGATGATGCTGGTGCTGGAAGACAGCGAAACGTATCTGGAAGGGACCGTCGTTAAGATGGGTAGCGACCAGTTCGATTTCGATGTTTTCGACAAGTTCAATTATTCCGATAAACGCGTTTTAACGGCTGACATGAGTGCTGTCCAAATTATCGAGCTCAACGGCTTGGAATTGTATTTGGAAACACAGCTGATGAAAAAACAGCCGGTTCATCACAAAACAACGGTCGTTCGGGAACAGGAGGCGCTGTATCCAGCTTTGAAGGACTTGCAGGCTCAGCAGCAGCTGATTGCCATCACGCCACGTAACGATGAGGATACGTTCTTTGTCGGTTACGTCAATACCCTCAATCAAGATAGTGTTCTGCTGAATCTGATTGATATGGGCGGCCAGTTTGGCGGTTATACGCTGACCAGGCTGAATAACATTAAACTGCTGACGGTCGATTCTGATTATTTGGCGACGATTACCAGTTACCTCCATGATAATCAGGCCCAGCATCGGGTCGTGCAGCCGGTTTTGAACGCCGAACGGCTCTTCGATACATCGACAGATTTGTTCTTGAGCTTGCTGCAACAGGCCAGCGCCTTCCAGCAGGTTATTCGTGTCCGATTGGCCGATGCAGTCGGTACCGATTTTGTCGGGTATCCTAGTGATGTGACTGATAAACAGTTTGTATTCCATGATATTACGGAGGACCTCGAAGAAACGGACCAGCAGATTGCTGTGAATGAAGTCGCCGAGATTTCCTTCGGCTACATGAATGCCTATTTATTAGAAGAACGTTTAAAGAGTTAAACTGCAAGTAAACAGCGAGTGTGCCGCTCAGGGCACACTCTTTTTTTATTCGCTATTTAAAGGAATCAATTTAATTGGTTGAAATAATGTTCGTGTTTACGAGCACAAAATTTATAATAAATAAAAATAATTCGTATTTTGCATTGAATTTCACATCGGCGATTGGTACACTGGAACTTGGTGTTGAGAAACGCCCAATCGAATCAAATAAAGGAGCGCTACTATATGGCATCAGTTATTGTAGTTGGAACCCAATGGGGCGATGAAGGCAAAGGGAAGATCACCGATTTTCTGAGTGAGGATGCACAAAAAATCGCACGTTACCAAGGCGGCGATAATGCCGGCCATACGATTCATACGAATGGTCAGGTCTACAAGCTGCAGCTCGTACCATCAGGCATTTTATATCCTGACAAGACGAGTGTGATCGGCAACGGTGTGGTCGTGAATCCGAAGTCACTGGTGAGTGAACTGAGCTACTTAGCTGAAAAAGGGGTAACGGCGGATAATCTGCGGATTTCCGACCGCGCCCATGTAATTTTACCCTACCATATTGCTTTAGACCGTTTGCAGGAAGCTGCAAAAGGCGACCAGAAGATCGGCACGACGAATCATGGCATTGGTCCAGCATATATGGACAAAGCCGCTCGTGTTGGGATTCGCATGTGTGATCTGCTTGAAAAGGACACATTTGCTGAAAAACTGAAGCAGAATTTGGAACAGAAGAACCAATTGTTTACCAAGATTTACGGAGCTGAACCACTGCAATTCGATGACATTTTTGATGAATATTATGCCTATGGTCAAAAGCTCAAGGATTATGTCTGCGATACCTCTGTGCTCCTCAATGAAGCACACGATCGTGGTGAAAACCTGTTGTTTGAAGGGGCCCAAGGCATTATGCTGGATCTCGATCAAGGGACCTATCCATTTGTCACTTCTTCCAATCCGGCCGGTGGGGTAACCACTGGGACCGGTTTGGGCGCTGACAAGATCGACCGTGTCGTTGGGGTTGCTAAGGCCTATACGTCACGTGTCGGTGCGGGGCCATTCCCGACCGAACAGCTGAATGCCAATGGCGACTTCATCCGTGAAGCCGGGCATGAATATGGGACCGTTACGGGGCGACCACGCCGAATCGGCTGGTTCGATGCCGTCGTTGTCAACCATGCCAAGCGAGTTGCCGGAGTCACAGACCTCTCCCTCAACTGTTTGGATGTTTTGACCGGCCTCAAGACGATTAAAATCTGCACCGGCTACAAGTATCAAGGCCAGCTGATCAATCATTACCCAGCTTCCTTGAAAATGTTAGCCGAATGCGAACCCGTTTATGAAGAATTACCAGGTTGGACGGAAGACATTACCCAAGCTCGTCACATCAGCGATTTACCGGAAAATGCCCAGCACTATCTGCAGCGCATTCAGGAATTGATTGGCGTTGATTTGCTGACCTTCTCCGTCGGCCCTGACCGTGACCAGACCAATATCTTAGCCAACGTCTGGGATAAATAAAAAAAGAGCGTGCTGAAGAACGGTTTGACAAGGAAGATGAACAGGACTTTGACGATGAATGCCAGGTTTGAGGTATTTAAGGAAAAGTTTGTTCAGCGAATTGGTAGTTCTTCAGAACACGTTTAAATCAAGAATTAAATACGAGTCAGAACCGTTTTGTTCTGACTTTTTATTTTCACAACATGAAACACGAACAATTTAAATGAACGTCCGCTGAAAGTTGGCCTCTTTATCTTGTTTTATTGGTGTGCCACTTTTTGCGGGCTGGTTTGGCAATCTCAAATGAGAATTACGAACATTGCCATTAAGGGAGAAATCAGAATTGAATAAAATTGCTACTTATTTCCACTTTGACCAGTACCACACTACCTTTCGCCGGGAGATTGTTGCCGGCTTTACCACTTTTATTTCGATGGCCTATATCTTGTTTGTCAATCCGCAGGTGTTAGGTGAATCGGGCATGAACAGCGGGGCCGTCTTTACCGCAACGGCGCTCGCCAGTGCACTTGGCTGTATTCTGATGGGGGTCTATGCCAAGTACCCGATCGCAACTGCCCCAGCTTTGGGAATCAATGCGTTCTTCACCTATTCTGTTGTCATTGGGATGAAAATCCCTTGGCAGACTGCTTTAGCCGGCGTTTTCGTCGCCGCTTTGATTTTTATGGTCATCACCATTTTCAAACTCCGTGAAATGATTATCGATGCCATTCCGCAGGATCTCAAACGGGCGATTGCCGCTGGGATTGGCTTATTCATCGCTTTTGTCGGTTTGCATGGCGGCGGTTTGATTGTTGCCAATAAATCGACCGTCGTTGGCTTAGGTTCCTTCAACGTTGGCACGACGTGGTTAACCATTTTCGGTTTAATTGTCACAGCCATTTTAATGGTCAAGCATGTGCCTGGCGGTGTTTTCATCGGGATGGTCGCCACAGCGTTGTTAGGCTTGGTAACCGGTTTGATTCCGATGCCCAGCCACATTATTAGTACAGCCCCAAGTTTGGCCCCGACGTTCATGGTCGGTGTCAAACATATCGGATCAATCAATACAATCCAGCTCTGGATTGTTGTGCTGACGTTCCTCTTGGTCACTTTCTTCGATACTGCCGGCACATTAGTCGGGCTCGCTGAACAGGCCGGTTTTTTGGTTGACAATAAGATGCCCCGAGTTGGGAAAGCGTTAATGTCCGATTCGACCGCCATGTTAGTCGGGTCCGTGATGGGGACCTCGCCAGTCGGCGCTTACGTTGAATCATCGGCCGGCATTGCCGTCGGCGGCCGCACCGGTTTGACCGCCGTTGTGACGGGAATCTGTTTCTTATTAGGGATGTTCTTTTCACCATTGCTGGGTGTGGTCACGACTCAAGTGACGGCGCCAGCTTTAATCATTGTCGGGGTCTTAATGGCTCAATCGATGCAAAATATCAACTGGAAGGATTTGGCCATTGCCATTCCGGCCTTCCTGATTATTATCGGCATGCCGTTAACGTATAGTATTTCAGATGGGATTGCCTTTGGTTTTATTATGTATCCAATCACGATGATCGCTGCTAAACGCGGCAAGGAAGTTTCACCGATTATGTATGCCTTGTTCTTTATTTTCATTGCCTTTTTATGGATTTTGAATGTCGGCTAGGCCAAATTAAAAACGCATCTCAGCAGATGCGTTTTTTTAGTGGCAAAAATTATTTTTTTAAAGGGTGACCGTTGAGATCGTGAGCTTCAAACCAGCAATTGGATTTGGAAAATTAAAATGGGCTGCTTGTGAAAGCGGCACCGGACGCGATATTGTCCGCATGCAAAATAAATAGGACGCAAGATTCGCCTTCTGAATGCAAGTAAACTTGCACCGACAATTCTCCGTCCCAGTGGGTTTGGCACCACGTAGCCTAGTATAACATGAATCTTTTTAAAAAGATATCCACTTTAAAAACGAACAATTGTGAAGACTGTTATTTAAAAGTATGCCTATTTAAAATTTTATAACCTTGTGCTATGATTTTAAGCAACACTTTTACTAAAAAACGAACATATCACGAAGGGGAGAAAGATAGTGCAAAACAAAATGGCAAGTTATTTTCAGCTTGAGCAACATGGTACAACCGTAAAACGTGAATTTTTAGCCGGTTTTACGACTTTTATTTCAATGGCATACATCTTATTTATTAATCCCCAGGTATGTGGGAAAGCAGGGATGAGTACCGGAGCAGTTTTCACCGCTACCGCACTCGCAAGTGCCCTGGGTTGCCTTTTAATGGGTTTTTATGCGAAGTTTCCGGCCGCCACTGCCCCGACACTGGGGTCAGAAGCCTTCTTCGTTTATTCCGTTGTCGTCGGAATGAAAATTCCCTGGCAAACAGCCTTAGCTGGTGTTTTCGTAGCTGCGATTATTTTTATGCTGATCACAGTCTTCAAGCTCCGTGAAATGATTATCAATGCGATTCCAGAGGACCTCAAACGAGCGATTGCCGCTGGGATTGGTTTGTTCATCACTTTCATCGGCTTGCATGGCGGTGGTTTGATTGTCGCCAATAAATCAACGGTCGTCGGCTTAGGTTCCTTCAATGTCGGCACGACGTGGCTGACTATTTTCGGAATCATCATCATTTCAATCCTAATGATTCGCAAAGTACCTGGTGGCATTTTTATCGGGATGCTGGCAACGGCTTTGTTAGGACTAGTCACCGGTTTGATTCCGATGCCGACCCGAATTATTAGTACACCGCCCAGCATCAAACCGACTTTCTTAGTGGCATTGAACCATATCGGTGCCATCAATTCGGTTCAGATGTGGACCGTTGTGTTGACATTCCTCTTGGTTACCTTCTTTGATACGACCGGTACTTTGGTTGGCCTAGCCGAACAGGCTGGTTTAATGGTCGATAATAAGATTCCACGCGTAGGGAAGGCGTTGATGTCCGATTCGACCGCTATGTTAGGCGGCTCGCTGTTAGGCGTATCGCCAGTCGGTGTCTACGTTGAATCATCCGCCGGCATTGCAGTCGGCGGCCGTACCGGTCTGATGGCGGTGGTGGCTGGTGTTTGCTTCCTGCTCAGCATGTTCTTCTCGCCGTTGCTAGGCGTCGTTACGACTCAAGTGACCGCCCCAGCCTTGATTATCGTCGGTGTTTTGATGGCGCAATCGTTGCAAAATATCGATTGGCAGAAACTCGAGGTCGCCATTCCCGCCTTTTTGATTGTCATCGGAATGCCGCTGACGTATAGTATTTCGGATGGGATTGCCTTTGGATTTATCATGTATCCGATTACGATGCTCGCTGCCAAACGAGGCAAGGAAGTTTCGCCGATTATGTACGCCCTCGCCGTCGTGTTTGTGATTTTCCTATGGATTTTGAATGTCAATTAGAAAGATGGACACGTTTTGAATCATTTAACGAACTAAATGTTTAGTTTCACGTGAAACAAAGAGAGCCTCTTTGCTTGAAGCCGTGCTGCACCGCAGTGTACAGTGGTTTTCAAGAGGGAGGCTTTTGTGATGAAAAAAATTGCGTTGGAGGAACATGTTTCGACACCGGCCGTCAGCAAAATTTATCAGAATCCGCATGCTGCACAGACATCCGGTGCCGTTTACGCCCAATTTATTCAGGAGCATCTATGGGGCAATATCGACCATTATATCCAGGAAATGGCTCAAAATGAAATTGACCAAGTCGTGTTATCGCTGGTTTCACCTGGTATTCAGGGGATTCCTGACCCGAAACAAGCCGTCGCACTGGCTAAAGCAACCAATGATTTGATTGACCAGACTTATGTGCAAACCCATCCACATCAATTCAGTGCTTTTGCCTGTGTGGCACTGCAAAATCCGCAGGCAGCGGCTGCTGAATTGGAACGAGCTGTCCGTGATTTAGGCATGAAAGGAGCCTTGGTCAACGGTTATACCGATTTGCCGAATGGACAAGTGGTCTACCTGGATGACCCGTCCATGGAAGTATTCTGGGATAAAGTCGATGAACTGAATGTGCCGGTTTACCTGCACCCCCGCACCCCTAAACCAGATCAGCGCCAGATTTATCAAGGCTACCCCGGTTTGGTTGGGTCGGCGTGGGGCTACACACAGGAAACGGCGGTTCATGCGATTCGGTTGATGATGAGCGGTTTATTTGACCGGCATCCTAACTTGCGGATTATTTTAGGCCATTTAGGCGAAGGTTTATCGCAGAATCTGCCTAGAACGCAGGCCCGGCTTTACAAACAACGGCAAGGAGCAACGGGTGCTAAAAATCAGAAACCGCTGACCTATTATTTGCGCACCAATTTTCTCGCCACGACCAGCGGCCATTTCGACACCGATGCCTTCAAATCGGCGCTGAAAGCCTTCGGACCGCGCCATCTGATGTTTTCCATCGATTTTCCGTATGTCACTAATGAAGAAGCCAGCAACTGGTTCGAGCAGCTCCAGCTCGATCCGACTTTGAAACAGCAGGTTGCTTATCAGAATGCGGCCGATATTCTCAATCCCTGACAAGCAAATCAATTGAGTTTTCGGCGGCAAGCCGTTACAATGGAGGCAAAGTCGAAGGAGGAGATTGAAATGGCACAGATAACACAGGACATGAAAGATATGATTGCCAAGCAGCTTGCTTACATTGCGACTGTCGATACGGACGGCAATCCCGATGTCGGACCGAAGATGACGATGCGGCTGTATGATGATTCACATTTAATTTACGATGAATTTACGGCGAAGCAGACGATGAAAAACATTGAAGCAACTGGCAAGGCAGCCGTTGCATATGTCGATCGGAAGGCATTCAAGGGCTTCCGTTTCAGCGGTAAAGCTGAAATCCACACAAGCGGTCCTTACGTCGATGCCGAACAGGCTTATCAGCAGCAGACCAATCCGAAGGCCAGTGTTCAGCAGGTCGGTGTGATCGACATTGATGAAATCCATCTGTTGGATATCGGGCCCAAAGCCGGCACACGAATTGAATAAAGCCACAAAAAAAGAAGGCGTTGGGCCTTCTTTTTTTGTACTATTTTGCTTCGGCAGCTAATAAGATACTGCCGACGATTCCGGCATTGTCGCCGAGCCGGGCATGAATGATATATTCATCCGGATTAGGGGTGGCCACATAACCATTCAGCAGTTTGGTGAATTCTTCCCGAACGAGCGGAAAGAGCTGTTCCTGATTCATCACGCCGCCGCCGAAAATCAATTGCGCCGGTGCAAACTGCAAGGTGTAATCGACACAGGCTTGGGCAATGTAATAGGCTTCGAGCTTCCATAAGGGGTCATCAGGAGCCAATTCTTGTGCTTTTTTGCCGGCCCGCTTTTCAAGCGCCGGGCCAGCTGCCATGCCTTCCAAACAATCGCCATGGTAAGGGCAGTCGCCGCTGAACGTATCGTCAGGGGCGTGCCGGACTAAAATATGGCCGGTTTCCGGATGGCTGTAGGCTTGATATAAACTGCCATGATAAATAAAACCACTGCCGACGCCAGTTCCGATTGTCGTGTAAAGGATATTGTCCTGAACGGATTGGTTCGTTAATTGGGCATGGCGATACTCACCGTAAGCAGCAACATTGACATCAGTCGTCCAAACGATTTTTAAATCAGGGTAGCGACGTTTCATGCTGCCGTAGAAATCAAACATCCGCCAGCCTTCTTTAGGCGTATCGGTAATGTAGCCGTATGTATCGGAGTCGGGATTGATGTCGATCGGCCCGAACGAACCGATTGCCAGTGCCGTTAATTGATATTGGTCAAAAAATTCAAAAACGTGTTGTAATGTTTCTTCAGGGGTTGTTGTTGGAAAATGAACCCGTGTTTGTAAATTACCCTGGGCATCGCCGACTGCGCAGACAAACTTTGTGCCGCCAGCCTCGATTCCACCATATAATGCTGTCATGCTGAATCCTCCTTCTGATATAAACCGCTTTCAGTTTACCGCAAATAAAAGGCCGAAACAATCCATTTCGGCCAAAAGTATATACTTTTAAATAAATTTAACCGCTGTGCCATAAGCAGCGACCGTTTCCATGTCCTGACTGATTGAGTCCGAATCATAACGCATCATCACAACGGCATCGGCGCCCATTTCGGCAGCGTTCTTGCGTAATCGTTTGACCGCTTCATCACGTGCCTCTGTTAAGAGTTCGGTGTAAGCTTTGATTTCCCCACCAACAATGTTCTTTAAACCAGCCCCGATATTTTTCACAACGTTTTTCGACTGGGTCGTCAGACCGAAGACTTCCCCAATAATTTCGTATTCCTGACCGGGAATTTTTTCGGTTGTGGTAATTAAAATGTCTGCCATTTTGCAGTTCCTCCTCCATTTAGATGAGCCAAGTATAGCACGATTGATGACAAATTTGACAAATATTTCAGGATGATGACAATTCAAAGTCATTCAAGGTGCAAGCGGTTTTATGGCCCCTTGGCATGATATGATACCCATATCCTGAAAACAAAATGGAGGTTTCAGAAAATTGAATAAAAAACTGTTCTACATATTCAGTGTGTTTGCACTGGGTTTAACAGCAGTCCTGGGTCTCAATATCGGTCGTGGCCAAGTCCACGCCGACGTATACCCGGGTAACGACCATGGCACATTGGTCGCGGATATTTCGAGTTACCAATCATCCGATTTGTCTTTCTTTCAGACACTGGCCAACCGAGGTGTAAAAGGGGTTGTTGTCAAGCTGACGGAAGGGAGCGCCGATGGAACAGCTTATGTGAATCCAAAAGCTGGGACACAAATCAAAAATGCGCAGGCAGCTGGCTTGAACGTCAGCCTGTATCATTTTGGGGATTTCTACGGCGATGCGGATGCGATTGCGGAAGCCAAATGGTTTGTCGCTTACGCACAGAAGTATGGCCTTTCGAAGAGTACCGTCATGGTCGATGATAAAGAAACACGGGCTACTGGCGAATCAGCGGCTCATCTGACCTCATCAATCAATGCCTTCGATAATTACTTGAAGTCGCAAGGTTACAGCAATACAGCGTTATACACAATGCGGAGCTGGTTCACGGATGGCATTATCAATGTGAATGATATCACCGTCGACCATTTCTGGATCGCCGACTATTCGGATCAGCTGTATTACAACAATTCCAAAATCGATATGTGGCAGTACACCAGTTCCTACAATTGGGATGGGACCGGTCAGAATAATATCGATATGAGTCTGGATTATACGCAGTACTTCACCAACCAGCAAAACGGCGATTCGTCTAATTCCGGCTCATCGAGCGTGTCGGCCTTGACGAATAAGCAATCTGCAAATGCCGTTGAAACGGTTTATAACCAAAAGGGGGCCGTGACCTATGATTCTAATGGGGCCAGCCACCAGACACTGAGTTATAAATCGGCTTGGAAAGTGAACGGAACGGCGCAAGATGCAAGCGGCAGTACCTACTACTTAGTAGGGGCCGACCTTTACATCAAGGCTCAAGATACCGTGCCGACGGTCGCAACGATTAACTCAGGTGTGCCGACGAAGCTGTGGAAAACAGCCGGCTTCATCACACCAAACGGCCAAACTGTCGCAAATGGTTCGGCTTGGAAGATTATCAAAACGATTCGTTATAATAATGGCGAAACATGGTATGACCTTGGCAGCGGCCAATGGGTCAGTGCCCTGTACGTCAGCGTTAAATAATAACAGCTGATTTTTAAATGTGTCATAAAAATTACAAAAAGCTGTGACATAAGTGTCTCTTTCACGAAAAATGATTCTTTAAATGCAAAAATTGCATTTAAAGAATCATTTTTGTTTGAACAGTATAAATTAGCGAAACGCGGTAGCCATCTGGTATTTACATCGCGCAGTAACCATCTGGCATTGACTAGCTTTTACAAAGCTAGGTAAATGCCTAGATGGTCTTGCGGGGGAGCTACGACGAAGTCAAAAAAGCGACTTCTGTAGCTCTCCTAAAGCTGCAAGCTGCGTAAATACCTAGCTATCCTCGCGGGGGCGTGACAACGAAGTCAAAAAGCGACTTCTGTCACGCTCCCTTTTTTGTGGCGAAATTAGTGGGCCGCTTGCGGCATTTTTTCCTTAAGCCAATTTTAAGGTTGGCATGGACGCTTGTCATCATAGGAAGGAGCATCATTATTCAGCTGGTTTGAGATTGGTCTAGCTGGTTGAAACCGTTTCTTTGTAAAACTTTATCGATTAAATTTATATTTCATACAAACAAATTTTGTTGTCGTTTGATTGCGTTTCTATTTCAGTTCGATGACAAATAAATTTATCCGTTTTCAAGTGCTAAACTAAAAATAGAAATGGAGGTTTCAGAAAAATTGGATAGAAAAATATTCTACATATTCAGCCTGTTTGCGCTGGGTTTAACAGCAATCCTGGGTTTTAATGCGGGACATGGTCAAGCACATGCCGCATCCTATTATGCAGGAAATGATGACGGCCAATTGGTCGCCGATGTATCGAGCTATCAGCCGTCAACGCTGGCTTTCTTCACAGCTTTGAAGAATGACGGGGTTTCTGGTGTTGTCATTAAATTGACCGAAGGCACGAGTTACGTCAATCCAAAGGCATCTGCACAGATTAAGAATGCGGAAGCAGCTGGATTAGTTGTCAACCTCTACCATTTCGGTGATTTTACGAGTGATTCAGGTGCAACTAGCGAAGCGGCATACTTCGTTAAGGAAGCCAATGCCATGGGTGTTTCCAAGAACACTGTCATGGTTGATGATAAGGAAAACGAAGGTACCGGCGAATCAGCCGCAACGTTGACCTCATCGATCAACACCTTCGATAATTACGTCAAGGCGGCCGGCTACAGTAACACAGCCCTTTATGCGATGCGCAGCTGGTTTACTGGCGGTACAATCAGCACAAGTGCTTTGACCGTTCAGCATCTGTGGTTGTCTGAATATAACGACCATCTCTACTATGACAATTCGAAGATCGATATGTGGCAATATACCGATTCTTACAATTGGGACGGGACCGGCAGCAATAACATTGATATGAGTCTTGATTATACCCATTACTTCACGACTCAGAATAATACGACTGGCACTGGGTCATCCAGTTCTAGTTCATCCAGCTCTAGCAGCAGTTCCAGCACTTCTGCATTGACTAACAAACAATCGGCCAGTGCGGTTGAAACGGTTTATAACCAGAATGGGGCCGTTACCTATGATTCTAATGGGACTGCTCATCAAACATTAAGTTATAAAACGGCTTGGAAAGTGAACGGCACGGCCCAAGATGCCAGCGGTAATGAATATTACCTCGTCGGTGCCGACCTGTACATCAAGGCCCAAGATACGGTTCCTTCCGTAGCCACCATCAGTTCTGGTGTGCCGACGAAGTTATGGAAGACACCTGGTTTCGTCACACCAAACGGTCAGCTGCTTCAAAACGGCACTTCATGGAAGATTATCAAGACCGTTCGGTATGCCGATGGCGAAACATGGTATGACCTTGGCAGCGGCCAATGGGTCAGCTCCATGTACGTGACCGTTAAGTAATTTAGTTTAAAAAAATTCAAATGAGTAAAAATTCAAAAGTCGGACTAAGCTGCAGATTAGTCCGGCTTTTTTGATGGTCATTTTTGACGAAGTTCTTTTTTTAAGACCAGACTTTTATCGCTTGTTATTTAATGTTAAAATTAAGCATAAACTGTAACGACAATCAGATACGGAGGAGTTTGACAATTGAATAAAAAGATTTTCTACATATTCAGCCTGTTTCTGCTGGGATTGACAGCCATGGTTGGGTTCAATGCAAATCGCGGCCAGGCACAGGCCGATATCTTTCCTGGCAACGATCATGGGACATTTGTCGCAGATGTTTCCAGTTATCAGCCTGATTCGCTGTATTTCTTCCAAACATTGAAGAATCAGGGCGTTAAAGGGGTCGTCATTAAATTGACCGAAGGGAGTGCCGATGGGACGGCCTACGTCAATAAATATGCCGGCACCCAAATCAAAAATGCTCAGGCTGCTGGTTTGAACGTCAGCGTTTACCATTTTGGGGATTATTATGGCGACGCCGATGCGATTGCCGAAGCTAAGTGGTTCGTGGAATTTGCCCAGAAATTCGGCTTGTCCAAGAACACTGTCATGGTCGATGACAAGGAAACCGTTGCAACGGGTGAGTCGGCAGCTCATCTGACGTCATCTATCAATGCCTTTGATGGTTACTTGAAGTCACAGGGATATAACAATACTGCTTTATATGCGATGCGCAGCTGGTTTACCGGCGGCACAATCAATCCAAGCGATTTGACCCCGACCCATTTATGGATTTCTGAATATTCAGATCACTTGTATTACAACGACAGCCGCATTGATATGTGGCAGTATACTTCCCAATATAACTGGACCGGCAGCGGCTTAACTAGCGACAATATCGATATGAGTCTGGACTACACTCAGTACTTCACCGATCCGCAGGGTGGTTCGTCGAATAATAACAGTTCCTCAAATAATAACAGCAATTCTGGCAGCAACACGTCAAACGGCACATTCTTCACTAGCAAATCGAATGCCAGCGGTGTCAAGACAGTGCTGAACACAAACGGTGCGGTCACTTATGATTCGACCGGTGCCAAGCACCAAACGCTGGCTTACAAGTCTGCATGGCGTGTTAACGGCGCTGCAACGGATGCCAGCGGAAACACCTACTACTTAGTCGGTGCTGATTTATATATCAAGGATAGCGACACAAAAGCGGCCGCCCCTTCAACACCAGCGACTACGACTGGCAAGGTTGCTACAATCACTTCTGGTGTGCCGACTAAACTATGGAAGACACCTGGTTTTATCACACCGAACGGGCAGACATTGCCGAACGGTTCGGCTTGGAAGATTATCAAGACCGTCCAATATGCCGATGGCGAAACATGGTATGACCTTGGCAGCGGCCAATGGATTAGCGGCTTGTATGTATCGGTTAAATAAGAACTACTCAAAAAAGGAAGCTCATGACGATGGGCTTCCTTTTTTATAGTCGTTTAAGCTGTTGACGAGTGGCATTGTCCAATGGCGTTTGCAGGAATAAATAATGCCCGGAGTCGGGGGCCTGCCAGGTCGTCTCGCCTAAATATAATTCTTGGTTAGCTGCTGTTTTGACGAGCCATTTTTGAGCTGGAAAACCAGCCACTTTAAGCTGATTCCAAGCTTTTTTAAAGACAGGATCGTCTTTAATATCGGTAAAAATGGCAAATAATAATTCTGAATCAGGATCAGTACTATAGACATTGCGAAACTGAGCCGTCCGTAAATAGGCAAAGTCGTCCCAATCGGGAAATTGTTGGCGAAAGGCTGGGATTTTAAAGGCACGCCAGAATAAATTACGTTCCTTTGCACTGGTCTCAGGTTCAAACTGATACAATTTCTGGGCGTTGTGATTAAATTTTTGGACGGTCAAAAAGTGATCTGTTTCAAAGGCAGGGGTTGGCATCTGGCTGTCCAAAAAGGTTTGGCTGATTGTGTTTTCGGGCGTCGTCGTCTGCAAATCATTTTTGGCGACTAAATGAGCAACATATTCCTGCTCAGATGGCGTCAAATGAAGCACCTTAGCCAGTGACGCTAGAACTTCAGGCGACGGGGTACTGCCGTTACGGCCTTGTTCGATTCGAGTGTACCAGTCGGTACTGACGTGAGCGAGTTCAGCCACTTCCTCACGGGTCAATCCAGCAACACGACGATGGGCAGAAACGGTGATTCCATAGTCGGCGGGGTCTAAAGTAGCCCGTTTGTAACTCAGAAAATGACCCAGTACTTTTTCATTCATCAAAACACTTCCTTTGCATGGGACAAGTTATCCTAGGATAAACCAGCTCTGCTTGTCAGACATCTTTTCTTTTATAGTAACAATGTTGAAACGATAAAGCATGTTTATTTATTGGAGGGATTTAGGATGACAATCAAAATTGGTATCAATGGTTTTGGACGGATTGGACGTTTAGCATTTCGCAGAATTTATGAACTCGGTGAAAAATCAGACGCGATTGAAGTGGTCGCCATCAATGATCTGACCAGCCCGGCGATGTTAGCGCATCTGCTGAAGTATGACTCCACACATGGCACTTTTCCAGCTGAAGTCACTGCGACTGATGATGCGATCATCGTCAATGGCAAGAAATACCATGTGTATGCTGAACCGCAAGCTCAGAATATTCCTTGGGTTAACAATGACGGCGTCGACTACGTATTGGAATGCACCGGCTTCTACACTTCTAAAGCAAAAGCCCAAGCACATTTGGATGCTGGCGTGAAGCGGGTTTTGATTTCTGCACCGGCTGGCAGCGATGTGAAGACAATCGTATACAATGTTAACGACGATATCCTGGCTGATGCCGATCGAATCGTATCAGCTGGCTCTTGCACCACTAACTGCTTAGCACCGATGGCCGCTGCCTTGGATAAGGAATTCGGTGTTCAAGTCGGAACCATGACGACGGTTCATGCGTATACCAGCACTCAGATGATCCTTGACGGACCGGTTCGGGGCGGAAATTTACGGGCGGCTCGAACAGCTGCTGCAAACACCATTCCACATTCATCCGGTGCTGCGAAGGCAATCGGACTCGTTTTGCCGCACCTTAATGGCAAATTAAAGGGCCATGCCCAGCGTGTGCCAGTGGCCGATGGTTCGTTGACGGAATTGGTAACCATTTTAAACACCAAAGTTACTAGCGATGAAATCAATGCCAAAATTAAGCCCTACACTGCTGGTAACGAGTCCTTCGGCTGGAATGACGACCAGATTGTCTCCAGTGATGTCATCAACACCACATATGGTTCGATTTTCGACCCGACCCAGACTGAAGTCACTACTGCCGGCGACACTCAGATTGTCAAAACGGTTGCTTGGTATGACAATGAATACGGCTTTACATGCCAGATGATCCGCACCTTGTTGAAATTTGCGCAATTAGGTTAGTGCCGTGTGCAAAGACGCATTTCATAAGAATTACTCAAAAAAGGAAGCTCATGACGATGGGCTTCCTTTTTAATCGTTTAATGATTAATAATCAGCGATGATATCGCCGGTTGGTGATACGTATCGGGCGATTTCCTGGCCGTTGTCGGGGTCGTTGGCATAAAGATAATAGGGATGGCCTTTTTTCCCAGAGTCGTATTTGAAGGCGTGCCAATGCAGCTTGTGGCCATTTTGCAAGGCTGGTTCTTTTTGCGTGAGGTAGGCAACAGCCTCGTTGCGATCATGAATGGTAATTTTAGCAGCAGGAATATTTAGGCGGCGGGCAGCTTTTTCGGGTGAAATCGCACCATCCGTTGTAATCGAAAAACAGGCCGTTGTCTGCTGTCGATTAGATTCTTCTGAAGCGGTACTTTTCGCTTTTGATGCCGCCGACTGGTTGTGCTCAGAACTAGCTTGTGATTGACTGGCTGATTCCGAACCGACTTGGCTGGCGGCAGGCGGCTGTGGTTGTTGTGCCGTATTTTTGATAGTTATGACCTGAGCAGATGTATTTTTCGCTTGGCTGAGCGAATGGTTGCCGCCGCTTGTCAAGGACAGTAGTGCTAAAGCGGCAATGAATAAACTTGTAGCTTTAAACATCATATGCACCTCCAAAGACTCGACAATCCGATTCAAACGTTTTCATTGTCATTGTAACACGCCTGAAAACATTACTTGTTAAATAAGTTTTCGGATAATGAAACTTGATTGGCAGTGGCATGAATGAAGCTTTCTATTCCAAAGTGGAATATTAGTTCTCAAAAGGCGACTTGTTCATGTGCCGGGATGCGCTTAAATTAGAGTTAATCAAATCAATCAAGGAGGAATTTTTATGAGTGAGGTATGGAATCTGCGTCGTGTTTTAAAAGAACTGCAGCAGCAGCCAGGCCAATACCATGCAACGGATGTACCGATTAACCCCAACGCTGATTTGTCGGGCGTTTATCGTTACATCGGTGCTGGCGGAACAGTTGAACGGCCGACACAAGAAGGGCCGGCGATGATGTTCAATTCGATTGAAGGTTTTCCAGGCACACGGGTCCTAATTGGCTTGATGGCCAGCCGCAAACGAGTTGGAATGATGCTGCATCATGACCCGAAGACATTAGGACAATTCTTTACGGATGCCGTCAGTGACCCGGTTCCGCCGGTCGTTTCTGATGAGCAGGCACCGGCTCAGGAAGTGGTAATCAAATCAGATGCACCTGATTTTGATTTGTTCAAATTAGTGCCGGCGCCGACGAATACGCCTTATGATGCCGGTCCTTACTTGACGTGCGGACTTGTCCTAGGTTCCAGCTTGGACAAAAAGCAAAGCGACGTTACCATTCATCGGATGGTCATTGAAAGCAAAGATACGTTAGGTATTTATATCATGCCTGGCGGCCGTCACATCGGCAAATTTGCTGAAGAATATGAAGCCGCCAACAAGCCGATGCCAATTACAATCAACGTCGGACTCGATCCGGCCATCACCATTGGGGCTACTTTCGAGCCGCCGACCACACCGCTTGGCTACAACGAACTCGGTGTGGCGGGTGCGATTCGGCATCAAGCTGTTGATTTGGTCAAGGCGAAGACCGTTGACGAATATGCAATTGCTCAGTCTGAATACACTTTGGAAGGCTATATCATGCCGCATGAACGGGTCCGTGAAGACATCAACACCAATACTGGCAAGGCAATGCCGGAATTTCCAGGTTATGACGGCGATGCCAATCCGGCGCTGCAAGTGATCAAGGTCACAGCTGTCACTCATCGCAAGGACAATCCGATTATGCAGAGTGTTATTGGACCTAGTGAGGAACATGTCAGTCTGGCCGGCATTCCGACCGAAGCCAGCATCTTAGAACTCGTCAATCGAGCCATTCCTGGCAAGGTTCTCAATGTCTACAATCCACCGGCAGGCGGCGGCAAGCTAATGACGATCATGCAGATTCATAAGGAGAATGAAGCCGATGAAGGCATCCAGCGGCAGGCAGCCTTGCTGGCCTTTTCAGCCTTCAAGGAATTGAAGACGGTCATTCTGGTCGATGAAGACGTCGATATTTTCGATATGAACGATGTCATGTGGACGATCAATACGCGTTTCCAGGCCGACCAGGACATTGTTGTGCTGCCGGGCATGCGGAATCATCCGCTGGACCCATCCGAACGGCCGCAATACGATCCAAAGTCGATTCGTTTCCAAGGGATGAGTTCGAAATTGATTCTCGATGGAACGGTACCGTTCGATATGAAGGACCAGTTCAAGCGAGCCCAGTTCAAACAGATTGACGATTGGGAGAAATATTTAAAGTAAAGCAGTTTAGGGGGAGGCAAGCACATGAAAAAGTTAATCGTGGGCATGACCGGTGCTTCAGGGGCGCCGTATGGCATCGACCTCTTGCAGGCATTGCACCAGAATCCGGACGTTGAAACACATTTGATTATCAGCGAATGGGCCAAAAATAATATCAAGGAAGAAACGGATTATTCGTTGGCACAAGTCATGGATTTGGCCGACCATGTTTATTCGAATCGGGACATGGGGGCGACCATCGCCAGCGGTTCCTTTTTAGCAGATGGGATGATTATTGTGCCGACGAGTATGAAAACAGTGGCCGCCATCAGCAGCGGCTACGATGCCGATTTGATCGGACGGGCCGCCGATGTGACCATCAAAGAGCAACGCAAGCTGGTCCTTGTTCCACGTGAAACACCTTTGAGTGTGATCCACCTTGAAAATCTGACTAGACTAGCAAAACTGGGAGTAGCAATCGTTCCGCCGATGCCAGCGTTTTATGCGCATCCGAAGACGATTGCCGATCTGGTGCACCACCAGACGATGAAGGAACTCGATCTACTCGGCATTGCCAATCAAATCGACAGCCGTTGGGAGGGAACGCATGTTAAATAAACAATTCAGTGTCACACAGGAAAATTATACGATTGCGGTTGCTGCTCAGTTTGTCGGACCCGATTTATTATTAGTGATTACTGGCGGCGATCATCCCCATTTGGGCGACGTGACCGTCATTAGTTCGGAAGATGACATGGCGACACTGCGACTCGCCAGCCACGATGGCCGCAAACACAAAGACAATCTGGTGGCCGAACGGATTGCACCGCAGATTAAAGACAATTTACCAGGCAAATGCGTGCTGACAGCCGGCATCCATGTCGATCACATTTCACAGGCGCAAATCGACGCTTCATTTACAATGGCCGACACCTTGGCCCAGCAAATCAATGCCTGGCTGGAAGCACAGCACTTCGACATCAAGCCGCCCGTTTATTACAGCAACAGCGAACAACCACGCTGATTTAAAAAAGCCGTTTCGAAATCATTTCGAAACGGCTTTTTCTATGCCATAATGGCAAGGAAGGGAGATCAGTGTGATGGATTTTTTTAATGTGAAGTGTTTTGTGGTGACTTATGAAAACCAGACAATTTCAGCAGCCGCCAACCAGCTGGCAATCACCCAATCGGCCTTGTCGAAACGGCTTAGCAAACTGCAGGCGGAATTAGGTGTCACTTTATTCGACACCCGCAACCGGCGGCATCTTGTCAGTACTCCGCAGGCCGCCGCATTCTATCCGTATGCGACTCAGCTGCTGACGCTTGATCATCAGGCTCGGCAAGCGCTGCATCAAAACCAGACGCCGAAGATTTCCCATTTGAGAATCGGCAGTATTCCGATTATGGCGCAGTATGGCTTTACCAATGGCATGCAGCGGTTTATGGCGGCGCATCCGCACATCGATGTCCGGGTGACGGAGATGGAAGGCGAGGAACTGCTGCAGCAGCTGACTGACAAGCAATTGAACTTGGGAATCATTCGGGCTGATCAGCTGCCGAATTCGACTTACCAGCAGCTTGTTTTGGGTTCAGACGAGCTGGAAGTGATTTTGGCGCAGTCGAATCCGCTGGCGCGGCAAAAACAGATTCATCTTGATGATTTGAAAGCCTCCGAATTGGTGTCATTAAAGGCCAGCTCTGGTATTTTTGATTTGATGAGCTCTTTATTTGTACAGACGGGAATCGAATTGCCGATTCGCTTCGAAAGCACTCATATTGAAACGCTGTCCGGCCTGATTGCTAATTCCGACCGGCTCGTCACTTTTCTATTTAAAAAGTCGGCCCAGCCGTTTCTCAATGACCGGGTCGTGGCCCGTCCCCTTGCCAAGCCAGTTACGAGTGAGCTCCTGCTGATCTATCAAGATGATCGTTTTGCCGGACTCGCTCAAGAATTAGCAGCAGCGTTGAAAATAGAAAAATAGTTCTTAGTAGACTTTGTGTGAGTATGGTATCCTGCCCTTGTTGCCTAAATCAAATCCGGCATGGGCTGGAGGTGATCAGATTGATGAAGATTTTCGTAGCACCGCTTTGAGTCGGCTGTTACGTACAGTTATTTGCTTACTGGTTACATAAGCATGACGGAAAGTAAACATGGCAACTTGTAACCCACCCGTTTGAAGAAAACGTTAAAAAAGCCCTCAGCTATAACCGGTAGCTGAGGGCTTTGGTGTCGATTGATAAAGATTTTCGTATCTTCAGTGTAACACGAATCGTGTTAAAAACAACTTCAGAAAAATAAGAAAAAAGCCCGCAGCAATAATCGGTAGCTGGGGGCTTTGGTGCCGTTTATTTAAATCATTTCTTCAAATTAACGAGCATTTTATCGATTAGCCGGCTCATTTCGGCGATTTCGGCGTCGCTCATGCCAGCGGTCATTTTATCTTCGATTTTACGGACATCGTGGATGAAATCGGGCCGGTGTTTCGTCATTTCGGCCCGGGATGCCGGCGTCAGGGTCACTAATTTATACCGTTTATCGGATTGGGAAGGACTGACATCGACGAATCCGCCCAAACGAAGGCGTTTGACAATCCCGTTGATAGTCGGCCGGCTGAGACTGAAGATTTTTTCCAAATCCCGCTGGTAGACTGCTTGATGCGGATGATCATAGAGGTAGCTGATCAGCCCGAACTGGGCACTGGTCAAATGCGGCGACACATTCGGATGATTCAAATTTTTTTCCAGCTGCTTTTCGAAGAGGGTATTGACGGCCTTGATTCGGGGCCCAATTGGTTCTCGCATAGTAGTTCCTCCTTATGCAGTCAAACTTTCAAACTGACTATTATATAGATTAGCATAGAAACCGTTTTGTGACATCAATTGATCATGTGTGCCGGATTCAATTAGCTGGCCATCCTTCAGAACAAGGATGTTGTCGGCATTTTTGATCGTCGATAATCGGTGGGCGATGACCAGTGACGTCCGGCCCTTTGTCAGGACGTCCATCGCTTGCTGAAGCTGTTCTTCGGTGCGGGTGTCGACGGAACTCGTCGCCTCATCGAGGATCAGCATCGGTTTGTTGCGGACCAGCGCTCTAGCAATCGTCAGCAATTGTTTCTGACCGACCGACAAGCTGACGGAATCATTAAGGACGGTGTCATACCCATTCGGCAGCGTTTTGATGAAGTGGTCGATGCCGACCGCTTTGGCCGCCGCATAGACACGTTCATCGTCGATTTCAGGCTGATTGTACTTCAAGTTGTTCATAATCGTATCTTCGAACAACCACGTATCCTGCAGCACCATATCGAATTGGTCCCGAATCTCCGTCTTTGGTACATTGTGGGTGTCGATGCCATCAATTTTAATGGAACCTTGATTGAAGGGGTAGAAGCCCATCAGTAAACTGATTAAAGTGGTTTTCCCAGACCCAGTCGGGCCGACGATGGCCACTTTCTGACCAGGTTTGATGTGCGCACTGAAATCTTTGATAATCTGGGTGCCCTTGTTGTAGCCGAAGGAAACGTCATCGAAGTCGATCTGGCCTTTGACATCATTCAGATGTTCGGTGCTGGCGGCCTCTTTTTCATCAGGCTCATCCAAGAATTCGAAGACCCGCCGTAATGCGGCCTGGGCCGATTGCAAACTGGCGAAAGCCTGTGTGACTTGTGATAACGGCTGGGTGAAAATTTTGACGTAGACGATGAAGGCAACGACGACACCGATTGTAATGGTGTGATTCAAAACGAGCAGGGCGCCGACAACGGCGACGGCCACATAGGCAAAGTTCCCGATAAAGGTCATCAACGGCTGCATAATGCCGGATAAAAACTGTGATTTCCAGACACTGTTGTACAAATTGGTATTCAAATGGACGAAAGTATCCCGAGCATGCTGTTTGTCGTTATAGGTCTTTACGACGGCTTGGCCGGAATAAACTTCTTCGACGAATCCGGAGACGTCGGCTAATTGGTTCTGCTGGGCAGTAAAGTACTGTTGGGAATGACTCAGCAGCCACATGGTGCCGATCATGCCAAGTGCAGCGGCGATAATCGCCGTTACACTCATGATCCAGTTGGTGAAAGTCATCATGATGATGGTACCAACAATTAAAACCAGCGAAGAAACCAAGGTGCCTAAACTTTGATTCAACGACTGTCCGAAGGTATCCAAATCATTGGTGACCCGGCTTAAAGTATCCCCTTCATCATGTGTATCGAAGTAAGACAGCGGCAGTTGGTTAATTTTGTGACTGATTTTCGTCCGCAGGTCCTGCGTGAATTTCTGCGAAACGGTCGCCATGAGGTAACCCTGCCCGTAGGAGAAAAAGGCGCCGACCAAGTAAACGATCGCTAGCAATAAGACGATCGCACCGATTTTAGTAAGATTAATCGAACCATGCAGACCCGCCGTGATCAAATTGGTGATTTTGCTCAGTTGATTCGGGCCGATTAAAGTGGCTAAGCTGCCTAAAATAGCTAGGATAATTGCAATGACCATCATGCGCAGATAGGGCTGGCCGTATTTTTTGATGCCGGCGACAATGCTTGTATGCTGTTTTTCCATTAGGCCAATTCCTCCTTCGATAATTGTGAATAGGCGATTTCCTGGTAGACGTTGTTCTTCTTTAACAATTCTTGATGGGTGCCGATGCCAGCGACGTTGCCAGTGTCGTCGAGCACGATAATCTGATCGGCATCCATGATTGCACTGATTCGTTGGGCGACGATAACTTTGGTCGTTCCTTTGTTCTTCGAGCTTAATTTGCCCCGTACCTTTTGGTCGGTTTCATAATCAAGAGCTGAGAAGGAATCATCGAACATCAGAATTTCAGGTTTGCGAGCCACTGCTCTGGCGATTGCGAGCCGTTGTTTCTGTCCGCCGGAGAAGTTATCCCCATGCTGAGCCACCTTGGCATCGAGCTGCTGCGGTTCTTGCTCAACAAAATCTAATGCTGCGGCGGTATCCAAGGCATCTGTGATTTCCAGGTCTGAAAGGGGCTGCTGCATTTCTGGGCTGTTCCCGAAATCAATGTTGGAACGGATTGTGCCGCTGAATAAAACGGCTTTCTGCGGCGCATAACCGATTTTGTTGTTCAAATCTTGTTCGGTGTACTGTTTGACATCGACGCCATCAATGAGCACCTGTCCTTCTGAAACGTCATACTGCCGATCGAGCAGGTTCAGCACGGTGGATTTGCCGCTGCCGGTTGAACCGATCAGGGCAATCGTCTGACCAGGCTGGGCCGTGAAACTCAAATGTTTGACGGCATCTTCCTTGGCATCGCCGAAATGGAAACTGACGTCTTTGAATTCGATTGTGCCAGCTGGTTTGCTTGCTTCGGGCGTTTTACTGCCATAAGCGATGCTGGGTTTGACGTCGAGGACTTCATTGATTCGACCGACAGAAACAGTCACACGTGGCAGCAGGATGAAGATGATTGACAGGAGCAGGAAGGCGGTAATCACTTGCATGGCATAGGTGGAGAAGACAATCATATTGCTGAATAAGGTTAATTTGGCGGCTTGAGCAGCTGCACTGATTAAGATTGCCCCAATGGCATAGATGGCTAGGGTTAAGCCGTTTGAAATCAGCGTCATGCCGGGGTTCATCAAGGCTAAAACGCGATTGGCGAATAAGTTCGTATTGGTCAAATTGGCATTAGCAGTCGCAAACTTCTGATTTTGATATTCTTCAGCGTTATAAGCACGAACGACTTTGAGACCGTTCAGGTTTTCACGTGTAATCGCATTTAAACGGTCGGTCAAGGACTGAACGAGCTTAAAACGTGGCTGAACCAAGGTTAAGATGATAGTCAGCATGATAATCAGAACGACAACGGCGATGCCGGTCGCCAGCGTCCATTGCCAATTCTGGTTGGCAATTTTGGCGATTGCCCAAACGGCAGTGATGGGTGCTTTGATGATTACTTGCAGGCCCATCGCAATGAACTGCTGGAGCTGGGTGATATCGTTGGTTGAACGTGTTAATAAACTTGGGACGGAGAAATGACTGATATCTTCCGCTGAATAATCCATGACTTGGTCGTAAACATCGCCTCGTAATTCGGCGGCGAAACTAGCGGCTACTCGTGCGGCGAAGAAACCGACGATGATGGCCGCTAGCATGCTTAAGACCGATAGCAGCAGCATGATGCTGCCAGGAGTTAGAATATCAGCCGCAGTCGTGCCGGTGGTTTCAAGTGCCGTTGTGATTTTGGTCATATAGGCTGGAATCTCCAATTCCAAGCCGACCTGAGCAGCGATAAAGAAGACGCTGATTACGATCATGGTCCATTCTTTTTTGGTGAGGCGTTTTAAGATTTTAAACAACAAGGTCACTCCATTCATTTAATTAGCAAGCTAACTTTATCTGCAAAAATAAGGGCTAACTAATTTGTTAGCATGCTAATTATAATAACACGCTCATTTCTGAATACAAGGGCTTTTTGAAAAATAGTTAGCATGCAAACGAATTCATTAAAAAAACACCCCGATTGAAATAAAATCGGAGTGTGAATACTGCTTAATCAGCCACATGATTTTTAATCGTGACCTTCTTTTTGATTAAACCTTCTGCGTAGAAGGTGTCAGCAATTTCTTGTTCTTCTTTGATGGCGGTCGTGCTCATCTTGCCCATGGCGTAAGTGCGCCGCTCAACCATCTTCTTGACGACCTTCTTCGAAAGTCCCAGCGACTTGCTGAGCATGGTGATCAGCTTGGTGTGATGGTTATTGGCCCACTTCATATCGTCCTCCAGATAATTGATGATCAGTTTGGAGGTGTCGGTATGGTCGGCGGCATAGCTCTTCGTGGCTAAGATGTAGTCACGATTAGAGCTGACGCCGTTTTCGCCAGTTTCAAGGAGGGTGGCATTCTGATCGAGCTCAGCGGTGGCGGTCATCGGATCCCACGTGACCCAAGCATCGACTTTGCCTTTGTTGAACGCAACACTGGCGGCGGATTGATCCAGATTGACCCACTTGATATCGCTAGATGACATCCCAGCTTTCTTGAGCGCATTCAGAAGCAGAAAATGAGAACTCGTGCTCTTCGTATAAGCGACTCGTTTGCCTTTCAAATCCTTGATGGATGTGATGCCGGAACCTTTTTTGACGAGGATGCCAGAGCCTTTCGCCTTCGATGAACCGGAAGCAACATAGACAAGGTCGGTCCCGGAAGAAAGGGCGGTGACTGGCGGTGTATCGCCGATGCGAGCGTAATCAATACTGCCGGATTTCAGGGCTTGCATTTCAGAAGCGCCATCTTGAAATTTCTTAAAAACAACGTGATAGCCTTTTTGTTTCATTTTCTTGGCGAAATCACCCCGTTGGCGAGCAATGTCGACAGGATCAGCGGTTTGATAACCAATTGTGATCGTGGTTAAGCCGGAACTGCTGCCATGAATTTCATGGTAACCGTAGATGGCAACGGCGACCCAAGCCAGCAGGAAAACGAAGAGGCCGATTTTTCGAACGGTACGACTCATGCCGGGCCTCCTTCCGGATCGATAATGTCATGGAGAATCTGGTCGGCTACGACACCAACAGCGGCAGGATCGTCTTTGTCAGGGCCCTTTTCAGCATAACGGTTGGTCCCGTCTTTGATCACAATGGTCCGATCGGCCATGCGAGCGGCTTCTTCCACATCATGGGTCACTAAAATGGTCGTTAATTGTTCTTCTTGGCACACTTGCAGAATCAAGTCTTGCATTTTGCGTCTGGTTAGAGCATCCAGCGCACCTAAGGGTTCATCGAGCAGCAATAATTGCGGCTTCGCCATTAGAGCCCGTGCCAAGGCAACACGCTGTTTTTGGCCGCCGGATAATTGGGCTGGATACTGATCCGCCCACTTTTCGAGCCCGACACGGGCCAGCATTTTCTGACTGCGGGCTTGCAAAGCGGCATCGTTCCGTTTGAAGGTGATATTCTGACGAACCGTCATCCAAGGAAGCAGCCGATCATCCTGAAACATGACGCGAATCACAGGCGCCACATCAGGATAGGTAAGCGTGCCCGTCGACATTTTTTCAAGCCCAGCGATCAGACGCAGCAGGGTACTTTTCCCGCCGCCGCTCATGCCGACCAAGGCGACAAATTCGCCCTGCTGAATGGTTAAGTTAACGTCACGGAGGACGACTTTTGGACCATACTGTTTACCCAAATCGTTAATCGTCAGTAAGGGTTGTGCTGCAGTTGTCGTTGTCATTGTTGGGCCTCCTTTGCCTGCCGCCAGCCTAACGCCAAGATTTCAAGGTTCTTGGCAATCAGGTCGGATAATTTGCCTAATAGCGCATAAATCACGATACATAAAATAATCGTTTCCATATCCATAAAATCTTCGGCATTGGTAGCCATATAACCAATTCCGGAGTCGGAAGCAATCGTTTCGGCGACGATCAAGGTCGTCCACATGACGCCTAATGCATAGCGCAAGCCCATCAAAATTGTCGGCAGGGCGCCAGGAAAAATAATTTTTGTGAAGATTTCCCATTTGGAGAGTCCATAGGAAGTTCCCATTTCGACTAAGTTCGGATCGACGGACCGAATGCCATGCAAAGTATTGATATAAACGGGAAAGAGAACGCCGATGCTGACTAATGAAATTTTAGCCGGTTCACCAATCCCGATGGCTAGGATGACCAAAGGAATCAGGGATAAATGGGGAATCGTCCGCAGCATTTGGATCGAGGTATCGGTCAGGTTACGGGATAATTTTGAGACGCCATTCAAGACGCCGAGTGCAAACCCGATCGAACCGCCGATCAGCAGCCCCATTGTAGCCCGATACAGGCTGATCGCAATATTACGCTGCAATGTGCCTGCTTGCGCTAAAGCGACCCCATCTTGGAAGACAGCCACTGGCGATGGGAACGTTTTGCTTGCTAGAAAGCCGGTACTGCTGGCGAGCTGCCAGCCACCGATGATTAAGACTGGCAGGACCCATGGAAGCAGGCGATTCCAGTTCATTTTCTTTTTCTTGGGGGTAACAGCCGCCACTGGGGATACATTTTCCATACTGATTCGACTCCTTTATTCTGGCTAAAAAGCAAACACAAAAAGATCTGAACAGGTCTTAATGGGAACGGTTCAGGTCCTTTACGGCTGGTTTAACAACTGCTCACCTGCTGCTGCAAAATCTGCTGTTTGAGCTCGGCCCGCAGCACTTTGCCGGTGTTATTGACTGGGAATTCCTTAATGAAGTACACCAAGGTTGGTTGTTCATACTTGGCCAGTTTCTGTTGGGCAAAGGCAAATAACGCATCTTGCCAAGCTTGTTCCTGGCTAGGGTCCCAAACCTTAGGCACAATCACAGCGGTGACGGCTTCATCATGAATCGGATCGGGTAGGCCGATAACCGCCAACTCTTTGATGAACGATAATTTATTGAGAGCATTTTCGACATAAGCGGGAGCGACTTTTTCACCGCCACGGCTGATCATATCTTTGCTGCGGCCCTGTACGAACAGGTAGCCTTTTTCATCGACATAACCGAGATCGCCGGTCAAAAACCAGCCGTCTTTGAAGGAATCATGTTCGCCATCCATATAATGGCTGATGACGTGGTCGCCCTTGACGGCAATTTCACCGGAGACGTTCGGTGCGGTTGTAAACTGACCGTCTGTGTAGATGGCCAAATCGGTGCCGTAAACTTTGCCGGCTGAGCCGATAACGGGTGCATCGATTGGATTAATCGTCACCTGACTGGCCGTTTCGGTCATGCCGTAGCCTTCTAGGATTTGGGTGTGGAAACGTTTCTCGAAGGCGGTAAATTTGTCTTCCGGCAGCGAGAAGGATGAGCTCCGGACAAACCGCAGTTTCAGCTGGTCCTGATATTGCTCGTACTGGGCATTGGCGTTCTGATTGATTAATAGAATCGTTACAATCGTCGGAACGACAGCGACCCAGGTCACGTCGTTTTCAGCGCATTGCTGCCAGAAATGGCTGGCACTGAACTTCGGTGTGACAACAATTTTGCCGCCGGAAAGTCGGGTGGTGACGACCGCCATCACTTGGGCGTTGATATGGAACATCGGCATCACAATCATGGTCGTATCCTGGTCGGTAATCGACTGGCTGGCGGCGTTATGGCGGCCGGCGTTGTAAATCAGCCGGTGGGAAAGGCCGACTCGTTTCGGCTTGCCAGTCGTTCCAGAGGTATTCAAGATTAAGGCCAAATCATCTTCAAGAATCGGTGCTGCAGGCGACTGAATCCGATTCTCAACGCGTTTTGTATCGACAAGGAGACTCAGGTTCGGGTTGGTGTCGATGTTGAGGGCTTCGGCGGTCAGATTTTCAGCCGTCATCAAAGCATCCCGCAAATGGTTATCGACGACCATCGCTGTATAATCCTGTTCGTGCCACTCGTTGAGAAGTTCGGCGACAGGGGTGTTGCCGGCAATCGGATGAACAGCGATGCCACGATCCCACATCGATTGCATCAATTCAGGATATGCTGTCGAATTGCTGAGGCAGACGAGCAGGAGGTCATGAGCGCCGATTTTAGCATCGGTGTAAGCCTGTTCGAGGTGGGCGACATCAGCGGCAAATTGTGCGCCAGTGTGCCAGTCGGCTTCGGAGGCCTCCTTGATTAAGGGACGATTCGGAAAATCAATCAGTTGTTTTTGAAGTGCTTGTGTTAGTTTTGTCATGTGCGACTCCTTTCCAAGGGCGTTTTTTTTGAGGCCGACCGATCAGCCACCCAAATGGCCATACGTAGTAACAGAATAATGAAATCAGATATGAACCGCCTAAGACGAAGGCGTATCCGATTGGAATCAGTAATAAGAGTCCCCAATCCGGAATGAAACGAGCCGCTTGGCCTAAGATGCCATCTAAAAGAACGAGTGGAATCGTCTGAACCAAGTAAATCCCAAAGGAAACACGTGCCCCCATATGGATGAAGTTTTCCACTTTCGGATTGATTCCCCGAGCCCGATGCTGTGCGTATTTGAGGCCGACGATGAAGACAACGGCGACCATAAATAATGCGTAGATCATAATGTACGGCTGCTGGGGTGTTTCGGTATGCGTCATATCAAGACCAAGCACCTTGAGGTCGAACCAATACAGGCCGATGGTCCCAAGCGATAAGACGGCGGTAATTCCTAAAATGATGCGGCTGTGCTGCTTCAAGAAGGCCAAAACGGCTTTGTAATGAATGGCGGCATAGGCACCAGCCATGAAATACATTTCGTAGATCAGGACATTGAGCCCATAGGCACGGAAGATGTACGGCCAGCTGGCGGTATTCCAATGCGGATAACCATATTTGACGGTGAACAGCATCAGCAGTTCCAAGAGGAAACTAACGACCATCAGCTGAATATGATGACCTTCCGTTTTTTTGAATAGCCAGATCATCAGCGGGAAAATCAGGTACAACTGGAACGTGACGAACACGTAGTAGAGATAGAATCGGTTCCCATGGATGACGGCGTCGCTGAATTGACTCCAAAAACCGCTGAATGAGCCGCTTGTTCCCCAGATTAGGCCGGCGACCAAGATGGCGTTCCAAGCAAGATACGGGATGCCGACGCTGGTGTAGCGTTTCTTCCAAAAAGCCCACCAGTTTTGTTCTGGACGGTGATAATAGTTGAGAAAAAGAACCAAGCCAGTCATGAACATGAAGCCCATGCGGGTAAAATGAAGCATCAAATGGGTCGAATTTAGTAACGTTTTCTCCCATGAGGCACTTCCCATGCTGCCGGCAAAGGCAGAAGTGGTATGATTTAGCAATACGCCGAAGATGAAAATGACGCGCATGAGGTCGACTTCATATAGATACGGCTTTTTCTTTTTTTTCGTTGGTGTGGTATTCACTCACATCCCCCCAGTGTGATTGATAAAAGCAACATTACTTATGAAAAATACAAACCATGTTAAACTGAATTTGAAAAGAGATGGGACACATGAAACGACCTTCCGTTCGAAAATTATGCTTATTGCTGATCGCTTTGGTCTGCCTGATCGTTCCGACTGAGCAGGTTCATGCCGATTCGGTGACTGTCAGACGGCAGCGGCCGACTTTGTTTGTGCATGGTTTAAATGGTGGCCCTGGCTCTTTCGATAATATGATTGCCAAGGCACAATGGGAAGACCATGCACACCGTGCTTTGGTGGCAGTAATCACTCCTGACCGCATTCAGCTGATTGGCAAATGGCCGAAAAGTTTGAAGCGGCCGATGGTTCAGGTAATCTTCAAAGACAATCATGCCAACTGGAATCGTGAAGGCGACTGGCTCGACGAACTCTTGCGAGAACTCAACCAGCGTTACGGCGTGACTAGTTACAATGCAATCGGCCATTCACGTGGCTGCGAAGCCATCATCATGGCCGCCGAACATCCGCATCAAGTCGCTCGATTAAAACGGCTGGTGACAATCGCCGGCCCGTTTGATGGGGCCATTTGGCGGGATCACGGCGTCGATGCGACTGAAACGGACCGTAACGGCCGTCCTAATGTGATCAAGCCGGAATACCAGCAGGTCATCGACAATGCTCAAAACTTCCCCAAGGGAGTGCACGTACTATCGATTGCCGGTAATCTTGATAATGGGTCGCATTCAGACGGCGTCATTACCGAAACATCGGCGTTATCCTTGCATTACGCCCTGCACAGCCGCATCAAGAGCGACCAAACGTTCATTGCCCATGGTGCGAATGCCCAGCACAGCCGTTTGCCACGTTATAATGAGGTCGTTCAGAAGAAGGCGCTCGATTTTGTGTGGCAGATTCATTAAAGTTTGCTTTTGCGGCCGAAAGGATTAGAATGTTGGCATGCAACTAGAAAGAAGGATGACTCATGTTGACTCTTTTAGGTGTTTTAGCAGTTATTTCAGTCGGTGCACTGTTGGTTGTTCCGCAATGGAACCAGCGGCAAGCTGTCCCAGTTCGAATCACCGAACAGCAGCCTTCACAACAGCACCGTCGTTAAGATGAGATTTGATAGCGGGACCAGGTCGTTGGACTTGGTCCTTTTTTTAGTGGACAACGATTTTTTGATTGGCAAATTCAAGGATACCCAGGTCGCTCATTTCACGGCCATAACCGGAATTTTTAACCCCGCCGAACGGCAGCTGCGGGACGCCGACGGATGGCCGGTTCAAGAAGACTTGGCCGGTAATCATCTGGCGGGCGACATTTTGAGCACGTTCGATATCCTGCGAATAAACGGCTCCAGCTAATCCATACGGGGTGGCATTGGCCACTCGAATCGCTTCTTCATCGGAATCAACGATGTAGAGCTGGGCAACGGGCCCAAAGAATTCGGTTTGTGAAGCGGGATTGTTAGGGGTGATATTGCTGAGGACGATTGGTTTGAAGAAATTCGTACCAGCAACGGCACCGCCATCGACGACGATTTGGGCGCCTTCTTGAACCGCAGCATCGACTTGTTTCTGCAGGGTATCACGGGCACTGCGGGACGAAAGGGGCGCTAGTGTGGTTGCTGGGTCGCTTGGATCGCCTAGAATTTGAGTTTGAAAATTGTGCTTGATGCCGGCAATGAAATCAGCGGCGACTTCTTTACGAACGATATAACGTTTAGCCGAAGTGCAAACTTGACCAGCATTTCGCAATCGGGAGACCGTTGCGCCTTCAACGGCGGCGGGAATATCGGCATCGTCTAAGACAACGAAGGCATCGCTGCCGCCGAGCTCAAGGGTGCTTTTAATGAGATTATGGCCGGCCATTGCGGCGATCGAACGTCCAGCTGCTTCCGAACCCGTCAGCGCAACGCCTTGGACACGTGGATCGGCCAGCAATTTATCCACTTGATCATGGCTCAAGAATAAATTTTTGAAGGCGCCGGTTGGCATGCCAGCTGCTGCGACCAATTGTTCGAACAAAGCGGCACATCCGCCGACGATTGCAGCATGTTTCAGGATAATCGGATTACCAAGGATGAAGTTCGGCGCAAAGACACGCATCACTTGGGTGTACGGAAAATTCCAGGGTTCCACACTGACAATGATGCCGGTCGCTGTATATTCGAGGCTGGCATGCTGCCCGTCGATGTTATACGGCCGATCTTGCAAAAACGCCGGCCCATGCTGGGCATAATATTCGGCGATGTTGGCCGCTGCTTGTGCTTCGCCTTGGCCTTCACGGAAGAGTTTGCCCATATTATGGGTGGCTTCGGTGGCTAACTCATCCTGTCGGTCTCGAAACAGCTGCGCTAGTGTCAGTAACTGTGCGGCGCGTTCCTGCGGCGATTGTTGTAACGCCGTTTCAAAATACGCTGCGCCGTTCTGTAACGCCGTTGCAACTTGTTCCGGCGAACTCTGCGGAAACGTTTTGTAGCGTTGCCCGGTGTATGGATCTGTAATTTCAATATTCATTGCGACACCCCCCTGATTCGTTATCCTTAAACGTTTTGATAATGTTCGATCACATTCGAATCATCATCTTCGGTGTGATCGGTATTTTCTTCGATATTCGTACAAATGATTTGTGTCTGTGAAACGTCGACTTTGGCCGGATCCATGACGAGTTTGCCGATGGAATCTGCTTTGAGCACGCCGCTCTTGATGTTCTTGACGCTTTCAATCCGTGAATTGATTTCAAGGTCAACATTGCTGCTGTATTCGAATGCACGGTCGGAATTAGTCATCACACAATTCTTCATCGTTAAATGATCGAGGTAGCATAAACCTTGTTCGGTTTCGATGGTGCAGTTGATGAAGGTAATGTTTTCAGCGTGCCAGGACAGGTACTTTCCGCTTAAGAAGGAATCGTAGATGGTGACATTCTTGCAGTTCCAGAAAGTATCTTTGAACATCATTCTGGAATTGTGGACCTCGACATTTTCACAGCTGTCAAAAGCATATTTCCCATCGAGGGTCAGGTTGTCGACGTAAACATCCTTACTGTGCTGGCAGAAGTAGTCGCCTTTGACCTGGACGTTCTTGAGATTGACATCCTCGCAGTTCCATAACGTTTCTTCGCCATCGGAGAAATAAACGTCTTCCAATTTAATGTGTTTGGAATTGCGGATTTCCTTCGGTCCCATAAAAACGGAATTGGTGACCGTCAAACCATCGTCGTACCAGAAGCCGGCGCGTGCAGCGGCCTCGATTTTGGAATTCCGGACGATGGCATTGGTACTTTCCCATAATGGGTATTTATAGGTGAAAGTCGATGAATCGACCTCAACGTTGCTGCTTTCCTTTAACGGCGATTCACCGCCCAAGAAAACTGAATTTTTAATTTTAAGATCGTTGGCACCAAATAAAGACCGTTCACCTGCAAAGTATTGTTGATTGATTTCTTCTGTCATAAGAAAGACCCCCTGTGTGTTTAAAAGTTATTTTGTTCTTATCGATAAGAACAACTTTAAACGGTAAACAAGACCTTTTTTAGGCAGAAATAAGTTTATTTATTGGGCAAATTGTGAATGTTTTGTGATAAACGCTAAGGAAACGTTAAGCTGAGGACACAAAAAGAGGCGCAAATAGCGAATTATTTGCGCCTCTTTCGTGATGAAACCGTTATTTTTCTTTGCGGCGTTTCAGCAGGAGGAGAATGACGATGAGCAATAGAGCAGCGATGACACCCAGCAGAATGTAGAGCCACGTGTAAGATGGTTTGCCCTGATCAATCGTGGCGTTGTTGACGGTATCAGCCTGCTTCTGAGTGATGGTGAAATGCTTGGCGAACGTCCATTTATTATTCTTGGCATCTGAAACGGTCAGCTCCAGTTTGTATTTACCAGCCTTCAGTCGTTTGCCGATGGTCATGGCAAAATCGTAGGTTGAATTCGGGGCCATCTGCATATTATTATCGTACGTCTTGCGGTAAATGGTCTTGTTGGTCGCCAAGGACGTGATGTTAGCCTTGTACTTCAAGTGACCATAAGCATCCATGGTTGGATTCCGTAAGACGGCGACTACACTGGTTTTGCCGAATTTGGCAGCTGGCTTGACTGCCACAAGTTTCAAGTCGCGTGCGACTTCGTTATCAGTTTCAGTCAGTTTCAAGCCCAGAACGTAGCCATAAGCGTTGCTGATTCCTTTTTTCTGTTTCTTTAGAACTTTATTGACTTGAATGCCTGCCAGAATCTGGCCATCATACTGTTTGGCCGGCATTTTAATCTTCAAGCTGAATTTCTTCGATGAATTGGCCGGAACGGTTATCGATTTGGGCGCTGATACCAGCTTGCCGATGGGATAACGCAGCGTTTTATCGGGCTGAACAGCTTGGGCATAGTCGATAAAACCAGAAGCATTTGTATATGCTTGATTGACCTTGATTTTATAAGTGCCTTTCGTGTTTGAGGTGTTATTGACAATGACTTGGATTGTCTCTTCCTGCTTAGGCTGCATGCGCAAATCAAAGTAGGAATTTTTTTGATCGACTTGATTCTCAGGAATAACCGCTTGAATGTTATAGCCGACTTCTTCAGTCGACGCTGCCTGAGTCGTTCCGATCGTGCCAAGAACACCTCCAAACAGCATCATGATCAACCAAACAAATTTTCTCAATGCAAACACTCCTTTATGTGAAAATAGAGAACCGTTTTGTGCAGAAAAGACCAGACCGATGAGGGGCTGGCCTTTTTGGGTGGGACAGGTTAAGCAGGATCAGTCACGTTATTTAAAGTGTAATTGATTGTTCCTGTCAGGGTGTCGCCTGATTTCAGGGTTCCGTTTGGATCCGAGAATGTAATCGACAAATCTTCGATGTCAGTTCCGATTGTCCCAGAGTTAGTAGCCCCAGTTGGGTTCGTTGCCACTACGTTACTTGCCCCTGTTCCGATTGCATCGCCACCGTTAAAGCTTAAGGTGGAAACGGTATAAGTCCCGCTAGTTGCGGTTAAGGAATTATCGGTCAAGGCTGCTGAAACAGTCCAAGATTGGTCGCTCTTATCGTTGTAAACGACGATTTGTTCATTGTCCTTATTCGTCCCAGCAAGGGTGTACGAACCAGTGTCATTCAATGACGTTTCAAATGAAAAGAGGGAGGGTGTCGATTTCAGAATGAGATTAGCCGTATCGGCATCTTTGATCGTAACATTTGTTGTCGTTGCATCTGTCCCAACGACACCCGCCGCATGCACATTAGAAGCAGTAAATCCAAAAACCATTAAACTTGCGAGGCCTAAGCCGAATAATTTAGTTGCTTTCATGATTAAATTCCTCCAATTTGGTGGTGACTTCTTTTAAGTTTTTAAACGTTTGGAACATCCAATAGCGTAATTGTCTGTAAAGCCTGATATTGACCTGCTTGCGCATTCGCCGGAATCTCTAAGGTGATCGCATCCGCAGCCACCTGGTACTCAGATGTGTCCGGCTGGGTCTGCGCCTGAACCAATTCCTGAGTTTGCCCAGGAAGCAGATTGAGCGATTGGGCCTGGTAATCAGCGGGTGCACTAGTCGTCAGGAGCCCTGGACCGATCTTGAGATGGACCTCATTACCAAGGCTGTGCGTGCCATTTTTAAAAGCTGAAATTTGATAACGCAGCATCCATGGATTGGTCTGACGGGTCCGCTGATCATTGACTTTGATTGTTAACGGCTGGCGCGAAACCAGCGTTTGCGTTTGATCAGTGTGGATGCGGCCGCTAAATTTGGGGACGGTCGTACTGGTAATTTCAAGCGGTTGCGGGGTGATCGCAATCTTGACGGACGTGCTGTTTGAGGCGGCCGCAACCGGCTGGCTTGTTTGGCACAGCAGCATCAGCGTCAACAGGAGCAGATACTTAGGAACTTTCATACGGTCGCCTCCTTTCCAGAATCAGGAGTACGGTTCCCACTAGGAGCAGTGTACCTAGAAAGGCCAGCCAGAAACTGGTTTGTTCACCGGTTTGCGGAAGAATACCATGAATGACTTGCTCAAGCTGGCCTTGAATCGTTCCAGAAGCATCGTTTTTATGGGCAGTATTGCGGCCGGCTCCATCAGTATCTGTTGGCGGCGTCGTTTTAGGCGCCTCTAGGTCGACGGTGACGGATTGCTGATTGCGATCCACAGCGCTGGCCCGAGTCGGATGCGCTGCCAATCCTACCGCCATGATCAGCAGCGCTAAAAGGCTAAACAACCATTTTTTCATCGTGAGCGCCTCCTATTCTGGGTTTGACGTGTTGTACAAGCGCCAATTTACTTGCAGGCGATTGCTGTAATCGCCGACAGACAAGTAATCAGGACTATCGATTAAAACGCCGGCATCGTTAGACCATGTTTTTGAGGTGGTCAGGTTGCCAGTAACCGTCCCGCCGCTAGTACTGGAAAAGACAATCGGATTTGTTGCCAAATCGGTCAGACTGCCTGTCGCAGCATCTCGCCAGCCCAAGGAAAACGGGACGGCAGCGGCGCCATCAACCGTTGTAGTCGATGCATGAATCGCCCAGTTTCGGTCGGCCTGTCGCGCATCATCAACTTTGAATTGGATGGTGTTGTCGGCGTCACGGGCCAAGGCGTCGCTCTTAGTTTCGCTGACGGTGCGGTCGGTCCATGACAACGGATCAGTTCCGGATTGGCCGGTCAGCACTTCGAAGGAAAGATCGCCGCCGACATTGAAAGTGACGGTCAAAGTATCAAGCGGCGTGCCGCTGGACACTCCTTTCGGATAAATGGCGATGGTAAAGGTGTTGACACCATCCGCAAAATATTCAGGCCGAATGTGCAAAGCGCCTTTATAGAAGCCGTTTTGAGCGGCCGTGCTGGATAATGAATAGCCGGTGTTGTTCAGAATGGTACCGTCTTTTTTAACGATGACGTTGAATTCGGACGTCGCATTCGCCGGCGTAATATCTTTATCCTGCCAGTAGAACGTTCCAATCCAATCACTGCCGCTGGTGGTCAGGTCAGTCAGCTGATCAACGTTGATGATTTTATTTTTGACCGTGCTGTCGGTGTCATCCCAAGTCAGCGTCGTCGGATTGCCGGTCGTGACCCAGAAGTAGGCCGCATTGCCTGGCGTGGTCGTTTCAACATTTGAAGCGGACGTGGTGACGTGACTCGTAAAATATGTTTTCGTATCGGCGGTTAAGGTTGTGACCATTGGCAACGTCACGGATAATTCCAGTTGATCGCCATTTTTAATAGTGACAGGAGAATTAGGGAGAAACGTAATTTTCTGATTGATTTGCGAGACGGTGGCATTCAGATCACTGCCGGAAATAACGGTAGTCGTCCCATCGCTGTGAGTGATGGTTAATGTCGGTGCATTTGCCGTCGTACTTAAAGCTTTCGGCAGTTTGACGACTGCTGTTTCAAAATTGGTCACAAAGCCCTTGAGGGTCGTTGCAGAATTGGCCGTATAGTGAAATGCTGCTTTGAATTGTGCCGTGTCGTTTTTGCTGATGGATGGTTCCTTTGTTTCATCGTCGGCAGGGACGACAATCGATTTGCCGGCGGAATTTTGAACATCGTTGGTCAGCGAAATATCTTGCACAATCGGCAGATCGGCAAAAGCAATTTTGGTTTGGCCGGAAACGGCACCATCGGCAGCGGTAAAGCCCCAGTAAGCCTGGTTATTATTAGCACTGAGTTGCAGTTCTTTTTCAAGCGCAGCACTAGGAATGGTCGTTACTGCCGTCTGTGTCGTTCCGCCTGGGTCCTTTAAATAGTAGGTAAAGTTGCCGGAGGAGTGATCGTAGGCGTAATGGAATTCGTACCAGTTGCCGTTTTGAGTGCCATCTAGCGACAATGTCCCGTAATGATTCAGGACGGCTCGATCGCCGTCCGGATTACTATAGCTGGCCGCATCGCCTGGAAATGAGTACGCCAGATGCATCTTTTCAGATGTGACTTTTGAGTCGAAATTCTGGCCGTCGGTACCAGCATTCTGGTTGGAGTTCAAGTCGAATTCAATTGCAACGGAATTTTTAATGGCAATGCTGCTGGTTCCATAACTATAAGAGCCGCCACCGTAAACTCCTAACGTCTGGCCATCACGTGAATCCTGAGCTGCTGAAGTGAGCGCTGCCTCGCCACGTGGATCGTTTTGCATCACGAATGCAAACCCGTCCGCTGGTTCCGTCCCAAAATTGACATAGGATTTGCCGGCAAATGATTTGGCAAAATCGAGTTTTTTCTTAGACCAGATCGACGTGTAACTTTGCCCGCCAGAGAGCGATAATCTGTGTATGGAATATTGTTGTTGCTGCCATCGTTAATCGTCGTCGTTGTATAGCCGTTTCCGATTTGATTAACTGCCGAAAAGGCATCGTTCAGCTCGATGGCATCACCTGGAATGGTGGCTGACCCAGTTAAATCGCTGGCCAGCAGCGGCTTGGCAGCATTTGAACCAAGACTATCGGATTCAGTTGCCGAACTGCTTTCGGCTGGAGTGCTGCTTGAACTGGATGAACTTTCCGAACTAGAGGAGGAGCTAATAGAAGCTGCTGGCTGGCTTTCACTGGTTGAACTGGCCGCCGTTGGGTCTTCACTGACGGTTGCATCGGCTGCAATCCGATAATATTCTTTGGCAACGCCACTGAATGAAGTTGGATCGGTCTGGTCCGATTCGGTGACATCGGCTTGCAGTGTTTCTCCAGCCGGCGTTGTAAAGGTAATCTCCTGCAACTGGTCGGCTGTCAGCTCAAAATAGCCTTCCGAGTCAGCTTTCAAAGTCTGTTTGTCCTGAGTCAGCGCTGTTAAGGGCTGGCGATCCGTTTGATCGGCCAGCTGGAAGCGCAGTTTTCCCAATGAAGCCGTTCCTTTGAAAGTGAGATGCCATTCAGTCTGGTCGTCTTGTGTTTGATTGCTGAAGATCAGCTGGATGTTTTGGCCGCTGATCGTATTTTTAGCGGCTTCCGTTGCCGCCGAAACTTGAAAAAGGGGCGAAAAGAGCGAACAAAAAGCGCTCATCAGCAGCAAGAAAATCAAGCTGACTGAAATCAAGCGTTGTTTTTTAGTTGTCATCTGACTATGCATGTGGGGTCACCTACTTTCAGCAATCACTTCAACAAAGAAATTTGGCAAGTTATCTATCGATGACCCTAGCATAACGAATTTTTTGCGACTTTTGGTGTCAGTATTTATAAAAATCTTTATGATTTTTGAAAAAATAAACGCCTAATTGTAAGCGCATTCAAAAAATGCTCAAAAAACAAAATTTAAATCACTTTTTTTGCTCTAAAATGATATTTTTACCATTTTCTATTATCTGCCCACTAGTAGTGGGTTGTCTTGTTGCATGGTTTAGCTTTTGGTTAGATACACACGACAAAAAATAATAGGTAACGCACCCACCTTTTAAGGCGTAAAAAAAGCCCTTAGCTATGCGCAAATAGCTAGGGGCTTTGGTGTACCAATGCAAGTACACTTTATCTGTATTTGTATTATAACACGATAAAATGAAATGCGAACCATCCTGATTGAGGACATCCACCCATTTCCAGAGTATGAAAAAAGACGGATGAAAACATCCGCCACACTATGGACTACCCACGTATATTTTATTTAAGTGATCTATACGCTAACTTATAGGCTAACTTATAGATGGTTTATTATTGGTTGCTACGCATTGACACGCAAGGTAACAAAAAAGCTGTTATCTCGCGGTATTTAACCACTGGATAACAGCTATCGTTTGTATAGATGGGTTGTCGGGGGATCGAACCCCGGACCCACGGATTAAGAGTCCGTTGCTCTGCCAGCTGAGCTAACAACCCATGTTGTGAAAGGCTTAAGGCTTACTTGCCTTGCCGACTTAAATATAATAGCATGATTTCAGAAACCACGCAAGACTTTTTGAGAAAAAAATGAATTATTCACGTAATTAGGGTGAAGAAGGCTGATATATCAAGCTTTCACGAAATGCCAGTTTCGTGCCTAAAAACGACTTTTTACGAACTGAACGAAAAACGATATAATGGACTTAAGCATCCAAGGAGGATAGATATGGCTAAAAAAATCTTAGTAGTTGACGATGAGAAACCGATTTCTGACATCGTCAAATTTAATTTAACCAAGGAAGGTTACGACGTTTACACAGCTTATGATGGCGAAGAGGCCCTTAAGCAAGTGGATGAAGTCAACCCGGACTTAATCCTATTGGATTTAATGTTGCCAAAAATCGATGGGCTGGAAGTGGCTCGTCAGGTTCGCAAGGAACATGATATGCCGATCATCATGGTGACGGCCAAGGATTCTGAAATTGATAAGGTATTGGGACTTGAATTAGGGGCGGACGATTATGTGACCAAGCCTTTTTCAAATCGAGAATTGATCGCACGTGTGAAAGCTAATTTACGGCGGCAGACGACGAGCCAAGCCTCTGCGCAGGAAGCCGAAAATGAAAATAATGATATTGAAATTGGAGACCTAGTAATTCATCCGGATGCTTATAGTGTTTCCAAACGGGGCGAAAAGATTGATTTGACGCACCGTGAATTCGAACTTTTGCATTATTTGGCTCAGCACATCGGCCAAGTTATGACGCGCGAGCATTTACTGCAGACCGTTTGGGGTTATGACTATTTTGGCGATGTCCGGACAGTGGATGTTACCGTTCGGCGGCTTCGTGAAAAGATTGAAGATAATCCTAGCCATCCAGAATGGCTGGTCACACGGCGTGGCGTTGGGTACTTCTTACGCAACCCAGAAGCAGATAAATAAGAGCACGACAAGGAGCGTTTCGGAAATGGGGATTAAGCAGCTTTGGCTAGCGTCCAGATGTTTGGACTTTGCCACAACGACCTTAACTGTAGTTTCCCGTTCCTTGAATACATTTCGTATGGCAAAATTTGATCATACGTTCAAATAAAGCATCGCAAGCTGATTTCTAGCTTAAATGAGCTAGAATGAATTTGCAATGCATTTCAAGCATTATTGGCCGTGGCAAATGGTTTTGTTGCGGCCCTTTTATTATTAGAACGACCAAGGACGAATTTAGAGGAGCAGAACAGGGTCATGAATAAGAAGATTCACTTTTTCCAATCGATCCATTTTAAAATTGCGGTCGTGTTCATCTTTCTGCTCGTGATCACACTGGAGATCATTGGAGCCTACTTTGTGCAGCGGCTCGAAAAGCAGAATATTGAAACATTCGAAACGTCGATTCAAGTGCCGGAGTATGTCAAAACACAGATTGCCGATGACCTTTTGAATGATAAGACGAGTACGGCCAACAAAAAAATCAAAAATATTGTCAGCGACATCAATAACTTAGGTGAAATTGTGATTGTCGATAATAAGGGGACCATTCGCGGCACAAGTGATATCAATCGCCACAATGAAGTCGGCCAAAAGACGACCAACGCTAAAATCAAGGAAGTTATCTACAGCAACCGTGACAGCGAAAGTCTGGCTTATGACAAAAACAGCGGCAGTTCATATGTCTCAATCATGCCGCTGACTAACCCCAACAGCAACAACAACGCTGCCATTGGGGCGATCTACATTCGGGCCAGCATGGAAACTGTTTATCGGGATATCAATAATATTACGCTGATCTTCTTGTCAGCGTCCTTAGTGGCTGGTGCGCTCGGCGTCCTCCTGTCGATCGTCATCAGTCGGGCGATCACACGTCCGATTGATGAAATGAAACGGCAGGCAATTCGAATGGCACGGGGCGATTATTCGGGCCAAGTCCACATTTATGGGCAGGATGAATTGGGTCAATTGGCTGTTGCGGTCAATAACTTGTCGGTGCGTGTCGAAGAAGCTCAGGAAGCGTCGGAGGCCGAACGGAGACGGCTGGACAGTGTCTTATCCCATATGACGGATGGGGTCATTGCGACTGACCGACGTGGCAACGTCGTCATCATCAATGAAATGGCGCAGGAATTTTTGAATGTCAATAATGAAACGACGCTGGGCAATTCGATTTTGAAGGTGCTTGGCATCGAAAAAGATTACAATCTACGGGATCTACTTGAGGACCAGAGTGAAATCATGCTCGATTCGACGGATGTCGATGGGCATAAATTGATTCTCCATGCCGAATTCTCATTGATTCAGCGGGAATCAGGCTTTATCAGCGGGCTCGTTTGTGTCCTTCATGATGTCACCGAACAGCAGAAGGCCGACCATGACCGCCGTGAATTCGTTTCAAATGTATCGCATGAATTACGGACCCCGCTAACGAGTGTCCGCAGTTACGTCGATGCCTTGAATGACGGGGCTTGGAAAGACCCGAAAATTGCACCGCAGTTTCTGAAGGTGACGTCGGATGAAACTGATCGGATGATTCGGATGATTAACGATCTGCTTAGTTTATCCCGTTTGGATCAAGGGACAGCCAAGATTGAAATGGAATATGTCAACATCAATGAATTCTTCAATTATATTTTGAATCGTTTCGATATGATGCTCAAGACGGATAACGAAACGGTTGCCAAAGATAACAATGCAATCGATGCCGATCAGCCGACTAAGAAATATACGATCAAACGTGAATTTACCGACCGTGATCTCTGGGTCGAAATCGATACCGACAAGTTTATGCAGGTCATTGATAACATTATGAACAATGCGATTAAGTATTCGCCAGACGGCGGGGTCATCACCTGCCGATTGCTGGAAACCCATAATTTTGTGATTTTGAGTATTACGGACCAAGGTTTGGGGATTCCGAAGAAAGACCTCAACAAAGTCTTCGATCGTTTCTATCGAGTCGACAAAGCCCGTTCTCGTCAGCAAGGCGGGACTGGGTTAGGTTTGGCCATCTCGAAGGAAGTTATCGAAGCTTTGCATGGCAAGATTTGGGTCGACAGCCGTGAAGGAAAAGGGTCGACGTTCTATATTTCTTTGCCGTATGAACCGATGGACGATGGAGGTGACCTCTGGGATGAAAATTAACGACATTCTCTTACGGGTCGGCCTGACACTGGCGATTCTCCTTAGTTTCTTCTTGTCTTGGAAAATCTGGACGAGCAGCGTTCGTTATGAAGGCAGCACCAACAGCTCCGTAACTTCGTCAACGACACAGACCGCCGATACGAAAAACATCGACGAAGTCTTTTCACCGACTCAGATTTTTATGCGGAATGACGGTCAGAAATATCTGATTTACAACACGCATGACAATATGACAAGCCGGTTTGAAACGGAAATTAAAAATTGGACGTTTTCACAGCCCCGCAAACTGGCTAAAATGAGCGGCAAGGCCTATACAAAGGAGCTGGCTCGCAAAAACAGCCTGCAATTCGTGTACGCCGATAATATTACGGTCAATTTATTTGAAAGCATTTTTAAGAAACTGAAGGTTCCGCTGCGGAAAAATACGACCTTTAATCGCATGCTGATCACACGCAAGACTGGGCGGACGTATTTGCTGCTGCTAAATGATAAGACACGCCAAGGGTATCAATTACGGGTTGCTGGAATCTCCGTTCAGAAAGTCAATCAAATCATTCAGACGGCCAATGTCAAATTGCCAGTGGTCGAAAAAATGATGAATCATCTGCCGCTGACTTATTACCAGAAGACGGTCGACATCAAGCCGTACAGCTATTTAGCGAGTCACCAGTCGGAAAATTACTTTGTCAGCAATCTGCTCGATACCAGCAATCCTGGTTCGATTGATTCGAAGGAAAACAACGACGAGACGATTTATTCGGATGGCGTTTACCAGCGTCTGACGGTCAATCACAAGACCAATCAGATTCAGTACGATGATTACACCAGCAACAAAAAAATCACGAATGTGTCGGATTTGCTGACCAACAGTTACAGCGAATTGATTAAGATTGGCAACCCGTTGACGAATATGCGCTATGTCAATTATGACGAAAACGCTGGCACAGTCACGTATCGCAGCTATGTCGAGGGCTTCCCAATCTACTATCAGACTGATTTTGGCGCTGTGAAGGTCAAACTATCGCAATCCAGTACCACTTTGAATTTTTCCGCCTATAGTTTGCAAGTACCAGTCCCATCGACAGAAACGGCGGTCCATTTGCCAGCCACGCAGACAATGCTCAATCAATTGAGTGCCGCTGGTTACAAACTTAATGAAATCAGCAATATTCAGATCGGCTACCGTTGGGTCAAGGATGCTGATAATGAGCAGATTATCGACCTTCAGCCGTCCTATTATGTGCAGTACCAAGGCGAATGGTCTGAATACAAAGATATGCTGAACAATAGCCAGTCACAAACGAAAGCGGGATGATGAGACGTGGATTTTAAACGAATCGAAATGATTTTTCTGGCCGTTTTCATCGCCCTAGATGTTTTCCTGTTTGTGACGCTGAAGCAGAGCCGCCAGCCAATCGAATTGTCCGGCAACCAGACGCAGACGACGAGCTTGGCATCGGAATTGCGCAGCGATGGCATTTCCATTAAACATACGCTTGCGAAGACACATCAGCAGGGCTATTATCTGGCCAGCAGCAATCGGCCGGCGCTCGCCGCTCAAGTGCGTGAACTAGAGAACCAGCATGTGACTTTGAGTAATAATAATACGACACTGACCAGCCGTCTGGTCGAACCGCTGAATTTCAAATCCGGCCAAGCAACGACCGCCATTGATAAGTTCCGGCAGGATAAGCATAACGTTGCCTTTGGGAAGGACTATCAATACGTGCCGGAGCTGTCAACCAGCACCGAAATCGTTTATGCGCAGAAGGTTCCCAATGGTGTCCTGCTGGACGGCGATGGTCAGATTACGTTCCAGAAACACAAGAATATGATTACCGGCTACATTCAGACTTATTCGGCAACAATCACAACCCTGCGGGAAAAAGAAAACACGATTTCGGCTAAAGAGGCCGTCAATACGCTGTACACCCACAACGAAATTCCGAATAATACGATTATTCAGGGGATGAAACTCGGCTATACGAAGCTGATGGATGTTAAAGGCAGCACCGTCTATATTCCCGCTTGGTATGTCAGCCTTGAAAGCAAAGCCTCCAAAAACGTCACCAATAAACGCGTCAACGCCTTCTCCGGCGAAATCATGAAAAACCATGATTAAAAAAAGAGTGTGAGCAAGGGCGTTTAGGCATCGAGGCTTAAGAAAGTTTCAGACAAAATCCTGGATTTTAGGATTTAGGCTGGAACGACTTAAACGAGATGGCTGTCCTTGTGAACACGTTTAAGAGAATTGCCAGCACTTCAGAACACGTTTAAAAACTTTTTCAGAAAATCCTGTCTTTCCGACAGGATTTTTGATTGCCTTGAAACGGGATAACCATGGGCTGGATAATGTTATTTAATGAAAATAAAGTGAGAATGCAAATTGATTTCTGCACAAAAACACGTTATTCTTATCAGTAAAGATTAAACGGAAAAGGGAGCCTTGCAGCATGAGTGATGATTTTGGAATGCGTGTCAGTGTTTTGGCCAGCAGCAGCTCGGGCAATTCGACTTACATCGAAACACCGGAGCACAAAGTTTTGGTCGATGCCGGCTTAAGCGGCAAAAAGATCAAGGAAGCGATGGCCAGCATTGGACGTGATATCAAGGATGTCGATTCCCTGTTCGTCACACATGAACATACGGACCATTCGCATGGGGTCGGCGTTTTAGCGCGCCGTTACGGGCTGCAGGTCTATGCGAACAAGAAAACTTGGCAGGCAATGGCACATACCGTTGGCAAAATTCCGGATGACCAGATTCATTTCTTCGAAGCCAATAAAACAAAATCGTTTGGCGACCTTGATGTGGAAAGTTTTTCGGTTTCGCACGATGCGGCCGATCCGCAGTTTTATGAATTTCACCATGACGATAAGGCGTTCGTCGTTCTGACCGACACCGGGTATGTTTCTGACCGCATGGCTGGCCAGATTCGGGATGCTGAAGCTTATTTGTTCGAGTGCAACCACGATACCGAAATGCTGCGCATGGGCGAATACCCATGGCCGCTCAAACAGCGGATTTTGAGCGATCAAGGTCATTTGTCGAATGAAGAAGGGGCCAACGCCCTCATGGACGTGATGGGCCTGCGGACGAAGAAAATCTATTTGGGCCATCTCAGCCAGCACAATAATATGAAGGAACTCGCACATCTGACCGTTGCTTCGATGATGAAGGAGCAGGGGCTGGGGGTCGACCATGATTTCAAGATTCTCGATACAGACCCAGCTGTCGCTGACCCATTGTTCACAGTTTAAAGATGTTTTTTGAAAATTCGCCAGCCAGCTTAAGACTGGCGTTTTTAAATGGGCGAGGCGTTATTTACCCATTCATTTTCATTCAGTGTTACAGTAAGAATGAAATTTGAAGGGAGCGATTTTTATGGCAGATTATGCAAAAAAAGAAGATCAAACATTAGATGATATTGCCAAGATTTTGAGCAACTTCGATGATTCAATTGCCAAGGCAAACACAGATGACGCTGAGGGTCACAAGACGCGCGGCTGGTTTGAAACCGAGAAGGCCGTTTGGGAAATCAAGCGTGCGCTCCATGATGCCGGCAAATACGACGATTATTCAGAAGATGAATACGACAAATTCCTGAAGGATTACAATAAGTTTATCGGCAATGATTAACTCTGAAACAGCAACACTGAAAGCACTCGCATTAGGCGAATGCTTTTTTATTTGATAAAATTGGTGGTATGCTTGACTTAGCAAGGATGAAAGCGGAAATATTTTGCCAATTTCATTCATAAATTCTTCAAATTTTGACAGTATGATAGAGATAAACAATTAGGATAACTGGAGGGTTAACAAAATGGCAAATTCAGGGATCGGTAAAACAACGTTGATTGCTATCGTCGCAGCGCTGATTGGCGGCGGCGTCGGGGGCGGTGTTGCAGCCCATTATATCGATAATAATGTTTCGTCGTCAGCCACAACGAGTGTGCCGAAGAAAGCCGGTACCGCCGAAATCAGTAATGTCACGGTTAAAACAACCAGCGACTATACGAAAGCTTTCAACAAGGTTAAGGGTGCGGTTGTTTCTGTCATCAATTTGCAGAAGGAACAGGACAGTTCCGATTCTGACTTTGGCAGTTTGTTCGGCAGCGGCGGCACGACCAATGGGGATACTAATTCGGATAGCAGCAGCAGTTCTAGCAAGCTCGAAGAATACAGCGAAGGGTCTGGGGTCATTTATAAAAAAGAAGACGGATCGGCGTATATTGTCACCAATAACCACGTTGTCAGCGGTTCCGATAAGCTCGAAGTGATTTTGAGCGACGGAACTAAACTGACCGCCACGAAAGTCGGGACGGATAGTGCGACCGATTTGGCCGTTCTTAAAATCGACGGCAGCAAGGTTTCGACCGTTGCCACCTTTGGCGATTCCAGTGCGATTACGGCAGGCGAACCGGTCATTGCTATCGGGTCGCCGTTAGGTTCTGAATATGCTACTAGTGTCACGCAAGGGATTGTTTCGGCCAAGAGCCGGACGGTCGCTGTGACCGATGAAGATACTGGCCAGGAAACTGGGGAACAGACTGTTATCCAAACCGATGCTGCCATCAATCCTGGGAATTCAGGTGGTCCGTTAGTCAATATGGGCGGCCAAGTGATTGGAATCAACTCGATGAAATTATCCTCAAGCACAGATGGTTCCTCCGTCGAAGGGATGGGCTTTGCCATTCCAAGCGACCAAGTTGTTTCGATTATCGATCAATTGATTACCGATGGAAAGGTCAAGCGTCCAGCTCTCGGCGTCAAAGTCTTAGACTTATCGAATGTTTCGTCGTCGCAGCAGAAGTCGATTCTGAAGCTGCCATCCAGCATCACCAGCGGGGTTGTTATTGGTTCTGTCTCCAGCAATACGCCTGCCAGTGCCGCCGGACTCAAGAAGTATGATGTTATTGTTTCCGTTAATGGGAAGAAAGTCACGAGTGTGGCCGAACTGCACACCGAACTCTACAAGTATAAAGTCGGTGCGACGATCAAGCTTGGTTACTATCGGGGCAGCGACCTTAAATCAGTTCAAGTCCATCTGACTAAAACCGCTGATTAAAGATTAAAAAAGGTCCTTAAATGCCAAAAGTGCATTTAAGGGCCTTTTTGAGTGGCTGCTCGAATTCGATTAGATTTTTAATATCAATTTTCGAATGAAATAGTGCCCCTCATTATCAAAAAAGGACTACACTGGTGTGATAAAAAAGTTTTGAGGAGGTGGCATTTTTGGAAAAAGTTCAGGGACTAACGAGTGCACAGGCACAGACGAAACTGAAGCAGGATGGGCCCAATGAAGTGGCCATGAAACAAACAACATTCTGGGGCTCCGTTTTGAAACGATTATGGGAACCGTCCGCCTGGATTCTGGAAGTGGCGTTGCTGCTGGAGTTTGCATTGGGAAAATGGGTTCAAGCCGTTTTTGTGTTGCTGTTGCTTTTGTTTGCCGCCGTAAATGGGGCCGTTCAGGAAAAACGAGCCAGCAAAGTGCTGGGCAATCTGACCCAGCAGCTGGTGCCGTTAGTCAGTGTTTTACGAGATGGCCAGTGGCAGCAAGTCCCATCTAAAGAATTAGTCGTTGGCGATGTCATCCGGCTGAAAAGCGGCGATGTCATTCCGGCCGATGTCGAAATTCTGACAGCACCGCTGGAAGTCGACGAAAGCAGTATTACTGGCGAATCGCAGGCCGTCAAACACGACCCGAACGCGACAGCGTATGCCGGCACGGCCGTTGAATGGGGTGAATCTTTAGCTCAGGTCACAGCCACTGGCAAAAATAGTCGGGCTGGGAAAACCATCACATTGGTCTCAACTTCGCAATCACCAGGTCATTTGCAAAAGCTGTTGGGTAAAGTAATCCAGTACTTAGCAATTCTCGACGCCGTTTTAGCCGTAATCTTAACCATTGCAGCCTTAATTCGGGGTGAAAACATTTTGGCACTCGCACCGTTTTTAGCGGTGCTGGTCATTGCGACAATCCCGATTGCAATGCCATCGAGCTTTGCGGTTGCCAATTCGGTTGAAGCACGGACGCTGAGTCGGGAACAGGTCCTAGTCAGTGATCTGACTGGGATTCAGAATGCAGCCAATTTGAATTTGCTGTTGGTGGATAAAACGGGGACGATTACGGCCAACAAGCCGGAAGTCATCAAGATTACGCCAATCGGCAAGCAATTTTCAGACCAGCAATTACTGACACTGGCTGTCTCCGCAACGGACTTCAAAGCACCTAGTGAAGTCGATCGCGCTATTCAAATGGCGGCACATCGGCATCAGGCTCAACCTTTGACGGGAACGGACAATTTATTGTTCAACCCCCAAGTCGGTTATTCAGCACTCACAGTTCCTGTCAATGGCAAATCCGCACGTATCAAACTTGGTTCTTACCACGTTTTGACAGGGCATGCCGCCGACAAAAATGTGTTAGGCCGGCAAGTTGCACTGGCTGTCGATGACCAAGTCGTCGGCGTCTTTACCTTGCAGGACCAGCCTCGTCCGGACAGCGCCAAATCGATTGCGGCCATCAAAGCACGTGGTGTCAAAGTGATTATGCTGACGGGCGATGGGCAGGCAACCGCCCAAAAAGTCGCTACCGAAGTCGGATTGGACGGCCAGGTTATTTCCTCAGCTGATTTGGCACAGAAACCGCAGCTCGCTCAATTGGCCGGCATCGCCGATGTTCTGCCAGAAAACAAACTGGCGATCGTCAAACAGTTCCAGCAGGCCGGTTATATTGTCGGAATGACCGGCGATGGCGTCAACGATGCACCCGCTTTGAAACAAGCTGACGTCGGCATCGCCGTCAAGTCGGCGGTCGATATCGCCAAGAAGGCTGCCAAAGTAATTCTAATGGTCGACGGATTGAGCCGCATCGTCGACTTGCTCGATAGCGGCCATCGGGTTTATTCCCGGATGATGACTTGGACGATCACCAAACTAGCTCGAACAGCTGAATTGACGGTGCTTCTGACCGTCGGCTACCTCGTCACCCATTTCTTCCCGCTGAGCCTGAATGCGATCGTACTCGTCGCGATCCTCAACGACTTGGTAACGTTGGCGCTAGGCACCGACAATACGACAATTACGACCCATCCCGAAACTTGGAATCTGGGCAAATTATCACGGTTGGCGAGTGTCTTCACAGTCGGCTGGATTGTTACCGGAATTGTCTTCGGACACGAACTCGTTGCCAGCGGCATGGCGCATGGACAAGTCAGCACCATTTTATTCTTATACCTCTTGTTCAGTGCGATGCTGACGATTTTGATGACCAGAACCAAGAAATTCTTCTGGCAGAGCCGCCCCAGCAACGGGGTCTTAACGGCAATCACATTGAACTGCCTCTTGGCAATCGTTCTGTCAGTAACTGGAGTGGCTGTAACAGCAATCAGCTGGGCGTGGATTGGAATCGTCTTTGTGCTCGTGTTAATCGTTGGGATTATTCTGGATGCAATTCAAGTCGGTTTTTATCAGCATAAATGAAAGCATCAAAAAAGGTGCCGGCAAAAATTTTGCCGGCACCTTTTTTTTAAAATTACAACGTTTTTAAATTGCCTCTGAAATCAGCCAAAGTGGCGTAACCTTTTTGGGCCATAATCCGTTCGAGCTCGGTTAAGATGCGTCCGAAAGCCGGTGTGCCTTCTTGGGCGAGCGTCGTTCCGATTTGAACGACATCAGCGCCGCAGAGAATCAGTTCGAAGAGGTCGCCGCCGCTGACCACGCCGCCGGTGCCGATAATCTGAATGGCAGGGTTGAGCCGTTGCCGAAATGCCCGTACATTTGCCAGTGCGACTGGTTTGACGTAGGAACCGCCGATGCCGCCGAAACCGCCCTTGGGCTTGATGACGGTCGTTTCGGTTTCTAAGTTGATGAAAAGGCCGTTGCCGACACTGTTGATGGTGTTGATGAAGGCTAAGGGAAACTGATTCAAGATGTCAGCAACCAAGTCGAATTGCGCCAAATCGAAATAGGGCGGCAATTTAATGCCTAACGGCTGGTTGAAAGTCTGAAACACTGCCGTCAAGATTGTCTTCATCTGGTCGAAATCATATCCGATCTGCGGCTTGCCAGGCACATTCGGACACGACAGGTTTAATTCGGTTAGGCCTGAAAAAGCACTGGCTTGGATGCGTTCAAGCATCTGCAGGTTTTCAGCTAAACTCTGGCCGGCCAGCGACAAAAGAATCGGAAAATCGGGATGCGTCAGTGCCGTTGCGTTGGCATAGTTCAAATAGTAATCGAGCCCTTGGTTAGGCAGACCCATTGAATTGATACTGCCGAAGGGCAAATTAGCGTAACGGGGGTCGGGATTGCCGGTGCGGGGCTGTAAAGTGGCACTCTTGGTTACCAGTCCGCCCGCCTGCGAATCCAGCAAGTCGTCCAATTCCGTCGTGGTCGCACAATGAACGCCAGCCGCATTCATAAGCGGCGTTTTAAAATGCAATTTATTTAAAGTGGTTGTCAAATCAATCATTTTTAGCGTCCTCTTCCCGTTTCTTGCCCCATGGTTTGGCATGCCAATTTTTGAGAATCTGCAGGTCGTCATCAGAAAGGCGATGGGTCTGTTCCATTTCACCGACCAAAGTGGAGAAACCAGTCAAATGAACCAATTTGGTGTCGGCCGCTGCAAAGTTCTGGTCGGCATCCGGCAGTTCGTAGGAATAAATGGCCGCCACACCGGCAACGTCGGCTCCAAAGTCACGGACAGCTTTGACGGCCCCAAGCACACTGCCACCGGTGGAAATCAGGTCATCGATCAGAACGACCTGATCGTCCTTCGTCAATTTACCTTCGATTTGTTTGCCGGTACCGTGGTCTTTTGGTTTGGAACGGACGTAGACCATCGGCAGGTCGAGTTCAGCGGCGACCCAAGCAGCATGCGGGATACCAGCAGTGGCGACACCGCCGATGACCGTTGCTTCGGGAAAATTGGCGGCAATCAGTTCCGCCAGGCCAGTCGCAATTTGCCGCCGCAGTTGCGGATAGGAAATGGTGACCCGCAAATCGGTGTAAATCGGGGATAAAATCCCGCTGGCGTATGTAAACGGCTCGTTTGGAGAAATTTGAATCGCATTGGCTTGTAAAAGGCCATCAATAATCGTTGTTTTAGTCATGAGCATTGAATTCCTTTCTAATCTGCTGATAAGTGGCGAACGGTGTTTGTGACAAAGTAATCGGTCGGCCGACGACGATCGCTGAACTGCCAAGCTGGGCGGCTTCTGCTGGCGTGGCGACACGTGCTTGGTCGTCTTTGGCCGCACCGACGGGTCGAATTCCAGGTGTGACAAATAAGAAATCTTGCGGTAAATGCTGTTGCAATGCCGGCACTTCTTGGGGCGAGCAGATGACGCCATCCGCACCGTTCTGCTGGGCAAGTTCGGCCAGGGCCACCACTTCAGCCTGCATCGGCAGGTCGACGTGCAATTCATCTTTCAGCATTGCCGGCGTAATCGAAGTTAGTTCGGTGACGGCCAAAAGCTTTGGTGTCGGCAGACCCGCTTTTGCGGCGCCGGTGGTCAGGCCTTTTTTAGCCGCTTGAATCATCGCCGAGCCGCCGTTGGCATGGATGGTCGTGTAAGCGATTCCGAGCTGGGCCAGCTGCTGCATCGCCATTTCAACGGTGTGCGGAATGTCCATCAATTTTAAATCGAGAAAAATTGCATAGCCTTGCGCCGCCAAATCACGGACAAAGGCAGGACCTTCGCGATAAAAGAGTTCCATGCCGACCTTGATGACCGGCTTTTTCGGTGCCGCATCAAAAAGAGTTAGAAACTGTTCCGTCTGGTGCCGATTTTCGAAATCTAACGCAATGATGACTGGTTTCATAGGTGCCTCCTGAATTTTTTGAGTGCAAATAAAAAGTCCGCCCCAACGAGATCTGCCTACAGCTAACTAGACGATCCCCATTGGGTCGGACTTACTCCGTCAGCTTTCCGGCTTCTCTGAACCGAATTAAAGCACTCGTTTGATTGTTACTAACCATAACCAATTTTGAGGCAAAGGTCAAGCCTATTTTAGATGCGCAGCTGATTTTCTTTCGGCGAATACGGACTGAGCAGAAACAGGCTGGAAATGACAAACAGCAGCATGCAATACCAGCTGTACGGCACAATTGAGGCTGCTGAAATTCCGACCAGTGACGACGCCATCAATAATTGGGCGCCATAAGGAATCAGTCCCTGACCAACACAGGAATAGATATCGAGGATGCTGGCGGTGTAGGATGGCGAAATGTGGTAATTATGTCCCAGCTTTTTGGCGATTGGCCCAGCAATCATCACAGAAACCGTATTGTTGGTCGTGATTACGTCGAGCAATAAAATCAGGAAGGCAATCGCAAATTTGCCGCCAATCGAGCTGTGGGCATGTTTGGTAATCCGCTGCAGCAGCCACTGGATGCCGCCCATGTGCTCCATCAGGGCCGCCAAACCGCCGACGATGATTGAAATGAACGACACATCGGCCATCGATAAGATTCCTTTATGAATCAGACTGAGCGACTGGATGAACGTAAAGTCGCCATGGAACAGGCCGATCAGCACCGCCGAAATGATTCCTAGTGTCAGGACGATTAGCACATTGAGATTCATAAACGACAGGACGATTACCAGCACATAAGGCAGTAGGTTGAGCCACTGGACGGCTTTATACATGCCAAGGGAAAATGTCCCAACTGGCACGAAGGCTAATAAGAGCGTCGTCAGGATGAACGCCGGCAGGACCATAATCGCATTCGTCTTGAACTTGGCGAAAATCGAGACGGATTGGGTCTGAGCCGAAATGATCGCCGACGCCGAAATCAGCGATAAATCATCACCGAACATAGCGCCGCTGACAACGACTCCAGCCAATAACGGCAAACTAATATGTGCCATCTGGCCGATTTGGGCGGCGATCGGCATCAACGCAGCGACCGTCCCCATCGAAGTCCCCATCGCAAAACTAATCAGACAGCCCAAAACGAAGACACCAGGAATAATAAAGTTTTTCGGCAGGAAACGCAGGCCCAGCATGGTGACTGTATCGACGGCGTGCATCGATTTGGTGACGTAATAAAAAGCACCCGCCAGCATAAAAATGACGATCATCAGAATCATCGTATCCTGACCAGCCCCTTTGTAGAAAACAGCCAGTTTTTCATTTAATCGTTCATGGGGATTCAGCGCCAATGCCAGAATTGTTGCCAAGATCATCGCCACCAGCAAGGGCATCGCATCAAAATTATTGAAGACAACACCGGAACTGATGTAGACGACCAGAAAGAAGAGCAGCGGCACTAATCCTAGGAAGTGACCCGCCTCATCCCGTGGTTTCTGTTTCATGTTTTAACCTGCTTTCTGAAAAAGTTCTCTTCTTATTGTAGCGGATTTCGGCCAATTGAGCTGGTTTTGACGTACAAAAAACAAATTGTGATCAAAATGCGGTTAAAAAAAAGAGGCCACAACCTCTTTCTAATTTTTATCCAAATGTTCAGCCACATATTGCTGTCGTTTCTGGTCATCAAATTCATGTTCGGAACGGCCGATGATTGCTGTTGCCAGTGAATTGCCGATGACGTTGACACAGGTCCGGCCCATATCGACGAGGCGATCGATTCCGGCAATAAAGGCTAAACCAGAGGCCGGGATTCCGACGGCGGGCAGCGTTGCCAACAGAACGACGAAATTGGCACTCGGAACGCCGGCAGTCCCTTTCGTTGTAATCATCAGGACGACTAAGATGGTGATTTGCTGCCAGAGACTCATATTGATGTGATAAGCCTGGGCTAAGAAAAGAACGGCCATTGACTGATAAATTGCGCCGCCATCGAGGTTGAACGAATAGCCAGTTGGAATGACTAGGGAGACGATACTGCGATCGACGCCGTAATCTTCCATCTTGTTCATCATGCGGGGCAAGGTGACCTCAGAGCTTGACGTCGTAAAGGCCAAAATAGCTTCATCTTTGATGACCCGCAATAATTCTTTGAAGTTGATATGGAACAGATGCGCCGCCAGCGACATAAAGACCGCCACAAAAACGGCCATCGTTGCATAAGCTAATAAGATGAAATAACCAAGCGGCAGCAAGGATCTAATCCCCATCTGAGCGATGGTATTGCCAATCAGCCCAAAGACACCGATTGGAGCCAGCTTCATGATCCAGTTGGTAATTTTAAACATCACTTCCGAAATGGCCTGGAAGAAGTTGAGGATGATTTTGCCTCGTTCGCCGATGGCTGCTGTCCCAATCCCGAATAAAATACTGAAGAAAATTACGGCTAGCATATTGCCGTCACCAAGCGCTTTGAAAATATTCGTAGGGATGATACTTTCCAGAAAGCCCCAGACACCGCTAGAAGCCGCACTTTTCGACGCTGTGACGTACTGGCTGATATTGGCCGCATGCAGCTTGTTGATGTCGATCGAGGTCCCAGGATGGAAGACGTTGCCGACTAGCAAACCTAATGCCAAAGCGATTGTCGTCATCACTTCGAAGTAAATGATTGTTTTGCCGCCGACCCGACCGAGTTTTTTTAGGTCGCCCATATTGGCGATTCCGACGATCAAGCAGGATACGATAATCGGTAGGACGATCATCTGAATCAGACCGATGAACATCGAGCCGAGATTCGACATGACGGTAATTGCCGCTTTGTTCTGGTAGAAAACGACCCCAGAAATAATTCCCAAAGTCAGACCGATCAGAATCTGCCAGCCCATTGAAATGTGAAAATGGTGTTGCTTCTGCATAAATCCGCCCGCTTTCTTAAAAAGATGCTATTCACTAATTGTAAGTGGTTTGTCAATAATGCACAAATGATAACTCATCTTTTCAGAAAAAATCCGCATGAATGGTTTTCAGTGCGGATTTTAAAATCTATTTCGTTTTGCGATATTTCGATTCATCGAGATTGGCCATCCGTTCGGCATAGCCGTCCAGTTTTCCATTGAGCCGATCGCGAGCCGCCGCTAACTTATCAATCTGATCCTGCAGCTTGTCACGCTGCTCCTCCAAAAGGGATTGGCGGGCAGCAATCGTCTGTTTGCCTTCCATCATCAGCGTCGTATATTCGATCAGGATGTCGATCGAAACACCAGCGTTGCGCATGCACTGGGTAAAATGGACCCAATTTTCATCTTCCGGCGTGTAATCACGATAGCCGCTTGCATTGCGAGTGACCGGCGGAATGACGCCGACCCGTTCCCAATACCGCAAAGTGTCGCTGGAAACGCCGTATTTCTTACTAACTGCTTGAATATTCATGATAAAACTCCTTTACTGTGGACGATCGATGCCCAGACTATCCCGACTGCCCAATGAAGAATCTGCCGACAGGCGTCTGACCAGATCGGCGATACTTTTCACAGCCACATTGTGACCGCCGAACGGTTCGCCTTTGTGGGTGATTTCGTAGCTTGGATTGCCATTGTCAAACCAGCCAGGCCGAATCAAAGTGTAGTTCAAATCGGATGCTTCGATGACATCAGCGGCTTGGCGATACGGTTTCAATGCTGGATTGAATTTGAGATTGCCATCCGCACCGATTGCGGCTGGAATTTCATTATAGATTCCCATTGAGGTAATGAAAATCAATCGTGTGACATTTTCGGCGTCCATTGCGGAGACGATTTGCTGGGCCATCGTACCTAGATTGCCGCTTAAAGCCGCAAAAACAACTTCTTGACCTCTAATAGCAGTGCGTAAGTCGGATTCGCTCATGACATCGCCAGCGATGACCTGTTCACGAGCCGGATTGGTTTGTAAACCATTTGGATGGCGGGCAAATAAAGTCAGCTGGTCATCTGTTTCCGTTAATAAGGTCTGGCGAACGGCGCTACCGACAGTCCCCGTTGCACCAAGAATCAGTACTTTTTGCATTCAAAAACCCTCCCTAATTGAAATTGCTGACACTATCATAAACCCTCGAGTGGACTTCAAGGCAAGAAAAAACTGAAGGTTGATTGCAATCCTGTGGATAAACGTTAAGAAATTGATTTGTCAAGCTGTGGATTCCAGCCACAATTAAAGTTAAGAACCTGTGGATAACCCTGTGGATAATGTGCATAACTCTGCTAAAAACGGGGATTGCATAAATATACATCCAAATGAATAATGAAAAAGCCAGTCTAAATGCGCACTTGGTAAAATAGGCTGAAAGGTATCTATGAATAGGGTTCTCAACCTTTTTTACGAACGTTTGACAGCCGATTTTCAGCACCTGAAAATGGCGTTTTGATAAATTTTAGGACTTCGCTATCTAGTGGCATGAAAAAAACGAACCACCACCGAATGTAGTTCGTTTATTCACCTGTGGATAAATCAGGCCAGTTTGGTAAAATGGAGACAGTTAAAAACGTGGAGGAGAAACAGCAGTGAATATCAAAATTATCGGTGTCGGCAAATTGAAGGAAAAATATTTTAAACAGGGAATTGCCGAATACGCCAAACGGCTCGACAAGTTCTGCAAATTCCAAATCATCGAGGTGCCGGACGAAAAAGCACCTGAATCGCTTAGTGACGCCCAAATGACGCATGTCAAAGACAAAGAGGGCGAACGTATCCTAGCCAAAATCAAGGATAAGGAGTACGTAATCGCACTCGCCATCCTGGGCAAGGAGCGTTCCTCTGAGGAACTCGCCCACGAAATCGACCAGCTCGCCACTTATGGGCACTCTGACATCACCTTCGTCATCGGCGGCTCGCTGGGCCTCTCAGAAGCCGTCCTCAAGCGAGCCAACGACCAGCTCTCATTCGGCAAGCTGACCATGCCACACCAATTGATGCGACTTGTCTTGACCGAACAGATCTATCGCGCCTTTACGATTATCAATGGCATGCCGTATCATAAGTGATGCGGTTTTTCTGGTAAAGGTTGATAGATAGGCGTTTGTTGGTATTATATACCCTTTATTAGTTAAAAATTACGGACCTTCGTACCAAATTGGCTAATTGTAAACTATCCGCTTCAAAATATTTTCTTGACATGCTTGCTTTGCTATGAAGCAAACTTCAAGGTGTATAGTATACAACCGTTGCATACTAATATACATAATACGCAATTTTAAAATGGGCCGATAGTTCTCATAATGGAGTCATTGTAAGGATTCGGAATAAGAAAAGGAGAAAAGGAGAATGAAAAGTGTCAAAAAGAAGTATTTTGATCGTCACCTGTGCATTGCTATTATCAAATGCCATGGGTGGCTTAGATAGTACCATTATCAATACGGCTTTACCAGCCATTATCAGCGATCTGCATGGGATTCAATTGATGGGCTGGATTGTGGCCGTATTTTTGTTAGGAACAGCTGTATCGACGCCATTATGGAGTAAATTAGGTGAACACGTTGGTAATAAACATGCTTATCAGTTCGCAACCAGCCTATTTGTACTCGGAGCCTTTTTAGAAGGAATGTCACCCAACATTTATTTTTTGATCGTTGCGCGGACAATCATGGGAATTGGAGATGGCGGAATGATTTCGCTTCCCTATATTATTTATGCCAAGATGTACAAAGATCCACACAAACGAACACAAATGCTTGGTTTTGCAACCGCAAGTTACAGTACTGCTACGATCATCGGCCCATTAGTGGGTGGGTGGATCGTTGATACATTCAGCTGGCACTGGGTCTTCTACCTTAATGTGCCATTAGGGTTGTTATCCATTATTCTGGTCCAGATTTTTTTCAAAATTCCAAAATCAACCAAAAAAGGCAGTCCTGTCGATTACCTAGGGGCAACATTGATGACAGCCGGCTTAGTTTGCCTGTTGATGGCGATCGAAATGATCGGAACGATTTCAACACTTTACGTCATTTTATTATTGATCGTATCGGCGGGATTACTAGGTGCAATGTTTATTGTTGAAGGACGGGCGACTGATCCGATCATTCCGAGTCGTTTATTCAAAAATCATCCATTGATGACTGATTTTATCTTATTTGCCTTGATTTGGGGTGCTTTTGTCGGGTTTAACATTTATATTCCGATGTGGGCCCAAGGATTGTTAGGAACATCGGCGATCATTGGGGGTGCCACTCAAATTCCTGGCTCATTGACAAATTTTATGGGCGCTGAATCAGTTGCGCCTTTAAGAATGCGTTTTAAGCCACAAAGTGTGGTTGCCATGGGGATCGTTGCCTTTATCATTGCCTTTGCAGTCATGACAATTGCCGGTGTTCAAGCACCTTTCTGGCTGTTACTGGTTGCTGGTGCTTTTGAAGGAATCGGCAATGGGATGTGTTTCAATGTTTTGCAGATCAAAGTTCAGCAGGATGCCGCTCAAGAGGATGTTCCAGTTGCAACTTCATTCAGTTTTTTGATTCGGATGCTCAGCCAAACATTCATGGCCTCGATTTTAGGGATCATTTTAAATCAAGCTTTATTTAAAGGTGTTCGTAATTCGCATGGTCGCATTACTTTGAAAATGATGAACAATTTGAGTGATGCCGCCAGTATCCATTTATTGCCAAAAAATTTAATTCCACAAATGCGTGTCATTTTGCATAATGGCCTGCACAATATCATGCTGGTTTCATTATTGATCCTTGTTGTAGCTGGCTTACTAAACATTTGGAGTTATTACAAGGCACAAAAAGTCGCCGCATAGGGAATCAGGAATAGGTATACTTTTCACGTATGCTACAATGCTCATTTGGTAATTTTCATCGTTGCTTTCAGGAAGTAGGATGTAACCATTGAATACAAACGAAAAAGGGACGGGGTAAAAAAATGAGTTTATTGTGGTTATTCATCTTTCCAGATTTGATCTTAGATGCTGTCCTACTGCTGCTGACGCTGCTTTTTGTCATCATTATGATCGGAATTATTGCGCTCTCAAGTCTTTCAGCAAAGATCAAGGAAATTGTGAAAATGCATCGGGATCTGCAAGCTAAAATTGCGGCGATCACCGCGAGTGGTTTCATCGAGTTAAATTTGGACGCAAAAAATAGGGTTCAGGAAAAGGCCAGAACATCAGCATTTTTTGAACGGGAAATAGTTTCATAAAAAAGATATTAACTTGAATATTTTTGGAAGGATCGGACAAAATGAAAAGGCAATTTCGAATTGTGGCTGCGATCATCATTAGTGTGAGTCTGCTACTGATCATTGGCTGGCACTTTTTGTTAAAGGATCAGTTTTATCAGCCTTCCAGAACGGAGGTTTCAGAAAGCATGAATTCTCAAACAAATCAGGGCGAATATGTCAAAATGCCAAGCAATTATCGAAATATGGCTCCAAAAGACCAGCAGGGTCGTGTTGAACGCATTTCCTATTCAATCCCTTATAAAGGGGTTGAATATCAAAAGCAGGCATTGGTTTATTTACCAGCCGGATATTCGGCGAATACAACGAAACAATATGACATCCTTTATCTGTTGCATGGGTCGACCCAAAGTGTCAATAGTTTTTTGGGAGACACTGGAACTGAACAAAAATCTGGTTTTAAGCGGCTATTAGATCATGAAATTGCAGCTAAAAAGATGAAACCCGTGATCGTTGTAACGCCAACTTACTATCCAGATCGCAGTTTTGTTAAAAGCGACTATACCCAAGATGCACCGCTAAACTTGGCATTTGCCAAAAATGAACTGCCCAATGATTTGATGCCAGCAGTTGAAGGAAAATATCGGACTTATGCAAAAAACACCACGCGTCAGGGCTTAGAAAAGTCACGAGATCATCGTGCGTTTGGCGGTTTTTCAATGGGTGCTGTTACAACTTGGTATGTTTTTGAAAATGATTTGGATTTATTCAAGTACTTTATGCCGATGTCTGGCGGAAGCTGGACGGTTGAACCTATGGGCGGCGGGAGTGTCCCTAAAAAGACGGCCCAAAAATTAGCTGATGCAGTGACGAAAAATCATTTTAGGGCGAACGATTTTCAAATCGATGCTTCTGTCGGTGGTGCTGATGGCACCCAAGGCGAAATTGCTCCGCAGATCAAGCAGATGCGTCAGTATCCGCAATTTACGGCTGAAAATTTGAGCTATGAATTGGATCGCGGCGGCAATCATGATATGACCTCTGTTGCCAATCAAGCTTATAATGGCTTGCAGCGGTTGTTTCAATAAAAATAAGCGTCATCCTTCAAAAAGGATGGCGCTTATTTATTTTAGCCATTTTGATGAACATCTAAATGTTCACGCAAATATTTTTCTGAACTAGCAGATTCGGGATCGAAGGTTCCCTTACCTGTATCCAATGCTTCAATTGTTTTCATTTCATCCGGAGTTAATTGAAAATCAAATACGTTCAAATTGGTTTTGATTCGTTCAGGATGGCTTGATTTTGGCAAGGTAATGACACCATCTTGATATTCAAATCGGATAATGACCTGTCCAACATTTTTGCCGTATTTCTTGGCGATCGTTTCCAATTTAGGATTTGTCAGCAATTCTTGATTGCCATGGCCTAATGGATACCAGGCTTCTAGACGGACCTTATCTTGGTCCATGAGTTTGCGCAGTTCTTTTTGCTGGAAAAGCGGATTGAATTCAACCTGATTAACAGCTGGTGTTTCTGAAAATTGTGGAATGAACTTCTTCCAAAGATTAGGATTCATGTTGGAGACACCGATCGAACGAACTTTACCGTCTTTTTGAGCTTTTTCTAAACCTCTCCATGCACCGATGACATCATCATAGGGTTGATGAAGAAGATAAAGATCGAGGTAATCTAAGCCCAGATTTTTTAAGGAAGTGTCTAGTCCTTTTTGAGCTGCTTCATAACCATAGTCTTGAATCCATAATTTGCTGGTCACAAATAGTTCTTCACGAGGAATCCCACTGTCTTTGATTGCTTGACCAACTTCCTTTTCATTAAAATAGCTGGCAGCCGTATCAATATGACGATAACCATTTTTCAAAGCGTCTAAAACGGCTTGATAGGTGTCCTTGGGTTCGATCATTGCTCCAAAACCGATTGCCGGAATTGAATTGCCGTCATTTAATTGGATTGCATGTTCAAACATCTTTATTCTTCCTTTCAATTTTAATAGAACGATGGTTTTGTCATGTCCTCTGATCCAGGTTCGATAATGGCAATGTTGGCATTATTCTCGAGAGTTGGATCATTGACCATATCGGTGATGAAATGAGCAACAGCCTGTCGGGATACTTGGGCACCTGTGACTTTTTCACCAAAGGGGACCAGTTTATAGTCTGTTTTTTGATCGTTATTATAAAGCATGGTCATGCGGACGTAAGTAAAATCGATTTCTGGGTCGTCTATGATCTGCTGGATGATCTGTTGGTATTGTTCACTGTCTTTAAAAGCACCAGACATCGATTTGCCCCATTCGCCGAATTTTCCGCCGACCTCATCGTAGAGTCCGATTGTGCCGGTAACAATTAAACGGGTAACGCCTGCTTTTTTCATGGCCTGATAAGTATCTTCCAGTAAATTCGGCATTGCGTTATCCAGAATAACGATGTTTTGATCTTTCATGGCCTGTTTAAGATCATTTGCATTCTCAATATCTCCATCAATCGCTTTTTCACGATTGGGGTTACTTAAAGTAAGACGACTAGAAGTATGATGGCCAAAAAGGGTTAGATCTGCATCTGAATGGTTCAACAGGTCAGTAATCAAGTAATGGGCAATTTGTCCGGTTGCACCTAAAATCAAAATATTCATGTCATTATGCCTGCTTTCTAGATTTTCATTCATCATAGACCCTTGTCTTAACTCCATAGCAAGTAGGAGGCATTTTAAAGTAAATGAAAAAGGAAGCGATCATTTCTATCGTTTCCTTTTTGACGTTCAATATTAGAGATTTTTAGCAAAGAATGGCTTGATGTAATCAAAGGCTTCTTTCACATAAGGTGCTAGATCATACATATCAAAATGACCAGCTTCTGGAATGACATGCATCTCTTTGTTATCGCCAGGGACAGCATTGTAATCCTCAGTTGAAGAATCTTTACTCCAAGCATTTTCAGCAGTAATCACCAAATAAGGTTTCTTCATATCCTTCATAATATTTGGAACGTTATATTTAGCTAACTCAAGCTGGCTCCATGCAACAACTTGATTGCTCCAGCGCGGATTTGTGCCGCGCTTCGTGTAATAATAAGCAGCCCCTTCGTCGAATGATCTAGGCATGAAGTTGAGATACTTCAACTCACCAGTCCCATTTTCATAAGCTTCTTTATCAGCTTTGACTTCATCTTCTGGCTTGAAGAAGGACATCATCGGTGATTTGGAAATATCAGAAATGGCTGGCACAACTGCGGCAATTGCCTTGAAACGAGGTTCCTTAACCCCAGAAACGGACATATATGAGCCAGATCCACAAATTCCGAGTCCACCAATTCGGTCATTGTCAACATAAGGTAAGCTCGTTAAGAAATCAACGGCACTTTCATTGTCGGATTCTTTAATATCTGGTAATTCCTGCTGACGAGGAGTTCCTTCACTTTCGCCATAATAAGAGCCATCGAATACAAGGGTCACATAGCCTAATTCAGTCAGATGTTTGGCATAAACACTCTGTGCTTGTTCCTTAACGGAAAGCATCGGGCCAGTAACAACAATGGCTGGATAATTGTTACTTAAATTAAACTCTGCTGGCAAACGAAGGATCCCAGCTAAACGTAGGTTCAAGTCTTTATTCATAAAAACAACCTTTTGTTCTTGCATCAAAAAACCTCCCTAACGATTTTAATTACAAAACTACTATAAACCCTCGTCTTCACTCCATAGCAAGTGAAACCCCTTTATTTTTGCTCAGTTGGCCATTCTTTAACGAGTGTTTCAATGACAGGTTTTACAATTCGTTTTTGACTGATCAAATAATTTGCATAGACGGGCATATGAGCACTGTCGTCTGAGATCGGAACAATTACGCGACTATCTTCCATTTGTAAATAATCCTGATAGAGGGGATCCAATCTAGCTAAATTCGTACTAAAAAACGGAAAATCAGAAAATTTAGTGAGTTCGGAGAAGGTCTCATCTTCATTTTGATAAAGAAATTTTGCATCTGGAATTGCATTTTGTGTGATTGCGTTCCAAGGACCGACATGAAAGAACAAGAAAACTAAGCCCTTTCAGATCTTTGAAGGCAACTGATGATTGACTGGCAAGGTACATAAATTGATTTAAATGAACAGACATCGTTTCATCACCCAGATAGCGTGATTCAACCTGATCTGTAAAGATTTCTTGATCAGAAAAAATCAATGTATATTCATTTTTTTCTAATAGTGAAGTAATTGAATCTTCGGATAAAAGTTCAGGATTCAAATGAACATTGTCAGGAAATTCTACTTTTAAGTGCTGCAATAAAATTCGCGGTCCAGGAATTGTTACGCCTAACTGAATCGAGTGTTGACTTTGGTCAAAATTACGGATCTTTTCAATGCCCTCTTGGTTGACCTTGATAATGTGGGCGGCAACTTGGGCGGCCAATTCGCCAGTTTTAGTCAAAGTAATGTGGTTTGGATAGCGCTCAAATAGTTGCACACCGAGTTCTTCTTCTAATTTTTTTGTGCCGCGAGTAATGGAAGGCTGGGTCATATGGAGTTTTTCTGCGGTTTTTGCTAATGTTTTGCACTCGGCAAAAGTTGCTAATTCTTCGAGTAAGTAGTTATCGAGCATGATGTTTCCTCCTTAGCATACGCTACTCGTATGCTACCATTCTCAACCAGTAATTTTCAAATGTCAGGATCGGTTGCATAATGAACCCATCATCAAGTGAACGAAGCAAATGAAGGAGATTATTAAAAATGACAGATGTTCCAATGATCCCATTAAATAATGGGGTTGAGATGCCAGCATTAGGATTTGGTGTTTTTCAAATTCATAATTTAATAGATGCCAAGACAGCTGTTTCGGAAGCCTTACAAACTGGTTATCGAATGATCGATACTGCAACAGCTTATCAAAATGAAGAGGCAGTTGGTCAGGCAATCCAGGAAAGCAATATTCGGCGCGAGGATATTTTCGTGACCTCTAAGTTATGGGTCTCAGATTTTACTTATGAACGTGCTAAAGAGGGCATTGATGCTTCGTTACAGCGTTTGGGTTTGGATTATATGGACCTTTACCTCTTACATCAACCTTATGGAGATGTCGTCGGAGCTTGGCGCGCTTTAGAAGAAGCGCGCCAAGCTGGCAAAATTCGTGCCATCGGGGTATCTAACTTTTATGAAGATCAGTTAAAAAATCTTGAATTATCGACTTCTATTAAACCAGCTGTTAATCAAATCGAAGTCAATCCGTGGTTCCAGCAAACTGGTGAGGTTGATTTTAACCAAGCTGAAGATGTGCGGGTTGAGGCATGGGCACCATTCGCAGAAGGCAAACATGGCATCTTCAAGAATGAGGCATTGGTTGCAATCGGACAAAAGTATGGTAAATCAGCCGGTCAAGTAATCTTACGGTGGTTATTGCAACGTGGCATTACTGTCATTCCTAAATCGGTTCATCAAAAACGGATGGCTGAAAATATCGATGTTTTTGATTTTGAATTAACGGCTGATGATATGGAGCAAATTGCGACATTAGATAAAGGGGAAAGCCAATTTTTCGATCATCGTGATCCCGTTGCAATTGAACAAATTTTTGGAACAAGTTTAAAACAAACACAACAATAAAAAGGAGCGTCTTAAAAATGACAAACGTCAATACACCAAAATTTAAATTGAATGATGGCACTGAAATTCCAGCGATCGGATTTGGAACTTATTTGATTCCAAATGACGGCACAACCTATCGAGCTGTTAGCGATGCTTTATCAGTCGGTTATCGTCATCTTGATACAGCGGCTGTTTATATGAATGAAGCTGAGGTAGGTCAAGCAGTTCGCGAAAGTGGTATTCCACGGGATCAAATTTGGGTGACTAGCAAGTTATGGTTACAGGATTACGGCTACGAGGCGGCTAAAAAAGGGATCGATCGCTCGCTGCAAGTGATGGGACTTAATTATTTAGATCTATATTTGTTGCACCAGCCATACGGAGATGTCGTCGGCGCATGGAAAGCTCTAGAAGAAGCCAAGAAGGCCGGCAAAATCAGATCAATTGGTGTTTCAAATATGACACCGAAATATTGGCAAGAATATATTCCGCAGTTTGAAACAACACCATCTGTTGATCAAGTTCAATTCAATCCTTATTTTCAACAGAAGGATTTACGCAAGTTATTGGCGGCCGATGATGTGAAGTTAGAAGCTTGGGCACCACTTGGTCAGGGAAACCAAGATCTTTTTGCAGAACCCATTATTCAGGATCTTGCTAAGAAGTATCAAAAAGATGCTGGACAGGTGATCTTACGGTTTGAAAATCAAGAAGGAATTATCGTCTTTCCAAAGTCGGTTCATCCAGCTCGGATCAAGAGTAATCTTGATATCTTTGATTTTAAATTAACTGATTCAGAAATGGCTCAGATCCGTGCACTTGATACAGGGAAGGGAACCTATGATCCAGATGCTCCAGGTAATGAAGAAATGTTGCTATCTGCCTATGATGTTCATGCAGATGATTAATGGAGGTTATTTCAATGAAAAAGCGCGTTTTAGGAAATAAGTTGAAAGTGTCAGAAATCGGTTTAGGGTTGATGGGCATGGATCATGCTTATGGGGAACCCTTAGATCGGCAAAAAGCAGTTAATCTGATTCAAAAATCACTAGACCTAGGTGGTAATTTCTTTGACACCGCCGTGATTTATGGAGAAGGTAACGAAAAAGTGCTCGGTGAGGCTGTTAAAGATCGCCGCGATCAAGCCGTTATTGCAACAAAATTCGGGATTACCGGTCAAAAATTTGTGAATGGTCAGCCTGAATTGATTTTAGATAGCCGTCCGGATTCAATTCGCAAACAAGTCGACGAATCGTTGACTCGTTTACAAACTGACCATATTGATCTGTATTATCAGCATCGTGTTGATCCAAATGTCGAGCCAGAAGCTGTGGCTGACGTGATGAATGAATTGATCAAGGCCGGCAAAATTCGGTATTGGGGCCTTTCTAATGCACCAGTCGATTATATTCGCCGTGCCAATGCTGTCAGTCCAGTGACGGCCTTAGAAAATCAATATTCAATGGTTTACCGCGAACCTGAAAAAGAGATCTTTGCATTATGCGAAGAATTAGGAATTGGTTTTGTCGCTTATAGTCCCTTAGGCAATGGCTTTTTAAGTGGTAAATATTCACAGCAAACTAAATATGATAAGAGTGATGTCCGCCAGTCAATGGGCCGTTTCAGTCCAGAAGCGATGGCTAAAAATCAAGCTGTGTTGGATTTATTAGCTGAAATTGCGGCTTCAAAAGGAGCAACATCGGCTCAGATTGTTTTAGCTTGGGAATTAGCCCAACGCGATTTTATCGTTCCAATTCCAGGGACGACCAAAGAAAAGCGTCTGATCGAAAATTACGGCGCTGCCGAGATCGTTTTAACAAAAGATGAAGAAAAGCGAATCAATGACGCTTTGAATCAAATGACAATTGATGAAAGTTATTTCTAAACAATTAGGAGGAAATTGAAAATGACAAAAAAAGTAATCGTAATTACAGGCGCCTCTAGTGGTATTGGTGAAGCAACCGCAAAATTATTGGCTTCACAAGGCAATCAAATTGTTTTAGGGGCTCGGCGTGAAAGTAAATTACAAGAAATCGTTAAAACAATCACTGCTGCCGGTGGTGAAGCCACTTATGCTTCGACTGATGTTTCGAATTTAGGTTCAGTCAAAGGTTTGGCGCAAAAGGCCCTTGATACCTATGGCCGGATCGATGTTTGGATGAATAATGCTGGTTTAATGCCCCAATCTGAATTCAGCCAAGGCCGTGTTGAAGATTGGGATCGCATGATCGATGTTAATATTCGCGGCGTTCTGTATGGTATCAACGCTTCTTTGGATACAATGCGCAAACAACAATCAGGCCAATACATCAATACTTCTTCGATCGCAGCCCATGTTGCTGGTCCTGGTAGTGGTGTTTATAGTGCCACTAAAGCAGCCGTTTTATCAATCAGCGAATCGCTTCGTCAGGAAGAAGCTCAAGCCGGCAGTAACATTCGTGTCACCGTTGTTTCACCGGGTGCCATTGCTACCGAATTGACCGATTCGATCACCGATGAGGCCACAAAAGCTGGCACCAAGCAATTTTATGATCAATTTGCAATTGCTCCGGAACGAATTGCTGAAACGATCGCCTTTGCGATCAATGCACCAGCTGATACAGCTTTAAATGAAATTATTATTCGTCCGGCAAAGCAAGTGATGTAAAAAGAGAGGAGTATGTTCATATGACAAAAAAAGTAATTGTGATCACGGGTGCTTCTAGCGGCATTGGCGAGGCCACCGCAAAATTATTGGCTTCACAGGGCGATCAAGTTGTTTTGGGCGCTCGGCGTGAAAGCAAACTGCAGCAAATCGTTCAAGAAATCACAGCAAATGGCGGTCAAGCCGCTTATGCGATTACTGATGTTGCGAATTTGGATTCAGTCAAGAATTTGGCACAAACGGCTTTGGATACCTATGGCCGGATCGATGTTTGGATGAATAATGCTGGCGCCATGCCAACCGATGAATTGAGCAAAGGTCAGGTTTCAGATTGGAATCAAATGATCGATGTCAACATTCGTGGTGTGCTATATGGAATCAACGCTTCCTTGGCAGTGATGCGTGAACAAAAATCTGGCCAGTATATCAATCTTTCTTCAACAGCTGGACATGACGTCAATGCACAAAATGGTGTTTATGGAGCCACAAAGGCGGCCGTTTTATCGATCAGTGAATCACTGCGGCAGGAAGAAGCCATTGCTGGCAGCAACATTCGTGTGACTGTTGTTTCACCGGGGTCGATCGCCACTGAATTGACGGATTCGATCCGTGATGAAAGTGTCAAAAAAGAGGCAAAAGCCTTTTATGCTCAAAATGAGATTGGCCCAGAGCGTGTAGCCGCTACGATTGCCTTTGCAATCAATGCGCCAGCTGATACGGCGCTTAATGAAATTATTATTCGACCATCCAAACAAGTTTTATAGCAAAAAAATTGCTGTGGAGTGAACTCCAGAGTTTAGAGTAGCCGTTAGAGAGGAGCTAATGAAATGAAACGAAAAATTGGGGTGATCCTCGCTTTCTTCGCAGCATTATTGACATTGGGACTTCAATTTCAAAGTCAGGGTGAAACTGCTCAAGCGGCGACCAGCAAAAAGAGTCTGATCTTGTATTTTTCAACTTCGGGCAATACTAAAAAAGCTGCTGAAAAATTACAGCAGGATACAGGTGCCAAATTAGTTCGAATTGAGCCAGTGAAGGCCTACCCAGCTGATTATGATGGCACTGTTAAAATGGCACGGCAGCAACTAAAGAAGAAACGTCATCCAGCCATTAAAACAAAAATTCCTGATTTGGACAAATATGACACGATTTATATCGGTTTTCCGACTTGGTGGCAACAACCGCCGATGATCATTCACACTTTGTTTGATCAGGAAAACTTCAGCGGCAAAACGATCGTGCCCTTTACGACCAGTATGAGCACGCCGATCAGTGCCTCCACGAAGTATATTCGCAAAATGGCTAAAAAAGATCAGAATGTGACGGTCGAAAGCGGCTTCCGTTATGATGACAACAATGCTGCAATGAAGCGGTATTTAAAGCAGAACAACTTAAATTAAAGGAGATTTTACAATGAAAGCAATGATTTTAGGTGCCGCCGGTCAAATCGGCCGCATGGTAACAGATGATGTTTTAGCACAGAGCGATCTTGATTTAGTTTTATATGGCCGCAATGTGACCACTCGTTTGGCTGATAAAGCCAGTGATCGTGTCACTTTAGTCGATGGCACATTTGAAGAAAATGACAAGATCAAACAAAACTTATCCGATGTCGATATGGTTTACATCAGTTATGTCGCAACGCCTGATATTATGCAGAGCTTGATCGACGACATGGATGCAACAGGTGTGAAACGTCTGATTGCCTTAAGCATCCCGGATATTTATCAAGAAGTTACGGGTCCTTTTCAAGCTTGGTATCGTCAGCACACCGGTTTAACTTGGCAGAGTGATCGAGCTGAATCAGCTAAGATCCTTGAAGCCAGTGATTTAGATTATGTGTTATTACGTGTCACTTGGCTTTATAACCAAGAAGGAAATACAAAGATCGAAGTTTCGAAAAAAGGCGAACCTTTTAAAGATGCTCAGATTACCCGTGAAGCCGTTGCCCAATTTGTGACGGACTTACTAGATGGTAAGGAAGATTATCATCGTGAAAGTTTAGGGGTAGGCGAACCAGGTACTGAATGGAGCAAGCCTAGTTTTTACTAAAATGAGAGGGAAGTAATGATTATGCCAAGACAAACCGTGAATCCATATACAAATGAAGTTTTAAAAACATTTGCTGATGCAACTGATGTGGATATCCAGCAAGCGTTGGAAACTGCGGATGGCTTGTATCATGAAATGAAAAGTAAACCGATCAGCACGCGTGCAACTATTTTGCATGGTATCGCTAAATATATGCGTTACAACAAGTATGATTTGGCAAAAGTGATGACTTTAGAAATGGGAAAATTGATTTCTGAGTCCGAAGGTGAAGTTGAACTTTGTGCCGATATTGCCGACTATTTTGCTGATCATGGTGCTGAAATGATGGAACCGACTTTGCTTCACACTCGTGCAAACGGTGAAGCTAAAGTGTATAAACAATCAACAGGCGTTGTATTAGCTGTTGAACCCTGGAATTTTCCTTATTATCAGATCATGCGGGTTTTTGCACCTAATTTTATGGCGGGAAATCCAATGATTTTGCGTGATGCCGCCAATATTCCGTGGTCCGCGCAGACTTTTGCCGATATGATCATTCAGGCTGGTGCTCCACAAGGATCGATCGCCAATTTATTCATGAGTTATGATCAAGTTGCCGATATTATTGCTGATCCACGTATTCAAGGCATTGCATTAACGGGCTCTGAACGCGGTGGTGCTTCCGTTGCTAAAGAAGCTGGCCAAAACCTGAAAAAGAGTACCATGGAATTAGGCGGGCAAGATGCATTTATCGTTTTAGATGATGCTAATATGGACGATGTGAATAATATTGCTTGGCGGGCACGTTTATATAATGCGGGCCAGGTCTGCACCTCCTCAAAGAGATTTATTGTGATGGACAGTGTCTATGACGAATTCCTTGAAAATTTGATCAAAAACTTCGCATCTGTTCAACCAGGTGATCCCATGGATAATGCAACAACATTGGCGCCGATGAATACAAAGAAAGCCAAAGAAAAGCTTCAGAAGCAAGTTGATGAAGCAGTAGCTGCTGGAGCAACAGTAGCCTATGGAAATAAGCCAATTGATCTTCCCGGCCAGTTCTTTATGCCAACGATTTTAATTGATATTGCTGCTGATAATCCGGCCATGCATACCGAAATGTTTGGTCCAGTTGCTCAAGTTTATCGAGTTCATTCTGAACAAGATGCGATTGATTTAGCAAATAACTCACAGTATGGGTTGGGTGGAATTGTCTTTAGCGGTGATCCTTTACATGGCGAAAAGGTGGCTACTCAAATTAATACTGGAATGGTCTACGTCAATACGTTTATGACTTCATTACCAGAATTGCCATTTGGGGGTGTAAAAAACTCTGGTTATGGTCGTGAAATGAGTGAGCTCGGTTTGATGGCTTTTGTCAACGAACAATTAGTTGTTACAGCTGACCGACCTGATATGAATAATGTGACTGGTGGCTTAGTCAAACTAGATCCAACTAATGATTAAAAAAATCATCCATCGAAGGAAGGCTGCCAAGTGAACATTAAAAAAGTTTCTGAAACACTGGGACTTTCAATCGATACAATTCGATACTATGAACGTGTTGGTGTCATTCCACCCGTTAAACGAGATAAAAATGGTTATCGTGATTATCAAACCGAAGATCTCAACTGGCTTTATTTGGCGAAATCCTTAAAGCGGGCCGGATTATCTGTCGACGAAATGATTGAATTTGAGCGGCTCAGCAAGTCCGCAGATCATCCGGGCGAAGCACAAAAAAAGCTGCTGCAAAAGTCGCTTAATAGCTTGGAACAGCGAATTCAGACGCTTGAGCATACAAAGAAGATCCTGCAGTATAAAATCGCTCACTTTGATACTCATATTGGCCGTTATGAAACCAACGAAGCACATGAAAAGCTTTGGGAAAAGCATTTTAGCAATGAAGAATAAACTAAAAAAGGATTTCACATTTAACGTGTGAAATCCTTTTTTTAAAAGATTGTTTTTTCAGACCGTTTCAGAACGGATTTAATTTTTGGAAAGATTTTCGACCATAGCTGGATCACGATGATCGAAGAATTGACTTTCATCTTTATTTAATGCGGTAATTTGCTTCATTTCAGCATCAGATAACTCAAAGTCGAAGATATCGATGTTTTGCTTCATCCGATCTTCATGAACTGATTTAGCCAATGAAATCACACCACGCTGATAGAGCCAACGCAAAACGACTTGGCCGACGCCTTTATTATGAGCTTGACCGATGGCTGATAACACATCATTAGTAAATAAGCCATGTTTGCCTTCAGCAAATGGGGCCCATGCTTCTGGCTGAACATTGTACTTCTTGAACCAATCGAGTTCGCCTTGCTGCTGGTTCCAAGGATTGATTTCGATTTGATTGACTTCTGGGGCTTCAGTATTGTGAAGCGATAAATCGACCAAACGATCAGAACCAAAGTTTGAAACACCAATAGCACGAACTTTACCTTCTGCTTGAAGATCTTCCATTGCACGCCATGAACCATAAACATCGCCATAAGGTTGGTGGATTAGATAGAGATCTAAGTAATCGAGCTGTAATCTCTTCAAAGAATCTTCAAAGGCCTTTTTGGTGGCATCGTAGCCAGTATGATTGATCCAAAGTTTTGTTGTGATAAAGAGATCGTCACGTGCAACATTGGCTTCCTGTAAGGCATCGCCAACTTCTTTTTCATTGCCATAAGCTTCAGCTGTATCAATCAAACGATAGCCAGCATCAATTGCCCCTAAAACGGCATCTTTTGTACCAGCGGGATCAATTTGGAAGACACCAAAGCCAGTGGCAGGCATTTCAACACCATTGCTTAACTTAAAAGTAGGAACTGTCATTAAGATCATCCTTTCAATTGCAAATTGTTTGAACGCTTACATCATAAACCCTTGCCTCCACTCCATGGCAAGCAAGATCTATTTATTTTTGAGTTTGCTTAAATTTTGCTTGCTGTGGTGTTTACACCATACCTTAATATAAGGAGATAAAATGAAACGAAATGGCGTTTGCTATTTCATTTTTGGGGAGCGATGAAGTGAATAGTAAACGTGCATCTCAATTTTTGGGCATGACGATCGATACCATGCGCTATTATGAGCGAATCGGGGTCATTCCGCCAGTAACACGCGATCAAAGTGGCTACCGCGATTATCAGATCAAAGATCTCAACCGGCTTTTCTTGGCCAAAAGTTTACGAGCGGCTGGGCTTTCGGTTGAATCCCTAGTCAAATATGCCAAATTGAATGAATCCGTCGATCATCCTGAGCAAGCGCAAAAGGAAATTTTGCGGCAATCATTAGATGAGCTTAATCAAAAAATCGAAGATATGGAAAATACGCGTGCGATTTTAGAACACGAGTTGGATACATTTGATGATCACTTGGCCAAGTTTCACGACGAAGATCATCCGATTCCATATCTGAGCAAGTTATGGCAACAGAATATGAAGCACAAGCAGGACAATGAGTAGATCATTGTCTTTTTTTGTGATAAGGGTTCTTGCTTGCCATTGTGTCCACTCCACAGTTTATGCTAGTCATTTGGAGGAGGCTATTTAGCAGATTGCACGAGTATTCATGTAACGTATACTTCCATACTGATCTAGTAATTTTCAACCCTGTCATTTGGCATTAGTATATAAACATCGAATGCATGCGAGATAATTAATTCAGAGAGATAAAGGTGAAGATAGATGAGTATTGTATGGTTATTATTACCAGCTTTGGCATGGGGTGTCCTGCCGCTGGTCGTTAGTAAATTAGGCGGCGAACCCGTCGATGAAATTTTTGGGACGGCGTTTGGGACTTTGATCGTTAGTGTTGTCGTTGAATTGATCCTGCATCCTTCAATCAATGCGATCAGCTTCATCATGGCGATGCTGGCTGGTGCCTTTTGGATCGTTGGTCAATTAGGTCAATATACAGGCTACGCTAAAATTGGAGTTTCCAAAACAATGCCAATTTCAACCGGACTGCAGTTGGTCGGTACAGCCTTAGTTGGCGTCATTATTTTTGGCGAATGGCCATCAGTGATGAGTAAGGTGATCGGTGCATTAGGCGTTGTGCTTTTGATCATTGGGGCTGTCATGACCTCAATTCAAGATAACAAAGACCAATCGAACGGCAGTCAACGACGCACCATTATCATGCTGGTCGTGACAACGATTGGATTCATCGTTTTTAATGCGATTCCAAAGGCTTTATCAGCCTCAGGGATTGCGATCTTCCTCCCAGAATCGATTGGGATGGTCCTTGCTGTTCTGATTTATCTGCTGTTCAAACATGATTTTCACAGAGTCGTCACTGGAAAAAAGAGCTGGTTAAACATTATCGGCGGATTTGTTTTTTCGATCGCATCGTTAACTTATATCATGTCTGTCAGTGCAAATGGCGTCAATACAGCTTTTGTTGTTTCTCAGCTGTCCGTGGTGATTTCAACGTTGGGAAGCATGATCTTCTTGAATGAAAAGAAATCGCGGCGTGAATTAACGTTTACGCTGATTGGATTAGTTTTGATCGTTGTTGGTGCTGTTATTACAACTATTTTTTAAAAATAAAGGAGTGGAATGTTATGTATGAAGATTTAAACGGTAAAGTTGCAGTTGTCACAGGTGGTTCAAAAGGATTAGGTTCAGCGATCTCTGAACGTTTTGGTCAAGAAGGTATGAAGATCGTGATCAATTATAATAGCGATCCTGTTGGTGCGCAAAAAGCCGCTGATGCTGTTAAAGATGCTGGTGGTGAAGCTGTTACCGTTCAAGCCAATGTTTCGACTGAAAAAGGTGTTCAGTCCTTATTAGACGCAGCACTTGATAACTTTGGCGATCTTGATGTTTGGGTCAATAATGCCGGCATGGAAATCAAATCCCCAACTGCCGAATTATCGTTAGATGATTGGAATAAAGTGACTTCGATCGATCAAACGGGTGTTTTCTTGGGTTCACGCACAGCCTTAGATTACTTCTTAAAGAAAGATAAGAAGGGTAACATCATTAACATGTCGTCTGTTCACGAACGCATTCCATGGCCAACCTTCGCGAGTTATGCCGCCGCAAAAGGCAGTGTCAAACTCTTTACACAAACGATTGCGATGGAATATGCAAAGCAAAACATTCGTGTCAATGCCATCGGACCTGGTGCCATCAATACACCGATCAATGCGAAGAAGTTTGCTGATAAAGAACAATATGATGCCACAGTAAACATGGTACCAATGGATCGCATCGGCAAGCCGGAAGAAGTTGCTTCAGCAGCTGCATGGTTGGCTTCTGACCAATCTAGTTATGTGACTGGGATCACCTTATTTGTTGATGGTGGGATGACCTTATACCCAGCCTTCAAGGATGGTCGCGGTTAAAAAGGTGAAACGTCTTATCATTTTGGTTGTTAGTGGCCTGATTATCGTTGTTGTAGGAGGAGTTCTTTATATGAAATTTGGAAATCAATCGGATTCACAGACTCAAGTAGTTGGGATGATTGCCGGCCAACCGATTCGGGCTAATCAGTTGACTCGTTCAGATTCAACCTGGCAAAATGGCTATGGTACGCCATCTGACGGTAACGATACGAACAGTCAGAACAAGCCGACTCGCAAGCTCACTAAAGATGCGAAAAGTATCATCATTTATTTTTCACGGTCGGGCAGCACTGAATTATTAGCCAGTAAAATCGCAAAACAAACGGATGCTGATATTTTGGAAATCGTTGTGAAGAACCCTTATTCTGGCAACTACAAAAAGACTTTAGCACGTGCTAACAGTGAACGTGAATCAGCAAATTATCCGGAATTAGATATGAACGTGCCTGATTTAAGCCAGTATAAGACAGTTTATCTGGGTTATCCGATTTGGGCGATGACTTTATCACATCCAATGACTGAATTTTTGACTGATTATGGCAGCCGGTTGAGTAATAAAAAAATTGCCCCATTTATGACTGAAGGCGGCTATGGGCAGGGCGACAGTGTTGATCGCATCAAACAAATCCTCAAATCTCAAGGGGCAACGAATGATACTTTTACAAAAGCACTTGTTGTGGATGGAAATAAAGTCAACAAAGCCGATGAACGAGTTGATCATTGGGTAAAAGACGTTAAATAAATTTTTAAAAAGAGTGTTCTATTGAATGCTCTTTTTTGCTTTCTGAAAATTAAATCGCTTACAAAAATATATTATTACCTTGATATTGCTAGTAAATGAGGCTGATTGGATAGCGATACATTGATTGAAAATAAGAAATAATAATTATTGTAAATGAAAATTTACAAAAATAAGGGAACGACCGTTGTGGTTGTTCCCTTATTTGTTTTCTAAGGAGGTTTGAAAGTGAAGGGAGAATTATATGTGGGAGAACTACAGCCCATTTATCATGAGTTATATGAGTTAGTGGGTGAAGAGGCAATGATGCGGTTCTGGAAGAACTTTGGAGGGCTACAGCTTTAGCTTTCCAACGCACTTATATGAGCGAGAGGCTACGGTAGCAGCTGTGGTGCAGAGATACAACGGCAGAAACATACAGGAGCTTACTCGTGAGTATGGGTACAGTGAGCGTTGGGTTCGACGTGTGATTCATGATGGCAAACGATTGTAAGAGATCGTTTGCCTTTTTCTATGATCCAGAAAGGAAGCGGAAGAATGGCATTTCGAGCAGACTATTTCACGTATTTTATTTATCAGGAGACTGGAATTTACATTGATCCAAAGGTAGCCCAGCCAAGTTATTACCTGCTAACGGGATTGCAGGTACCAGTAAAGTTGAGGCGTATGGGCATAAAAGATATTGTTCAAACTCGTATTGAGCTTAATAGTGACAGTAAGCATCATTTTCGTATTTGGTAAAATGTGAGTAATCGCTAAACTATGCGTTACACATTTCTATATCATTGTACCTGCGGTTTAGGAACCGCTGTTGTATCTGTTATGCTATGCCGTATCATAAATGAGGCGATAAATTAATATGGGTTAGTAGATGCTATAATGCTATTAGAATAACTAACTAGGAGAACGATTCATGTATGACAACGAAGACAGTGGCATTGAATACAAAGCAACTTTAAACAATCATTTAAAGCGCGAGATTGATAGTTTTCTCAACAGTCAAACTGGTGGTGTAATTTATTTAGGAGTTGATGACAAGACCAGAGCACCACAGTCTGTTGGTCAAGAAACTCGGCATCAATGGGAAGAAATTATTACTAATTGGGCGATGAATGCCTTCTACCCAATTCCATACAGTTTAATTGAAGTCTTACCAAATGCTGATGTATTTACCATTAAGATTAAATCAGGTCGGCACAAACTTTATGCAATTGCGAAAAACGGCTTTGATTCAAGTGGCGTTTATGTTCGTGAAGGAAGTTCGGCTGTTAGAGCGTCAAATGAACGTGTGCAGAGAATGCTGCAAGAATTTAAAATGAGTGGTGAATTTGATTCTGAAACGTCTGACAATCAGAATTTGACGTTTAGAGTAGCTAAATCAGTATTTGATGGGCTTGATATTAATTTTGATCAGAATTCACTGAGCTTGATGAAAAACGGCAAGTATAACAATGCGGCCTTATTAATCAGTGACGAAAATCCGTATAGTGCGAAATTGGCAATGTATGATGGCTTAAATGTCATGAGTTTTAAAGATAAACGTGAATTTGTAGGAGCCATTACGAAACAAATTGATGAAGTTTTGGACTATTTAGATTTGGCGAACCACAAACAAGTAATCATTTCTGGTAACGCACAAAGAGCTGAACGAAAGGACTACCCAAGTGTTGCGATTCGTGAAGCGATTGTGAATGCTTTTGTTCATCGAGATTATCTTTTGCATTCGAATGTAAAAGTTGAATTATTTGATGATCGATTGGAAATTGTATCCCCTGGTGGTATTCCAGATGGTTTATCTTTAGAGGAAATAAAGGATGGCATGACAGCAGCTAGAAACCCACGACTGATTCATATTTTGGACAAAATGAACTATATTGAGAATTATGGGACTGGAATTCGACGAATATTTGCAGCTTATGATGATACATCGGAAAAACCGGGTTTTGAAGTACGCGAAAATTCATTTAAAATTATTTTACCCAATAAAAATTATACGAATGAAATTCATCCAGAAGATGATCATAAATTTAATTTTGTTTTCACAAAAAACGAACAAAAGATACTGGCAGTTTTAAAAAATGCAGATGGACCATTAAAACGGACTGAAATTGAAGGGCAAACGGGTCTTACGAAAAATAAGGCTTTTTCAGCTTTACGATCGTTACAAAAGAAGTCTGTAATTAAAGTTGTTGGGGCATCAGTAAGTACACGTTATGAAATTATTTAAAAAGCGTCTGGTTTTTCCAGACGCTTTTTATTGTAAAAAATGAAGTATATCAGTTGTTACAGAGATTGCGTCTGAAAAGCGTCTGGTTTTTCCAGACGCTTTTTATTGTAAAAAATGAAGTATATCAGTTGTTTAAAAAATGTTTCTTGTTTTTCCTAACAAAGTGTGTAAACTTGTTTGAAAAAGGGAGCAAATTCATGAAAAAGTTTCAATAGGGAATTTATACGATTGATGTCGTCGCATTTATATTGGGCTGCTTTTGCTATCTAAAAGCACCAGCTTATTCCAATGCACTGGAATAATATCGGCCGGCAGGATGCTACCGGACCCAAAATTGAATTATTTTTGCTGGTTTTGGCAGTTATTCTTTTTGGTCAATTGCTCATCATCTTTGCAAAAAGACGGCGTAAACGAAATAATGCGTTGAAACTTAATGGGCTGTTGGTATTTGAATATGGCTATTTAGCAGTCGTTTTAAGCGTACTCATCGTATTGGGAACGACGTTAGCTAATAATTTGAGGTTGAACAAAAATACACAGACCAAATTTTAGAATGATTGGCGCAAAAATAAGTTATAGTAATCTTAATGAGCAAATTAACTTTTTTCGAAGGGATTGCGTCCGATGATCAAAAAAATACGGCAGTACATTAGGGCTTCATCAGTTTATCGATACCTTGAAAATAAAACGGATCGGGTCATCCTATTTAGCAGTTTGACAACTGTCATTGCTTTGATTCTGGCGCTCATTAAACTGGGTTTGGGAATGATTCTGGATTCGGCATGGCTGCTGGGATTTGGTTCCTACTATTTGATGTTAGTGCTGGGCAAAGTGTGGCTTACTTATCGGTATACAAAAATCCGTAAAGATGAAACGCAGGCTTTCGACCAGAGTGAATACTTTTGGGGTGGTATTCTATTCAGTCTGCTTGGTCTGATTTTTGCGGTTTTCTGTTTGTTTATGGCTTTTCACGGCCTGAATCAGCATTTTGCCAAATTGGTAACTTATCTGATTGCCTTGATTGGCTTTGTCAAAATCATCAGTGCTTCAATCAGCCTGGTTCGCGGCCGTCGTTTACATAATCCATTAGTCAATTTGCTGAAAAGCTTCAATGTTGCCAATGGGGCCGTTGCACTTGTTTTGACCCAATATGCCATCTTAATGATGAAAGGCGCGCCGTATGCAAACTATTCGACAGGTTTATTCGGCTGTGGCATCGGCCTGCTCATCGTGTTGATTGGCTTAGGCTTTATTTGGCACGGTTGGCGTGTGAACTAAAAAAGCCCGCTGCTGCGGTTTTTTAGTTGACATGATAATTGACGAGCACTTTTAGATGATGATTGACATCAGTTGCTGCTTGAATGCCTTGTTCGAGGTGGGCCCAATCAACTTCTTTGGTAATGATTTGATCAAGCTGTTCATTTTGCTGGGACATGATTTGCAAAACAGTGTGGACATCTTGGGGACGGTACCCGCCAGATCCGCCCAAACTTTTTGAACTGTAGATCAATTCTAGAAAGTCGAGCGAAACCTGATGATTATTGATTCCGACCGTTACGAAACGACTATCAATGGTGCCGAAATCTAAAAAGTCCTGCAGAATTTCATTGCGGCCGACAGCATCGATATAAACCGCAGCGTTTGGGCATTCGCCATGTAAGCCACGGCTGCTGCCTAATTGCTGAATGGCATTTTCTTTGACGTGACCGTTCTGATTGTTGAAAGTCTTAAAGCCCAGTTTCTGAGCAATTCCAAGGCGGAAATCAGACTGGTCGATCACAAGCACTTCTTTCATGCCAAAGAATTTTAAAGCCGTTGCGGCTGCTAATCCAATCGTACCGGCGCCATAAACAATCGCATTTTCACCTTTGTGAGGATGACCGTGCCGAGCAGCACAGGTGCCGACTGTGAATGGTTCAATCATGGCGGCGACTCGATCGCTGATGGCATCTGGAACTAAATAAAGTTGTTGATTTAATTTTGCATTCGGCACTAAAATATATTCAGAAAAGCCGCCGAGATCGCCGGCATATTTAGGATCGCCACGCGCCAGCAATGGGTATGGGTAAACACGATCACCGACTTTAAAATCGGTCACATTTGCACCGACTTCAACGACTCGACTGACCATTTCATGACCGAATTCACCGCCGCTCTGAATTTTACGGCCGGTTTCGGTCCCTTCATTATAGACGGCGACGTCAGAACCGCAGATTCCGGCGTATAAATTTTGAATGACGACATCATTTCGACCAGCATGCGGCGTGGGCAGTTCGCCCATTTGAATGTCTTTTTTACCTTGATAAATGGCTGCTTTCATCTTGATCACTCCTTATGAAATCATTTTAAACGGATTGCCATCTGAAGTCAGCCAGCAATTATTGCGAAAGTGTTGGATTTTGGGAGGAGGATACTATGCGTAAGCATAATCAGCATTGGCAGGCGACGCAATTGCAGCTGCAGACGATTGTATTCGAATTATTGAAAACAACGCCTGCAGCAGAGATTACCGTCAGTCAGGTTTGTCAGTTGGCACACATCAATCGTTCAACCTTTTATGCGCATTTTGCCGATGTCTATGAATTGATTGAATCCACCGAAACGTCTAAACGACAAGAATTGATTAACCGGTTTATGAAACGGGCAAAAACGGAAAAGATGAATTTTTTAAATCAAGCTTCAATCGTTTATTTCCTGGAATTCATCAAGGAAAATGGCTGGTTTTATAAAATTGTGCTGCATTCATGCACCGAGTTTCCGATTCAAGAAGGATTTGCTAAATTGTATCAGTTGCTAATCGAGCCTTTAAAGCAGCAGCGGCCCGATTTATCGGATGAAGAATTGCTGCTTTATTTTGTGGCTTATCAAGCAAGTTTTACCATGATCCTGAAACGCTGGTCTGAAGAAGATTATCAGTTGGCGCCGCCCAAAGTGGCACAAGTGATGCTGGACGCCTTACCTTACGTAATTCATAAAGAATTATTTGCTGAACATTAAAGCGAGCATCATCCTGAGTGTGAGGATGATGCCTTTTTGTGTCTGCCCGATGCATAAAAATTAAGTAGCGGGGTAACACAATAAGGACACGGCCGTTATGGTCGGTCCTTATTTATTTGAATCTTTATTGGCACAAATTGATATTTTGATGACACCCATTGATGTTTAATAAAATGCAGATCCGTTTATACTAAGAAGCATCAGTTAAGGCATTAGCCGCAGCGCAATGTATACTAGACGTGAATAATCAATCAATGGGGGTTATCAAAAATGACAAAAACAGCATTAATTACAGGTGCAACTGGCGGTTTGGGACACGAATTCGTAAAGATTCACGCACAACGTGGTGGAAATTTAGTTTTGGTCGGCCGGAATCCGAAAAAATTAACCGATTTGAAAGCAAAGGTTGAGCAGCGTTATCAGGTTAAGGCGGAAACAATCGCAGTTGATTTTTCAGACCCGACGGCGGCCCAGACAATTTTTGATCAAGTTCAGAAAATGAATGTTAAAATCGACATTTTAATCAACAATGCCGGTTTAGGCGGCCAGGGCGAATTCATCGAACGCACCATGGATCAGGATGTGTCGATGATGAAGGTCAACATGCTGGTTCCGACTGAATTGATGAAATTGTTCTTACCATTGTTTGTAAAACGCGGCTCAGGAAAAGTTTTGAATGTTTCCTCTTCCGTAGCAATGACGCCTGGCCCGTTGCAAGCTGAATATTATGCGACCAAAGCCTATTTAACGTCCTTAAGCAATGCAATTGCTTATGAAGTCAAAGACACCGGCGTCACTGTGACAACGTTGATGCCTGGCGCCATGGATACTGGTTTCGCCAAAGCTGGCGGTTTAACGCATACAAAGATGTTCGCCCATGGTGTGAGTCCTGTCAAGGTTGCGCAGGATGGCTATGCAGCGATGTTAAAAGGAAAATTAAACGAATTTGCCGGTTTGCCAAGCTATCAGCGGCCGCTGGTTTCATTGATGCCGATGATGCCGAAGAAAATGATGATGGGCTTTGTGGCGAACCAACAATCCGATAAAGGTTAGGGATGTGCATGAAGCATTTTGTGATTGATGGACAATACAAGCAACTCCTGTCGCAGCACGGATTAAATGTGGCGCAGGTTTTGAAAAAGGCCCAACTGCCAGAAAGTTTATTTTTGAAACATCAGATTAATCTGACTGAAGAGGCGTACTATCGGTTGATGAACGCCATTAGTACCTTAGTGCCAGACGCACAGACGGCGCTCGAATTGGCCACTGGTGATGGAATCGAGTCGTTTTCGGCACCGATTTATGCGGCTTTTTGCAGTGAAAACGGATTGAAATGTATCGAACGGCTCAGCGAATATAAGTTGCTCATCGGACCTGTCCAATATCAAATTACGAGCAATGACGATAAAGTGACGCTGACGCTAGTTTCAGCCAGCGGCACACCGATTGCTTCTCAATTCTTTGTGGAAGGCGAGTTCGCTTTCTTGGTCAATTTGATTACCAAAGCAACGCAGCAAACGATTACGCCGTTTGTAGTGACGACCACGTTCGAGCATTTGGACGCGCCTTTCGAAAAGCTGCTGGGCGGCCATGTGACCCAGGCAGCTACAGATACGATTGCATTTCGCAAGCGTGATCTGATGCGTCCGTTTATTTCTGACAATCAGCCCATCTTAAATTATTTAGAGCCGGAACTGAATAAGCGGTTATCTGAATTGGAAATCGATGATTCATTCAGCGCCCAAGTACGCAGCGCACTCGCCGAATTATTACCGGCAGGGGAAAGCACAATCGAAGATGCGGCCCGCAAATTGAACATCGGCAAGCGGACTTTGCAACGTAATTTACATGCTGAGAAAACTAGTTTTCAGAAACAACTCAATAGTGTGCGGGAAGTACTCGCCAAAAATTACCTCCAAACAACGCAGTTTTCATCTGATGAGATTGCTTTTCTAATCGGCTATCAAGGGGTCAATTCGTTTCTGCGTGCCTTTTCGGCCTGGACCGGCATGACCGTTAGCGAATACCGCAAACAGGCACAGGCGTAAATTCAAAATGATTTTTCAATGAGTCTAAAAAAGACCGTTTTCGCATCAATGCTGATGCAGAAACGGTCTTTTTGGCGCTTTAATTATGAACGTGAATCGAGAGGTTGCTTTCAAAGTCAATGGCCAGCGAGCCTTCTTGGGCGATGACTGTCATCATTTCAGGCAGTGTTGTGTAGTTTGGGTCATCGACAAACTGCGCTAAACGATGTTCGAGCCCGTCATAACCACGTTCTTTTGTCGAAAGAACAGGGCCGATGGCGTTTTCACTTCTGATGTAAGTGGCATGTGCGATGTGTTTATGCAGGTCGACTTCTTCGGTGCCAATCAAAAGGTCGCCGCCAAGAATGAAGTCGATGTAAACGGGTTTATCTAGGTCGATCATAGAAGTTATCTCCTTTTTGAATGCGAAGCAGCAGTTACCAAAACTTATTGTAATCGTGAAAACAGAAATAGCATAGGTAAAAATTTTGTCGTTTAAAGGGACGCTGCAGCCGCTCAGCAATTACCCATGATTTTCAATTTGCTTTTTCAAGGCCACACCAGTTCGGGAATTTTCATCTTGCATGCTGTCTTGCGGTGTACCTTCAAACGTGACTTGGCCGCCGTATTTGCCAGCATCGGGACCCATATCGACCAGCCAATCGGCTTGACTGATCAAGGACAAATTGTGTTCGATCAAGATGAGCGTATTTCCCTTATCAACGAGCTTTTCGAAGAGATCGATCAGACGCTGCGTGTCCTGTAAATGCAGCCCAGTCGTTGGTTCGTCGAGAAAATAAATACTGCCGGTGTGATCGAGTTCCAAGGCCAATTTGACCCGTTGAACTTCGCCGCCGGACAGCGTCGTCATGGTTTGGCCTAAACTCAAGTAGCCTAAGCCGACTTGTTCCAGCAGATTGACTTTCTTTTCGATTGCAGGCGAATCTTTGAAGTAGTCGAGCGATTCAGTGATCGACATGTTCAAAACTTCAGAAATATCCTTGCCTTGGTATTTATATTGCAAGGCTTCCTGACTATAACGTTTGCCATGACAGAGCTCGCAGACTTGTTCGACGGGGTCCATGAAGGCCATTTCAGTAATGGTGACGCCTTTGCCTTTGCAGCGGGGACAGGCACCTTTGCCGTTGTAACTGAAGAGCTGGGGTGAAACATCATTTGCAGTGGCAAAAAGTTTGCGGAGCGGATTCAGAATCTTCAGATAAGTGGCCGGCGTCGAACGGATGTTGACACCGACGGATTCCTGGCGGAGATCGATATAATCCTGATCAGCGACTTGCTGCTTAAAGGCACTGACCAACGTACTTTTACCAGAGCCGGCCGGACCGGAGATGACGGTCATTACGCCTTGCGGAATTTTAGCACTGACTTCATGGAGATTATGGTTGGTCACATGATTGACAGTAAGCCATTCTTTTGGCTGGCGAGGTGTTCTGAAAGTGGTTGGCTGTCGGAGCATTTTGCCGGTGACTGTGTCTGATTTTAATAATTCGGGATAGGTGCCGGTGAAGGTAACCCGACCGCCGCCTTTGCCAGCTTGCGGCCCGATTTCAACGATATAATCGGCGGAACGGATGATAGCGGGATTATGATCGACCAGGATAATCGTATTGCCTCGTTTTTTAAGTTTGTTCAGCGAACGCGTAATCAGCTGAATGTCGTGCGGATGCAGGCCGACGCTGGGTTCGTCGAGAATGTAAACTAAATCGGAAAGCGAACTGGTCAGATATTTGGCAATCTTGATGCGCTGAGCTTCGCCGCCGGACAGGGTATCGGTGCCTCGCCCTAAAGATAAATAACCTAAGCCGATGTCGACTAAAGCCTGAATCATACTGCGCAATTCCCGAACCATCGTTTTTGCTAATGGGTCGGTAATCCCATCTAAAAAGCTGAGGACGTTGACGAGATCCATCGAACAAACGTCGGCGATATTTTGGCCGTTAACCTTGCCTTTCAGGGCGCCCTGATTGAGACGAGTGCCATGGCAGACTGGACACGGCTTGCGAGTGACAATTTCAGCCAGTGCTGCCTGATGGTGCCGGCCAGAAGCACTGTGGACGACGGAACGCATCATACGAGGTACTAAGCCTTCATATTGTGCCGTTTTTGCCCATTCTTTCGGCGGGTTTTTGAGCTTTTGACGAGGTGCATGCATAAAGAGATCGTATTCCTTTTTGGAATAATCTTTAATTGGTTTGTCGAGATCGAATAGGCCGCTGTTGCCATATTCCTTCCAGCGCCATGTTCCAGGCTGGAAACCAGAGAAAGTCATCGCCCCTTCATTCAAAGATTTATTCGGATCGATCAGCTTGCTTTCATCGATTTCGTCGACAAATCCGAGTCCCTGGCAATTGGGACACATTCCTTGCGGCAGGTTGAAGGAAAACCATTCTGAATAGCCAACCCAAGGCTTGCCGACACGAGAAAACATCAGCCGCAAAACGGAATAAATGCCAGTATATGTGGCAACCGTCGAACGAGAATTCCGGCTGATTGGTTTTTGCTCGACGACAATGGCAACCGGCAGATGATCAATCGAATCGACATCCGGCTGGCCGTATTTCGGCAAATATTGCTGGGTGAAACTAGGAAAAGTTTCATTTAATTCGCGCCGTGAGACGGCTGCAATTGTATCAAACACCAGTGATGACTTACCGGCGCCTGATAAACCGGCAAACACAGTTGTCTGATATTTCGGAATCTCCAAACTAATGTCCTTGAGGTTGTTTTCACGAGCCCCATGGACACTGATGGCGCCCTTAGCAAATAAATCTGACATCAACACTCCTCCTATCCGAATATATCGAAAAAACCTAACGACTTCATATTAGAGATTGAATGCTATTCCTGCAAGGATTTTGCTGGGGATGTTTCATGTGAAACAGAAGCCAATGGTGCTTATAAAAATAAAAAAAATCGCTGAAAGTCCGAATTGGGGGACATTCAGCGAAGGAAATTTAACCGGAATAAACAGGCTTTGGAAATCTGTTTCATGTTATCAATCATCCCTACGATTGCCGCCGAACAACAGCAGCAGACGCAGTAATTGCAGGAAGGTGGCGAGTGCAGCGGCGACCATAAGTCAACGCAGCGGCACCGAGCACCTTGCGGACCATGGGGACTTCTTCTGGTGTTAAGAGGTCGCCATCAGACAAGATTTGGATGGCCCGGTGGGAGGCATTGAATTCAACCGGCAGGGTGACGAGCTGGAACAGCAGCGCCAGTGAGAATAGAGCAATCCCGATGTTAATCAAAGTCTGATTCCAGCTGAGCAGGACGCCGACTAGAATGATAGGAAAAGCCATCGTCGAGCCTAAATTGGCTGCCGGTACTAAACGGGTGCGAATCCGCATCGGTTGGTAATTAACGTGATCTTGAACGGCATGCCCGCATTCATGGGCAGCAACACCGATAGCGGCGACGGAAGTCGAATCGGCCGTCGCCTCCGACAGACTCAGCACCTTCGTCTGCCCATTATAATTATCGGTTAAATTGCCGCTGATTGTGGTGACAGAGACATCGGTGATTCCCGATTGTGCCAAAATATACTTAGCAGCGTCGGTCCCAGTAATGCCTTTGCGGCTTGTGAATTGGTCGTATTTGCGATAGGTGCTGTTGACATAGGCTGAAGCCCAGCCCGCAATCGCCATCCCAATGATGACTAATAAATAAGTCGGATCCCAGAAAAACATCGCTTGCAGCTCCTTTATGCTCAAAATTGGTTTGTTAATAGCGATTTTAACATATTCACCAGCAAGCAAATCAAACTTAAGACGGATTTAAATCGTTTTTTACGGTGATTTCTGAAAAATATGATTTTATTTATTTTCAAAGTGCTATACTTTTGATAGTGGTAGTAGCAGGTATCCCTGACACATGATGTGTTGGGTCGTTCCTTATTTCTCAATTTAGTACCTAACGAATGCGTGGCTTCGCGTGTGTAGATAGATCTGAACACGTGAAATAAAGACATAACGACCTTATCTCTGATGAGCAGGGTCTCTTTTTTTATCCTCGTTTACAAACGAGATAAGCTTCTAATTTTAATAGGAAAGGTTTGGTTCATGATATGATACATACTTTGATGAAATCCATCCGTGACGCCAAACGAGCTTCGATTTTGTCGCCGCTTCTGGTAACGACCGAAGCCTTGGTTGAAACGCTGATTCCCTTTTTGATGGCCAATATCATTGATGACGGCATCACACCGGGCAATCTGAATTACATCCTCAGGTGGGGAATCGTTTTGATTTTTCTGGCGCTGATTTCGTTGGGCAGCGGTGCTGGTGCCAGCTGGTTTTCCAGTGTCGCCGGTGCTAAATTTGCTCGTAATCTGCGCCATGATTTGTATTATCAGATTCAAGATTTTTCGTTTCAAAATATTGATCATTTTTCCAGTTCTAGTTTGGTGACCCGGATGACGACGGATGTCACTAACATCCAGAATGCGTATCAGCTGCTGATTCGTGTGGCTGTACGTGCCCCATTGATGTTGTTATTTTCAATTATTATGGCGTTTACCGTCAGCGCCAAACTTGCGATGGTCTTCGTTGTGGCCGTTCCGTTTCTGGCATTGGGATTATGGGTAATCCTCCATTTTGCCCGTCCGTTATTCCAACAGGTTTTCCATCGCTACGATCGTTTGAACCGTGTCGTTGAAGAAAATGTGCGGGGCGTGCGGGTAGTGAAAACCTATGTCCGTCAGGAAACTGAAATTTCCAAGTTCGACCAGGCTGCCCAAGCTATTTTCGATGTGTTCTCAAAAGCACAGAAAATCGTTGCTTTAAATGGACCGCTGATGCAGCTGGTCATTGATACGACGATGATTGGGTTATCTTGGTTCGGGGCCAAGCTGATTGTCAGCCATCAGTTACAGACTGGGCAATTGGTCAGCATGTTCTCATATGCCAATGCGATTATGTTCGGATTGATGATGCTGTCGATGATTTTTACCCAATTATCGATTGCACAGGCTTCCGCCGAACGGATTGTTGCAGTCTTAAGCGAAGGCAGCAGCATTACGAATCCAGCCCATCCAGTAATGACTGTTGAAAACGGCGACGTTGATTTCAACCATGTCGATTTCAGCTACACTGGCGATCCGAAAGATTTGCAATTGACAGATATCGATTTGCATATCAAATCAGGTCAGATGGTTGGTGTGCTGGGCGAAACCGGCTCCGGCAAGTCATCGCTGGTTCAGCTGATTCCCCGTTTGTATGATGCAACTTCCGGAACCGTCGAAGTGGCTGACCGTCCTGTTGGCGAATATGATTTGCGGACACTGCGGGACAATGTGGCCATGGTGCTCCAGAATAATGTGCTGTTTTCCGGCACCATTAAAACCAACTTACGCTGGGGCAATCCGAGTGCGACGGATGAACAGATGATTGCGGCCTGCAAGTTGGCGCAAATCGATGATTTCGTCCAGGGATTGCCAGATGGCTACGACACTCGCATTGAGCAAAATGGGAGCAACGTTTCTGGCGGTCAGATGCAGCGGCTCTGTATCGCACGTGCGCTGCTGAAGAATCCCAAGATTCTCATTTTGGATGATTCAACATCGGCCGTCGATACGAATACGGATGCGGCAATTCGGGAAGCATTCCACACGGATATGCCGAATGTGACAAAAATCATGATTACCCAACGAATCGCATCAATCGCCGATGCGGACCAGATTGTCTTGATGAATCACGGCCGCATTGAAGCCATTGGCAAGCACAAAGATTTGTTAGCTCACAATCAGGATTATCAAGCCATTTACAAGTCGCAGACACGAGAGGAGGACGCCCACCATGCATCATAATTTTCATGGCGATGCCGGTAAATTCAACGGCAAAGTTTTCAAACGATTGTTAAAAGTGATTTTCAGCTCGCATCGTGGTTCATTGGTGCTGGCTATTTTGGGCGTCATCGTCAGTTCGTTTGCGATGGTGGCTGGCTCCGTTTTCTTGGAACGTTTGATTGATGACTATATCGTGCCGCTGACCAAGTCGGCTCATCCAGATTATGGGCCTTTGGCGAATGCACTGCTGATTATGGCGGCGATTTACTACACTGGTGTGCTGGGGACAACCCTATACTCTGAAATCATGTCAGTGGTCGGGCAGGGTGTTCAGCTGCGGATTCGTGAGCAGATGTTTGCCCACATGCAGACACTGCCAGTTAGTTACTTTGACCAGAATGATTATGGTGACATCATGAGCCGTTATACCAATGATGTCGACACCTTGATGCAGATGATCACACAAAGTCTGCCGCAAATGTTGAATAGTTTGATGAACATCACCTTCGTTACGATTGCGATGCTGGTCATCAGCTGGCAATTGACGTTATTGTCGTTCGTTATTTTCGCTTTGAGTATCTTCATCGTCAGATTTTTGAGCCGCCGGTCGGCGTATTACTTCAAAGCCCAGCAGCAGACGCTGGGGGACGTGGATGCTTACATCGAAGAAATGCTCAATGGACAAAAAGTTGTCAAAGTCTTTTCGCATGAAAAGGCTGCTGAAAAGCAGTTTGATGTTTACAATAATGATTTGGAGACCGATGCGGCCCGTGCCAATGGGTTTGCGACGATGCTGTTTCCAATTATGGGGAATGTCGGCAATCTGCTGTACGTCCTGACCGCTTTTGTCGGCGGTGCTTTGTCAGTTAGCCATACCTTGCCATTAACGCTCGGTGCGATTGCGGCGTTCCTGCAGTTGAGCCGTTCCTTCACACAGCCGATCAGCCAGATTTCGCAGCAGCTGAATTCAATCATCATGGCGTTAGCCGGTGCGCAGCGAATCTTCGAACTGCTGGATGAACAGCCGGAAATCGATGCGGGCGATATTGACTTGGTTCAAGTTTCCGACCAGAATGGGCAGCTCGTGCCCGATGACCAGGGGCAGTTATGGGCTTGGGTCAAGCCAGAAGCTGACAATCAGGCTAGTTATCGTCAATTAAAAGGTCATGTCCAGTTTGATGATGTCGATTTCAGTTATGATGGCAAGCATACGGTTCTGTATGATGTGTCTTTAGACGCCGAACCAGGTCAGAAAATGGCCTTTGTTGGTGCCACCGGGGCCGGCAAGACGACCATTACAGCATGCTGAATCGTTTCTATGAGATTGACTCCGGACGAATCTTGTATGACGGCATCGATATTAAACAAATCAAAAAGTCGGCGTTGCGGCATTCCTTGGGGATTGTGCTCCAGCAGACGAACCTGTTTACTGGGACGATTCGAGATAATATTCGTTATGGCCGGCTGAATGCGACGGATGCTGAAGTTGAAAGTGCCGCCAAACTGGCCAATGCCGATTCGTTTATCCAGAATCTGCCGCAGGGCTATGATACTGAAATTAAGGGAGACGGCTCTGATTTGTCACAAGGGCAGCGGCAGATGCTGTCAATCGCACGTGCGGCTTTGGCCGATCCACCTGTTATGATTTTGGATGAAGCTACCTCGAGTATCGATACCCGGACAGAACGGCTCGTCCAGGCAGCGATGGATAATTTGATGGCCGGACGAACGAGTTTCGCCATTGCCCATCGTTTATCGACCATTTATAACGCCGATCAGATTATGGTCGTTGCCGCTGGGCATATTGTCGAACGAGGCAATCACGACCAGCTGATGGCCCTGAAAGGCGAGTATTACAAGCTGTATACAGGCTCGTTGACGTTGGAATAGAGGATTGCAAAAAAATAATCTTCGTTGGCAGCGTAAACTGCTAAAATGAAGTCAATCAAAGGTTCCGTAAAGGAAAAAACAGCTCGTCTCAAATTTGAGGCGGGCTGTTTTTGGCTGTTTATTCTGCGCCAAACCATGGCTGTGTGCGATTTTGTTTTGAAACTATTTAATGCTGCGCAAACACCAGTTGGTCGAGTGCTTTGGCGATTCCATCATCGTCATTAGAGGCGGTGATATAGTCGGCATGGGCTTTAGCGGCTTCAGAGCCGTTGCCCATTGCGACGGCAGTGCCGGCATAGTCGAACATTGGGATATCATTCTGTTCATCTCCGAAGGCCATAATATTTTCAGGTGCAAGACCTAAGTTTTCGGCTAAGTTTTTGAGGCCGCTGCCTTTATTGGCATCCGGATTCATGATTTCGAGGAAGTTGGCCGCCGCCCGCACCACATAAAAATCATTGCCAAAACGGGCTTTAACGCCTGGCTCCTGCTGATCGAGTGCTGCCGCTTCGCCAACAAAAACGGCTTTGACGATTGTAAAATCAGTCGGGAGTTCATCAGGCGTGCGCACATAAATGCCGGCTAGATTTTCACGGGCCTGGACGACGGTGACCCAATTGACATCACGATTGCTGGTGTAAATCTGACTATTTTCATCCAGCACATTGTACGGCAGGTGGTGCGCTTGGGCATACTGGTCGATGGCACGATAGGTTTTATTGGAGAGTCCTAACGCAACCAGCGTCCGGCCAGAAACCGAACTGACGACACTGCCATTGTAAGTAATGGCGTACTGATTGTCGCCTTGGATGCCGATTGCTTCCAAATACGGTTTGACGCCGGCAAGCGGCCGACCGGAGCACAAGACAACTTTGATGCCCATAGTGAGTGAGGGCATTTTGGAGACTAGCTTTGGTCGAATCTAATAATTTGCCCTGTGAATCGAGCAGGGTATCATCGATATCCAAGGCAATCAATTTAATTTTTGTCATTGAAAAACTCCTTTATGATTTGAGATTGCTGAGGTGCTGGGCCAATAGATTGGGCTGATAGTTCAGTGCCTCAATGGCGGCCAGCACGTCGGTCCGTGTCGCAGGTGCCACATGGTTTTTCCCATGCAGGACTCGTGACACTGTCGATGGGGCATGTCCGGAGAGACGTGCGACATCATAAATGGTAGCCAATTTCATTCCTTCTTTCTGATTGGTGCGGTATGCGGACGAATAAATAACATTGTGATGGAAACGGCAATCAAACTGAGAAAAACAGCCGTCCACAGCAGCGTATTGTCAGTGACCGTGCCAGGGCCTAATTGACCGAGTGTATTCCATAACAAAGGGGCAAAAAAGGCACTGATAATTGTGGCAATCGTCAGCCAGCTGCTCATGGCATTGACGAGTTGCGGTGCGAGCCCTTGCTGACTACGAAAAACCAAATAAGGTCCTGTATAAGAATAGATAAAATTAAACAAAACGGCGGCAATGATGGCTGGACCAGCTTGGTGGGCCAGCAGGAGTAAAAAAGTGGTGATGGCCGCACCGGCATAGCCAATGACAAGGGTGAAACGGTGATATTTGCGGTATAAAAGTCCGAATGTGAGTCCGGCAGCCATACCGCCGATGTTCATGGCTGAAAGCGTCCAATTAGCAATACTAACCCCTCCAAGGTCACGCTCTTGGAAGAGACTCGGCAGTTTCAATTGAACGCCCCAGATTAGCAAGTAAGTCACAAAGGCCAATCCGACAAAGCCCCAATTGCGCAGCGGCAGTTTAGGCCGTTTTTCTGTTTGCGTCGGCGGAGTTTCTGTTCCCTCCGGCAAACCGGCCGCAGCCAGCAGGGCGACCAACCCCAGCAGCAGGTAGAGCAGGAAAACGTTCCGCCAGCCGGACAAAACGATGACGCCGGCCATCGCTAGGAAAATGGCGTTGCCAAGTGCACCGAGTCCGACTTGATACCCTAGCAGCCGGGCTTGCCGGTCGCCTGAATAGACGTGAACAATCAGGCTGATTGCATGCGGTGAAAACAAGCCAATGCCTAATCCCAGCACCAGCCGGCTGAACATCAATCCGGCAAATTGATGGCTGAACAGCGGGGCTGTGCCTGCCAGCATACTAACGATGAGTCCCGTGATGACGGTCCGTTTGATGCCCCACCGTTTGGTAAACCAGGAATTGGTTAATAGCGTCACCAAGGCACTCAGATTGGCAGCGGTGACCAGCCATTCAATCATGGTCGTCGGTAGCGTCGGATATTCATGCTCCAGCTGCGGCAGAATGCCGGTGATGATTGTGGTGACACCGCCAACCATTGAAATGCTGAGGATGCTGGCCATCGTTAGTTTCGATTGCTCAGCCTTCATCACGTGCCTGTAAATAAGTTTGTTTTTGCGCTTGCCAATAGCGAGTGTCATCTGCCGTGATTGGCCGAATGATGCGTGCCGGATTCCCAGCGGCAACGACATTGGCGGGAATATCCTTTGTAACAATCGAGCCTGCTCCAATGACGGTGTTGTCGCCAATGGTAATGCCTGGACACAGGACGGCATTGCCGCCGATCCAGACGTTGTTGCCGATTGTAATCGGGTAGCCGTATTCCAAGTCTTCATTTCGAATTGGCACATCAAGCGGATGCCCAGCCGTATACACGCTCACAGCCGGGCCCAGCAGCACATTATCGCCGATTGTGATCGGTGCCACATCTAGAAAAATACTGCCGTAGTCGGCGTAAAAATGTTTGCCCAAATGCAGATTATGCCCATAATCCATTCGTGTCGGGACTTCGATATAAGCATCCTGACTGGGACAATCGACTAGCTCGTTGAGCATCTGCTGCCGTTGTTCATCCTGGTCAGGATTGGTTTGATTATAATGATAGATTTGCCAATGTGCCTGTTTGCGGAGAGCGGCCAATTCAGGGTCGCCAGCAAAATATAGTTACCCGTTTAACATCAATTCACGTTCTGTTGTCATTCAAAAAAACCTCCTGCAATGTGATTACAGAAGGTAGGATAGCATGAATAAAACGGTTTCAGGGTTGATTTTTAAAAGCAGTTACGGTCAGTTTTGGGTGTGGTGAGCAGACGGGCCCGATAAGCAGACGGGGTCATTTTTTTCCAAGCTTTGAAATTACGGGTCAGCGTTTTTTGATTGGGGAAGCCGCAATTGGCAGCGATCGCTTCGATCGTCTGGTCGGTGTCCAGCAAGAGCCGCCGGGCATTCATCAGGCGCACCAGCCGAATGTATTTACTGATTGACATCTGCAGATTGGCATTAAACTGCTGGTTCAAAGTGGTCAATGAAGTGTGGAAGCGATTGGCAAGTTCCGCACCGGTGAGTTCGACGGCATAATGGATATTGATGTAACTGACGACGGTGTTGACCAGATTGGGATTGGCGGAAATATCAACCGAAACCAGCGGCACCGCAAAAGCGGTTCCTAACTGATTCAGCAGGGCATAAAAATGACTCAAAATAGCGAGTCGTGATAAATCGGTAACTTGCTGGTCGAGCAGCCGCCGGATTGCCAACAAATGCTGCTGAATCGTCTGATAAGCAGCTGCATCGGCTCGTTGTGAAACGGGGCCATGCAGTGTCAGTTCCCAATTGACACTTTCGGGCAGCTGCTTGACTAAAAAGGTATCATCGATAATCAAACCGAATTCATCCCAGTCAACGTCCGGCGCACCGGTCGCACTGTGCACGACTCGCCGGTTGACGGCCCACAGATCGCCGGGCCGATAGTCGGTCGTGTGCCCGTCCGTCACAAAGTGCAGGGTGTCGCCCTTTAACAAGTAGTTGAGTTCGATTCCCTGATGCCAATGCGGGGCGACGTCGATTTTTGTCAGCGGATCGTGTAAATAAAATTTAAACGGCAGGCGGGGCACCACCTGGACCACTTCATGCGTAATCGTCATTTGATTTCTCCATTAAAAATAAGCTATTTAGCAGCCGGCCACTGGTGAACGGCTAATTTGAGCAAGGGTGCGACGCTGTTTTTCTGCCGTTTCAAATAGTTGGCATAAACCGGCATTTTGGCACTGGCGTCGGCAATCGGGATGGCGACCCGATTATCGTCTTCGTTTAGGCGCTTGCTGAAATCGGGGTCGAAACGGGATAAATTGGTGCTGAAAAACGGAAAGTCGGAATATTTGGTCAGCTCCGAAAAGGTATCGGCTTGCTGCTGGTACAAAAACTTAGCGCCGGGAATGTTGGTTTTGATAATGTCGTTCCAGGGGCCGATATCTGCCAGCACGAGGAAACTGAGTCCCTTTAATTCGGCAAACTGAACGGAAGGCTGATTGGCCAAATACATAAATTGATTTAAATTGACTGTTAAATCTTCGGTCCCCAGAAAGCGTGATTCGACGGTGTCAGTAAAGATTTCCTGGTCGGAGAGGATTACCGTATACTGATTCTGGTCGAGCAGGGGGACAATGTCAGCTTCCAGCAAATCACGATTGATTTGAACGTTGGCGGGTAGTTGAGCCTGAAAATAATGAAATAAAATTAAGGGACCTGGAATTGTGGCACCTACTTTAAGGATTTGCTGGCTGCGGGCATAGTTTTGAATTTTGGTGACAGCTTCGGTTTGGGCGGCCAGTAATTTTTGGGCCTCTTTGACGGCCAATTCGCCGGTTTCCGTTAAAATGATTCGATTCGGCTGCCGATCGAATAAGGGCACATTCAGCTCCGCTTCGAGCTTTTTTAAACCACGAGTGACGGTCGGCTGGGTGACGTGGAGGGCGTCCGCCGTTTTGGCGAGCGTGTGATACTGGGCGAAAGCGGCCAGTTCGGTCCATAAATAATTTTCAATCATCAGCGCACCTCCTGCTTGTATACACTAAAAGTATACTAGTCCGGCAGTAAATACAAGCGCTACCAAAAGATAAGTTTTGGTAAAGGGACTTGCCCTCGAGCCTGCTTCAAGGTCTATAGTGGTCTCACATGGAGAATATGAAGGAGAATGAATGGTGAAATTTTTCAGACGAATTGTTATTTTATTATTATTACTAGTTGGAATCGGCTGGACCCGCAGCCATCCACAGGTCGTTGCCAGCACAGCCCGTCATTATTTAACAGCAGCGGCGGCTAAATTACCAAAAGCGGCTGAGAATCTGCGGCCGACTGCATCCACTGCGAGTTCGGCGTCCAGTTCGAGTACCAGCCAGACGGAAATTTCGAGCGCCAGCAGTTCGGTGGCGACCTCAGCCGACGCGACACCAGTCGAATCAATTGTGCAAAACGCTCATTTGAATAAAGTGTATGGCTACCATTTTGCCAAGGGGACACCTGCTGCAGCTAAAAAAGTCTTTCTGGATGCTGTTGCTGTTTATAATCAGACTGGGATTGTTCAATTGAAGGCGGATGAGCAAGCTAAAAATCAGATTACCTTTTCGGTTTATCACAAGCAGATGGCTAACGCCCTGCAGACTGGAATCGAGTTAGGGGTCGGCGGTCCGCAAATCACTCAGGAAACCAGTTGGCAGGGAACGACCAGCACTAATAATGCACGTGCACGTTTGAATGCAACGTATTCGGCGGCGTTCAGCGACTCAGTAGCGATTCACGAACTCGGCCATGCGTTGGGACTCGACCATAGTTCCGATTTGAGTTCGGTCATGTATCCAGTCGACCAAGGCGTTACAACGCTGTCGACTGGCGACTCGTCCGCGTTAAAGGAGATTTATCAATGATAAACAGCCACGCTAAGCAGCATGGCTGTTTATTCGCAATCTTCATTTGAAACAGCATCCTCTGTTCCAGCAGCACAGGCGGCTTTGTAATAATTGATTTTATGTTCGACGGTTTGCAAATATTTTTGATCCTGTTTGATGCGGTCTTCGATGACCGTTTTTTGGTGTTCGAATAAAGCAAGCCGTTCTTCAAGTGTTGTATCGCCGTCCTGACACATTTGAACGAAGTCACGAATGTGCGACAGTTCCATGCCGGTGTTTTTCAAACAGCTGATTAGCTGCAGCATGGTAATGTCGTGTTTGGTAAAATCACGATGACCGTTTTCATCATGCCGAACGAAGGGTAATAAACCTTTTTTATCGTAATAACGAATCGTGGTGGCGGGAATATCCGTCTTTTTGACGGCGCCGGAAATAGAAAGTCCCAAAAAAACAACTCCTTTTTTGAAAAAGTACTTGTCTTAGACTATGGTCTAAGTTTTATAGTAAATACTGTTGCGGCCAAACAACAGGTACGGACCAATTTATTTTAAGACGAGTGACTTGATTTTACAAATCACTTTCGCCGATTCAAAGGAGCAAAGAAGAAATCGCCGCTGCTTTCGATGAACTGCAATTGGACGGCAAAGTACGCCATTTCGGTGTGTCTAATTTCAATCCATCGCAAGTCGAACTCGTTCAAGCTGCTTGCAGCCAGCGTCTGATGATTGACCAGCTGCAATTCAGCATCATGCATACTGGGATGGTCGACCAGGGCATTCATGTCAACATGAATGATGACCGCAGTATCGACCATGACGGCGGTATTTTGAATTATGCGCGTCTGCACAATATGACGATTCAGGCATGGTCGCCATTCCAGTACGGCTATTTCGATGGGACGTTTATCAATAATGACCAGTTTCCAAAGTTAAATGCCGAGCTGCAAAAATTAGCCGATCAGTATGGTGTTTCCAAGAATGCCATTGCCATCGCCTGGATTCTGCGGCATCCGGCACACATTCAAGTCATGCTGGGAACCATGACGCCGGCGCATATCGCCGACAGTGCTGCTGGTGCCGATATCGAATTGACCAAGCAGGAGTGGTACAACGTCTACTTTGCTGCTGGCAATGATTTGCCTTAAACTATAACGGCGTTACAAAGAATGCCGTTTGTTTCATGTGAAACATGCCGCCGTTCAGTGTGAAATCAGCACGAAGCGGCGTTACACACAAAAAAAGAGCCGGTACCGGCTCTTTTTTAGTTGCTAAAATTCTTCGTGTGTAGCCGGGTCTTGGTTGGTGGTGCGACCATCAGGACGGGTCAAACTGTTGATCTGTGCCATATCGGCATCCGAAATATTGAAATCGAAGACATCAAGATTGCCGACTTGGCGGGCTGGGTGATTGGCCTTGGGAATCGGCAGGGTGCCTAATTGCAATTCCCACCGCAGAATCAATTGACCAACGTTCTTATTGTATTTCTGGGCCAGTTTCTGCAGCAGCGGGTCCTTAAGCATGACACTGGCACGGCCTAACGGACTCCAATCTTCGGTCAGAATTCCATGTTCAGTATCATAGGTCCGTTGAGTTTGCTGATTAAAGTAAGGATGTAGTTCGATTTGATTGAGGACAGGCATCACACCAGTTTCCTTTTGCAGACGGTCGAGATGTTCCGGTAAGAAATTCGAAACCCCAATGGAACGAATCAAACCAAATTTTTGCGCATCAATCAAGGCCTGCCAAGCTTCGACATAGCGATTTTCCTTTGGGTTCGGCCAATGAATCAGATACAAGTCGAAATAATCGAGACCAGTCCGATACAAAGATTCTTCGATGCGGTCGATTGCCTTTTTGTATTCATGGTCACGACCAGGCAGTTTTGAGGAAATGCTGATTTGTTCACGGGGCACACTGCTTTGCCGAACGGCCTCACCGACAACCCCTTCATTTTCATAATTGACGGCGGTATCCAGCAGCCGGTAGCCGCTGTTGAGCGCACTAACTAAGGTCTGCACACCAGTCGCACCGGTGACACGGAAGGTGCCGAAACCGACTTTGGGCAGTACCAAACCATCACGTAAAGTATAAGTTTCCATGAAATCCCTCCTGACATTTTTACATGTCTGTTGTACCACAGATTGGGACGCATTTAAAATTCAATTGGGGCGTTCTTTTAACTACAAAATGAATATGCTATGGTGGTAGAGAAACTGAAAGTAGGTGGGTAAATGATGCAACAGCAATTTCGATTATGGGACCCGCAACGGAAAACATTATGGCCGGTAATTGGCTTACAATGGGATCCGCAAACTGGTGCCATCAGCCAAGTCACGACGAATAATCCCGAAACAGGGCAGGGTCTTCACTATACGACGACCGAAAACATTGTGCTTGAAAGCAATGTTACTGCTGATTTATTTGAAAATGATTTCGTTCAGGCATCAGGATTAAAACAGATTTTGCGCTTGCAGCTGGACGTACAAGCTGCTGTTTGGAATCTCGTCAATCAGCAGGGCCAGATTGTCGAGGCAAATCTGACTGAAAAGGAGTTACAAAAATTAACGAAAGTCGGCAACCAGCATCAAGGTATTTTGGTGAAACAAACGCCGCCGATTCACAGTAAGGCTGATTTGGTACAATTGGCCGACCAGGATTTGAATGCAGCGATTGCAGCGGCGCTGGCGTTTGAAAAAGCGCACAGCAGTGACGGACAAGTGCATGCTTTCGCCCATTTTATTTCGAAGCAGGATGCTGCTGAAAAACTGGATCGAATGTCGCATTTAGAAGCACTGATCTATTTGGACCAGCTCGATCCTGGCGATGACCATCCGTATTATTTCGTCGTTGGGGACGGCTCGGACCAATTTTTAGTGATTCCGACGGCCGCTCAGGTGAAACAAGCTGTGGAGCAGCTACCGGAATGATTCAGCTGACGCAAGCCGATTTTACGGCGCCCGTTTATGCTCTGACGGCGTTAAATGGTGTATTGAATCTCTTTTTGAATGAAACCTATGGCATCATCGAAGTGACCATCGATACGGACAATGCCGTTTTAGTCAAGCTACCGGCCGCTAGTTACTGCCGTTTTATCGCAGAACACGTTAAAGGGCTGCACCTGACGGCTTTGCCCGAACAAATCCAGACAACTGGTGAATTTACGATAATCTTGGGAACACCGACGCTCCTTTCACATGCTTATCAGCGGTACGCCCATAAGAACGTTGCCCCTGAGTACATTCGCCATCCGTATAGCGTCTTCGTGATGACAACCAGTATTTTGGGCATCAATTTAGGTGAATAGCGCATGAACAACTTTTTGGCACTCGCCATTTTGTTGGATAACCGCACATGGGAGAGTGCTGATGAAGTCAAAAATGACTTCTGCCGCCGCTCCCTTTTTTTGGTGTCTGAAAAAAATTGTGTGACACAATAAGATTATTGAGCGTAATAAGCGGTAACGCCATCATGATTGTTTCGCAAATTTTTCATCTTGGATTCATAGTTTTCCTTTAAGGTAATTAGCACAACACCAAAGGAGGAATCAAAATGAATGAAGCTGATTTTGAAGCACTTTATGCACAGCTGATTCAAAATGGATTAAACGGTAATTTGCTGACACTGGATGCACCAACCGGCAGCGGCAAGACACATCAGGCGATCAATTTTATCTGCCGGCAGGTTTCTGAAAATCGAGAAGCCCGGTTTTACTTTGTAAGCGACCAGAAGAAAAATTTAAATACGGCCCAATTTCACCATGTCTGGTGTTCATTGCTTGAAGCAGGAGCATCCGATAATTTTTACCAGCGTTTCGCCATCGTCAGATCATTAACGGACAGTATTCAGCAAATACTTCAGTCTGTCAAAAGACATGAAATGCCAGCGGGCTTATTTGCAGGACGTGTGCCGGAGATGATTGAACTGCTTGACCAGCAGTTTAAAATTTATCAATCCATTCAGGAAACGGATTCAGATGCGTCGGCTTGGAATGAATTGAAGAAAGCCGAGTATCGTGTCCGGCAGGCGCTGGCTGAACGTTTGGCCCAATTAGTGGGGGCATCAATGCCGCTGGATGCAGAAACACAGGAAAAAATTCGCGTGTATGTGCGTACCGAATATACACCAGAAGCAAATTGGATGAATCAGTATTATCCGACCGTTGATCTGGCTCACCGGCAAGTATACATCATGACGACGGATAAATTTATTCGCAGTTATACTGATTTTTTTGAACACGATTCACGTATGTTCCAATTAGCCGATTTTCTTCAAAATGCTTTAGTGATCATCGATGAATTCGATGCGACGAAGCAGCGTTTATGGACTAAGGCAATCGAAGATGCTTTGAAGATTAAGGCGGACCTGCTGAGTTTGTTTAAGACGATTCATCAGGGAATGGAACAAGTCGATCAGCTGCCAAGCCCGATTCAGCGGCTGTTTGTGAATAGCACCAAGTTTAACCAGCTGAAGCAGCAGGCAAATGACTTACAAGAACGGTATCGTTTAGATCGGCTGTATAAAACAACGGTGGCCCACCATGAGGAACAGAGCTTTTTAATTCATACGCCGCAGACTAATCTGATCAGTAATAATCAATCGTGGCATAGTCATTTCAATGCTAAAACGAATTCGGTCGAAATCGGACCGCAACCAGAAAACGAACTGCACTTTTACAGTATGCTGAATCAACTGGCTGCCTTCATCCGCCGTTTTACACTGCTCATCCGAAATGTGGGGAGTGTTTATCAGAGTGAACATAATCAGACTTTGAAGCCGGACGAAATTGCCATGGATAGTTGGGAAGCATGCCACTCGGTTTATGATGCGTTGGGATTGGGCTCTAATCAAATCGATGTGCTTTTGAATCTAGGCTTGGATCTGTATCATCCTAAAACGAAGCAGCAGTCTGCGCAGGTCCCAGATAGTTATCGGCGTTTCCAAAAATGGGGGTTGAGTTTTTTCTACTTTTCAAATGCAGAACGGCATGATTTACGGACAGATATCAATGCGGCCTTTTTTTCAGTGACACCAGAACGATATCTGCTTAGCATTTTGAACAAAGCCAATGTGCTTGGATTGTCGGCCACGGCTACGTTCCCGACCGTTTTGGATAATTATGATTTGGATTATCTCAAGGAACAATTAGGCAATCATTTTATTAAAGACGGATGCCAGTATTTGACGCCGGAAACATTGAATCATTTTAATTTGAAACAGCGTTATCAGGAACATGGTGTGCAAATCAATGTTGATTTAGCGGCCATCGAACCAACGATCTTAGGCATGTTGCAGATTCATTTTCCGGCCCAATACCAGCAGATGGATCCGGATAAAATAACTCAGCTGGATGAAAGGCTGCAGGAGACGGTGCAACTGATCCACGGCCGTAAAAAAGGCATGTATTTTAAACAGCGTTATGTGGCTTTATTTGACAGTTTTGTCCGTTTTTTGGTTAATCCTGAATTGACGTCATATTTAGGACTGCAATCCTTATTGCCACGTTCAGAAAAACCAGAAATGGATCTCGACCTTGTTCAGGACACCTTTGCGGGGCTCGCCGATTTGCTGCAGATCACGCCGCAAAAACGACCGCATTTGAAGGTAATCCAAGCCCAATCCCAAGAAAAAATTTCAGAACAGCTGAAAAAAGTGCGGACCTTGTTAAGCAAAGGGACACGTGTCTATCTGCTTAGTGCGTATCAGACGATCGGGGTCGGACAGAACTTACAGCATCCGATGAGCGACTTTGAACGGTCGCATGTCATTAATATTGCTGAAAACCGTCATTCCGACGATCAGCGCCAGGAGCAAGTCGATTTAGCTGGTATGTATCTGGGTGAAGTGACGCATTATTAAGCAGCGGCCCTAGTTTTAGTTTGGATCCGGCTGGTTTAAAGCTTATTACAGAACTGGCTTATTTATTGGATAACCATGAAATCACTTATCAGGAAATGAAACATCAATTCAGTGCACTCGAAAAGCAGCAAGTACGCAAACAGCCGCAAAATGTTCAAAGTGTTGCTATTTCATACTTACGGACGATCGTGCAGGCACTCGGCCGGATGAATCGTACTTTCAATAAAATGCCGACGATTGATATTTTAGTCGCAATGCGTGTCATTGATGGAATCAGTGCTGTTGGAATCGATCCAAGTCGGCTGAGTCCAGAAGCACAAGCAGTCTTAGCCTGCGACACGCGTTCTGAAACCGATTTTGCCACGCAGCAGCAGCTTGCGATGAAACAAAGTTATACCTTGTATACGAATCGCGATTTATGGGTTTTGACCAATAATTTGCAGACAAAAGCGGATGAAGCGAAACGTTATCAAAATTTACGGACCTACTTGCTCAGTAATCCGACGATCAGCAAATTGCAATTAGCAGCACAGCAAGCTAAAGATTCCCGGTGCCTGCAGTACTTGCAAAATGATTCTCAAACGACTTCTTATTGGACAAAACCGCTTACCAAATGGGATAACGGTGAATTTGATTTTCCGCTGGTTCCTGATGATGCAATTGAGGTTTCAGCAGATGCCTCCGGTTTAACCAGTATGTGCCGGTATCCGGGTTTGAAGAAATATTTCCACGACCAAGGATTTGCGACCGAATGGCTTCCCAACGAGTTCATCCTGAATCCAGTGCAATATATCAATCTTTACTTAGGTATATTAGGGGAGGCTGCCGGCAAATTCATCGTCGAAGATATTTGGCATGTTCATTTACAACGGCTTAATAAACGAGCTATCAATGAATTATTCGATTATCAAGTGGGTGATCATGTGGCAATTGATTTTAAGAATTGGAATGGGGTTCATCGGCCATCTGCACAAGCAGAACATCAGCACATCTATCAGAAGCTGAATGAACTGTCTGAAACGACGGGCACACCTTGGCGGGTCCTGATCATCAATATTTGTGCGACGCAAGCGGATCTCCAGCCCCAGATGACAGCGGACCAGCGTATTTATGAAATCCCAGCATTAATCGATCAGCAGGGGAAATTGGTGCTTGCGGCACACGACCAAAAAGAAATCGGGCGTTATTTGCATGGATAAGGACAAAATAATTTTAACGAGTTTGACGGATTATCAATTGGATCTCAGGATGCTGGATCATGATTTTAAATTGGCACTTGTTTCATTGCCGGATAAAAAAGCGCAAGCTGCTTTTCAAAAATTAGTCGTTAAAAATGCCGCCGTGATTCAAGCCGTTACTTATTATTATGAACATGGCCGCAAATATTTATTACTGCTCTCTAAACCGGCTGCACTGCAGTTCGTCACAGGGCTGCAAATTAAAGTAGAACCAATTCGTAGCTATCTAGGTTCGTCGAATCGGCTGGTTCAATTATTGCTGAATCGGGAATCCGGCACGGCACTGACCAGTCAAAAGCAGAATTTAACGAGTGCACTTTATGTGGCCCAAACCAAATGGCAGCGAACGATCCAATCGCAGGGCTTGCAGCAACGTTACACACTGCGGATTCAACTTGAAGCGGATCATAATTTAGCGATAACGACCCAAACCTTTACGCAGGAACGGCAACCTAAAGCCGACCACGAGCTTTATTTTTGGGATGCCAAACGCAATTTGATGTGCCGCTGTTATCAGAAGACTGATTTTAAGCAGAAAGTATTATTTCATCGCGGCAATGGGACACTGCATAAAAACCTGGTCGATTATTTTTCATTGGCCGATTTAGATCATTTTAATCAGACTAAAACAGGCGTGATTGCTGTCTTAAAAACCAATTTAGCAAAGCACGCCCATCAATATTTTAAACGGCCGCTGCAGTTTGTCCCGGTCCCGCTGTTAGCGGATTACAAAGAAAAGCTGCCGCAGAAGGAGACGATCTGGCACTACTTTCAGGGGCAGCCGCTCAATGTTTATTGCGAATCCGATGATCCGTTAGCTGTGACGTTAAGCCGCCGTATTGCAGAAGGACTTGAAAAAAGCCCCCTCATTCAGACGGCCCAAATTACGGTGCAGTCGAACCAATGTGCGCAGCCAGGAAATAACATTCAAGTGCTGCGAGATGCACGCCGAAAAGGAGTCGTAGAACAATATCAAGCTGGCGATCAGGACACTATTATTCAACATGTCACTTTGGAAAATTTCGGACAATTGGATCACAAAACGGGTCTGTTAAAATGGGAACCACCGAAGGATGCCGGCAAGGACAATCAGATGATCAAGGTGGGTCAAGAACTAGCTATCCGCCATGATTTAACGGAAAAGCACTTGCAATTACCAGCGGCTGAACTGCAAATGCTGGCTAGTCGTTACCGCTACTATCGCTGCGAATGGATACCGAAGGCGAAACCAGCCGCAATTATGCTCACCAAAATGGAAATTTCGGCAGCCGGACGGATCAAATTAAAAAATCAGCGGTTTGAATTAGAGCCCTTAGCTGCTTGGGATGAATTAGCCTGTTTGAATGTATATTTGCAGCATTTAAATCCAGCCAAACAGAATTATCAGCAGCAGTTTTTCTGGGATCAGATTGAGGGGATTCTTTCAGATGGCACGCATGTTGTCCTGATTCAAAAAACAGCTTATCAGATCATGCCGCAGGTAAATGAAGTACAGCAATTATTGAGCAAAAGCGATCCGGACAAATTCCTAGTAACGGACTCAGTAATTACTATTTTGACAAAACTGATGGAATCATCTGCTGAGCCTCGTTATCGGGCCACATGTTCGCAAATGATTGCCAGTATCAAACAGTTAAACAAAGCTGCTTTTTCGATCGGTGAGGGGAATCAGGCCTTTAAGCAAAGCGGCATTAGTTTTTACGGAAAACCATATAAAATGATCTGTCTGAATTTGGAAGCAAACGAAACGTTTACCTTTCATAATTCACTGCGGCAAAAAGTGCGGGCACCGCTTTTGAAAGGCACTTTAGGAATGGGACTGGTCAATATTCAGGGCCGATTCTATTATTATGTGGGCAGTTATCAAGCACTGAAGCCTAAGGTGGCCCGTGCAGTTCGATTACGTCAGTTAGTTACCTTGGCGGGGAATAATGATGACAGCCGATACGCATTGTTTGCGGATTTAAGTGAATTGATGAGTGTCGAATTCGTTCGTAATGGCCAATATACCGTTGTGCCGTTTCCATTCAAATATTTGCGTGAATATTGGCGTCATCTACAGCGGCAAAAAATGGTATAAAAAAGCATCGGCATATGCCGATGCTTTTTAAGCAGTCAGATGTTTGAAACCTTTATTCAAGCCCTTTTGAATCCAGACTGTTGCAACACTGACAACGATGATCAGCGGCAGCAATTGAATCGGGAAGAGGAGGACGAGTAAACCGCAGACGACCAGCGGTTTGGGCATAATTTCTGTTAGGATGGCCGTACAAAAAACGGTGGCCAATAAGCGTGGCGACAATCCTAAAAGATTGGCGGCACCGAGTCCCATGCAGAGCGAGCCCCAGATGTTCGGAAAGATTTTCCCGCCTCGCCAGCCGGTGGCGTTGTAAAAAGTGGCTAGCAGCATTTTCAGCAACCCCCAAATCAGCAGTGTCCAGCCGGATAAATTCGAAAAGACTTTCAGAAGCGCATAAATACTCGTTTCACCGGAGAATAATAGGAAGTGCGTCCACATCCCAGTCAGACCAAGAATCAGGCCGCCCAAAACCGCCAATAGAATTGGCTGAGACTGCCAGCGAGATAGTTTCCCGACGAGGCGATTCAGCCCTGCGTAAAGCCAATAAGCAGCAATGGCGAGAACGAGTGCGATTATAACGGTGCGAATCGTATTTTTCGGATAGGTAATCGAAGCACGTGAATGTATATATAAAAACGGTGCGGAAACGAAACGATGCAGCGATTTGAAGATGAACCAGGCGCTGGCGATTGTGATGACATAAATCGAATCCCAGTGCCACGAACGGCGATGTTTCTTTTCATTGGTGTATTGTTCCGATAGTCCGAAGAAAGGGCTGCGGAAGATGAGCGCTAAGACGGCGCCGAAACTGTTGTTTTCCCAGAAATCGAATTGGGTACGAGTGAATTTCAGGCGATCGCTAATCCAGACGACCAGTTCGCTGACAATCGAAATCAAAGCGGCTTCGGGCCCCACCCCAGCGCCAAGTGCCAGAATGACGACAGCGTTCAGAAAGTTACGCCACACACGGTGTTTGTACGAATCAGGTGAACCTGTTTTCGCTAATGCGAGCGATTTCTCCATACTGAATGGATAGGGACCAACCCATTTTTGGAGACTGCCGACGATCAGGCCGCCCACAAGACCGATGACTAACGGCCAATAAGCAGGCTGATTCAACCGTTGGGGGAAATCGGTCCAGATTACGTTCGTCAGAAACGCGACGATGGCTGTAAACCCAACGATTAACAGGCTGGCTAGGGCTCCTAAACATACGCTGTACAATAAATCTTTCAAGTAATCTTTCACATCGGCAAACCTCCTCAATAAACTGAATTCAGCGTAAAGAAAAAGGCTTCGTTTGTCAACGGAGACCCATTTCATTGGAAATGCAGCGAGTTGTTTGGGCGCCGCAACCGCTTATTTCTGCCACTTCGGATAGGTCAAAATCAGTCCTTGTGTCCCGTCATTACCAAGTTTTTCATCGTCGACCATGTGCTCGTATAACTGTTTAGCTTGTTTCGTTGCCGGCAAATCGAGGCCCATTTTATCAGCTTCTTGGAGGGCAATACGGAGATCTTTCAGGAAATGTTTGGCAAAAAAGCCGGGTGTGTAATCATTCTGCAGGATGCGAGGGACATAGTTTTCCATGCTCCAATTGTCGGCACCGCCGGCTTCAAGGGTACTGAGCACATCATTCAGGTTCAAACCGGCATTTTGGGCGTAGACCAGCATTTCGGTGAGGCCGGTCATGGTTCCCGCAATCATGATTTGGTTGGCCATTTTGGTGTGCTGGCCTTTACCAGCGGCGCCGAAGTAGCTGACTCGTTGGCCGATTTCATTCAATAAGGGTGTGTATTTGTCGAAGGCGGCCCGATCGCCGCCGACCATAATCGTTAAAGTTCCGTTTTGTGCACCAATATCGCCGCCTGAAACAGGGGCATCTAAAGCAGTTAAGTGCTGCTGATGCGCTTGTGCAGCGATTTTTGCGGCCAAGGAGGGCGTACTGGTGGTCATGTCGATTACTGTTGTACCTGGCTGCGCTCCTTTGAAGACCCCATTTTCACCAAAATAAGTTTCTTCGACGTCCTTGGGGAAGCCAACCATTGAGATTGTGACATCGGCTTGTGCGGCGACTTCTCTGGCCGAAGCGGCCCAAGCAGCGCCGGCTTCAATCACAGTATCCGCATGTGCTTTGGTGCGGTTGAAGACGACCACCTCATTGCCAGCTTTGAGAAAATTCTGAATAATACCGGTGCCCATGACGCCGGTTCCGATGAAACCAATTTTCATTGTTGCCACCTCCGTGATTTGATGCCTTCATCATAGCATTTTTATCAATGAATACGCATTGGCATTTCAGAGGTGGTACATTAAAGAAGAGAAGTTAATTTAGAAACGGAGGCCTAGAAAATGGGCGTAACGATTATGTTAGCTTGTGCAGGCGGCATGTCTTCTTCAATGTTAGCTGTGCGAATGCAGAAAGCAGCGGCGGCTCGGCATCTCGATGCAACTGTTTTTGCACGTGGTTTTGGGGCCATTCCCCAAGCATATCGCAAGTCGCATCCTGATGTGATTCTGCTGGGGCCGCAAGTTCGGTATGTACTCCGCAGTGTTCAGAAAGAAGTGCCGGTACCGGTTGCGGTAATCAATATGACCGATTATGGCATGATGGATGGTGAAAAAGTGTTGACACAGGCGTTGGACTTGCTGAGCCAAAAATGAGTTAGGCTGTTCCTAAAAGCAATTCGTGCGTTAGCGTATTGTTGGCCCGTGCATTGAAAAAGATTGGCAGTTCCTAAAGCTAAATTTAATTGAAGCCGCTTTTTTAAAAAAACGTGCCAAGGGTATTGGTTGATACATTTAGGGCGATTAAAATAAATTTGATTCCATGGAATGTCAAGGCATTTTACTTGCAAAAATGATTGAAAGCGCTATTATAGAGTCAAGAGGAGCTTATGGATAGGAACCTTAGAGGAGGGCGAATAAATATGAGCTGGTTGCAAAAAGTTATCGCAGTCGGTGCCGTCATTGGTATCATCGTCGGACTTTTACAACATGATGTGAACTGGTTGATTATTTTCGGCAGTGTCTGTGTGTTAGCGATAGATGCGTGGCTGTTCATTTTCCAACAGGAATGGCGGTCATTCGGTGAAAACAGTCGGAGTTAGTGCCATGCAAAGGGTTTGAGGATGTTCACGGAACAATTCAGATCGTCACTAGGAACAGTTATTCGACCAACAGCTCAAATATTCGTCGCTTCGGAACAATTCAAATCGTAAACAAAATAAAGACAATGCCGATTTTGGCATTGTCTTTTTAATCTGTTTCAGTAAATAAACGTGTGGCGGCGACGGCTCGCTGCCAGCCGTTGTAGAGGCGTTTGCGTTTCTTAGCTGCCATGTGTGGTCGGAAGCGACGGCCCATTTCGACTAAATGTTTGAGCTCGGCGGTGTTGTTCCAGAAACCAACAGCGAGCCCAGCCATGAAGGCGGCTCCTAAGGCGGTGGTTTCGAGGTTGGCGGCTCGCTGAACGGGGATATTCAATAAATCAGCTTGAAACTGCATTAAGCAATTATTATTGGCGGCACCGCCATCGACGCATAAAGTTTCGTTGCGAATGCCAGTGTCTTGAAACATCGTATCGACCACGTCCCGGCTCTGGTAGGCCAGCGACTGCAAAGTGGCTTTGACAAAGTCGTCACGAGTCGTGCCACGTGTGATGCCGAAGACAGAACCACGTGCTTTGGCATCCCAATAGGGAGCACCAAGACCGGTAAAGGCTGGCACCACGTAGACTTCGTCATGATCCTTCGAACTTTCAGCAATCATTTCGGAATCGGCGGCGTGTTCAATCATTTTCATGGCATCACGGAGCCATTGAATGGCACTGCCGGCGACAAAAACGGAGCCTTCCAAAGCATAGGTGATTTTGCCATCGATGCCATAGCCGATTGTCGTCAGTAGATGATGGGCCGAAGTGATGGGCCGATTGCCAGTATTCATCACCAGAAAGGCACCGGTACCATAAGTATTTTTGACCATGCCGGGTTTGAGGGCCAGCTGACCGAAAAGGGCACTCTGCTGGTCGCCAATCATACCGGCGATTGGGACTTTGAGTCCGTAAAAATGGTAGGGAATTGTGGTGCCATAAACTTCGGAGTTGCTTTTGACGTCTGGCAGGATTTGTTCGGGAATGTTCAGCACTTTGAGGATATCAGTATCCCATTTTAAAGTGTGGATATTGAAGAGCATCGTTCGACTGGCATTGGAATAGTCAGTTACATGAATCGCACCGCCGGATAATTTCCATGCTAGCCAAGTATCGATTGTCCCAAAGAGGAGGTCGCCATGTTCGGCCTTTTCTTGGGCACCGGGCACTCGGTCGAGAATCCAGCGAATTTTCGTTGCCGAAAAATACGGGTCGATGATTAAACCGGTTTTCTGATGAATCATATCGCTATAGCCGTCTTTTTTCAGTTGTTCGGCGATGGTATCGGTCTGCCGAGATTGCCAGACAATGGCGTTGTAAATCGGCAGCCCAGTGTGACGGTCCCAAATAATCGTCGTTTCCCGCTGATTGGTGATGCCAATGCCGGCAATCTGATTCGGAGCCACGCCGGATTCAATGAAAGTTGTCGCTAAAGTGGATTGAACGGCATTCCAAATTTCGATTGGATTGTGTTCAACCCAGCCTGGCTGCGGAAAATATTGGGGGAATTCTCGTTGGGCATCAGCAATCTGATGCCCGTCATGATCGATGATAACGGCACGTGTACTGGTCGTTCCTTCATCGATTGCTAAAATATATTGTGCTGCACTCACAGCGTGACCTCCTTCTTAGAAATCGCTTACTTGCTAAAGTGTATTGATTTCGGGCGATGCTGTCAAACGAGATTGTGAATTCGGCTTGTCAAACGGGTCATTCTATGCTATTTTAGGTTTAAATAAACAATGAAAAGACAATAAAAAGGACGAGTAACCTCGTTAGGCATGTCAAGTGAGTTGGGGCAGAGTGCGAACCCGATGATGCTGCGAGCTGAAAAACACCTTTTTGTTTCTAACTGAATCAATAGTAGGATTAGACGTGGCCGGTACGTTACAACTGGAAAGTATGCAATGTACTTTTGAGTAGACTTCGCAAGAAGTAATGTGGGTGGTACCGCGGAAATGACCTTTCGTCCCTATTTTAGATAGGGAAAAAAGGTCTTTTTTTGTCCGTTTTTGTTGTCGTTTGAAATTGAAAGGGGAAAAACCAGATGGCTCGTCAATTACATGTCAAAGATTTATATACCGAAGACCTCGCCGATCAGACGGAAGTCGAACTGACCGGCTGGGTTAAAACAGTCCGTGCCTCAAAAAACGTGGGTTTCATCGAATTAAACGATGGCTCCAGCATTCATAATGTCCAAATCGTCATGACCAAAGATTTACCGAATTTTGAAGAATTAGGCAAATTGCCAATCAGTACGACGATTCAGGTAACCGGCGAACTCGCCCTCACACCAAAGGCACAGCAGCCGTTTGAAATCCATGCGACTGCAATCAAAGAGATTGGTCAATCGAATAACGATTACCCATTGCAAAAGAAGAAGCACACTTACGAATATTTGCGGACAATGGCCCATTTACGTCCCCGTACAACGACGTTCTATGCCGTTTTCAAGATTCGTTCTTTAGCTGCTTTTGCGGTCCATCAATATCTGCAAGGCCATGATTTCACTTACGTCAACACGCCGCTGATTACTAGTAGCGATGCTGAAGGGGCCGGCGAAATGTTCCAAGTGACCACTTTGGACTTGAACAATTTGCCGAAGGATGACCAAGGCAACGTCGATGAAACCCAAGATTTCTTCAAGAAGAAGACCAACTTGACCGTTAGCGGCCAACTGGAAGTCGAAGCGTTTGCCTTAGCATTCGGCAATGTGTACACCTTTGGACCGACTTTCCGGGCCGAAGACTCGCATACGACCCGCCATGCTTCCGAATTCTGGATGATTGAACCTGAAATGGCCTTTGCCGACTTGAACGATATGATGAATGAAGCCCAAGGATTGTTGAAGGGCGTTATCACGTACATCTTCAAGCATGGCATGGACGAACTGCAGTTTTTGAATGATAACGTCGATGAACATCTGATCGAACGATTGAAGACGACCGAGCAAGAAGACTTTGGCCGAATTACTTACACCGAAGCCATCGAATTGCTTGAAAAAGCACCTGTCGAATTCAAAGTGCCGGTTTACTGGGGCCTCGATTTGCAGGCAGAACACGAACGCTACATCACCGAACAAGTCTTCAACAAGCCGGTCTTCATCACCGACTATCCGAAGGAAATCAAGGCCTTCTACATGCGGGACAACGACGACGGCAAGACCGTTGCCGCAGCTGACTTATTAGTGCCTGAAATCGGCGAGTTAATCGGCGGCAGCCAGCGTGAAGAACGTTTGGCGCAATTGACTGATAAGATTAAGGAATTTGGTTTGTCACTCGATGATTACCAGTGGTACCTTGATTTGCGGAAATATGGCGAAACCGAAGAATCCGGCTTTGGGATTGGCTTCGAACGTCTGGTCATGTATCTGACCGGAATGGAAAACATTCGTGATGTCATTCCTTATCCACGGACACCCGGAAATGCGGAATTTTAACAAAATAAAAAGTTCCCGCAATGCAGAATTGCATTGCAGGAACTTTTTTTGTGAACAGGACACTGATGTCACAAGCTTGCTTTTTTTAAGGAAACACTGACGAAAGTACGGGCCTTGTCCGCCGAAACAGCAGTGCCGCTGTCATCCGTAGTGGCTTGCTCAGTGCAAGTCCAGAGTGTGGCTACCTTATGGATTGTTTTCGTGCGCTGCTTCGTTTTCACCGTACTATGTTTTTTTAAATAGGCGAGGTAGGCCGAAAATTGCCGCCGATTTGTAAATTTGTGTGTATTAGCTTGTGAAAAAGCACTATTTGATTGAACGGCGAAAACAGTTCCGACGTATTGATGTGTCGGGGTGTAAAGATAAACATGGGGATGCTTGTTCAGAAATGACTGATTCAAATAGTGGTCTAAATCGGCAAATCGTTCGCCGCTGTGTGTGTAGTGACCATAGATGAAGGTGTTTTGGTCGGCAAAATCGGCTTGGTTGCGATAATCCATGAAAATCTGGCCTAAAATGGACGCTTGATTGCGTTCATCATGGTGCAAGTAAAAATCATTGTCCGGACCCTGCAGAATTGGTTCATTGATATGGGTACCAGGAATGTAAATCCACGCCTTGATTCTAGGATTGACCTGCTGCAGTTTCGTCCAGTTGATTTTGAGACGCCCTTCAGCTGGCATGTGCGGAGCAGCAGGCCGCTTTTGCGTAACTCGTTTGGCAAGGGCAGCCGTCGTTTGCTTTTCATGGTCCACTTGGAGGCGCTGATAAAGAAAATGGCCACTTACAACAAGGCCGCCCAAGAAAAGAAGGATTAAAAGAAGTGTACTGATTTTGGAACGAATGGATTTCATTCTGAATCCCCTTTACAAGATTGAAGTAAAACATATTTCGCTTATTTCACTTCAAAAAATTGAAGTGATGCCAAAAGCCGTTTTGCCATTGCAAAACAAAATGAGGCCTGACTGATGTCATGGCCTCAACCCCCTAAAAAGGTTTATTCAACCCAATACCAGCATACACTGTGGCGGTGACGTAATTTGGCGCTTGGAACTTAATTTGAATATTGCTGATAGGCTTTTTTTAAAGTAGTGCGTAATTGCTGGATGATTGATGGCGGCGAGATCACTTGGACGTCGGTTCCTTGTCCTAAAATCCAGATCAATGCGCCGTCGCTCTTGACGCGAATCTTTACCAGCGAGTTGCCGTTTGGGTAAGTCTCGAGAACTTGGGCGTTTGGGAAGGTTTCGTGAATTGCCTGGACGGGCTTTCGATACACAAAACTGATGGTCGTTAATTGGCCTGTGTTGACTAAGTAAGTTTGCTGACGATGATCTTGCAGCGAATAATGATTGGCGTACGCAATCTTTTTGCCATTTTGTTTCGTCAGAATCGTCCCGGTTTGATCGAGCCGATACAATTGATAACGCCGTTCATTTTGGCTGAGCATTGTGACATAGAAATAATAAGTTTCAAAGAAAAGTGTGACTGGCTGGCCATGGCTGATATGAACGGTTTGTTCATCTGGCCGCATGGGGTCGAAATAAGTAAATGCAATTTCCTGTTTGTGGGCGATACACGCAGCCATTTCATGCAAAAGGCTAAACAAGGGTTTTAAATGCCACAGCGGCGTATAACTCCCATAAGGAATTTTGAGCTGCTGTTCAAGCGATCGTTGCATTTGTGGCGATAAATGCAATTTGACAAATTTCAGTGCGGCGTTCATCTCATTGGTTGTCAGGGCACGCGAGCCCAATAAAATATTGCTGATCAGCAGGGCAATGTCAAAATCTGCCGCATCACTTTGCGGAAACAAATAATATTTTTCCTGCTGATTGACAATTTTTCCCAGTCGATATTCATTGATTGCTCTTTTGATATAGGCCATATCGCGCAGAAATGTGCGTGAACTGATTCCATAAGTGTCAAGTGCACCCTTTTTTGAGACAGTCTGGCCAGCCAGTAACCTCCCAATTAGATCGGCGATCCGATCATTACTATTGCGTTTCATAATCTCACCCTTATTTTACTTTTAAAAATGAGCTCCCCAAATCAACGTTAGTATATAATCTAATGATGACATAATGTGGCACTCTTGGAATTCGTACGCCGTTTGAACAAGAAATCTCAACAGTTAGTCGGCAATTTAATTTTCCAAAATAAGCGCTGCCTTCACAAAAAAGCTCCTTAAATGTAATTTCTTACACTTAAGGAGCTTTTACGCATGCGCCCTTAAAGACCAATCGTGCGATTTAAATTTAACAGGATTTAACTAATGAAAGAATTTGCGGAAGGCAAGTGCAAGACCAGAAATAATAGAAGTTGCACCGCCGGCAATTGCTGGCAAAATACCATCTGCAACCCCAGTTTGAACATCAGTTTTTTGGTCAGCCGTTTGTTTAGAGCTTGAAGCTGCAACAGTTGAACTGGCTGCGTGATTTGCTGGTGTAACTGTAGTAGTTGTTGTGTCGTTTGTAGAAGCGGCATTTGAATGAGCAGCGTTTTCTTCTTCTGAAGCTTGACTGGAACTGGCGTCGTTAGCTAATGAATTGCCGGTAGAAACTGCAGCGCTTGAGCTATTGTTGTCAGTGGCTGAACTGGAGCTGTTGTTGTTAGTAGCCGAGCTGGAGCTTGATACAGCCGAACTTGAGTTGTTGTTAGTGGCTGAACTGGAGCTGTTGTTGTCAGTGGCTGAGCTGGAACTTGATACAGCTGAGCTTGAGCTGTTGTTGTCAGTGGCTGAACTGGAATTTGATACGGCCGAACTTGAGCTTGATACAGCCGAACTCGAACTGGAGCTTGCAGCTGACGAGCTAGAACTGGATGCTTCTGAACTCGAGCTGGAGTTAGCAGCCGACGAACTAGAGCTTGATGCAGCAGAGCTGGAACTGGAGCTTGAAGAAGCCGAACTTGAGCTGGAGCTTGCAGCTGACGAGCTAGAACTGGATGCAGCAGAGCTCGAACTGGAGCTTGATGCAGCAGAGCTTGAACTGGAACTTGCAGCTGACGAACTAGAGCTTGAAGAAGCCGAACTCGAACTGGAGCTTGCAGCTGACGAGCTAGAACTTGATGCAGCCGAACTTGAGCTGGAGCTTGCAGCTGACGAACTAGAACTTGATGCAGCAGAGCTCGAACTAGAGTTGGCAGCTGACGAACTAGAGCTTGATGCAGCAGAGCTTGAACTGGAGCTTGCAGCTGACGAACTGGAGCTTGATGCAGCAGAGCTTGAACTGGAGTTAGCAGCACTTGAGGAGCTGTCGTTTGGCTTCGTAGTGGTATAAGAAACGTCCGTCAATAAAGTATAATGAGTCAATGCCTCTGGGTCGAGCCACACAGTATCCCCAGTTTCAGTCGATGTGATAAGCGCGCTGTTAGGGTCCCAATTATCGAGCCGTAATTGCATGGTGGGCACATTGGCATAATAACCACCATCAAGTGCAGTTGACATGGTAATAATTGAGCCTGGTGTCGCTGAATTAGGCGTAATCGGATAAAAGACATTGCGAAGCTGGCCATCAATTAGCACACTGATCGGGTGATCATCAAGAACATTATCTTTAGTTGCCGCAGATGGTGTGACACCGTAAACGATTTTATCTGCGGCAGTGCCATAATGAGAATGAAAATGTGAATTGGGTGTGAAACTGAGTGCTGGCGAGACTTTAGTTACTTTCCCGCTCTTATCGACAGTCACTGTGACCTGTGACACATTAGGGTCACAGTCATAACTAGGGCCTAAAAGACTAGTATCAAGTGTCACTGTAGTACCAGGTGCAATTTCAGAGCCGTTAAGGTAAAGCAGCTGTGCGACGCCATTGACTGTGACTGGAATAGCAGTTTCCTTAGGGCTGCCATAGCCGACGTCGATCAGATTCTGATAATCCTGAGCGGCCTGAGCGACCTGTGTCTGTGAATTCAGGGTCACTTTGGTCGTGACTGTGCCCAGCCCAAGCAATGCTAAAGCAGTTGCCGATGTGACGAATGTCTTTTTTAACATTTGTATTCCTCCAAAAAAAATAAATTTATTATTCGTGCATATCATAGCGAGAGGGGGTGACAAATGGTGTCATTTTAGAAATACGTGTCCTATTTAGATGTAAAAATATTTTTATGGCCGTTAAATTGTTGACAAATAGTAAGAACTTACGGTAGAATTTACCTAATTGAAAGGGGGCTACTCACATGATGAACTTGATCACAAACTTAGAATGCTGTTACGTGTCTGAAAATAGACACGCTATTTGTGATCACATCATGTAATTAGTTCTAACGGCATAAAGAAAAATTCCAGCCAATAATTACGTTTGTGATTATTGGCTTTTTTTGTGCCAAATAAAAATCTATGGAGGGTGACAAGCATGAAGAAACGGATTTTAGGATTACTCGTGGGAGCAATGGCATTAGTACTGGTGTTAGCAGGCTGCGGTCAGAAATCGAGTCAAAATTCAGCCAAATTAGTCACATCCAAGACGCTGACCATCGGGTTGGAAGGAACCTATGCACCCTATTCGTATCGTGAAGACGGCAAACTCAAAGGGTTCGAAGTCGATCTGGGGAAAGATTTAGCCAAGGAAATGGGTTTGAAGGTCAAATTCATGCCGACGCAGTTCGATTCATTAGTGGCTGGGGTCCAATCAAATAAGTTTGATATGATTATCAACAACATGGGAATCACCAAGGCACGGCAGAAAAAGTTCTTATTCTCGACGCCGTATATTTATTCGCAGTCCGTTTTAATTACAAAGAGCAATAATACCAAGATTAAATCCGTGCATGATTTGAAGGGTGTCAAGATGGTGGAAGGAACTGGGACCGACAATTGGATTCAAGCTGAAAAGTTTGGCGGTAAAATTGTTTCTTCACCTGAGTTTGCCACTTCGATGAATATGCTCCGTGATGGTCGTGCCCAAGCGACAATCAATTCGAAGGAAGCCTTTGCATATTATGTGAAACAAAAATCAGGTGCTGATTTAAAGGCCACGGACATTTCCACAAAGGATATTCCGGCAACTAAGGAAGGCATCATGATGAACAAGGACAACACTGGTTTGCAGAAACAGACTAATAAGGCTTTGGAAAAGCTGCGTCAAAACGGTACGTTGAAGAAGTTGTCTGAGAAATACTTCGGCACCGACATTACCGAAAAATAAGGGGGACTCATTGTGTGGGAAATCATTAAAACGGCCACGCCGCAGATTATTGCGGCCGGCATTCGTTACACGATCCCATTGACACTGCTTTCCTTCGCAGGCGGGATTTTTTTAGGCGTCATCACGGCACTGATTAAATTGGTAGTACCGTCAGGCAATCCGGTGAAGAAGGGCTTGATTCGCATTTTGCAGGGTATTGCCTATTTCTATGTCTGGCTGTTTCGGTCAACCCCGTTATTGGTCCAGTTGTTTATCATCTTCTTCGGCCTGCCGAACTTAGGAATCAAATTGCCAGCCTTTACAGCGGCGGTAATCACTTTTTCCTTGAATACCGGTGCTTATTCGTCCGAAACAATTCGGGCGGCCCTGCTGTCGGTACCTAGCGATCAGTGGGATGCAGCCTATTCATTGGGAATGACTGAAACGAGTGTCCTGTGGCGGATTATTTTCCCGCAAGCGGTCCGAATTGCTTTGCCGCCGTTGTCGAACGAATTTATCGGCCTAGTCAAGGATACTTCGTTGGCTAGTTCGATCACAATCGTCGAAATGTTTACGGTCGCTCAGCAGATTGAAGCCAAAAACTATGAACCTTTAGTGATGTACATGCTGGTGGCGGCTCTGTATGCGGTGCTCTGCTCCGTCTTGAGCCTTCTGCAGGGCTGGCTCGAACGGCGGACGTCTCGTTACGCTCAGGAAGGGGATGAAGCGGTTGATTAAACTGGAACATGTGAATAAAGCTTATCGGCAGCATCAAGCCCTGGATGACGTCTCCGTTTCTTTTGACGATGGACAGACGACGGTGATTGTCGGCCCGTCTGGCTCCGGCAAATCCACTTTATTACGGACAATCAATTTATTGACCCAGCCGGATAGCGGTACGTTATCAATCGATGATTTGGCCGTTGATTTTGCCAAGCCGATTTCGAGTGCGCAGAAAATCGCCATGCGGAAGAAAACCGGTATGGTTTTTCAGAATTGGAATTTATTCCCCAATCTGACGGTGCGGGGCAATATTATGGAAGGACCGACAGTTGTTTTGAAGCAGTCGAAGACGGAAGCAGCGGCACATGCCGATGAATTGCTGAAATCAGTTGACCTGCTGGAGACGGCCGACCGTTATCCTAACCAGCTTTCCGGCGGCCAGCAGCAGCGGATTTCGATCTGCCGGGCTTTAGCCATGCAGCCGGAATGCTTGCTGCTCGACGAACCGACTTCAGCGCTTGATCCGGAAATGGAAACACAGGTGCTGCGGGTTCTATTGGAGCTGGCCAAACAAAAACAAGCCATGGTCGTGGTGACCCACAACATGGTGTTCGCCCGGGCCGTTGCCGAACGGATTGTCTTCGTTGAAAACGGGCGGATTCGTTATGACGGTTCGTCGGACGGTTTCTTCAATGCCACCGACGAGCGGATTCGGCATTTCTTAGCCGGTATTTCACTATCGGAAGGCAGCAGCATGGCATAATTGCAAAAACGGACCGACTTTCACAAGTCGGTCCGTTTTTAGGTGGTCAATTGGTATAATGGGAACCAGAAATATTTATTCGAAAGGAGTTTTCGTCCATGAAACAGATTGTGGCGGGAATCGTTGCCCATGTCGATGCCGGAAAGACGACGTTATCAGAAGGATTGCTGTATCAAGCCGGCACGCTGCGCAAATTGGGACGGGTCGATAATGGGGATGCGTTCCTTGATCCGGATGCGCTTGAAAAACAGCGCGGGATTACCATTTTCTCCCATCAAGCGCATTTACAATATCAGGATTTGGACTTGACGCTGCTGGATACGCCGGGACATGTCGACTTTGCCAGCCAGACGGAACAGGTGCTCAGTGTGCTCGATTATGCGATTTTAGTGGTGGCGGCGCCAGACGGCATTCAGGGCTACACACGGACACTGTGGCAGCTGCTCGAGCGTTATCAGGTGCCGACGTTCATTTTTGTCAACAAAATGGATGCAGTCGGGGCCAATCAGGCGCAGGTTTTGACCCAATTGCAGGCTCATTTTGCAGAGGGCTGTCTGCCATTTGCCAATGAAATGACCAGCGACACGCTTGAGGCGATTGCGCTGCAAGACGACCAGCTGCTGGATACTTATCTGGCGACTGGTAAGGTGGTGCCGGCAAAAATCAGACAGCTGATTCAAGGCCGCCATGTTTTTCCAGTTTATTTTGGGGCGGCGCTGAAATTAGACGGAATCACCGCATTATTGGACGGTTTAAATGAATGGACGCAGCCCAAACAGTATGATTCTGACTTTGGGGCTCGTGTCTTCAAAATTTCCTATACTGAGAAACAGGAGCGGCTGACTTGGATTCGGCTCACCGGCGGCACATTGCACCCCAAAGATGTTTTACTGGGCGAACAAAAGGCCAATCAGCTGCGTGTTTACAATGGGACTAAATTTACCGTTCAGCCAGAACTGACGGCGGGCGAGGTCGGTGCGATTCCGAATTTGACCGGCACGCATCCTGGGCAAGGACTAGGTGCGGCAGAGGAGGCCCCGCAACCGGTTTTGCAGCCGGTGCTGAATTATATGCTCAATCCGAAAGCCAATGAACTCGATTCATGTTTGGCAGCGTTACGGCAGCTGGAAGATGAAGATCCGCAATTGCATGTCTTCTGGTCCAGCCGGAAGCAGGAAATTCACGTTCAGCTGATGGGCGAGGTCCAGCTGGAAATCCTCAAACAATTGCTGCAGGAACGTTTCGACTTGGATGTTGATTTTGATGAAGGCAGTGTTTTGTATAAAGAAACAGTCACTCAAGCGGCCGAAGGGGTCGGACATTTCGAACCGTTGCGGCATTATGCCGAAGTCCATTTGCTGCTACAGCCGGCACCCGCAGGCAGCGGCTTGACGTTTGCGACGGATTGTTCCTTAGAAGTGCTTGCGAAGAACTGGCAGCACCAAGTCCTTGCTAATTTACAGGCCAAAGAACAATTAGGCGTTTTAATTGGTGCACCGTTAACGGATGTCAAAATCACTTTAGTCAGCGGCCGGGCCAGCAATGTGCACACGGTTGGCGGTGATTTTCGTGAGGCGACTTGGCGGGCCCTGCGCCAGGGACTGATGATGCTGATGCAGCGGGACGGCTGCCAATTATTAGAACCATGGTATCGTTTCCGTTTGGAAGTCGGCGCTGATCAAGTTGGCCGAGCGATGAATGATATCCAGCGCATGAATGGCCGTTTTGACATGCCGGACCCAGCTGACCAGCGTGATGTAACGGTGCTGACGGGGACGGCGCCCGTTTCCGAAATGCAGTCATATTCCAAAGCAGTCAACGCTTATACGCATGGTAAAGGCCGGCTCGAATGCATTGTTGATGGGTATCGGCCGTGCCATGATGCCGATGCAGTCATTCAGGCGGCCGATTATAAGCCAACGGCCGATCTGGAAAATACACCTGATTCTGTCTTTTGTGCGCATGGCGCTGGCTATCCGGTTCCTTGGAATCAGGTGCCGGAAATGGCGCATGTGCCGTATGTCTATAGCCGTGCCGATTTGGAGCAAATGGCATAACGCCGTTACGCTCGTAGACAGTGTCCTGATTGGCAATTTCGTTTAAAAACAGAGCGGCGTTACAAAAAACTTTCGGTGGCACAAATTGTTGGTGCACTTTTGCGCAGGGCTTTGCTAGAATGAAAACCAGGAGATGAGGGACAGATGGCATCAATTTATTGCCGGCAGGCGACACCAGCCGATTTACCGGCCCAAATGAAGATTATCAAAGCGGCAAAAGCATTGTTGAAGGCGGATGGCAGTCCGCAGTGGCAGGACGGACATCCCGATGAAGCCAAAATCGCGCATGACGATGCGGCTGGATGGGGCTATGTTCTCATCGTTGCTGGTGAAATTGCCGGCACGGCGACCCTGCTGCAAACGGCCGATCCGAATTATGCACAAATCGATGGCGCGTGGCATACGGATGGACCGTATGCGACTATCCATAGTATTGCGATTGCCGGCAATCATCATGGCCAGCATTTAAGCGACTTTTTCTTTGCCATGCTGATTTCTGAAGCCTATCGACTCGGATTTCGAGAAATGCGAATCGATACGCATGCTTTGAACAAACGGATGCAGCACATCATCAAAAAAGCCGGCTTTACGGAATGCGGTGTGGTCGCCATGAACGGCAATCCCAACGACACACGTTTGGCCTATGATTTAAGTTTGTAAACTAGCCAAAAAGGCAGCGCCTAATGCGTTGCCTTTTTTGATTGGACCTTAAAGACTGTTCGTGCCAGGAAAATGGACTTCGACGGGCTGGCGTTTTTGGGTGAGCACCCAAAAGGCATTGGCGATGTTGGCCGGAGCCATTTCCGGCGTTTTGCCGATTGGCTGTTCGATTGTCACAAGACCGCTGAAAATGTCGTCTTTTTCGATAGCAGCATGCAAAGTAATCGCATAACTGCGTAAAGCGGCTTTGGTCAATGACAACGTTGAAGCAGCGGCGGCTGGATCATCGCCATCCCAGCCATTGGTAAAGAGGATATTCCGTTGGGCCTTTGAATCCGAATACGTAATAAATGAACGGGCACACTGGATTGCACTCAAGGTATTGGTCGCCAGCATCTCCTTGATGGTGGCCATATCGGAGCTTAAAGCGGTATCAGAACGGGTATCGGCAACGTTGAAGATCAAATTAGCCGGTTTCCCCTGTTCCTGGCTGATTTTTTTAAGCAACGAATCGATTTTAGCGAGTTGACTGACATCGGCTGGATAATAGGCGTTTTCGATTCCCTTTTTCGTCAATGACTGGCTATCGGCGGCGAGTTTATCCCGGTTGCGGGCAATCAGAATGACCCGGTGGCCTTCCTGCCCAAACTTTTCAGTGATTGCCAGGCCTAGTCCTTGGTCCGCCCCAACAATAATCGTAACTGGTTTCATCTTCATTCCCTCTTTCCATTTGATATGAAAAGTATACGGCCGGTTTTTGCAAAAGATGACAATGGGCGCCGACTAGGCAGAAACAGCGGCTGTGTCCATTGACAGCGGTTGCGTAATGCCACACAATAAGAAGAAAGTAACCCAAAATTGAACATCAATGGAGGAACGCAGATGGCTTACATTGAAGTAAAACATGAATTTAAACGTTATCAAATGGGTGAGACGGAGATCGTTGCCAATAATGATCTTAATTTTAGTTGCGAGAAAGGCCAATTAACGGTGATCTTAGGACCGAGCGGCGCCGGCAAATCAACCGTTCTCAACATGCTGGGCGGGATGGACCAGCCCACTTCTGGTCAAATCATCATTGATGGGACGGATATTGCCCAGTTTACCGAACGGCAGCTGACCACTTACCGGCGGGACGATGTCGGATTTGTTTTCCAGTTTTACAATTTGATTCCCAATTTAACGGCGCTGGAAAATGTCGAATTGGCTAATTCAATCGTAACGGATAGTTTGGACGCCGCAACGACCTTGAAACAAGTCGGATTGGGCGATCGGCTTGATAATTTTCCATCGCAGCTTTCGGGTGGGGAACAGCAGCGTGTCGCTATTGCCCGGGCGCTTGCTAAAAATCCTAAGCTGCTGCTGTGCGACGAACCGACTGGGGCGCTTGATTATCAGACTGGGAAGCAGGTTTTGGCCTTATTGCAGGATGCCAGCCGTAACGACCACAAGACCGTTTTGATTATTACCCATAACGCTGAAATTGCCAAAATGGCTGATCGAGTTATTCGAATCAATGATTCCCAGGTCCGTGAAATTACGGATAATATCGATCCATTGCCGGTTTCCGAGATCGAATGGTAGGTGGGCCGATGAAACCAATTACGAAAAATATGTGGCGGGATATTCGGGCCAATAAAGGCCGGTTTATTGCAATCGTCATGATTATTTTCTTAGGCTGCCTGATTTTCGTCGGAATCCGGACGACTGGACCTGGCCTCAATGATTCACTCGACAAGACGGTCACGGATGCCCATTTGAGCGATATTCAGCTTTTTTCATCGACTGGCTTCAATCAAACCGATGTCAAAACGGCTGAAAAAGTGAAGGGTGCCCACGCACAAGCCGTCAAATTCAAGTATGTTGTCGGCGGCAAAGATGAGTTGACGGTTGCCTTATACGGCTATACGAACAATAAGGGCCAGAACCGCCTCAGCCTTGAATCAGGTCATTTTCCGACTAAGAAGAACGAAATTGTACTTGACCAGCGGGCTAAAGATAATTTTGGATATCGGTTGGGGCAGACGTTCACATTTGCTAAGAATGCCGGCTTGAAACAACGCACTTACAAAGTCGTTGGGTTTGCCGATTCGCCGGCTTACATCGACAACACGTCGCGTGGTTCGGCGAATGTCGGTGATGGAACAGTTCGTTTTTTCGCCTACATTCCGCAGCAGCAGATGAATTTGAGTGCGGCAACGATGCTGCTGATCCGTTTTCCTAAATTACAAACCGAAAATACCTACAGCAAGGCCTACAAACACGATGTGGCCCAGAAAAAAGCCGCTTTAAAAGCGGTCTTTAAGAAACGGGGGACCACTCGTTCGCAGCAATTACTGGCAGCGGCCATGAAGCCGATTAAGGCGCAACAAGCCCGACTGACGGCTGCTAAACAAATGGCCGGCGGCACGATGACGGCTGAAATGTCGGCGGCACAAGCCAAATTGACAGCCGCTGCCAAACAGGCACAAGCGGCGACTAAAACGACCTATACGTGGCAGACGCGCACTGATTTACCTAGCTTTTCGGCCTTTCAGGATACTTCGGACCGTATCGCTGCGATTGCCAACGTCTTTCCCGTCTTCTTCTTCCTGATTGCCGCTTTAATCACGTTTACGACGATTACCCGGATGGTTGAAGAAGCACGAGGTCAGATTGGAACGCTTAAAGCCCTTGGCTACAGCAAACATGCGATTGCCCGCAACTATTTAATGTATGCTTTGACAGCCGGTTTGCTGGGTGCTGTGCTCGGCAGCATTTTTGGCAATCTGACGCTGCCACGTTTCATTCTGTCGATGTATCGCACCAACATTCCGATGACGCCTGATGTCCCGTTTATCTGGTCTGATTTTGGGTTGGCACTGTTATTTTCATTGCTGGCGACAGTGGGTGCGGCGTTCTATGTCACTCGGCGCGAGCTGAAGGAAAAGCCGTCGGAGTTGATGCGGCCACGTGCACCGAAATCAGCCAAACGGATTCTTATGGAACGCATCAAACCGTTATGGCGGCGGTTATCATTCAACCAGAAGGTCAGCTATCGGAATTTGTTCCGCTACAAGAGCCGCATGATTATGACGATTATCGGGATTGCCGGCGGGACGGCCCTGCTGATTACTGGCTTTGGGTTGCGGGATTCAATCCTCAATACGAGCACCCAGCAGTTTGGCCATATTTTCCATTATCAAGCCACCGTTCGTTTGAAAGAGCCAAGCAAAGTCGCTCAGACCGATGCTGTTTTGAAGACGAGTCCGATTTACCAAAGTGCGGCGGGTGTCAATGCTTTCAGCGGCAAGACCAAAGCTCATGGGCAGCAGGTGAATGATGTCAATTTCTTTGTGCCAGCTGATCAGAGGACGTTCAAAAAGTACATCCAGCTCACCAACGGGAAGCAGAATCTGTCCTTGCCGAAACGAGGTGTGATCATTTCGACTAAGATTGCCCAAACACTTGGAATCGGGACAGGCGATACACTGACTATTACGCCGACAAACGGTCAAGCGCACCAAGTGAAAGTGGCAGGTGTTACTAAAAATTATATGGGTGTCTTTGCTTATATGAGCAAATCTGCCTATCGGGCTGCCTTCAATCAGGCCGGCACCGTCAACACTTTGCTGGTGCGTTTGAAGAAACCGACGGCCAAACAGCGGAATAAACTGGCCAAGCAACTGCTGAACGATGGCAATGCGTTAGGCACAAGCTACACCGCCGATCAGGCCCAGACAATCACAACGATGTCCGGCACATTGACACCTGTCGTTGGAATTTTCATCCTGTTGTCCGGCGTATTATCGTTCGTCGTCCTCTATAACTTGACCAACATCAATGTTTCCGAACGGATGCGGGAACTGTCGACGTTGAAGGTGCTGGGTTTTTATGACAATGAAGTCACGCTGTATGTTGTGCGGGAAAATATTATTCTGACGCTTGTCGGCATTATTGTTGGATTCGGTGTCGGCTGGGGCTTGCTGGCCTATATTCTGCAGCAGGCGACGACGTTATCGGTTATTTTCCCGATTGTGATTCATTGGGAAGGCTACGTTGCTTCGACCATCCTGATGGTGCTTTTTACTGCAATTGTCATGGCAATTACCTATCAACGGCTGAAACGTGTCGACATGCTCGCCGCCCTCAATTCCAACGAGTAGCAATTCTTTGCAAAGGGCATCTTTCATGTTAATATAAAAGTAACAAGAATTTTAAAAATAAGGTGAGCGATTTAAATGAAGTATTCACATCGATTAAGCGATGCAGTCCACATTCTGGCCTTCCTCGATATTTATAAAGACGGCGACCTCTCAAGCAATTCAATCGCCCGAAGCATCGAATCGAATCCTAGCTTGATCCGACGGCTGATGGCGATGCTGTCGAAAGCTGGTTTGATCCGGACGCATGCGGGTGTGGTGGCACCGACTTTAGCGAAGCCGGCCGCTCAGATTACGTTGCTCGATGTTTACCAAGTCATTGACGATGAACGTCATTTGCTTCATATTGATCCGAAAACAAATCCGCAGTGCATCGTGGGCGGCAATATTCAAGCCGTTCTCGATGCCGATTATGCGGAAGTTCAGCAGGCGGCGGAAGCAAAAATGCAGACGATCACTTTGCAAAGTATCATTGATGCGATTCTTGTGCGGCAGGCAGCCAAGCAGGGTAAATAATAAGTAGCAAAAAAGGCTTCACATTCAAACGAATGTGAAGCCTTTTTAGTAGTTCAAGACTGTTTTTAACAGCGGACCTAATCGCTGATGATCAATTCCGACTTAATGGCTTTGCGCTGATCCATGGCATCATAAGCGTCTTGGATGTGATCGAGGTCGAATTTCTGGGTGAAGACCTTCCCAGGATTAATCTTGCCATCTAAGACGGCTTGCAGCAGAACGGCTTTGTCATAGGTGGTAACAGAAGCAATTCCGCCCCGCAAACCGGTATTCTTCCAGAAGAGGTTGTTGGTGTTCATTTCAGGATTTTGCGGTACACCGACACGACCGACAATCGCACCAGGACGGCCGACTTTAGTCGCTTCAGCGACGGATTGTTCGGTGCCGACACATTCGAGCACAGCGTCAGCCCCATCGCCGTTCGTCAGGTCCATGACTTTGGCAATTGCATCGTCGCCACGTTCGGAAACAATATCAGTAGCTCCGAACGCACGTGCCAATTTGGCCCGATCTTCATGGTGGCTCATTGCAATAATCCGTTTGGCACCACGTAATTTGGCAGCAATCACACCGCACAAACCGACAGCTCCATCGCCTAAGACAACGACCGTATCGCCGTCTTTGACTTCGACACTCGCAGCGGCATGATAACCAGTTGCCATAACGTCAGCCAAGGTTACAAAGGAACTCAGCATGTCGTCTGAGTAATCGCTAGGCTGGCCCGGAATCTTGACCAGCGCCCAATCGGCATTGTAGAAACGTAAGTATTCGCCTTGGTAACCGCCGTTGCCGCCGCTTTCCTGGTTGAGACAATCGCCGTCAAAACCATTTCGGCACGCTACACAATGGCCGCAGCCATGTGTGAATGGGGCAATGACAAAGTCGCCAGGCTTAATATGAGTCACTTCGGACCCGACCGATTCAACAATCCCGATGGCTTCATGGCCAATCAGACTGTTGGCATCCCGATGTGAAATACCTCTGAACCACCATAAGTCGGAACCGCAGACACTGGCCCGGACGACCCGGATGATGGCATCACCCGGTTTTTCAATCGTCGGTTTTGGAAATTCCTTGACTTCGACTTGACCAGGTTTGATAAATACGCCTGCTTTCATATGCAAAGACCTCCTTAATTGATTGCCTTCAGTTTAAACCATGGAGTGTGCTTCAAGGCAAGCAATTTGCTGAAATTTGTTTTAGTTAGGCACAGCTAAACTATTTTGTTTTTAAGCGTTAATTTTAATATCTTTTCAAGCGTGAACATGTTACAGTGGCCTTGAAGGAGTGAGCGCAATGACAGAAGCATTCATGGACTTAGCCCCTTGGCAGCAAGCCTTAGCGGGCACTATTTTCACTTATCTGATGACAGCGGCCGGTGCGGCCTTGGTGTTTTTCTTTAAGAGCATCGACAAAAATATTTTGAATTTAATGTTAGGCTTTGCGGCCGGTGTGATGATTGCGGCTAGTTTCTGGTCGCTGCTCGATCCGGCGATTGCACAAGCCGAAAAAAACGGCGATATTGCCTGGCTGGTGGTGGCGCTCGGCTTTGGCGCCGGCGGCTTATTCCTCTATGCCGCCGATTTAGTGTTGCCGCATCTGACGGCTAAAAAAGGCGACAGCGGCCGAACCGTTTCCGTCGTATTTACGCCGGACGATTTTACTCGTCTTTTCAATCACCTTGCATAACATTCCGGAAGGCTTGGCCGTTGGGGTCGCTTTCGGAGCCGTCACACAAGCTGGCAATCCGACAGCTGCTGTGGCTGCCGCCGTTTCAGTGGCGCTTGGAATCGGCATCCAGAACTTTCCGGAAGGAGCGGCGGTTTCGATCCCGCTGCGCCAAGGCGGATTGAGCCGGACTCGTTCGTTCCTATATGGCCAGGCGTCTGGAATTGTCGAGCCGCTCGCCGGTGTCATTGGCGCACTACTGGTTAGCCGAATGACGGCAATCTTGCCGTATGCGCTGGCCTTTGCCGCTGGGGCGATGATTTATGTCGTCGTCGAAGAACTGATTCCCGAAGCCCAGCAGAGTACCCGTCAGAATAGCCATATGGCCGTCTTGGGGGTCATGACAGGTTTTATTCTGATGATGATTTTGGATGTGGCATTGGGATAAAGAAAGGGGAGCTGGAAGAAGCCAGTGTTGACTTCGTTGCCATCCCCCTTGAAGAGAATAAAAATACTGATTTCAGTGAATCAGCGTTTATAAAAAAAGGTGGAGCGCAGCAATGCCGATGGAAAAGAGTGCGACACCGATTTTTAAGTAAGTACCATTGAGCCGGTTTCCATAGCGGCTACCACCATAAACACCAATGCCATGACTGACTAGAATCAGGATAAATAATAGCAGGTAATTGTTCAAATTGATCTGGCTCAAATAACCAACAGCAGCTGGTAGACTGATAAAAACAGAATCGAGCAATGCCACTCCGACAGCCAGATGTGGCTCACAGTCAAAGAGCAGCAGGAGCGGCATCACTAAAATCGGACCTCCTGCACCTGATAAGGCACAAATTAAACCAGTAATCGCACCAAGCACAAATAAGAAACTGTTTTTTTGCAGTTGATGCTGTTGCTTGTGGTTTGAACTGGTTGTTTGGCGTGTTTTGATTAGAATCGAAATTCCTGATAATAATACGACCCAATATAAAATGGTTTTAATCGTAGCGCTAGAGAGCAATAAATTGAGCCGGACCCCTAAAATGGCACCGATAAAGCTGCCGATCCCAAGTTTACAAGCTAATGGAAAATCAAGCAGTCTGAGCTTGTGATAATTATAAGTACCGAGTGTGCCAGAAACGACAAAAGCGGCAAAACTGAAGGCTAGACCAGCATTGACAGGAAAGACTAAGCTTGTATATAGAATAGGCAGGAGAAAGCCAGCTACCCCAGTCATGCCGACCAGTGCCCCAATAATGATATTTGCAATAATAATGATAAAAAGTGTCATTCGATCCCTAATTTCATTCGTTTTTGTTTGAGTGTAAACATGATTTTTTCTTCGTCTAAGGTCAGGACCTCACGCTGATGCATGAGCTGCTTGCCGCCGACAATCATTTCAGTGACATCATTGCTGTTGACGCTCTCAAGCAATGTATTTTGCAAGTTGCCGGTAGGATAAAGATGGGGCTGATCAAGATTGATTCCAATCAAGTCGGCTTTGTAGCCCGGCTGGATTTTGCCGAGCTGGCCAGCTTCATTAAGTGCGGCTGCGCCACCATTGAGTACGATTTGAAAAATCGTTTTGGCTGGCATGATGTTAGGAATTCCTTGTTTGACACCATAATAAAGATTCATTATGGAACGAAAAATCTTCATTTCATTCCATAAACTGAGACCGCCGTGCGCAGTTCCATCTGTTCCTAAGCCAACACGAATGCCCATTTTCAGCAAGTCAGGTGTATCAGGGACGCCTTTGCCAGCATTACTGAAGGGGCAATGACAAACCTTGATGTGGTATTTTTGCAGCAGCTTTTTTTCTTGTTCAGTAAGAAAGATACTGTGTGCGCCTAGAAAGTTTTCGGTTAAGACGCCAAGACTGTCCAACCATTCATAGGGTGTCTTTCCAGTTCGAGCAATAATACCTGCGACTTCTTGTGGGTATTCGTTCATGTGGGCCTCTAAGAAAGTCTGATGTGCTTTGGCAGCATTTGCCGCTAGCAAGACTAATTCAGTTGAGCAGGCATTCAGAGCTCGTAATGAATAATAGACTTTCAGATTGCCGTGCTGGTGAAACTCATTATAAAGCGCATCTGTATGGTGGATCGCCTCAACGGCTGACATCTTGATTGAAGCTGGTAGCGTTGGGTCATCCATGGTCGAATAGGCTAGGGCACCGCGTAAACCGCTCTGTGCATAGACTTTGGCGGCAGCAGTCATGTAATAACTGCCTGATTCGGCGAATCCAGTTGTGCCGCTAGTGATCATTTCCAAAGCGGCACTTTGGGCACTCAGCTGCATTTTTTCTGGTGTCAGAGTGCTCTCAAACGGCAGCATGATCCGTGTCCAAATAATGGGCTTGGCGTCCAAAACGCGGCCACGTAAGAGTTGCTGGCCAGTATGTAAATGACTGTCGATCAAGCCAGGCATAAAGAGCAGATTACGACCATCCAAAGTCGTTCCGGTAAAATCATTTAATTTCAGGTTTGGCCCCGCAGCAGCGATCCGACCATTTTTGATCCAAATATCTTGATCGTGTTTGATGGTCCCAGGCTGAGTGAGGACTGTTGCCTGTTTGATCCAGATTTCAGTCTCTTTTTTTGTCATGGCCACCTCTAAATGGCATTGGTGATCTTGAGCATGAATGAATCCCAAAGGATCGAGCCCAAGAAGGTCCCAGTCATTCCTAAAAGGCCGACAATAATATATTTCCAACCTTGACTGACAAATTCTTTTAATTTATCACCGATCGCAATACCGGCAAAGGAGCCGACGATTGTGAAAGGAGCGGCAAATTGAATCGCATTGACACTATTGATTACAAAAGTATGAATGGGTGAAAAAGGTGCAGCAAACAGCAGACCGAGAATCGAACAATAAGCAACTAATGGAATCTTAACTGGGATTACTTTGACCAAGACGACTGAAAGCAGCGAGATAAGAATCAAAACGGTCAAACCAGGAATGCTTTTTTGCAGACTGACGCCGTAACCAAGCCAATTTGCAAATGCGGTTCCAACACTGCAGACAATGAGTAAAAAGAGCCATTCACGGTAACGCATTATTTGGTCTCCTCCCCTGCTTTAGCAGTCTTAGGTGTAAAAAGTGGCAACAATTTTTTATAAAGAAAGTCGGTCAGTGGGACGGCCAAAAACATGGTGATGTAAATACCAGTGATGCTGATGACTGTATTGCTAGCGGACGCCATAGCCGTGATTGTCGCTGCCTGATGCGGGAAGATTTCAGCAAGACTGGCACTAGCGCTAGCCATAAAGATACCGGCGCCAACACCAGATGCCATTCCCAATGCCTTCGGTGCAAAGAGGCCTGTTCCAGCAAAAATGGAGGCCATTAAGCCAAAATAAAGGGTACCGATCATACCACCAACAATGTAGATTGCCATACTGCCACTGGCTTCTTCAGAATCAGCGCCATAGATGTTATTAATAATAGCAACTTGATATTCACGATTCAGCGAACTGCTGGCGCCGACCGCATCACGCCGCATGCCGAGCAGCATGGCAACTGGTAGTGCCAAAAAAATACCTAGCAGATTGCCTAATCCGTGAAATAACAAGGCCGGACCGGCACTCAAGATGGTATTCAGATTAGCGCCAGCTGTGATTCCGAGTTTGACGATGAAAGGACAGATCCCAACCACCACTAGTTTAGAAGCCAATTTGACTTCTTTATTGTTGAAAAATTTAAGTGCTTGCGGACCACTGACAACGCCAAAAATAATGGCATAAAAAATAGGGAAGAGGATAAAAACACCAGCACCGATTTTAAAATGAAGTTCACCAATGCTGCTGGCGATGATCACGAAAAGGAGTCCCATTAAATAAATCTTCTTTTCACTACGAATACGTTCACGCAAACTATGGAACGTATATTGTTTCGTTTTTGACATGCAATGACCTCCTAAAAATGATTACAACCTCATCTTAGCAAACCACGGAAAATAAATAAATAACATTTATGATGCTTTTGCATAAATTGTTCGTTAATTACTGCATATTTAATAATAGAACAATTATTTAAAAAAATTATTAAGCTTAAAAACGAACATCAATTGAAAATTGTATTTTAAATAAATAATCGTTAAACTTGAAAAAGATCAGCGTGTGTTGATAAGGAGGCCGACAATGACTCTCTTTTTAAAAGTGCTCAATGCAGCGGATAGTAAGGCCGAATTTCATTTTTTGAAAGCTTTGCCATCTGAACATGGGTTTGAATCTCTGGGACGGCATATGTCGGACCAAGAATTTGTCGAAAAGCGCCTCCCATTACGAATCGATATTACGAGATAGTAAAAAAGGCAGCCCTAAAATAAAATTAGGGCTGCCTTTTTATGCGTTACGACTAAAATTTGCCTAAACGTGTTCCAAAAGTCTGTTAATTCTCATTGTCAAAAACGACTTTTATTGCACGCTGGCCTTTTTTCCATCCACTTGCGATAGTGTGTCTTCAAGCATAATGTAATAGGAGAAAGTAATTCCTAAGGAGATAAATCATGTCTGATAATGGTGAACTAATGAATGAATTGACCGCATTGACTAAACGGAGCGACATTTCGAGTTCAATGAAAGGGGTGCAGCAAGTCCGGCTGCAGTATGAAACGGCGATGAAGATGGTTTTGAACCGAATCGATTATCTCGGCAAAGCCTATCAACTGCAGTATGACCGTGCATTGATCGATAGTGTCCAGTCACGGATGAAAAAACCGGAAAGCATCTTGGAAAAAATGGAACGCAAGGGCAGTGACTTAACTCCTGACGGAATCAAAAAAACGATCCATGATATTGCCGGAATTCGTGTCATCGTCCCATTTCTCGATGATGTCGATGAACTCAAGAAGTTGATCATATCGCAGCCTGATTTCCGGATTACCAAGGTCAAAGATTATGTCAAACATCCAAAACCCAATGGTTACCAAAGCCTGCATCTGATCATGGAAGTGCCGATTTATGTTGATTCGAATATCCAAGTGACTGAGGTCGAACTGCAGATTCGCACGATCGCCATGAATTTCTGGGCCTCTTTGGAACACCAGCTCAACTACAAGAAAAATGTTGCTCATAAGGATGAAATCGTTCAGACGATGACGGACAAGGCCAAGCTGATTACGAAACTGGATTACGAGATGAACGACCTGAAACGGCGGATTTGGGCCGACAATGGCCAGCCGAAAGATGACTAATCTTTTTGATAGGGGAGACTTTGTTTCAGAAACGTAAATTGATCGTCGACCTGTTGTTCTTCGGTACCTTCGGTCAAAGAGGCTGCATTCAGCCCTTCGATCACAAAAATAAAGGTTTCAGCCAGCTGGTCGAGGTGTTCGTTCCGTAACACGCCTTGACGGACGCCTAGGGCAAAAATCGAGAGAATCGTCTGTTTGGTGTCATTGAACTGCTGGCGCTGGAATGCTTTGACGGACGGTGTCGTTTTATGGGTGAAATAAAACTCATAAGTGGCGCGCAAGATGCTGTCGTTGCTCGAATAGAGCAGGCGGTCTTTGTGTTCGGCAAAATAGGCCGACAGTACCTCGTCGAAAGGGGCATTATGTTCGATTTGAGTGCGGATAGCATCGAAACGGTGGCCGTTGCGATTGCGGACGACTTCGACAAAGATTTCATCCAGCGACTGAAAATACAAATAAATACCGCCCCGGCTAATACCGACTTCATCGATGATATCCTTCATGGTCGCATCGATGAAGCCTTTTTTGATGAACACTTTGCGAGCGCCGTCCAGGATTTTCTTGCGTTTTTCTTCTTTACGTTCTTCTTGTGAATGTGCCGGCATTAAAAAAACTCCTTTTTAAAAATGACACGAATGTCATTAAGTGCTATACTACGTTACATAAATTATGACACGAGTGTCACTAACTTGAGGAGGTATCATTTTTGAAAACAAATGATAAGACCAAACGGATCGCAATACTGGGTGTTTTACTGGCGATTATCATCGTACAGACCCAGACACCCTTTTTAGGGTTCATTCCATTGGGAATCACAACGGTAACAATCATTCATATTACGGTCATTGTAGCGGCAATTGTGTTAGGACCTGTTGATGGAATGGTCGTCGGTTTGTTCTGGGGGATTCTGACGATGATTCGTGCATGGACGAATCCGACCAGTCCGATTGATCCGATTATCTTTACAAATCCAGTTGTCGCCGTCCTCCCACGTGTGCTGGTCGGTCTCGTTGCCGGCGTCAGCTATCAGTGGCTGGTCAAATGGACGAAAAAAATCAACCTAGCGAGCATCATTGCTGCATTATTGGGAACGGCCACTAACACTATTCTAGTCGTTTCACTCGAATATTGGCTATATACTTCGACAATGGTCAAATTATATCATGTTTCTGGCACGGCTTTGGTCAAGGCATTATCGGCGGTAATGGTTACCAGCGGCGGCATGGAGGCACTGGTCGCAGCAATCCTGACGCCATTGATTGTGCGGGCGTTATTTATCGTTCTCAAACCAAAGCAAAGTGTCAAAATAAAATAAAGCAAGTGGTGTACAATGAATTTCGTACTTATCTTAGCAACTAGGGAAGGAAATTCAGATGTACTTAGCGACACATGAACTAAAGGCCAACAAGGGAAGATATGCACTGGTTATTTTGGTGCTGTTCCTGATCGCTTACTTAATTTATTTTTTAACGGGATTGGCTTATGGGCTGGCGGCCGATAATCGTCTTGCTGTCGATCAATGGGGCGCCGCACGAGTCGGCATCAGCAAATATGCCGATTCGAACCTCGCCGCTTCAACGATTCCCGCCAGCAACGTCAATACGAATCACCTGACGAAGAACCAGGCGCCTTTAGGTGAAATGGCGGCCGTGGTGACGCAAAAGGGCCATTCCAAAGATATCGATGCGACTGTTTTTGGAATCAAATTCGATAGTTTTATTAAACCGAAGCTAATCAAAGGGCATCAGGCTAAAAACGACCATCAGATTGTGGTCGATGAACAGCTCGATGACGGTGCTTTGAAATTGGGCGACCAGCTCCATGTCAACGGCAATAAAACTGATTTGAAGATTGTCGGCTTTACCAAAGGCAATCTGTATGGGACACTGCCAGTCGTCTTTACAACGTTGAAAACCTACAATCTAGTCAAATATACGAATGCCGATTTAGGCAATATCAGCGGTGTCGTTTATAAGAAGACGAGCGATGTCAAAAAGCTCAAGGATGTCAAGACGATTACCATCAATACGATGATTCAGAACATTCCTGGCTACAGTGCGCAGAATTCTACCTTCAGTTTGATGATTGGGGCGTTATTTGTGATTGTCTTGTTCATCGTCGCCATCTTTATGTATATTTTGACAATTCAAAATATCAGTGTTTACGGCATCATGCGGGCACAGGGCATCAGTAATGGGACCTTGATTCACAGTGTCATCGCTCAGTCGCTGATTCTGGGAATTGTCGGCATTGGGCTCGGCTTGATTGCCAATCAGCTGACAGTCTTGATTCTGCCGGCGGCGATGCCGTATTCGAATAATGGCTTGTTAGTGGGCGGCTTTTCGATTGGGTTGCTGCTCATGGTCGTCTTAGGATCCGTCTTCTCCATCCGGCAGATTTTGAAGATTGATCCGATCCGTGCAATTGGAGGTGCTGAATAATGGCTGTACTTGAATTGAAACAAGTTACGAAAACATTCGGCACTGGTTCTGCCGCAACGGAAGCCGTTAAACCGCTCGACCTCAGTGTGGCGGCCGGTGAATTTATTATTCTGACGGGTCCTTCCGGTTCCGGCAAAACGACGCTGCTGACGATGATGGGCGGCTTGCTGACGCCAACCAGCGGTCAAGTGCTGCTGAACGGCCAGGATTTGGCGCAGATGAAAGAAAAAGAGCGCAGCAAAGTCCGCTTTAACCAATATGGGTTCATCTTGCAGGCATCGAATCTGATTCCGTTTTTAACAGTTGACGAGCAGTTTAAATTGGTCGATAAGCTCAGTAAACAAGATCACGGCGACTATGCCGACCAGCTGCTGACGGCCTTAGGGATTACTGAGGAACGGCAGCATTTCCCGAACAAACTGTCGGGCGGGCAGAAACAGCGAGTTGCGATTGCACGTGCGTTGTATAATCACCCAGCAGTCATTTTCGCCGATGAACCGACGGCGGCGCTCGATTCGAAACGAGCCGCCCAAGTCGTTCAGACGTTGCAGGAACAAGCTAAGCAGCATCATGTGGCCGTCATCATGGTCACCCATGATGATGACTTGCTTAAAGATGCCGATCATGTTTATGAAATGGTCGATGGCCAATTACAATTGCAAAAATAATTGTTCCGCTCAGATGACATCAGTCATTATTTCACGAAAAGCAGCTCTTAAAATGCAAAATTTGCATTTTAAGAGCTGCTTTTGTTTTGACAGTATAAATCGACCTAACACGGTAGCGGTCCGGATTAAAAAAAGCTTAAAATTTTATTAAAAGACCTTGTTTAAATTGTCAGCAAGCGCTAACACTACCTTTTGAAGGATGCTTGTTCGGGGGAGTGAGTATTCGGACGGAATGGCCAGTTTTTCACATCAACCAACTGCATAAAACTACATATTCCGATGCACTCGTGCACTAAAAAAACCGCTGAGAACACAGCGGTTTTTTTGTGTATGAATGGTTGTTTAGTCTTTGCTGTAACCGACATAGAATTGATAAATAGCTAAAACGACGTTGATCCAATTGAGGGTGATGAACCAGCCGCCGATTGCACCATGGCTCGCAGCTGCGTAATAAGCCCAGAATCCCCAAATAATAGCAATTACATTGATCCAAGCAAAAGTTTTCAGAAGTGATTGGTTTTTCGACTGTGCAAACATCCAAATCACATTCACAACAAACCAGACGGCTAAGATCCAAAAAGTCCAAGTATACATACAACTCATCTCGTTTCTCCAAATTGTTAAATGCTGGAACGTATTTAACAGTCCATAGGATACGGCGCAGACGGCCAGTTGACCACGTACAATTTTCAGAAAGGTGTTCGTTTCCGGACAAATAGCTTATAATTGTCAGAAAGCAAATGGTTTAACGGAAATTGATCAGAATGAGGGGTAAAAAAGGTGCAGGACATTCGAAAAGTGAAAACGGAACGTGATATTCAAACGGCTTTGCTGAAACTGCTGCGGGAAAAAACGTTTGACAAGATTACGATTGCCGATATTTGTGCAACAGCGCTGACAGGCCGGTCGACCTTTTATGATCATTACACAGATAAATACGCATTGCTCGAGCAGATGGTGGCCCATTATACCGATTTATTTGCTCGTCTGATGCATGACCGTCTCAATGTGCTGATGTCTGAATCTGGCGACAAAGCCCTGATTGCCTTTTATAAGCGCCTGCAACCGCAGGGACAGGCCATTTTGACGTTGCTTGATGTTCATGAGGAAAACGCCGATCTGACCAAAAATATCAAGCAGGAATTAAAAGAAGAATGGACGCATTATTTGGACACCTCTGATCGGCCGTCGACGCTGCCCCGTGACTTCATGGTCTTTTTGGGGACCGATGTAGTGATGAGCTTTATCCGCTGGTCCTTAACGCATACCGTCGATGAAGCGATTGCCCATTTTGCCGGCCGGTTCAGACAGGCAATGTTCGAATAAGGCGTCGCCAACCCCCCAATGAGTTTTCCGTGCTAGATTAGAAGGGTAAACACTGAAGGAGGTTCTCGATATGGCAGATTATCGCATTGAGAAAAAAGATGCTTTTACAGTCGTCGGCTTTGAAAAAGATTTATCCGGCGACTACAGTTTGATGCCGCAGCAGAAAGCTGATTTTTGGCAGCAGGCGACCGGCGACCCCGCCTTTGAAAAATTGGCGCAGAAAGCAGTCAATGATTATGAATTTGCAGTCAATGAGGCGACTCCAGACGGCGCTCGCTATTACGTCGGCCGGCAGGTGGCAGCACCCGTTCAAGCGGATTGGGCGCACATTCATTTTGACGCTGGCAACTATTTAGTCATCGACGGAACCGGTGCAACGGCAACTGAATTATTCAGCAATCTCGAAAAAACGGCTTTTGGCGATGTTTTGAAAAACCTGACCGATTATCAATATGTCGGCGGGCCCAATACGACGATTCTCCAAGGCCACAAAGGCACACAGGCGATGGGGGAAATTTGGATTCCAGTCACAGCGCAAGCATAAAAGCAAAAAATCCCGAATCATTCGGGATTTTTTTGTGCGGTGGTTTAAAGCTGCTGGACCAGACGGGGCAATTCGGTCAAATCGGGCAGTTCATAGGTTGGTTGAAATTGAGGCAGGGCGCTGAGATGGTTCCGGTTAATCCAAATGTTGCGCCAGCCGACCTGGTCGCAAGGGATGATGTCCCACCAGTAACCATGGGCAATATGCAGGTGATTTTCGTTGGTGAGGTGTAAAGCGGCCCCAACGGTTTCAAAAAAGCCTTTTTGCGGTTTGTAACAGCCGACTTCATCGGGAGTGAAGGCATGTTCGATTGTATTGCCTAAGACGGCAAGATGGTCCTGCATCAAATCAGGCGCTGAATTCGACATCAAGTATAGTTGGTGGCCCTGCTGCTTGAGTGCCTGCAGGGCTGGGACAACTTCTGGGTACGGCTGGAGCTGGTGATACGCTGCCAGGACATCGTCGTAATGGGTTTTGAATAGGGGTGCACAGCTGAGCTCCATGTCGACGAAATCAAGGTTGGCGGCAATCAGCTTTTCGTAAGGGCGGATATTATTGACGTACATCAAGCGGTCTTCGTAATTTGCATAAATGGCGAGCGCCTTATCAGCGTTAACGTTGCCGGTGCGGGCAATTTCGGTCAGCACGGCATCGATTGGTGTCATATCGAGCAATGTGTCATAGCAGTCAAATGTCAGTTTCATAATGGGTCACTCCTTTTACTTTGAGTGTAGCATGTTTCTAAAGTTTTTCTGTGAAAAGCGGGAAAACAGTGGCTTTTCAAACTCATTTTTGTACACTAATAAAGTAGGAGTGACGTGAATGAAAAAGTGGGTTTCGATTTTAATGGTCATGCTGGTGCTGCTGACGGGTTGTTCGGCGCACAAGCAGGGCACAATCAAAACGGGCAAATTACGGGCAACGGCGTTTGCGCTCGTTTCAAGTGCGGAAAATTCGACGACGGATTATCCGAAACAATATGCATACATTGAAGACATTGGCGATGGTCGGGGCTATACAGGCGGCATTATCGGTTTTACCTCCCGGACCGGCGATATGTTTGATGTGGTCCGCAAATATGTTGAGCTGCGGCCGCACCATAATGGCCTGGTTAAATATTTGTCGGCGTTGAAAGCCGTCAAAGGGACCGACTCGCATCAAGGTTTGGGGCAGCCCTTTGAACAAGCTTGGCAAAAAGCTGCCCATGACAAAGAATTTATTGCGGCGCAAAATGCTATTTTGAACCGTCAATATTTGAATGTGGCGTTACGTTATGCCCGGCGCGACCAGCTGGGGCCGTTGGGACAGTATATCTATTATGATGCCTTAGTGGTGCATGGACCAGGGACCACCCATGATAAGACGTCGTTTCAAGGCATTCGGCGCAGTGCCTGGCGGCTAGCCAAAACACCGGCACAGGGCGGCGATGAAGGTAAATATTTGAACGCCTTTCTGGATGCCCGGACGCCGATTATGAAACGGGAAAAGGCTCATCGTGATTTATCCCGTCTCAAAGTGCAGCGGCGGCTGATTCGTGAAAAGAAATTCAATTTGCAGCTGCCGCTCCGCTGGACGATGTACGGCGATAAGTATCATTTGACTGAAAAGGACGTTCTGCGGTTGGAAAAACAATCTGAATAAAAAAGTGGGCGCATGACAGAAGTCGATTTTTTGACTTCGTCGTAGATGGCTACCACGTTTCGCAAATTTATTCTGTTCAAACAAAAATGACTCTTTAAATGCAAAAATTGCATTTAAAGAGTCATTTTTCGTTTAGAAATAGGCTTGGATGCCTAAACTGATTGCCAGGATGACGGCGCCGACGCCGATGACGATTTTGAGGACTCGAACGGGCGAATGCCGCACGATGATCGGCCCAATGTAGCCGCCGATTAAGAAGCCAACAGCCAGTGGAATAATCCAGCCCCATAATAATTTGGTATGTAAGCCATAAATAATGGCCGAAATGACGTTGGCAACGGCAAAAATAACGTTCTTTTCGGCATTGTATTTGACGAACGGTTCGGTGCTAATGACACCAAGCAGCGCCAGCATCAGGACCCCAGCGGCTGCGCCGAAATAACCAGAATAGACGCCGACAAAGAAGACACCGAGATAAGCCAAAGCACGGGCACGCGCCGAAACAAGCTGCGGCCGCCGTTTATGCGGAGCCAGTTCAGCAATTGCCGCAAACAGGATAAAGAACGGCACGATTTTCTCAAACGCCTGTTCAGGGATGGCAAACAAGAGCAGTGCGCCGCAAATACAGCCCAGTAAAGTAATCGGCAGAAACGTCCATAATTCTTTATGCGAGCCATGTAATTCCCGCTGCGACGACAAAGTAGCGCCCACACCCGAAAATATGAGGGCGACCGTGTCGGTGACGTTGGCTGCAATCGGCGGCAGCCCCAGGACGAGCAGCGCTGGATAGGCCACCAGCGATGCTAAACCAGCGACGGCATTACAAATCCCCGCCAAAATCCCCACAATAATTAAAATGATCCACAACACTTCTCAGTCAGCTCCCAATGTTTGTTCTGTGTTAAGTATACTTAATTTTCAGGAAGAAGATTGGGAAAAATGAAAAAAAGAATTGCGCCCCGAAGAGGAAGGCCGCAACTCAAGGACTGCGTTTAAATTTTTAAACTTGAAATGATATCCTCATGCTGCTGAATATCGCTCAGACGTTTACGGTCTTCGGCAATCAGCAGCAGAAAAAGGGCTTCGGTAACTGTCATCGCCGCCACACGTGAGAAATAGTATTCCGAATTAAGGACTTGCTGGCGTACCGATGTCCGGAGATGGAAATCAGACTTGAGGGCAATCGGCGAATCCTTGCGATTGGTAATCGAAATCACCTTCATGCCACGCTGTTTAGCGACTTCAATTTGTTTGAGCAGCGATTTAGCTTCGCCCGAATTGGAAATGACCAGCAGCGTGTCGGCGGCTTGCAAATTCAGCGTTTGGCCAATCGAAGTTTCCCAAGCTTCGGCCCCAATCGTTAAGATGCCGATCTGATTGAACCGGTAAATTGCATCAGCCGCCACAGGAAAGGTATTGCCCTCTGCGACGACCTGGACGATGCGGCTAGAATCGATCAGATGCAGGATTTTTTTAACAACTGGTGTTTTGAAACTGGCTAATGTGTTTTTGATTTCGGTAACTTTATTACTGCTAATCGTATTCAAAGCCTGCTGCACATTGTCGATGTTGATTTCATCATAATAAGCGGATTCTTTGTCGGCCACCTTAGCAAGCTCGATTTTCAGCTGATGGAAGCCGTCTAACGAAAGATTTTTGCAGAAACGCGAGATGGAAGCTTCACTGACAGCAGCTGCTTTCGCTAATTCGGCGATGGTGTCGTTGACGGCTTGACTAGGGTCAGCCAGAATCGTTTTGGCAATTTTTTTGTCGGACTGTGTCATGGTCCCTAAATTGCCGTAAATCACATCGATGATATTGTCATTTTCCATGAACCGTCGTGCTCCTTTGTGGTTGCTTTGATTTCTACTTTACCACATTTGGGGTTAGACGTGGTTTCCAAATTCCGTAGATAACGCCGGCAATAACAGCCCCGATGATCAATGCAGCGATGAACCCGAAAGGATGGTGAACCAGCAGGATGACCCACAAGCCGCCATGCGGTGCGGGTACACTGACTTTCCAGAGCTGAGCGAGTCCGCCGCCGATAACGGCACCAATCACACTGGAGGTGATTACACGCAGCGGGTCGGCAATTGCAAATGGAATCGCGCCTTCGGTAATGAAGGAAATCCCCAAAATGTAATTGCTTAAACCAGCTTTTTGTTCGTCGGGGGTAAATTTATTCTTCCAAAGTGTCGTGGCTAAAGCAATCGCAAGCGGTGGAATCATGCCGCCAATCATAACGGAAGCCATCATACTACCGTTGCCGGTTTCGGAGAGAACCCCGATTGCCGTTGTGTAGGCCGCTTTGTTGACGGGACCACCCAGATCGACGGCCTGCATGCCGCCTAAAACGGCCCCCATCAGAATTGCATTCGCAGTGCCCATTGTCGTTAAAATGTGAACGAGGAAAAGATTGACGACTGAGAAAATCGGATCGATGATGAAAAACATCAGTAAACCGATACTAAGAAGCCCTAGAACTGGGAATAGAATCATGGGTTTCAGACCTTCTAATGATTTAGGCAGATGGACGAATAATTTTTTGAGTCCTAAAATCAGATAACCAGCTAAAAAACCGGCGATGATGCCGCCGATAAACCCGGCGCTCCCAGTCGATTTGACGACGCTGGCTGCGGGCAAGGTCGCCATGTAGCCGCCGACAAAGCCCGGCATCAGTGCGGGCCGGTCGCCGATTGAAACGGCAATATAAGCGGCTAAGATTGGAATCAGGAAACTGAAGGTGTTGGTCCCCAACGAGTTGAGGAAGGTGAAAGCGAGTGATGTTTTGCCCAAATATTGTTCGACCATGAACGAGATGGCCATGATAATTCCGCCGCCGACGACAAATGGCAGCATGTTTGAAATCCCGTTCATCAGGTCTTGATAAATATGATGCCAGATGCCGCTGGGTTCGTCGTCAGCAGCTTCAGCTGGGGCTTCGCTGGTATGACCGGCATGATAAAGCGGCCCCTTTTGAGCGAGTGTGTCTTGAATCAGTTCAGCTGGTTTTTTGATGCCGGCGACGACGGGGACTTGAAGCAGGTGTTTGCCGTCGAAACGCTCCATGGCCACTTTTTTGTCGGCGGCTACAATAATACCAGTTGCATGGGCAATTTCCGAATCGGTCAAACGGTGCTTAACGCCTTCGGAGCCGTTTGTTTCGACCTTAATACTGACGTGGAGCTGATCGGCAGCCTTGATTAAAGCGGCTTCGGCCATATATGTATGGGCAATTCCGGTGGGACAAGCCGTAACGGCGAGTACCTGCGGAAAATCGGGGTGGGAGTCAGCAGCGGCCACAGCGGCATCTTGCTGGTGCTGCCGTTCCTGGGCAGCTTTAAAAGCAGCTTGAACATCGTCCGGTGTAGCGACGGTTTTTAATTGTTCAATCAGCTGCGAATCGAGTAGGAGCGCCGACAAACTAGCGAGTGCTTCCAAATGAGTGTTATTGGCATTAGCGGGCACGGCAATCATAAAGAAGAGATGCGTCGGCTGGCCGTCCAATGAATGATAATCAAGGCCGGACTTGCTGCGGGCAAATAAAACGGCCGGTGTTTTGACGGCCGCATTTTTAGCATGGGGAATCGCAATGCCGGCACCGATTCCAGTTGAGGTTTCGGCCTCACGTTTTAAAATATCGACACGAAAAGCGGCTTGGTCGTCAATGATACCGTTTACAAAAAGTGACGTAATCATTTCATCGATGGCGGCAGATTGATCTGCTGCTTTTAAATCGAGAAGCATAAGGTTGGGCTTTAATAATTTACGAATGTCCATCTGAAATTCACTTTCCTTTTTATTTTTTATATGAAATTATTATGCCACAAATATAGCTAAATTTTTTCGAAAAGTCAATTAAATAAAATTATTTGACAAATCTATAATTTCATAATATATTTATTCATGAAATATAATTTCAAATGTGGAAGGTGATTCGTGATTGGAACCAATAATTAAAACGGCACTTGCATTGATTAAGCCGCACATGCAGATTGGTCTTGGCGGCGGCCATAACGTCGCTAACCTGACCGCAGCGCTTGCCAAACGGACTGACTTGAACCTGACTTTTTATTCGCCGTCAGAACTGACTCGGCAAAATTGTCGGCGGTTGGGTTTAGCAGTCACCGCATTGACACCGGACACGCACATCGATTTGGCGTTTGATGGTTGCGACAGTGTTGATACCGCATTTCATGCGCTCAAGAGCAATGGCGGCATTTTCTTGGCAGAAAAGGCCTATGCCGAACGCAGTCAGGAATACATTTTACTGGTACCGGCCGATCGGCGGCGCCCAGCTTTGAATCCGGCCGTCCCACTAACAATCGAAGTGGCACCGATTGCCGCTGAAACAGTTCTGCAGTTTATCCAAACACAAGGTTACCAGGCTGAAGTCCGTGCGGGCGAAAAAGTTGCTAGTTGGGCCCGCACACCGGCTGGAAACCTGCTGGTCGATTGTCAGGCTGATGATTGGTTCGACATTGGCAATTTCAATGCGGCCGTCAGCCGTCAGAACGGGGTCGTTGCTACGTCTTATTTTGCGAATTTAGTCACTCAGGTCTTGACGTTTGCACCAGATGGTACCGTCAAGCACTATCGAAAGGAAGGTTTTTAAAATGAAAAAATATAATTGGGGTATGATTGGAACCGGTTGGATTGCACATGAAATGGCCGATGCAATCAATGATGTTGACGGTGAAGTATACGCCGTTTCAGATGTTAATGAAGAAATGCTGAATAAGTTTGCGGCCGAAAAGCACATTCAAAAAACCTATTTAGATGCTCAAAAGATGATTGAGGATCCGAAGGTCGATATTATTTACATTGCGACGCCGCATACATACCATTTTGATTACATCAAGGCCGCTTTGGCCGCTGGCAAGCATGTCTTCTGTGAAAAAGCAATCACTGTTAATGCCCGCCAGTTTGATGAAGTGCAAAAAATGGCGCAGGAAAAGCACTTGATTCTGACGGAAGGGTTTACGTTATATCACATGCCTGTTTACAAACAAGTCCATGACCTGATTGCAAACGGCGACTTAGGCCAAATTAAGTTAGTTCAGGTCAACTTCGGCAGTTTGAAGGATTATGATCCGAAGAATCGCTTCTTTAATAAAGATTTAGCTGGCGGGGCGTTGCTCGATATCGGTGGCTATGCAACTGCCTTTGCCCGGCAGTTCTTAGCGAGTCAGCCGAATGCCATTTCAACGACCGTTAAGTTCTTTGAAACGGGTGTCGATGAGCAGTCCGGAATCATTTTGAAGAATGACCAGGAACAGATGGCCGTGATGGCCTTGTCAATGCGGGCCAAGCAGCCGAAACGTGGTGTCGTTTCGGGAACGAAAGGGTACGTCGAAATCAATAATTATCCACGTGCGACTGCGGCTGAAATCACGTATACCGGTGATGCGCATCAAGAACAGCATCAGACGCTGACCGGCGGCGATGCCGATCAGGCGCTTCGGTATGAAGTACGTGATATGCAGCGCTACATTGAACAGGGGCATGATGATGGGCAGCTGGCTATTTCGCATGATGTCGCCCATATTTTGGACAGTGTCCGCAATGCGTGGGGCATGAAATATCCGTTTGATAATGAGGATTAAGTGTGTTTTCTTCAATTACGCCCAAAAGAGGCCGTGATATAAGCGCCTCTTTTACAAAAAAAGTTTCTAAACTGCAAAAAATTGCAGTTTAGAAACTTTTTATTTTGCTAAATTAGTCTTATTAAACGCGTGCCGCCAAAGTCAAAAAAGACTTTTGACACACGCCCTTTTTAGTCCGCCAATGATCTGATTTTTTTAGCGGGCACACCGCCGACCAAAGTATTGTCAGGAATGTCTTTGGTAACGACAGCTCCAGCGGCAACGATGACATTATTGCCGATCGTCACGCCAGGTGTGATTGTCGCCTTGCCGCCAATCCAGACGTTATTGCCGATGGTCACTGGAAAACCTTGTGCCTTGTAAGCAGCGCGCCCCTCAGGCGTCATTGGATGATTGACGGTGTAAATATCGACGTTCGGGCCGATCATAACGTTGTGGCCGATTGTAACGGGCGCAATGTCCAGAATAGTCAGGTTATAGTTGCTGAGAAAGTCTTCGCCAACGTGAATATTCTGGCCATTATCGCAGTTGAAATTGGCCTGAACGGAAACACGTTCGCCGGTTGAACCGAAAATTTCCTTAATTTTTTTAGTTTGTGCGGCTGCGTCAGTGGCGGAAATCGCATTGAATTCTTCACATAGCTTAGCAGCATGTGCTTTCTGAGCAACGATCGCTGGGTCCAGGAAATAATACGGCTGACCGGCCTTTAATTTATCTAATTCACTTTGTGTCATGTTTTTCACCTCAGCCTTAACGTACCACTTAAACAGCAGTTTAAGTCAAGTGTCAAAAATCGGCATAACGGCGTTATACAGTGAAAACGGACGAATCCGCTGAAAATTGAAGCTGTACAAAGCGGCGTTACAGGCGGTATGCTAGTTATATTGTTTTTAATCGAGGCGAGCCAATGATGATTCAATTTGAAAATGCACGTCAGGCCGATTTATCCCGTATCGTGGCCATTTATAATCAGAGCATTCCCAACCGGCTGGCAACCGCCGATCTTGAACCCGTTTCAGTCGCTTCCAAACAAGCTTGGTTTGCTGCTTTCAATCCGGATCGCCGGCCGATCTGGGTCTTGAAGCAGGACGGACAAATCGTCGGCTGGGTCAGCCTTGAATCTTTCTATGGGCGTCCGGCGTATCAGCGGACGGCCGAAATCAGTATTTATCTGGATGCGACTATTCAGCATCAGGGGGTGGGCCAGCAGACCTTGAATTTTATCTTTAGTCAGCTGCCCCGGCTGCAGCTTGATACGGTCGTGGCGTATATTTTCAGCCACAACACACCCAGTCAGAAGCTGTTCAAACGCAATGGCTTCAAGACGTGGGGCCATTTACCGAACGTTGCCGTCATGGACGGGCAGCGGCGGAGCCTTGATATTCTAGGCCGCCATTTTTCGTAATGTAATTTAACAAAAGAATAAAGCAGGACCATGACGCGATTGTCATGGTCCTTTTTAATGCTATATATGGTATTTAATCATTATTCGGATACAAGATATTGTATTCATCTGAAATGCTCTGTAGAATAAAGGGGTACATCTCGAGGGGGAACACACGTATGCCAGAATTAAAAACAATCCAATTACAAGTCCATAAACGTGATGGCCGGCGTTTGCCGTTCGATCAAGCCAAATTAACGGCTGCGCTTGCGAAAGCAGCCCAGCAAAGCGGCGCAGATGTGAATCAAACTGAATTAACCAATCAACTTGCCGCCGTCAGCGATCAGGTTACAGCCCAGCTCGCCCAGCAGTATCAAACCGAAGTTGCCGTTGCGGATATTCAGACCTTAGTCGAACAGACGCTGCAGGCTGCACATCTCGATGATATTGCGACGGCTTATCAAGCTTACCGGATTAAAAAAGAACATCAGCGTGAAAATGCGACGGATATTAACGTCACGATTCAGAAACTGCTGCATCGGGACCGCAACGTCGTCAATGAAAATGCCAATAAAGATAGCGAAGTCTTCAATACCCAGCGTGACCTGACGGCCGGGACCGTTGCCAAAGCAATCGGGCTCAAAATGCTGCCGCCGGATGTTGCCAATGCTCATTTAAAGGGAGACATCCACTGGCACGACCTCGATTATCAGCCGTATAGTCCGATGACGAACTGCTGTCTGATCGATTTCAAGGAGATGCTGACGCATGGCTTCAAGATTGGCAATGCCGAAGTCGAACCGCCGCATTCCATTCAAACGGCGACGGCGCAGATGAGCCAAATCATCGCCAACGTGGCGTCCAGCCAGTACGGCGGCTGTTCTGCCGACCGAGCCGATGAATTTTTAGCGCCGTTTGCCGAAAAGAATTATCAAAAACACCTGAACGATGCGAATAAGTGGATTGAAGATTCCGAAAAACGCAAGCAGTTTGCGAAGGAAAGGACCCTCAAGGACATTTATGATGCGATGCAGGGGCTCGAATATGAAATCAACACCTTATATTCCTCACAAGGACAGACGCCGTTTACGACGCTGGGCTTTGGTTTGGGGACCAGCTGGATTGAACGTGCGATTCAGAAGGCGATTCTGCAAGTCCGGATTGAAGGCTTAGGCAAGGAACGCCGGACGGCTATTTTTCCGAAGCTGGTCTTTACATTGAAACGGGGTCTCAACTTAAAACCAGGCGACCCGAATTATGATGTGAAGGAGCTCGCCGTTGAATGTGCCACCAAACGCATGTATCCGGATGTGCTTTCCTATGATAAAATCGTCGAATTGACCGGCTCGTTCAAGGCACCGATGGGCTGCCGCAGCTTTTTGCAAGGCTGGAAGGATGAAAATGGCAATGAAGTCAACGCCGGCCGGATGAATCTGGGCGTTGTGACGGTCAACCTGCCACGCATTGCGTTAGAAGCAAAGGGCGACCAGGACAAATTCTGGACCATCCTTGAACAACGGCTGGCGATTTGCAAAGAAGCGCTCGTCTTCAAAGTCGAACGAGCTAAACAAGCAAAACCCGAAAATGCGCCGATTCTCTATCAATATGGGGCGTTCGGAAAACGGCTCGAGAAGACGGACAGCGTCGATGAATTGTTCAAGAACAGCCGAGCTACCGTTTCATTGGGCTACATCGGCCTGTATGAAGTCGGTACAGCATTCTTCGGCCCCGATTGGGAGAAGAATCCGGTTGCCAAACAATTCACTGTCAACGTTGTTAAATCGCTGTATGAGCATTGCCAGGATTGGGAACAAGAATACGGTTATCATTTCAGTGTTTACGGGACGCCGGCCGAAAGCCTGACCAACACTTTCTGTCAAGCCGATTTAAAAAAGTTCGGCTCGATTCCGAATATTACCGACAAAGGTTATTACACCAATAGTTTCCATTATGATGTCCGCAAAGCACCGACGCCGTTCGAGAAAATCGACTTCGAAAGTGCCTATCCGAAATACAGTGCCGGCGGGTTTATTCATTACTGCGAATATCCGAATCTGAAGCAGAATCCGAAGGCGCTCGAAGCGGTCTGGGACTATGCCTATGATAAAATCGGCTATCTCGGTACGAACACGCCGATTGACCAATGTTTCAAGTGCGGCTTCAAAGGCGAGTTTGTGCCCACTGAACGGGGCTTTAAATGCCCAGATTGCGGCAATACCGACCCGCAGACGTGTGATGTTGTCAAGCGGACGTGCGGCTATTTAGGCAATCCGAACCAGCGGCCGATGGTGTATGGCCGGCATCAGGAAATTATCCATCGGGTCAAGCACATGCGGCTCGGCAACGATGACGAAGCACTTGACGGCAAGGGAGAATAGAATGAGCGAAACATTGCATATGCGCCACCTCAAACCACGCAAATTGAAACCGATGAATCCTAAACCGCAAGAATGGCTGGCCGCAGACCTGAGTCAGCAGTATATCGCCAGCTACAAACCCTTCAACTTTGTCGATGGGGAAGGCGTGCGCTGCAGTTTGTATGTATCGGGCTGCAAATTCATGTGTCCCGGCTGCTACAACAAGGCCGCCCAGAATTTCCGCTACGGGACGCCTTATACCCAAGAACTGGAGGACCAGATTATCGCAGACTTGGGGCAAAGCTATGTTCAGGGATTGACGTTATTGGGCGGCGAACCGTTCCTTAATACGCAAGTCTGCCTGAAACTGGTCAAACGGATTCGCAAAGAATTCGGGCATGAGAAGGATGTCTGGTCGTGGACTGGTTATACTTGGGATGAATTACAAAAAGAATCCGCTGATAAGAAAGAATTGCTGAGCTTGATCGATATTCTGGTCGACGGTCGTTTCCTTGAAGACCAGAAAGACTTGACGCTGCAGTTCAGAGGCAGCGCCAACCAGCGGATTATCGCCGTGCCAGAGTCATTGGCCCAGCACAAAGTCGTTTTATGGCCCCGATTGATTAAATAGGTGTTGACAGACGCCTTTAAATTCAGTATGCTTAACGAAATTGAACAACGAGATCCTTTAACATTAGTCCCGTGAGGCTAGTAAGGTGAATTGGTCCGGTGGCAGCAGTCTAGCCATAAACGGATCACTCACAATTCGCTTGCCGCATGGTAAGCGAATTTTTTTGTGCCAAGGATCGGAAAGTTGGTGGATTACCAGAACGATTTAATTGTCTCCAGAGAGAGCAGAATGGTTGTTAAAAGGGCACCCGTGTACCCTGCGAACGCATTTTGCTGAGAGAACAATCAGTGAGATGCGTTTTTTTAAAATAAGGAGGAAATTCACACCATGACAGATTCATTGGTTCGAGCAAAAGCAATTGTTTCAATGGCAGATTTAGATGTGCAGACAGTCAAGGCACTTGTGGAACGAGCAGAGGCATTTAAAAACGGCGCCCAGCTGCAGGTCAGTTCGCCGGTATATGCAGCTAACCTGTTCTTTGAAAACAGCACCCGGACGCATACGAGTTTTGACATGGCCGAACGCAAATTAGGCGTGTCGGTCATCGACTTCAATCCGCAGGCCAGTTCGATGAAAAAGGGCGAAACACTATATGATACTTGCTTGACCTTAGCGGCAATCGGCATTCGTCTGCTAGTTATCCGTCACAGTGAAAATGCCTATTACAAACAATTGCTGAACCAGCCGAATCTGCCGGTTGCTTTAATCAATGCCGGCGATGGCAGCGGCGAACATCCATCCCAGAGTCTGCTGGACATGATGACGATTCATGAAAGTTTCGGCCGCTTTAAAGGCTTGAAAGTGGCGATTGTCGGCGATTTGAACCATTCACGTGTGGCTCGTTCGAATATGGAAATTCTTAATAAATTAGGTGCTGAAGTTTACTTCTCCGGTCCCAAAGAATGGTACGACCCGAAGTTTGATGCCTTCGGTCAATGGCAGCCGCTTGACGATCTGATCGGCGACATGGATGTGATGATGCTCCTGCGGGTCCAGCATGAACGTCTGAACCAAGCCGCCAATGCGAGCTTCAATGCCGATACATACGCCCAGCAATACGGATTGACCACTGAACGAGCCGCCAAAATGAAGCCGACGACCATTATGATGCACCCTGGTCCCATCAACCGAGGCGTCGAAATGGCCAGCGAGCTGGTCGAAAGTCCGCAGTCGAAATTTGTGACTCAGATGCAAAACGGCGTCTTCATGCGGATGGCGATGATTGAAAGCGTCCTGCGGGGCAATCAATTAGGAGGACTCAAATGACATACCTGTTAAAAAATGGGCACATTTTAGGTCAGCATGGCCTGCAGCCCCAAGATATCTTGATTGACGGGCAGACGATTACGGCGATGGCCGCTCACTTAGACACGCCAGCAGATGCGACGGTGCTCGATTTAGAGGGCGGCTTCATCAGTCCTGGTTTAGTCGACGTCCATGTTCATTTTCGGGATCCTGGTCAGACCGATAAGGAAACGATTCGAACGGGGAGTGCGGCGGCCGCTCATGGCGGTTTCACTTTTGTCGGTGCGATGCCGAATATTACCCCAACGACCGATACGCCGGCCGCAATGACTGCCCAAATCAAACGGAATCAGACAGCGGGCAAGGTGCGCATCGGTCAGTATGCGCCGATCACAATGGGTCGGACCGGCGATAAACTAGTTGATTTCGCCGCTTTGCAAAAAGCTGGTGCCTTCGCCTTTTCGAATGATGGTTCAGGAATCCAATCAGCCGAAACGATGTACTTGGCGATGCAGGGCATCGAAAAAACAGGTCTGCCGTTAGCGGCCCATGTCGAAGATGTCAGTTTGTTCAATCACGGCGTCATTAACGCCGGACCACGAGCACAGGAATTGAACCTGCCGGGCATCGATAAGACGGCCGAAACGGCCCAATTAGCACGTGACCTGGTTTTAGCTCAAGCGACTGGGGTGCATTACCATGTCTGCCATGTATCGACGGCCGAGTCGCTCCAGATGATTCGAATGGCCAAAATGGCCGGTGTCAATGTCACCTGCGAAGCTGCACCGCACCATCTGCTGCTGAGCGACCAGGATATTCCGGACACTGACAACAGCAATTTCAAGATGAATCCGCCGTTACGCAGCGAAAGCGATCGGCAGGCCTTGGTGGTTGGGCTTTTAGACGGAACGGTCGATTGCATTGCGACTGACCATGCGCCGCATACGCAGGCTGAAAAGGACCAAGGTATTTTGAAGGCGCCGTTCGGGATTGTCGGCAGTGAAAATGCCTTCAGCCTGCTGTACACCCGCTTTGTGCGAACGAAATTATTTACACTCGGCCAGCTGATTGCGTGGATGAGTGCACGGCCGGCAAAATTATTCAATGTGCCGGCTCCGCAACTCAAAGTCGGGCACACAGCCGACCTTGCCGTTTTTGATTTAGCGCACCAACAGACAATTACGGCGGAGCAATTGGTTTCGAAAGGCAAGAATACCCCATTTTTGGGGACAAAAGTTTATGGCGGCACGCTGGCGACCTTTGTGGGCGGCCAGCCGGTTTATCAGAGAGGTGAGCTGCAATGAAACGGTATTTAGTATTAGCAGACGGCACAGTTTTCGCTGGTGAAGGGTTTGGCGATCCCAGTGTCACGACTGGCGAAGTGGTTTTCAACACCGGCATGACCGGTTATCAGGAAACGATTACCGACCAATCGTATAACGGTCAGATTATCACGTTTACGTATCCATTGATCGGCAATTACGGCGTCAACGGTGACGACTACGAATCAATTGCACCAACTTGCAAAGGGGTCGTCGTCCATGAAGTCGCTCGCCGGGCCAGCAATTGGCGCAATCAGATGTCGCTTGATACATGGCTTCAGAAGAAGCACATTCCTGGCATTACCGGCGTCGACACCCGCCGGCTGACCAAACATTTGCGGACGGCTGGTTCGATGAAGGCGGCGATTGTCGACACGGTCGATGACACGACTTTTGAAAAGTTGGCAGCCTTAGAACTGCCCACCAATAATGTTCAGCAGGTTTCGACCAGCAAACCGTATCCAAGCCCAGCCAAGGGCCACAAAGTTGTCGTAATCGATTTTGGCTTGAAATACAGCATTTTACGGGAATTGACGAAACGGCAGTGCAACGTCACCGTTTTGCCGTATAACACTACTGCCGCCACGATTTTAGACCTCAATCCGGACGGTGTGCTGCTGAGCAATGGGCCTGGCGACCCGAAAGACCTGCCGGATGCGCTCGATATGATTCGGGGCATTCAGGGCCAAGTGCCGCTGTTCGGGATTTGTTTAGGCCATCAGTTATTTGCCTTAGCGAATGGCGCTGACACGTTCAAGATGAAGTTCGGCCATCGGGGCTTCAACCATCCCGTTCGGGAAATTGCGACCGGCCGCATCGACTTTACGTCGCAGAACCATGGCTATGCCGTCGATCCTGATTCGATTGATCCGGCGCAGTTGTTGGTCACACATGTCGAAATCAACGATCACACGATCGAAGGTTTGCGGCATAAACGTTATCCGGCCTTTTCCGTCCAGTTCCATCCGGATGCGACACCGGGCCCGCATGATGCGGATCATTTATTCGATGAATTTGTTGAAATGATGGACGCCTTTAAAAAGCGTCCGGCTAAATAAGCGAAGGGAGCGGCAACCATGCCAAAACGCACAGACATTCATAAAATTTTAGTGATTGGATCAGGACCGATTGTCATCGGACAGGCGGCCGAATTTGATTATTCCGGCACCCAAGCATGCCTGGCGCTGAAGGAGGAAGGCTATGATGTCGTCCTCGTCAACTCGAATCCAGCCACGATTATGACCGATACGAAAGTGGCCGATCAGGTTTATATTGAACCGCTGACGCTTGAGTTTATGACCCGCATCCTCCGGAAGGAACTGCCGGATGCTATTTTGCCGACCTTGGGGGGCCAGCAAGGACTGAACATGGCGATGGAACTCTCGAAGAGCGGCATTCTGGATGAACTCCACATCGAATTGCTGGGCACCAAGTTGTCGGCAATCAATCAGGCTGAAGACCGGGAATTGTTCAAGGAATTGATGGTCAAACTGGGTGAACCTGTCCCGCAGTCGAAGAGTGTCAATACCGTCGATGAAGCCGTTGCGTTTGCCAACCAGATTGGGTATCCAATCATTGTACGGCCGGCTTTTACCATGGGCGGCACCGGCGGCGGGATGTGCGACAACGAAGCCGAACTGGTCGAAATTGCGACCAACGCTTTGAAATTGTCGCCGATTACCCAAGCCTTGATTGAACAGAGCATTGCCGGCTACAAAGAAATCGAATACGAAGTGATGCGGGATGCGGCCGATAACGCTTTGGTCGTCTGCAACATGGAAAACGTCGATCCCGTCGGCATTCATACCGGCGATTCAATCGTCACCGCACCCGTTCAGACACTGTCTGACGTTGAAAGCCAGATGCTGCGGGATGCGTCTTTAAAAATCATTCGCGCATTGGGCATCGAAGGCGGCTGCAATGTGCAGCTGGCGCTCGATCCGAACAGTTTCCAATATTACATCATTGAAGTCAATCCACGTGTGTCACGGTCGTCGGCCTTAGCCTCAAAAGCGACCGGCTACCCGATTGCCAAAATTGCTTCGAAGATTGCTGTTGGGCTTCATTTGGACGAAATCATGAATCCGGTCACCGGCACGACCTATGCCGAATTTGAACCGGCGCTCGATTACGTCGTCACCAAGATTCCCCGCTGGCCGTTTGACAAGTTTGCGACAGCGGACCGGCATTTAGGCACCCAGATGAAAGCGACTGGCGAAGTCATGGCAATCGGCCGTAATTTCGAAGAATCGATTTTAAAAGCTGTGCGGTCCTTGGAAATCGGCACTGTGCATATGGAACTGCCTGAATTGGCCGCTGTTTCCGAAGAGCAGCTGACGGACAAGCTGATTCACCCGCAGGACGACCGCCTCTTTTATTTGGCCGAAGCTTTCCGGCGTGGTTACACACTGGATGAGGTCCATGAATTGACGAAAATCGATATCTTCTTCTTAGATAAAATCCTGCACATTACCGAAATCGAACAGACTTTGCAGGCCCATCCCGACGATTTGGATGTGCTGGAAATGGCCAAGAAGAACGGGTTTACCGATGTCGAAATCGGCAAGTTGTGGCACCGTGATGCTGGTGAAATTCGAGATTTGCGCCGGGCCGAAGGAATCTGGCCAGTCTACAAGATGGTCGATACGTGTGCGGCCGAATTCGAATCGCAGACGCCGTATTATTATTCAACCTTTGAGGAAGAAAACGAGAGTGCAGTGACCAAAAAGCCGTCGATTCTGGTCATTGGTTCTGGTCCGATTCGAATCGGCCAAGGGGTCGAATTCGATTATGCAACCGTTCATTCTGTCAAAGCCATCCAGAAAATGGGCTACGAAGCCATTATCATGAACAACAATCCTGAAACGGTCTCGACTGATTTCTCGATTTCCGATAAATTGTATTTCGAACCCTTAACTTTCGAAGACGTCATGAATGTGATTGAACTCGAGAAACCGGAAGGGGTTATCGTTCAATTCGGCGGCCAGACCGCCATCAATTTAGCTGCGCCTCTGGCAAAAGCCGGTGTCAAGATTTTAGGCACAAGCGTCGCCGATTTAAATCGAGCCGAAGATCGGGACGAATTTGAACAAGTCGTTAACGACCTGAAGATTCCGCAGCCATTGGGCGATACAGCGACAACAGAGGACGAGGCTGTCCAGATTGCGAAACGGATTGGTTATCCTGTTTTGATTCGGCCAAGTTACGTATTAGGCGGCCGGGCCATGGAAATCGTCGAAAATCAGGACGAACTGGAACACTATATGCGCAATGCCGTCAAGGTGTCGCATGACCATCCGGTGCTGATCGATAGCTACTTAATGGGTAAGGAATGCGAAGTCGATGTCATTTCTGACGGCAAACAAATCTTATTGCCAGGGATTATGGAACATATCGAACGAGCTGGGGTCCATTCCGGCGATTCGATGGCCGTTTATCCGCCGCAGACGTTCTCACAGGATGTCATCGACCAGATTGTCGCAGCGGCGCGCAAACTGGCGTTAGCATTGAACTGCATCGGCATTATGAATATTCAGTTCATCGTTCGGGACGGACTGGTCTATGTCATCGAAGTCAATCCACGTGCCAGCCGGACGGTTCCATTTTTGAGCAAAGTGACTGGCATCTCGATGGCCCAAGTGGCGACCCAAGTTATTTTAGGTAAATCGCTTAAAGAATTAGGCTACAAAGACGGTTTGTATCCAACCGGTCAGCTGGTCCATGTCAAAGCACCGGTCTTCTCATTCTCCAAACTGAATGATGTTGATAGCATGCTCGGACCGGAAATGAAGTCGACTGGTGAAGTGATGGGCAGCGATACGACCCTTGAAAAGGCCTTATACAAAGCCTTCGAAGCCAGCAAACTGCACCTGCCTGACTTTGGAACAGTCGTCTTTACAATCGCCGATAAAGATAAGGCCGAAGCGGCTAAATTGGCCAAACGCTTCCGTGAAATCGGCTATCGGGTCATTGCTACGGCCGGTACCGCCAATTACTTCAAGCATGAAGGGATTCGAACGAGTATCGTCGGCCGAATCGGCGACCCGACCCAGACCGATATCCTGCAATTGTTAGATTCCGGCCACGTCCAAGTCGTTATCAATACGATGGATGAAGACCGTGACACGGCTTCAGACGGTTTCCGCATCCGGCAGGAGTCAATCGCACATGGGATTCCATTGTTCACGTCACTGGATACCGCCAATGCGATTCTGCGGGTTCTCGAAGCACGGGCCTTTACGACCCAGCCGTTGTAAAGGGGGATACAGCATGATTCAAGAAAAATTGACACTAGTTGCGCAGGAGCAGCTGACGGACAATGTTTTTGAAATGGTTTTAAAAGGCCAAATGGCCCACGAACCGGTTACACCGGGCCAATTTGTCGACGTCAAAGTACCTGATGAATCCCTTTTGCTGCGGCGCCCGTTCGGCATTGCCAGCGTTGACCCGAATCGGGATGAAATCCGACTCGTCTACCGGACGGTCGGCAAGGGTACCCATCTTCTGAGCGAACTGCCGGTCGGCATTCAGCTCGATACATTGGGGCCGTTGGGGCATGGCTTTCCGACTGCGTTTCTGAAACCAGGCCAGCACGCTCTGATTATCGGCGGCGGGACCGGTATTCCACCGTTGTACGAATTATCCCGGCAGCTCAACCAAATGGGTGTCGTCGTTACTCATGCGATTGGATTCGGCCGGCGGGACCAGATTTTTTATGCAGATGAATTTCGGGCATTAGGCGAAGTTGCCTATGCAACCGATGATGGGTCGTATGGATTTCATGGCCATATCGGGATGCTGCTCGATGCGCAGTTTAACGATCGCCAGTTTGATGCCGTATATGCCTGCGGACCACGTGGCCTGCTGATGGCTGTCGATAATCGCTATCGGGACCATCCGCATGCTTACATTTCAATGGAGAGCCGGATGGCATGCGGCATGGGTGAATGTGCCGCCTGTGTTGTGGCCGCAAAACGCAAGGAACAATTATTGAAGGTCTGTTCAGACGGACCGGTATTTGCAACTGGAAAGGTGGAAATTTAATGTCCCGTTTGGAAGTCGATTTACCTGGTTTGCATTTGAAAAATCCGATTATGCCGGCGAGCGGCTGTTTTGGATTCGGCCAGCACTATGCAGAGCTGTATGATCTGAATCGGCTCGGTGCAATCATCGTTAAGGCGGCGACACTGGAACCTCGCAAGGGGAATCCGACCCCACGAGTCGCTGAAACGGCCAGTGGGGCATTAAATGCAATCGGCCTGCAAAATCCTGGCTTGGACGCAATCATGACCGAAAAATTACCATGGCTCAATGACCGTTTTCCCGAACTGCCGGTGATCGCCAATGTCGCCGGTTCGACCGAAGACGAATATGTCGCTGTCTGCCGACGAATCAGCACAGCGCCGAACGTAGCGGCGATCGAGCTTAATATTTCCTGCCCGAATGTGGCCCATGGCGGCATGCAATTCGGGACTGACCCGAAGATGGCGGCTGAACTGACCCGTGCCTGCAAAGCGGTTAGCCAGGTACCGGTTTATGTGAAACTCTCACCAAATGTGACCGACATTACCGTAATTGCTAAAGCCGTAGAAGCAGCTGGTGCTGACGGATTCTCAATGATCAATACGCTGGTCGGGATGCAGATCGATTTGAAGACCCGCAAGCCGTTTTTGGGCAATCGGACCGGCGGCTTGTCTGGTGCAGCCATCAAACCGGTTGCTGTGCGGATGATTGACCAAGTACGGCACATATCTGCTTTGCCGATTATCGGTATGGGCGGGGTTTCCTCTGCTGAAGATGCGCTTGAACTGCTGATGGCCGGCGCTAATGCCATTGCCGTCGGTTCCGCTAATTTCGGCGATCCGCAGGCGTGCCCGCACATTATCGATGCGTTGCCAAAAGCGATGGATCAATATCACATTGAGACGATTAAAAGTTTAAGCACGAATTTGTAATGCAAAAGTCCTCCTCGTGAGGGCTTTTTTAGCGGTATCACGTCAGCATGTTCTTCAATGCGCTTCCAGCTGGACCCAAACGTCCGCTGATGGGCTGATTTGCTAAGAATCATCACTTGACAATTGCAGTTGCGACGCATAAATTGAACAGGTATCCATAACGGACATTTTATGTCCACTAACTAGAGAGGGAGATTGACGTGTTAGAAAAAACTGTTTATCGTCAGCTGATCAGCCGTGCGTTCGATATTCCGATTGCCGTTACATATTGGGATGGGAAAACCGAAAATTACGGAACGGGCGACCCCGTCGTTACGATCAAGTTCAATAAGGAAATTCCGTTAAAGGAAATGACCGACAAGCCGACCTTAGTCTTAGGAGAAGCTTACATGGACAAGGACATCGAGATCGATGGCAGCATCCAGGACTTGGTTGCTTCTGCCTATCGCACCACCGACAGCTTTTTGATGAACAATCCGTATTTGAAGCACTTGCCGAAGATTTCGCATTCCGAAAAGGAAAGTGTCAAGGATGTGCAGAGCCATTACGACATTGGCAATGATTTTTACGAGTTGTGGCTTGACCCGACGCTGACCTATTCATGTGCCTACTTTATTCATGATGACGATACTTTGGAACAGGCGCAGCTGAACAAGGACCGGCACATTTTAAATAAACTGAAGCCGGAAGCCGGCAAAACACTGCTCGACATCGGCAGCGGCTGGGGGACCTTATTATTCATGGCGGCTGAGGAATTCGGCCTCCATGCTACTGGGGTCACTTTAAGCCAGGAACAGTACGATTACACCGTTGAACAAATCAAGAAACGGGGTCTGGAAGACAAAGTCGACGTCCAGCTCAAGGATTACCGTGAAGTGACGGGCCAGTATGATTACATTACTTCCGTCGGCATGTTCGAACATGTTGGTAAGGAAAACTTGGAATTATACTTCCAAAAAGTCGCCGATTTGCTGAAACCGGACGGTCGTGCGCTGATTCATGGTATTACCGGCCAGCATGAAGGAGCAGGGGAAGATCCGTTCATCGAGAAGTATATCTTCCCAGGCGGTTATATTCCGAACGTGGCTGAGAATCTGCACCACATCATGGACGCTAAGATGCAGTTTGCTGATATTGAGCCCTTACGGCGTCATTACCAAAAGACGCTGGAGATGTGGACGGCCAATTATCACCAGGTCATGGACCAAGTGACGGCTAAATACGGCGAACGGTTTGCCCGCATGTGGGACCTGTATCTGCAGGCGTGTGCCGCTTCGTTTGAATCCGGCAACATCGATGTTATGCAGTACTTGCTCACCAAGCAGCCGAGCAGCACTGGTTTGCCGATGACCCGTGCTTACATGACGGATGATGAAACAAAATAACATTTTCACAAAGCACATTGTCAATGATCTGAACATCATCGGCGATGTGCTTTTTTAAAATAACAGTGCGTTAAAACCCCGTTTCAAATTGTTTGCCGGTATACTGAAAATGAAAGGGGTGTTTTAAATGTCAAATTCAGAAATTTATCCACGGACTGAAACGTATTATGAGAAGTTGGGTCGTTTAGCCAAGCTCACCCAATTCGAAAAAGATGAAAACGGGGTCTTGAGTTTAACGAAACGTGATCCTAAGGTACCAGAAGGCCAAGAGGATCCAGTTTTGAAGACATTCCAAAAGGAATATAAAGCACCTGCCGATTTCCATGCTCCGAAGTCACCGGTCATGGAAAAAGGCGCTCGTCCGGCTCGCAATGAGACCGAAAAGAAATTATTCGCATGGCGGGACCGGATGAACGGCATCGGTCAAAATATCATGCCGCTGGTTCAAACGAAAGAAATCAAATTGTTAGATGGGTTAAGTTTTACCGAATACATTCCACAACTGACCGATTTGAATCAGCCTTTGCCGGCTGTGATTTATTATCATGGCGGCGGATTTATCGGCGGTTCGGTTTATTTGACGCAGAACTTCTCTTATTTGCTGGCGCAGCGGGCCCATGCACGTGTCTTTGCGCTTGATTTCCGTTATGCACCTGAATATTCATATGAAAATACAACGAAAGAAACTTATGATGCCTTGAAGTACTTGCATGATCATGCCGCAGAATTGGGCGTTGATCCAGCCAGAATTACCATTTATGGTGAAAGTACCGGTGCCAATATTGCCGCCGCTACTATTTATCTGGATCGGGACACGCACTTTGCCAAGCAGCAGATTCTCTGCTACCCGCTCGTCACTATCGATGATAAGCAATTGGCCGAATTGGTTCCGCAAGGTGCCGGCAGCGGTGCAGTGGGCGCATCAGGCGATTTCACTACTTTAATCAAGACGATTGGAACGGCGTACACACATGGTCAAATCGATAAACGCAACGAACTCGTTTCACCGATCAATTATTCTGAAAAGACGATGAAACAGTTGCCACGGACGATTATCATGACCGATGAATTCGATCCGCTGCACAATCAGGGATATCAATTCGCTAAGAAATTGACTGAGGGCGGCGTCGATGTTCATTATATGTATTATCCTGGGATGACTCATGCCTTCCTGAATAACGTTGGTTTGTATGCCCAAGCCGAAGACTTTGCCAATGAAGTCACTGCTTGGATGCTCGGCCAAAACTAAGGAGGGTGCGCCATGTCACCGAAAAAACAAACTGAAGCCGAAACACCCCGATTCAAAATCGCCCTGCTTTCGATTTCGATCCTCTTGATGATGGCGCCGGTTGTTTCGTCAACGGTTCCAGCGATGTCGAAGACCTTTGCTCATCAATCGGCTTCGGCCGTCGAAGCGTTGGTCACGATTCCCAACTTAGGACTGATTTTCGGAATCTTCATTGGGAGTGTGCTGGCTGTTCGCTGGGGCGCCAAAAAAACGATTCTGCTGGGGTTGGCCGGTGCGTTCCTGTTTGGCGTCTTTCCTGCCATTTCGAGTAACTACACTTTGATTTTAGGGTCGCGTTTCTTGCTGGGTCTCAGTTTAGGTTTGTACAACTCGCTGGCCATCAGTCTCATTCCCGATTTTTATTCCGGCGATGAGCTGTCGACGATGATGGGTTATCAGAGTGCCGTCCAGTCGCTGGGCAATTCGATTTTCTCGTTTGTGGTCGGTTATTTACTCCTGTTCAGCTGGCATGCGGCGTATTGGATCTACGCCATCGCGCTGCCGGTATTTGTCTTATTCAACGCCGTCATTCCGAATGTCAAACCGCAACAGACGCAAACAACTGCCAACAAGCAGACAGCCAAAGTGAAGCAGCGGATTAACGGCAAAGTCCTCATCATTTCGATTCTGACGTTCTTCGTCTTCAGTTTCTTCATGGTTATCACGGTCAAATTGGCCGGGCTGCTGACGACTGAAAAAATCGGCACAGCCAGCGAAGCTGCGGCAATTCTGGGCGGTTATACGCTGCTCTCGATGTTCGTTGGGTTTGCTTATGGGTGGATTCACAAACTGATGGGCCGGACCGTTTTGCCAATCGGACTCGGCATTATGGCGTTAGGTTTCTTCATCATTACGCTGATGCACAGCTTGATCGGCGTGACGATTGCCGTTTTAGTTATTGGGGTCGGCTATTCGATCGCCAATCCGTATATTTTTACCGTCATCAATCTTGTCGCACCAACTGGTTCTAAGAATTTAGCGTCCTCAGTGATGCTGGTCTTCTTGAACATTGGGGCCTTCATCGGACCAATCTGGGTCGATTGGGTCGCCAAACTGGTCGGTAACACGTCGGTCATCACCGATATGCTGATCAGTGCCGCTGGGCTGGTTATACTGGCCGTTCTGACCGGCATTCATCAGTTATTGCATCGGCCGCAGCAGACGGCTTAATTGAATTCCAAAAAGCATGGCGTTTCGGCCATGCTTTTTTGGTACAATATCTTGCCAACGAACCGGCAGTATGCGATACTAACGGCACTAAGAACAGTATGCGATACTAACGGCACTAAGAAATGGAGATGATGGATTTAATGGACGAACAACAAACTGTTCCTCCCGATGCCAAGCCTGGACCGGCGGCATCAACGTATACGGCCCGCCCTGAAGAAGTGGTTGCGGCCTTGCATAGTGATCTGGATGCAGGTTTGAGCACAGATGAGGCGGAAAGGCGTCTCAAGCAAAATGGCCCGAACGAGCTGACTGCCAAGGTGACCCCGAAATGGGTAATTTTCCTGCGGCAGTTCAACAATGTGATCATCTATATTTTACTGTTTGCCGCTGCGCTAACGTTACTGCTGCAGCATTACTCCGATGCAATCGTCATTGGATTGGTTGTCATCATCAATGCGTTGATTGGTTATTTCCAAGAGGTCAATGCCAGCAATGCGTTAGAGAAAATCAAATCAATGCTGTCAACGGATGCAACGGTCATTCGGGATAACCAGCGCACCGAAGTTCCGGCCCGTCAGTTAGTGTTAGGCGATCTCGTTTATTTGGAAGCTGGTGACCATGTGCCGGCCGATGTGCGAATCATTGACGCTGACAATCTGCGGATTCAAGAGGCAGCTCTGACTGGGGAAGCCAATTCAGTGGCCAAGCAATTTGAGGCATTAACGGATGCCCAAACGCCGTTAGCCGAACGGACTAACATGGCGTACGCCAGCACAGCCGTGACCCATGGGAGTGCGACTGGCATCGTCGTCGCTACCGGTCATGACACCGAATTAGGCCAGATTGCGACCGACGTAAATGATGTCAAAACGACCAAAACACCGTTAATGAAAGAATTAGACGGATTAGGCAAATGGATTTCGTACGTGATTATTGCGATTGCAGCAGCATTATTCATTTATGGCTGGGTCATCGACCTCTATGCCTTGCCGACCTTAGCGTTGGCAGTGGTGACCATGGTTGTTGGTTCGCTGCCGGAAGGGCTGCCCGCCTCAACGTCCGTTATTTTGGCGATGGGGGTCAATAAAATGGCCAAACAGAATGCGATTGTCAAAACCTTGCCAGCTGTCGAAACTTTGGGCGCCGTCGATATTATCGCAACGGATAAAACGGGGACGCTGACCAAAAATGAAATGACGGCGCAAGATATTGTTACCAAAACCGCCCATTACCAAGTGACTGGGACCGGCTATGCACCTGTTGGCCGGCTCACCAAGCACCAGCATGACTTCGCAGCGGCGGACGACCCGACGCTGGTCCAACTGCTGACGGCCGGGTATGAAGCCAATGATACCGTGCTCCAACAGGAAGACGGGGCTTGGATGATTAACGGCGAGCCGACGGATGGGGCCTTTCTGACCTTGTATCATAAGGGATTAGGCCCAACACCCCCTGAATTGACCGAATTAGATCGTATTCCGTTCGATTCCGATTATCGCTACATGGCCCGGCTGGATGTGACGCCAGAGGGCCAGCATGTTGTCTTTGTGAAAGGGGCGCCGGACAAACTTTATCAAATGGCCCAACAGGCCGATTCGCATTTTGACCGGACCTATTGGGATCATGCGATTGAGCAATTGACCCATCAAGGCAAACGTGTCGTGGCAGTCGGCCGTAAAGTGGTCGCTAACGATGTTGCAACCGTCACGCATGCTACTTTTACGGATGGAATCGAATTTTTAGGGATTGTCGGCATTATTGATCCACCCCGTGAAGAGGTGATTGCGGCCCTTAAAGAAATGCGGACGGCCGGAATCAAAGTCAAAATGATTACCGGCGACCATCCTGACACTGCCGCTGCGATCGGTCGTCAATTAGGATTGGCCGATCATATCAAAACAATCACGGGGGCCGAAATCGATCAGATGACGCCGGAAGAATTAAAACGGCACATCAATGAATATGATGTCTTTGCCCGCACCACGCCTCGTAACAAGCTGGCAATCATTGACGCTTACCAGCAGACTGGCAAGGTGACAGCGATGATTGGGGATGGGGTCAATGATGCGCCCGCCCTGAAAAAAGCCGATATTGGGGTCGCAATGGGAATCAAAGGGACCGATGTGGCCAAGGATGCTGCTGATATGATTCTGGTTGATGATAACTTTACGACGATGACAAAAGCCATCCGTGAAGGGCGTCGTTTATACGATAACATCAAAAAAACGATTGCCTTCTTATTGCCGACGAGTTTTGCCGAAGGACTGATTGTGGCGTTCAGTATTCTGATGCGCCAGGAATTGCCGTTAGTACCGACACAGCTGCTCTGGATCAACATGGTCTCCGCCATTACGATTCAGTTTGCGTTCATCTTCGAACCAGAAGAAGCGGGCATTATGCAGCGGCCGCCTCGTCAGACGGGGACGTCGCTGCTGAACAAGCATGATGTCGTTCAGATTGCCTATGTATCGGCTTTGATTGCTGGCATGGGACTTTGGGCCTTTGATTGGCTGACCAGCAATGGCGTGTCGCATATCATCGCCAGCACGATTACCGTCAACATCATTGTTTTAGGCAAAGTATGCTATCTATTCAACATCCGGACGCCGCATTTGGCCTTTTCGCATCACTTCTGGAGCAATCCGATGGCCTTTGCGACGATTGGCCTGCTGATGGCATTACAATTCGCACTCGTCTATGTGCCGTTTATGCAAGACGTTTTCCAAACGGGCAGTATGAGTCTGGCTCAATGGGGAATCGCACTTGCAGCCGGTTCGGTGACCTTGGTCGTTGCCGAATTCGATAAATGGTGCCGAATTGCAATTGGGCACCGCCGCCGGACTGTTTTGAATTAAAATAAAAGTATCCGTATGATGCGGATACCTTTTTGTGTGCAGTCAGGAGGAAAAACAGATGAAAAAAATCGCAGTGTACTGTGGGGCTTCCAGCGGCAATGATCCCGTTTATACGAAAGCCGCTCAGAATTTGGGTGCTTATTTGGCGAGTCATCAGTTAGAGCTTATTTATGGGGGCGGCGGTTTCGGCTTGATGGGCGCTTTAGCAAAGGAAGTGCTGGCCAAGGGCGGTGTCGTTCATGGCATCATTCCCAAGGTTCTTTATGATCGCGGTGCGGCGTTGGATGGCCTAACCGATTTGGAGGTCGTGGCCGATATGGCGACCCGCAAACAGCGGATGCTGACGGAGGCAGATGGTTGTCTGGCCTTGCCGGGCGGACCTGGGACACTCGAAGAAATCAGCGAAGCCTTCTCTTGGGCACGCATCGGCGAAAATAATGCGCCCTGTGCCTTTTTCAATGTGATGGGCTACTATAATCCGCTGGCACAAATGTTTGACCAAATGACGGCCAAAGGTTTTTTGACCGTTGCCGATCGGCAGAAATTATGTTTTTCGGATTCGCTGACGGCAATTTTTACCTTTATGAAGACCTACATTCCGCCAGAAATCCGGACTTATCCGGGTCATTAAGGTGCCTAAAAAATAATTTAAATCTTTTTGATGAAAACGCTTGACGTGGAACCGGTTCTTGCATGTATGGTGTATTTGTAAGCAAGATCCTCCCTTCGAAGGCGTAAGAGCGGCCGCTTGATCTGCTTATCGATGAATAAATCGATTAGGAGGGGATCACCATGTCATTCTTTTTTCAAAAAGCTAAGAAACAATTATTTGCACCTGTCAACGGAGAATTGATTCCATTAAAAGACGTGCCGGATGACGATTTTGCCAGCGGGATGCTGGGTGCCGGATTCGCAATCGAACCCATCAATGACGCTGTTTACAGCCCTGTTAAGGGCGTTGTCAACTCGATCCTGCCTTCAAAGCATGCGATCGGAATCAAATCGGGCTCGCTGGAAGTTTTAGTCCACATGGGAATCGATACGTATACGATGGAAGGTGTCCCCTTCAAATTGAATGTCGCCGTTGGAGACCACGTCAAACCAACTACGCAGCTGGCGACAATGAATCGGGCTGAAATCAGAGAAAGTGGCAAGCCTGTGACCACCATGGTTAGCATCATGAATTCACGGGATGCGGTCGCTGATTTCGAAGTGTCGCCGTTAAACGGCATTATGGCACATGGCCAGCCGATTGCAGTTGCGAAAGAAGACCAGCGTGCTTTAGCCAGCGTCCATTAAAATAAGCAATCACAAGACCCCTGATCAATTTTTGATCAGGGGTCTTTTACATTGTCTAAAATGTTTCAGCGTGAATATTCCGAATCGTATCCATTGAGAACGGCTGTTTTAAGGTGCTTAAATAGACCTGATCGTCATCATAACCTGTGACGATACCGTTTAAATCTTCCGCAAAAAGGCCGTTTTCATCCCGGATATTGAGCTGCAGGCTGATTGGACGCTGATAGGTCAGCGAAGCGTCCAGCAGACGGGAAATTTCAAGCGGCGTCTGCTGGGGGCGGGGCTGAACGTGTTCACGAGTTTGCTCAGCGGCCTTTTCATGGTTCAGGGCGGCGGTGTGATCGGAGAGGTAGAAACCCTGCCACTTCAGCATACCTCGATCCCGATAACCATGCTTGAAAAACTGTTTGACGAGTTGCGGATTAAATTGTGCTTTCATCATTCTTCACCATGCCGTTTCTTCTGGATGATGCGGTGCGAACCGGGCCATTCTTGGCCGACGAAGCCAAAATAGTGGATTGTCAATTGAGTATAGTGCTGTAAGGCAGCGATAATTGTTTCAAGGCTGGCCAAGTCGTGGTCGGTCAGTGAATGCAAAGGGACAGAGCGCAGCGGCTCGCCCTTTTTTTGATGACACATGAAAAAATTATAGGTCTGATCATAGACATCATCGACGACTTCGAGCCAGTACATCGTTCTGCTTTTACGCTGAAACTGTTCATCAATCCGTTGTTCAATCAGTTTGAGATCGTTATTCATAAGCGTTGCCTCCATTATGACCGCCGACCAATGACGCTCGTTCGATGGCGGTGCCGCCATGTAATAAGCTGGAACCACGCACGAGTGCCGTAAAGCCGTATTGATCGTGAATCGTGTCGACTAAATGGCCGATTGTATCCTGCTGAATTTGTTGTTTCGTTGATGCAAATAAATTGAGCTGCAGGCCGGTGGCAGCGACGAGTTTGAAAGTGTAGACGGCTAGATGCCGCAGCGACTGGCCCTGCCACAGCTGGCGGAATAAAGTGACCAGTGTCCGGCAAATGATGCGATCTTCGTCAGTCGCACCGATCCGAACGGCACCTTTTAGACCAGAACGGCCATCTTGCTGGGCGGCCGCATAGGAAAAGCCGATTGAAAGACTGATACCCGTCGTTTTCTTGTGATGGTGGCGCAAGCGGGCCGCCACCTGTTCGCCTAATTCTTTGAGCACAACTTCAATTTCACTGCGCTGGGTGTAATCACGGGGTAGTACTTGCGAATTGCCGATCGAAGCTGAACGAGGTCGAAGCCGTTTGCGGACGTTGGTACGGTCGATTCCCCACGCCAAAGCAAAAAGCTGTTCGCCGATTAGACCCATCTGCTGTTTCAGAAAGTAGGGATTCGTATGCGCCAGGTCGTCCAGATTGTGAATCCCGAGTCTGGCCAAATGGGCTGCAGTGCGGTGGCCGATACTCCAGACGTCTGTGATGTTGGGAATCGGCCACAATTTTTGCGGGACCGTTCGATAATGGATTTCACCAATCAGGTCATCAGCGTGCTTGGCATAAATATCAAGGGCAATCTTCGCTTGCAGCGGATTGTCGCCAATGCCGACGGTCGTGTACAGGCCGAGCCGGTGCCGAACGGTGTGCTGGATGCGGCAGGCAACGTCATGCGGTGTCGCGCCGAACAGCCGCCATGAATGGGTCAGGTCGAGGATTGATTCGTCAATCGAATAGGGCACCAAATCTTCTGGTGCGACAAATTCTTTAAAAATTTGGTTGATTTGTAAATTTTTGCGGATATAAAGATTCATTCTAGGCGGCACAATCAGCAAACGAGGATCATGCGGCAGGTCGGTCGCCCGTGAAACGTTGTTTTTGAGATGGTACAGTTTTTTAGCCTCTGGCGAAGTGGCGAGGACAAGCCCATCGCCGGTATTTTCAGTTTCTGAGAGCACAACAAGCGGCACCTTCAGCGGATTCAATCCTCGTTGCACCGCCTCACACGAGGCATAGAATGATTTATTATCGATCAAAAAGAAAACACCATGCGGTTCATCTGCGTATAAGTCCTTTAAGTTCAACGTTAACACTTCCCAACAATTACTACCTCCAATATACAAACATATGTTCGCGTTTGTCAACTAAAAAACGCCAAGTAGATTCACTTGGCGTTTGATACCTTCATTAAATCACTGGCAAATGTTAATCATTCGAAACGATTACAACGCCAACCGGCCGTTCGGTCATCGTGTAATCCTGAGCGGCAGCAATCTGATCCAAGGTAAAGGTCTTTGAAATCGGAATCGTCAGATGATGGTCCTTAATCAGTTTGAACATTTCCTGAACTTCTGCCGGCGTAATATTGCCGCTGTCGTCGACGGTCAGATACTTCTGATCGAGATTTTCAAACGGATCGAAATGATTGATGACCCATTCTTTGTCGAGCATGCCGACAATACTGCAGGTACCCATTGGCTTCAGATGGGCCATTGAGTCGGTCAGCGTTGGCGTACCGACGAATTCAAGGATGCCATCGTAAGTCTGGTCCGTTTGCAGTTTCAAATCTTTATCAAGCACACTGTCATCGGCACCGAATTCGGTCAGCTTCGGCAGCCGCTCCGGCTGCCGTGTTGTGGCAGTGACCTTTAACCCAAGTGCTTTGCCTAATTGAATTGCTGCTAAACCAACGATAGTTGTGCCGCCACGCAGCAAGAGCGATTGGCCTTGATGGAGACGCAATGTTTTCAGACCTTCATACGCTGTTGCAAAGGTTTCTGGATATTGGGCCAGTGAAACCCAATCACCTTGAAAATCTACTGGATAGAGGTATTTATCAGGGACAAGGGCATATTCTTCGTAACTGCCGTCGTATTCACGGCCGAGCCCGCCATTCATAGTGACGACTTTTTGACCAGCCGTTAATTTAGAAGTTTCAGAAGGCTGATAGATTTCGCCAACGGCCTCGACCCCAATAACTCTAGGAAAATGAACGGACGGCGAACCGCCTTCACGGGTGAGCACTTCATAACGGTGAACACCGAAGGCATGAATCTTCATCACAGACCAGTCTTTCGTCGCTTTCGGAATGGGGCGTTCTTCCATCTTCAAAACACTTGAATCGCCAGGTTGATGTACAACTATTGCACGCATAGTAATCGCTTTCCTTTCACGGCCAGTATACCATGTTCGTTAGCAAGTGGCGTTACAAAAACTGTAACGGCGTTATAACATAAAAAACGTCTGTCTCAAACGAGACAGACGTTTTTCGTTAATGGACTTAATTTATTTGATATCCTGTGGAACCAATTCAACTTGATGTGTACCCATCCAGCCGATTGTTTCTTTAACAGTATCTTCGATAGCCTTTGTACCAGGTGCAAGCAACTTACGAGGATCGTAGCCCTTGCCTTCGAGGTCCTTACCAGCTTCGATGTATTCACGAGTTGCTTTAGCGAAGGCCATCTGGCATTCTGTGTTGATGTTCAACTTGGAAATACCCATGGAGATAGCTTTTTCAACTTGTTCACGAGGAATACCTGAACCACCATGGAGAACTAATGGCAACTTGACAGCATCAGCGATTTCGCCAAGACGCTTGAAGTTCAAGCCTTTCCAGTTGTCAGGATACTTGCCGTGGATGTTACCGATACCGGCAGCTAAGTAGTCAATGCCTGTTGCAGCTAATTGCTTAGCTTCATCAACGCTGGCTAATTCACCTTCACCGATAACGCCATCTTCTTCACCGCCGATTGAGCCGACTTCGGCTTCAACGGAGATACCTTTAGAATGAGCTAACTTAACGATTTCCTTTGTCTTTTCAAGGTTTTCGTCAAATGGTAAATCATGGCCATCGAACATAACGGAGTTGTAACCAGCAGCAATCGCTTCTTTAGCAGCTTCGTAGTTCCCATGATCCAAATGGATAATAACTGGAACTGTGATTGCCATTGACTTAACTTCGGCTTCGATTAAGCCTTTGCAAAGTTCGTAGCCGCCCATGTATTTAGCAGCGCCCATTGATGTTTGGATCAGAACAGGAACGTTCTTTTCTTGAGCAGCAGCTAAAATGGCACGAGTCCATTCCAAGTTGTTTGTGTTGAATGCGCCGACGCAGTAGTGACCTGCACGTGCGGCATCAAAAATAGCAGTACCGTTTACTAATGGCATGTGATGAAATCCTCCTAAATGATTGTGACAAATTATAGTTACAATTTATACTAGCATATTTTGACTGAAAATTAACCCCCTAATTTGGACGAGTTATCAGAAAATGAAAGAAAAAGGCCGCTTTTGAGTGTTTCTATTGGGTGGCCAACTTGGACAGTACGAAAGGAGCGCTAAAATATTTTTTTGAATTCGCTTGCATTTTTGGACAGGCATGTTATGATAATTGTCGAAAGCGTTTTAATTGAAAAGTGAAAATAAGGATTGTTACTCAAACTCTTTGAGGCATTACCTTTTCTAAGTACCAAGGGAAAAGTGTGTGCTGCAAAGAGTTTTTTTGTGACCCAATTTGAAATGGAGGACGCAAGATGTTCGGATTTAAAAAGAAGCAGAAACCAGCCGCATTCGTCGTGGTTGCACCGATTACTGGCGAAGCAATTCCGCTCGACGAAGTAAATGACAAAGTATTTTCAACCAAAATGATGGGCGATGGGTTCGCTGTCAAGCCGGCCGATGGCGCGACGCAGGTCGTCGCACCAATCAGCGGCACCATTGTCGCCTTGCCCAGCAGTCAGCATGCAGTCGGTATCAAGGCCAATGTGCATGGCATCAGTGTACTTGTGCATATCGGTCTGGATACTGTTCAATTGAAAGGCAAAGGATTTACGCCGCATGTTGCAATCGACCAAGAGGTAACAGCCGGTGATCCGGTGATTGATTTTGACCCGCAAGTGATGGCAGACGCCGGCTTAGAGATGACAACGATGGTCATTTTCACCGATGGCTATCAAGATGCGATCGACATCGGCAGTAAAAAACATACGGCGGTCACGGCTGGGCAACCCATCTTAAAGCAAGCCTGATCTGTTAAAATCTAATTATATTAACAGAGAGAGGGTGGACGCGATCAAAGCGGTCAAAAAAATCAATAATAACGTGGCGGTCTGTCTGGATAGCAATGGTGATGAATTGGTGGCATTCGGCAAAGGACTTGGCTTCCCGAAGATGCCGTATGAAATTACGGATCTGAGCAAGATTACGATGACGTTTTACAAATTAAACTTCCATTATTATCAATTATTAAAGGAAATTCCGGCTGCCATTTTCGATGTCAGTGCCGATATCGTCGCCGAAGCCCAGCAAGTCATCCCCAAGTCGCTGAATCCGAACTTGATTTTCAGTTTAGCTGACCATATCAACTTTGCGATTACACGGTTGAAGGATTATGGCGGCATGCAGCTGCCGTTCTCATACGATGTTGAACAGTTGTATCCAGCCGAAACACAAGTCGGTTATGACGCTGTTAAAATGATTAACCAGCGTTTGGCGGTCAATCTGCCGAATTCGGAAGTGACCGCCATTGCGATGCATTTTGTCAATTCGCAGTCGCCGGAAGTCGGTGCAGAAAACGATGAACCAGCCAGTGTCAACGACTTGATTGAACAAGCGACAAAGATTATCGAACAGGAATTTGATATTCAGATCGATCGCAAGGAGTTCACTTATAACCGTTTCGTGATGCATTTACGGTATTACATCAAACGAATTCAAGAAAAAGACCCATTGACCGAAAATGATAACGCCACTTTATTCAACACGATGAAAGAAGAAGACCCGCAGATTTACTTGGGCGCTAAACGAATCGCAGATGACATTGATACCCAATTGCACACACACAGCACCAAAGATGAAATTTTCTATTTGATGATTTACGTCAAACGCATCGTCAATAAGGAAAGTACCCAGAAGAAGGAGTGAATATCATGGCAAACAAAGAAGACCAATACACACAAACTGCAGAAGCCGTTCTAACTGCAGTCGGCGGCACCGATAATATTTCGTCCGTGACGCACTGCATGACCCGGCTGCGTTTCAATTTGAAAGATGAAAGTATTCCGAAGGATGACAAAGTCCAAAACATCAAGGGAGTTATCGGCGTCAACCGTGCCGGCGGCCAGTATCAGGTCATCATCGGCCAAACTGTCGCCAAAGTTTACGACGCCTTGACCGCCGTCAGCGGGCTGAAACGGAACGCCCCGATTGATGAAAATCTCGATGCCAATCTCAGCAAGGAAAAACAGCCCTTTACTTGGAAAGGGCTAGGCACGACTATCCTGAACAAGCTGGCCGGCTGCTTGACACCTTTGATTCCGATTCTGATTGCAGCGTCCATGTTCAAGATGTTCGCCGCTATATTCGGACCGACCATGCTGAACTGGCTCAGCACCAGCAGCGACACTTACCGGCTGTTCGTTTTAGTCGGAGACGCTGGGTTCTACTTCTTCCCGATTTTCTTGGGCTACACAGCTTCGAAACAGTTCCACACGAGCACGATGGTTTCGATGTTCTTGGGTGCCATCCTTTTGGACCCCAACTTGGTCAACATCGTTAAAGCAGGGAAAGCCTTCAGTGTTTACGGCATTCCAATGACGCTGGTCGATTACAGCAGCGGCGTTATTCCGATTATCGTTGCCGTTTGGATTATGTCGTACGTTGAAAAATTCTTCAAGAAGTATACGCCGGACGCCTTGAGCACCATCTTCGTGCCGACGCTGACGATTATTGTCATGCTGCCGCTGACTTTGACCATTATCGGGCCAGCCGGGACCTTCTTAGGCCGTTACATCTCGGACGGCATCTTAGCCTTCGGTAAAATGGGCGGTATTTGGAGCATCCTTGGGGTTGCCATCATCGGGGCCCTGTGGGAAATCTTAGTCATGACTGGGATGCACCTAATTATGATTTCGACCATGATGATGATTTTCGCCCAATCCGGTCATGAAAATTTCGTTGATTTAGGTGCGATTGCCGCCAGCTTTGCCGTTGCCGGCATGTGTTTAGGGGCTTCATTACGGATTAAAGATAAAGATGAAAAAGCATTAGGTTTCAGTTACTTGATTGCCAGCTTGATTGGCGGTGTAACGGAACCAGGTCTCTATGGGATTGCCGTTCGTTACAAGAAACCCTTCATTGGGATGATGATCGGCGGGTTCTTAGGCGGCTTATATGCCGGCGCTACTCATGTCACAGCATATGTGCTGGTTCCAGTCGCCAATTTCTTAGCGCTGACCGGCTATGTCGGCGGTTCGACCGCCAACTTCGTCAACGGGGTCATCAGCGGTGTGATCGCCTTCACAGGGGCGGCCGTTGCCACTTACATGATTGGCGTTTCATCGAAAGAACAACAGGATGTTGAAAATGCAGATGCAGACTTTAAATTAGTGGAGGCGTAATCAATGAGTACAAAAATGATTGTACGTGCGGATGATTTAGGCTATTCCGATGCTGTCAATGTCGGAATTTCAAGAACGGTTCATGAGGGAATCATTAAGAATGTCGGGCTGATGGTCAACATGCCGACTACTCGCTCTGGATTGGCGATGATTGCGGATGTTCCAGGGGTCTGCATCGGCCTTCATACGGTAATTTGCCAGGGCAAACCGTTATCGGGCCCTAAACTGATTCCCAGCATTACGACGCCGGATGGTTATTTTAAAGCATCGAAAACGTATCGGAGTGCTGCGCATGACTTTGTCAATTTGGACGAGGTCGTCATGGAAATCGAGGCTCAGTACCAGCGCTTTGTCGGTTTAGTCGGCCGCAAGCCGGATTACTTCGAAGGCCATGCCGTGGTCAGCGATAACTTTGTGAAGGGGCTGCAGATTGTGGCCGATCGGCATCATCTGAATTTCCTGAAATTCAGATTTGATGGGCAGCCGGTGCCGCTGCATGGCAAGAATCTCTACATGTTCATGGAAAGCATGGGCGCCAATTACGACCCGTACGATACTTTGAAACGGGCCGCATTGGAGAAGCATGATGATGGCTATTCAATGATGGTCTGCCATCCCGGTTATTTGGACCACTATATTCTGACCCATTCCAGTCTGACGGTGCCACGCACGCAGGAAGTGGCGATGCTGACTGACCCGAAGACGAAGCAATGGCTTAAGGAGCATGACATTGAGCTGATTACTTATCTGCAAGTTTAAGTCAAATCTTTCAATAAAAAATCACGGTCAAATGAGATGACCGTGATTTTTTTGACTGCTTTAAAAAAAGTTGCGTAGATGAAGGCGGCGAATTACCATAAGTGAAAAGAAACTGATGGGAGGCGGTTATCAAATGGAACAGGGGTCATTATTCGAGCAGCAGAATGAGCAGAACACGCCGCTCGCCAATCGTGTCCGGCCTGAAAATCTGGATGAATTTGTTGGACAGCAGCAATTATTGGGCAAAGATATGATTTTGCGGGATTTGATTGAACGGGATCAGCTGCCGTCGCTGATTTTCTGGGGGCCGCCGGGAGTTGGCAAGACAACGTTAGCTGAAATTATTGCCCACCAGACGAAGGCGGCTTTTATCAATTTCAGTGCCGTCAACAGCAGTATCAAGGATATTCGCAAAATTATGGAGGAAGCTGAAAATAACCGGCAGATGGGGCAGAAGACGGTCGTGTTCGTCGATGAAATCCACCGCTTCAATAAGGCCCAGCAGGATGCTTTTCTGCCGTTTGTCGAAAAGGGCAGTATTATTCTGATTGGGGCGACGACTGAGAATCCATCGTTTGAAATCAATTCGGCCTTGCTGTCCCGCTGCAAGGTCTTCGTTTTGAACCGGCTCAGCACCGATGATATTATCCAGTTGCTGAAAAATGCGATTACCAATCCAAAGGGGTTTCCGGATTTAGACGTCCGTATTAACGATGCTTCGCTGAAAATGATTGCTGAATTTGCGAATGGCGATGCACGGATTGCCTTGAATACGCTTGAAATGGCCGTTTTGAATAGTCCGCATCTGGATGGAACGGTGTCGATCTCACAGGCGACGCTGTATCAGCTGACCAACACCAAATCGCTTCGTTACGATAAAAACGGCGAAGAACATTATAATTTGATTTCGGCGCTGCATAAGTCGATGCGTAACAGCGATGTCGATGCCGCCGTTTACTGGTGTTCCCGGATGCTGGCTGGCGGTGAGGACCCGTTGTACATTGCTCGGCGGCTGGTGCGCTTTGCTAGTGAAGATATTGGCCTAGCCGATACGAACGCCCTCAATGTGGCCGTCAATGTCTTTCAAGCCTGCCAATTTCTGGGTATGCCCGAATGCGACGTTCATTTGACGGAAACGGTGATCTATTTGTCATTAGCGCCGAAATCCAATGCGGTCTATCAAGCTCGATTGGCCAGCAAAGCCGATGTGAAAAAAACCGGCAATTTACCGGTCCCGCTGCAGATTCGCAATGCGCCGACCAAACTGATGAAAGAGCTGAACTATGGCAAGGATTATCAGTACGCTCAGAATGCTAAGGACAAGCTGACCGATATGAAGACGATGCCGCCGGAATTAGAGGGGCATCATTATTATCATCCCTCCGATCAAGGCAATGAGGGGCGTGCCCAGCAACGGATGGCACAGATTAAGAAATGGCATCAGGAACACGATGGCGAAACACCGAAGGAAGATTAAGAATAAACCTGCGTTCGATTAGAGTCGCAGGTTTTTGTTTTCCTTAACCTACACTGTTTAACCACACTTTGTCGCACGCTGGTCTAAACGTGCTCCAAAAGTCTGGCCATTTCGTTTAAAAAGCTTTTCCTTGAATGCCTAAGAAGCAAGCATTCGACGTCAAAGCTCATTTAAGCCTCAATGCCCAAACCGACTTTTGTCGCACTCTGATCTAAACGTGCTCCATCGTGCAAACAGTTGCGTTTAAGTCATTTCAGCCTCAATCTCCCAAACCGAGATTTTGCCTGAAATTTCCTTAACCTACACTATTTAACCGCACTTTGTCGCACTTTTTTGTTTTGTACCTAAATAAATGCTTGCATTTTATGAAAAGATGCGTATACTTTAATTTCTGTTAGGTACCTAAAAGAAACTTTTCTGGCAAGGAGAGATCAAGAAATGCGCAATCCAAATGCAGGGGAGAATCCTGAAAATAGCGACCGGGCGTTGAGCCAGTCATTCACATGGAAGAAATTTATGGCACTGCTGAACCGTGCCAAACCGAATATGACGTTTCTTATTATCGGGTTCATCATTAGTCTGCTTTCAACCGGGATTAGTTTGGTAATTCCGCTGTTCACCAAAAATCTAATCGACGGTTTCTCGCTGAAATCGCTGAATATCACGTTTATCATCATTATTGTAGCGGCTTTCTTATTGCAGGCCCTCACCAGTGCCATCTCGAGTTATATGATGGGGTACATGGGCGAGCAGACCGTTGCCAATTTGCGGCAGATTGTTTGGCACAAACTGATTGATTTGCGGGTACCCTATTATGACGACCATCAAACAGGGGAGACGACGAGCCGGATCATCAACGATACAACCGTTGTGAAATCTCTCGTCGCCGATCAGCTACCGTCGTTTATCAGCGGTATTTTATCGATGGTCGGGGCGTTTGTGGTGCTGTTTTGGATGGATTGGAAAATGACGCTGATGATTCTCGTCGCCGTTCCGATTATGGCCCTTTTGATGGTGCCGATTGGCAAGTGGATGCGGCGGATTTCGATTCAATTACAGCGGCAAACCGCCGATTTCAATAGTTTAACGACTGAAACGCTGAGTGAAACACGATTAGTGAAAGCTTCGAATGGTGAAAATATTGAAATTGCTAATGGCGACCAAGGCATTCATAACCTGTTTCAAACAGGTGTTTCTGAAGCTAAAATCATGGCAATTGTCGGACCAATCATGTTATTAGCGATGATGGGGATTCTCGTCACTGTCATTGGATACGGCGGCATTCGAGTCGAAAACCACACCTTATCGGTCGGAACCTTAGTCGCTTTCCTGTTGTATTTATTCCAGGTTATTTCGCCTGCCACACAGTTTTCACAGTTTTTCACCCAATTGCAGAAAACAAAAGGGGCAACGGCACGCTTGGATGACATCCTCGAACAACCGACCGAAGACCTGACTGCTGGTGCGGATGTCGACGTGGACGGCCAGACTTTGTCAGTTGAAGATGTTAGCTTCAGCTATCAGCCGGATAAGCCGATTCTGAAACATATCAGTTTCGAAGCCCATCCGAATTCGGTGGTTGCCTTCGCAGGGCCAAGCGGATCGGGCAAATCGACATTGTTCAGCCTGTTGGAACGTTTTTATGAACCGACTTCAGGCCGCATCAAAATCGGCGACCATGAATTGGACGATGTGTCGCTCAATTCGTGGCGAGGTCAAATCGGCTATGTGGCGCAGGATAGTGCCTTGTTCGCCGGCACGATTCGGTATAATCTGACTTATGGACTGACCACACAAGTGAGTGACGATGACCTGTGGCATGTGCTGAAACTAGCTTTCGCCGATCAATTCGTCCATGATATGCCGGATGGCCTCGATATGCAGGTCGGCGAGCGTGGCGTCAAGGTTTCTGGCGGTCAGCGGCAGCGATTAGCGATTGCGAGAGCTTTTCTTCGGAATCCGAAGATTTTAATGCTCGATGAAGCCACCGCCAGTCTTGATAGTGAATCCGAAGAAATGGTTCAGCGTGCGCTCAACAACCTGATGGCCAATCGCACCACGCTGGTCATTGCCCATCGGCTGTCGACGATCGTCGATGCCAATAAGATTATCTTCATTGAAAACGGCGAGATTACTGGGGAAGGGACCCACCAAGAACTCCTCGCCAGCCATGATTTGTATCGTCAGTATGTCGAAGAACAGTTTAATAAATAGAAGTCATTATTTCACGAAAAGCAGCTCTTAAAATGCAAATTTTGCATTTTAAGAGCTGCTTTTGTTTTGACAGGGTGTAAACAACGAAGCCCAAAAACGACTTCTGGCCCTTTAGCGTTTAATATCCATTACAAAGTAATTGACATCGCCCCGATATTTGGCGATCGAATATTCGACGGGAACGTTGGCGGCGGTGAATCCCAAAGTGTGAAAATAGAAAAGCGGCTCGCCAATCGCAATGTTCAACAAGTCCGAAGTCGTTTCATCGGATTTCAATACCTCGAGTCGGCGCCGGACCCGTTCAACGCCGACATGATGCTGATCGAGCGTGTCGTAAAGGGAAACTTGTGAAAAGTCGGCCTCCAGTAAATTCGGCACAACTGCTGCTGGAAGATAACTCGTAATCAAGACGACCGGCTGATAGTTGGCATAACGCAGGCGCACCAATTTGAAAACGGGGGCAGCGGCAGCGAGTTCCAGTTTAGCAGCCACTTCCGATGTTGCTGGTTCTTCCTGAAACAACAAGACTTTTGTGGTTGGAAGCAATCCCTTTTGACTCATTTCGGCATTGTAGCCTTCCACAACTTGGGTGAATTGCTGGGCAATCTTATTTTGCTTGACCATCGTGCCGCGACGGCGTCTTCGTTCCAGCAACCCTTGATCGACCAAGGCTTGAATCGCCTGGCGAACCGTTGGCCGGCTGACATGGTAGGTCTGCATCAGATCAACCTCACGTGGAATCAGTGTTTCAGGCGGATAAACGCCGCTTTTGATTTTTTGCAACAGGTCGGCTTCGATTTGCTGATGTTTGGGAATCCGTTTGCTTGTCATCAGTTTCAGGTGCACCTTTCCTTTTAGAATGCCTCCATTATAACGTAAAAAGACGATGGCCGCCCTCCACGACTTTAGTTATTGCTTGACTTTGGCATACGGGCGATCGATTGTAATTGAATCGACATGATCGACATCCATGCGCTGTTTTAAAGCGTTCATAATGGCGATTCCCGAACTAGTACCAATTCGGTCAGCACCGGCCTGAATCATCGCTAAGAAGGTATCCGAATTACGGATTCCGCCGGCAGCCTTGACTTTGACGCTGTCGCCTACGACTGATTTCATCAGCTTGACGTCTTCGACAGTAGCGCCGCCAGTTCCAAAGCCAGTCGCCGTTTTGATGAAATCCGGTTTGACTTTTAAGGCAATTTCAGCCATTTGCTTGATTTCGTCTTTGGTCAGATAGCAGTTTTCAAAGATGACTTTGCAGGGAATTTGATGGGCATGGCAAATCGCCACAATCCGTGTCATTTCATCCTCGAGATAGGCATAATTTTTATTTTTAAGTTCTGTGATGTTGATAACATAATCAATTTCAGTTGCACCATTTTCAATCGCATTTTTGGTATCAAATTCTTTTGATTCAACAGTAGTTTGACCTAAAGGAAAACTAATTGCAGCGCCAACATCAATATCAGTTCCAGCCAATTGCTCAGCGCATAATTTGGATTGTACCTGGTTAACGGCCACCATTTTAAAGTGATACTCCTTTGCTTCATTACAGAGCTGAATAATATCCTCCGCAGAAGCATAAGCTTTTAAATTGGTATGATCAATTAAACGGGCAAAATCAGCAAGTGTATATTGTGGCATCTTTATGTTCCTCCTATTATGTAATTACATAATAATATAAGCGCATTCATTTAAAAAGTCAACGCAAATTCATCAGACTGAATATCCATAGTTATTATGTAATTACAAAATGGCACAAAAATGTATAATTTTCAGTCAAGCAGTTTATTTATGCATACGAATTGGTTTAGCGGTGCTAAAATAATCATTAGACCCCGGTCATAATTACGGCATAATTATCTCGTGGATCTCACCAAGGGGATGAGATTTGAAGTGGATATTTTAAGAAGTACTTTTTCGTCGCTGCATAATAAAAATTTTCGGTATTTCTGGTTCGGCCAGTGTATTTCCGTCATGGGCACTTGGGTCCAGCGCACTGCACAGACGTGGCTCGTTTACCAAATGACCAAATCGGCTTTGCTGGTCGGTGTTTTGTCTGCTTGCCAGTTTATTCCGATTTTATTGTTAACATTAGTGGCCGGCACGTTGATCGACCGTTATCCGAAGAAGAATATTCTGATGATTACCCAGAGCGGTTTCTTAGTTTTAGGGGTCATCATGACGGTCATTGTGTATACCAAAATTGTTCAATACTGGGAAGTCCTGCTGATTGCGATTGGTTATGGACTCCTGCAAAGCTTTGATACGCCGACTCGGCAGACGTATGTCGTCGAGCTGGTCGGGCCCAAAGATCTGATGAATGGCATCTCGCTGAATTCGGCAATTTTTAATTTAGCTAAAATTGTCGGTCCTTCGATTGCCGGCATCCTGATGGCACAATATGGGACGGCGTTTTGTTTCATGGTAGATGCAATCAGTTATTTAGCCGTTTTGCTGGGCTTGTTTCTGATTAAACAGCCGAAAGTAGTGCCGACGCACCCGAAACAGCGGATCTGGAAGGATGTTAAAGAAGGATTACGGTATGTCTGGCAGCAGCCGGCCATTCGACTCAGTGCCGAATTGATGCTAATTGTGTGCACGCTGGATTACAATTTATATGTCATTATTCCCATTTTTGCCAAAGCTGTTCTCCATTCAGGGGCACAAACCTATGCCAATTTGCTGTCCGCTACTGGGATTGGTTCGCTGATTGCGGCCGTTTTGATGAGCTACATGTCTCGCTTTGGTTTGCAACGCAATATTTACTTATATGTCGGCATTGGCACGGCGGTTTTGCAGGCGTCAATGTTATTTGTCCGGACCTACTGGCTGGCGATGTTCGTCATGGTTCTGGTTGGTTTTTGCAATATGATTTTCCTGAATCAGTCGAATGCATCGTTTCAGTTCGGCATTCCCAACGAATTAAGAGGACGTGTCATGAGCGTTTATGTTTTGCTAAATCAAGGCACAACACCGATTGGTAGTTTGTTTGCTGGCGGTGTGATGGATATTTCGAGTGCATGGGGCTTTCCAGCTTGCGGGATGTTATCCTTATTACTCCTGATTCCATTGCTCTGGAAGCACCGGACGACTGTCCAGCAATGGCTGCATCCTCAGAAACGCGAATATTAAACACTAAAAAAGCTGTGTCAAAACAATTGTTTTGACACAGCTTTTTATTTAAACAATTAGGCTTCTTTTTTATGCTGATGCGGCACTGCCACATCAATTAAGGTTGCTTTTGAGTTATCGTGCATCACACGTGGTAATGAAAATGTCGATTGTGGCACATGCCGGTGTTCGGCGCGATATTTTCCAAATTGTGAAATTACAAATTTACGTGCTCGTGCGAGTGCATCTGATTCATCTTTGCCCGCTGCATATCCGTGAAACGCGGGTATATAGACAAGATAAGGATCCTTCTGATCAGACGCATCGAACGAGATGATAACTGGATAAACTAAGTTATGTTTGCTCATATTCTCATTGTCCTCCCATGCGTATCGCATCTATATTGTTTGTAAAAGCTTTGTAAAGGTTTTGTAAATACTCGATGTTTATTATAATACACCTTTTTTAGCGAAAATGTGTGTCAACTTGGTTAAGTTTTAATAAAAAATGTCATTTTCTGGGTTTAGCCCGTAAATAATGGGTCGCAAACCCAGCTTTGCGGCGATATTTAGCAACCGTTCGGCGAGCAAGCGGCTGTCCAGCTTGGTTGAGCCGGGCAGTTAATTGCGTATCGGTCAATGGGACAGCCGGATCCTCATGTTCAATCAGCTCTGAAATTAGATGCATGATTTGCAAGGGAGTTATTTTAGCAGTGACGCCTTGCTGGAATAACGGACGCAAAGGGACGATTTTTCCCTGAACTTGGATATATTTTTCCTGAACGGCTCGGCTGATCGTACTGGTAGCGAAGCCGAGCGAACGGGCGCACGCCTGCAGTGTCATAGGTTGCAAACATGTCCGGTCCAAATGGGCGAAGTAAGCCGTTTGGTGCTGGACGATATATTCGCCGATCAGCAGCAAGGTCTGTTTGCGCCGCAGCATGGCGGTTTCTAATTGTTGAAATACAGTGGTCTGTTCTCGCAAGTAGCGTTTTGTTTCTGAATCTGCAATAGCCGTTAACTGCTGGAAATAGGCGTCGTTAAAAACCGGCATTGGTAAAAGGTCGCTGGCAATACGGAGCGCCGGGCCCGATTCGGTTGCTGTCAAATATAAGTCCGGAGTCAGATAGTGATTCTCAGAATCATGGCTGAACTGGCTGCCTGGCGTTGGATTGAGCGTTCGAATTGCCGCCAGCGCAGCTCGAAGCGCACTTTCGGCAGCAGGCAGCTGCTGCCACTGCTGCGGATCGGCTAACTTTTCCAATTGTTGTTGCCGCAGAATGGTCAGCGCCGTACGGTCGAAATTGGGTTGTGCCTGCGCCTGCAATAATAAACACTCATTTAAGTCATGGGCGCCGACACCAAGCGGCTCGAAATGCTGAAGCAGCGGCAATGCCGTTGTCAGGGCAGCGCTGGGTAACTGCGTCTCAGTACTAATGGCCGCCAGCGAATGTTGCAAATAACCGGCATCGTTTAAATCCATGATTAGGGCTGTGACCGCTAATTTTTGAAGCGGCGCAACGGTTAACAAGCGTTTTTGGGCGAGAAGATGCTCACTGAGCGTTTCTGAATCGCCAGTGGTTCCCCAGTCGAACGCAGTAGCGGCTGCCGAATGTTGCGGTGCGGTCAGCTGAATAAGTGGATTTGCCAGTGCCGCTGTTTGAAGATAGGCGGCCAGCTGCGAAGCATTAAACTGCAGAATCGTGAGTTCTTGATTAACTTGCGGCGACAAAAAAAGCCGGGTGACTAAGCGCTGACGCGGTGTTTGCGTCATTTTAGGGACTTGTGTCATCGGCTTTTTCCTCCTTACAAAGAAACGGTCTGGATTTCCATAATGTTTTTGTTTAATGAAATTTCTTCAATGATGTCAGCATAATTCATTATGCGGGGGATTTCAATCTCATAAATATTGACATAAAGATTGACGTTATCCGTTTGTGTGACCCGAAAGTTGACGTCATTAACGATAATGCCATGATCATCAAAATACTGCTGGATGAATTCTTTGGTTTCCAATTTGTGATGATATTGGACTTCAATCCGTTTCATCGGGGTCACCCGAATCAGTTTTTTGACGACCACTAGAATCAGAAAAACCGCAATGGCACTTGCAGTTGCAATTAAGTAATTTCCCATGCCGATTGCCAGTTCCACACATGCCACTGACCACAAACTAGCTGCTGTAGTCAGACCACGAATATTGTGGTGCTGAACGACGATTGTGCCGGCACCGAGAAAACCGATTCCGGAAACAACTTGGGCAATCAAACGAGCATCATCTGCCCGCAGCACACCAGATAGGTTGGGATGTGCAATGGCGGTATTTAATGCGTTGAAGCCGATTTCCTTTTGAATGAGGGCAATCACGCATGCACCGACACAAACGAGCATATGTGTTTTGATACCGGCCGGCCGATTCTTGTGTTCACGGTCATAGCCGATAAATCCAGAAATTGTAATTGCGAGTACCAAACGAATACAAATTTCGGCAAGCGATAAACGGTAGGTCACTTAAACAATGCCTACTAAGCCAAGGACAATGGCTAATGCTAATACACCAAGCAAAATCCAGTTGACGTTGACTTTTTTGCTTAACAGCCAGTAGCAGCCTAAGGTAACTGCCAATGGGACAAGCCCTTGCCAAAGCTGATCAAGGTAAGTTTGGATTTCGATTGGCTTGCCGCCTGCAATCGGAATCGCCAGCGTACTCTTGAAAGTGACCATGGTGGCAGTCATACTCCCAATCATCATTAAACCAAGTGTTGACGCCGCTTTGTTCAGCAATTTCATACTGCCACTTTCATACATATCTTCGATGAAAGTATCGCCTAAAGTAAATCCGATGTAGGTCAGGTAGTAGCGTGTCAGAATCGAAGGCACATTGTAAATCACTAAGAATAAGATTGGACCAAGGACAGACCCCTGGCTGGCTAAACTGATTCCGATTCCGGCAGCAATCACACGGAGGACGCCCCAGAAAATGGAATCCCCGATTCCGGATAAGGGACCCATCAGAGAAGTCTTTAAGGCAACAATCGAATTGGCATCAAAATCGGGGTCTTGCGAGTTTTTCTTTTCCATTGACGCAACCAAACCCATGACGAAGGTTCCCACGTTTTGGGTAATGTTGTACCAAGTTGTCTCACGCTCGAGCGCTTCGGTTTGGCCTTTGGGGTCGTTCTTATAGTAACGATCGATGGCTGGCAGAATCGAATACATGAAGCCCGGTGCATGGGCCTTAGTTGCGCCGGCACGACTCGCAAACACAGTAAAGGACCGCCAGAAAATACTGTTTAACATTTTACGGTCATCAGGTGAAACGTTTTTAGTGAATTTCATGAGAAAAAGTCCTCCTCTTCTTGTTCCGATTCATTGTTTTGGTTATCAATGTGATTCTTGACTTCGCCGGCAGCTAATTCTTTCTGATTGTTTTCAAGCGCCATTAACTGCTTGTCACGCATCCATTGGATTACAACGATGATAATCCCAACAGCGGCAACGGCAACGGACGGCAATTTCATGTAGGCCGCTAAAATAAATCCTAAGAAATAGTAAGGCGATAATTGTTTGCTCCACAACATCCGCATTAAAATGGCAAAGCCGACTGCTGGTAATAAACCGCCGGTCGCTGATAAACCAGCCATGAGGTTCTTAGGGATTTCATTGACCAGCTGCTGTACTGGCTTGGCACCCGCTAAAACGGAGAAGAAAGTGACTAACGAAAAGAGGAAATAGTTGAGGAACCACATTCCGAAATGCAAACGCACTAAGCCTTTTTGATTGTTGGTTGCAGCTACTTTATCGACTAAGGGGGCGAAAACATTCATGACGATGTTCTTGAGGAACATAGAGATGAAGGCGGCAAAAACCCCGATTGGCACTGCTAATGCAAGTGCTGCTTTGGTATTGACGTTTAAAATAATTGAAAAAGTTGTTGCCAAAACGGTTGCGGTAACAGGTTCGGCCGATAAGGCGCCTCCGATATCAACGGCTCCCAGCGCCGCCCCCATCATGACGCCTTCCCGAACATCTCCGAACACTAAGCCTGTGACTAAACCGACGACAAGTGGGCGTTCAATCATGGTCTGTCCCCATAACCAGTTTCCACCGAAACAAATAAACACGCACAGAGCTGCTAAAATGGCGGTTTTTAACATTTGAATCTCCTCCTAAAATAAAGTATTGCTAATTATCAACATTTTTCAATAAACTCGTGATTGGTGTTTTGGCATTGCTGGGTACGACTTGGTTAAAGACAGGCACGTCCAATGCGGCTAATTCTTTTAGCGAAGCCAATTCGACATCTGTCAGCATAATCGTTGACGATAATTGATGGGCATTTTTGGCATCTTCGGCAAAACGACCGACATTAGCAACATTGATGCCATCGATGTCAGGAACAGCCTGTGCAATCTTCAAAGCATCTGTGACGTTATTGGTGAGTGCGAAAATCCGCATTGTCTTGGCTTTCGGATTGTTGAAGACACGGATGGCATCGTCGACCGACCGAATTAATAATTTTTTGCCGGTCGGCGTCGCCATTTTCAACGTCATTTGAACCATATCGTTCGATGCGGCGTTGTCATTTGCAACGATAATTCCTGGTGTGTTTAATTCTTTGGTCCAAACTAAAGCAACTTGGCCGTGGATTAAACGGTCATCAACTCGTAATTGTGCAATCATAATTTTTATGCTCCTTTATTATTATCGAAAAAAGTCTTGAACATCTTCGTCAGGGGTCTGCTTCGACAACTTAACACGTGTGACTTGGCTCTGGGCAATGAGTTCGTCCAGATGGGATACCGAAAACGGTTCGCTGTCCAAAAGAACGGCGAGAATAATAGCTAGATTCATTTGAGTCACAATATAAATATCTTTTTGGTGCGCGGCCGCTAAAACAACCTGCTGGTTGACGCTGCCGCCTAATAAATCCGTAAAAATGATGGCCGGTCGTTGTGCTGTGGCGATGAAATCCTTAATATCCTTGGTGTAATCGTGTTTATCGAGGTAAGCATCGATTGTAGTCAGACGGTCGCCCATTCCGGTCAGAATTTCAACAGAACTTTTTAAGCCGCTCGCAAATTTCCCATGACTTGCAATTAAAATTGAAACCATGCGTTTCACTCCTTTCTTGTTTAACACCTACTTACTAGCAAAAAGCGTGCCAAGTGTCGTCAGCCTTGCCATCACGGCATAAAAAAAGAAGTGTTTAAAAATTAAACACTTCGCAAGCCAGCTTTAAACAGTAATAAATTGTTTAAAGAGTTCATACATTAACGATAATTCATAATCGGTAATTTGAATGTTATATTTCAGCATGATTGGCTGAAAGATACTCTTTGAAACACGAATAAATTCATTTTCCTGTGCATCTGTCGTTGTAATTTCCGAATCAATCGGCCGTCTGACCATTAAGCGTTCAATCATTAGAGCAACATGCATATAGAGATTCAGCTTTACTTTTCCATCCAGGTGCAAATGGTAATAGTTCTCATATTTCAAGATGACATCTTCGACTTCTTTGATGACAATATCAGGATTGAGAAAACGCAGCCGTTCGCTGATACCTTCCAAGGACATGAAGCGCAGAAATTCGGCGTTCAGCTGCTGCAGCTGCGTTTTTGATAGATAAGGCGTCAGCCATGCATTAAACTGCTGTGTGCCGCTTGCATCCAATAAATCGTAAATGTTTAAATGATTAAACGGAACGGAGGCATCTAAATCCATAGTCGTCATGACAAAGAGTGTTTGGTCGAAATAAGTCCATTCTTTGGCTACCAATTTTTCCTTGAGAGCGGTGTAATCCAGCGAAATGATTTTAATATCATTGGGCATAAAGGGCTGCATTAATTCCCGCATTTTTTCGGAAACCTGCGATCCCGAAATACACGAAATGAGGATATTGGTCGTTTGGGAAAAGCCTTCATAATATTGCACACTAATGGTGTAGTCGTGGTCGGCTTTTTCGGCAATCTCTTTGAAGGGACGCCGCTGCTGCATTTGCAAACTTAAATCGAGTGCAGTAATCGTCGTTAAATTGTTGACAACAAGCAGGTCGCCATTGAGATGGGATTTAATTGCGGTATATAACTGGCTCAACGACCCCATGTCGACCATTAAAATAAAGCCTTTCGTAGTGTCGGAATCGTCAATTAGGCGGGTCATTTCGTCAATGATTGATTTCACACCGTTTTCAATCGGCATGTCGATTGCATCGAAAATATAAGTGCCGCATAATGAGTTGACGACAGCCTGAATGCTGGTAGCGGTGTTCTCACCATGGGCGACCATTAAGCCCCGCAGCTGGATTTTTTTGTCAACACTATCGTCCAGTAAAATGGTAAGCAGGGCAGTTAGTGTTTGCTGACTCATCGTATCGAGCACTGGCAGTTCCCAGTAAAATTGCTGCGCGACATGCCAAGCACGGGGCATTCTGAGTTTCAGCTGCTGCGTTAATTCCGGCAGACTTGTTTCGCTGAGCGTAAAATGATGCCGGTAAAGCGTATAGAGCAGGTTTTCAAAACGTTTGACCCGCTCACGCAGGCCGAACTGCCGGCAGATGATATGTTCGTAGAGATGGTTGTGTTGAAAGAGTAATCCGTCGCTAGGATTACTGGCCGGCAGGTCGCTATTTAGAATTTGAAGCTGGTTTTTCCATTCACGAATGTGCCGGGCACTTGGGTCAGCAGCATTTTTATTCAATTGCCGGCGCAGCTCTGCAAATGGTTTTTGAAATGGAGTGTTTAAGGTCAGTAATAGGGAATCGGTCGGCGCAACCTCTAAGTCGCCATAAACACGTTTCGTTGAAATGACTGGCAAGTCAAAACTGGTCAAATCCAATTGCAAGTGGTTGGTATGCGGCTGATTTTCATTGGCCGTCGCACACCCGACTTGAATGATATTTTTGAGATAACCGATATTACCGGCGTGTTTAACCTGCGTCAGCGCAGTAATAACCGCCGAGTCAACGGTCAGTGTTTTGCCGGTTTGTTTAGCCTCCAGTAAAAAGAGGTGGTGAAGCAGTGCAATGCGTTCATCAATCGGCCGTTGCGAAAAATCAGGCAAATGGACTCCGCCGCCGAAAGGTCGTCAGTAAGACTTTTTGAGGATCTTCTGTCGTCGCACATAAAAGATGGACATCGGAATGAATGGCCGTCTGATTGTCGCCCATTCGGTAATAGAAACCGGAATCAATAAAACTGAACAGCTTTTCCTGATTTTCACTCGAAAGACGATGAATTTCGTCTAAAAAGAGATAACCGCCGTCTGCTTGATGAAGCAGGCCTTCTTTATCTTTTTCAGCACCTGTATAGGCACCGCGAACGTAACCGAACAGCAAGCTCGACAGTAATTCGGGATTATTCGCATAATCGGCGCAATTGAGGACAACATAAGGAGCATCGGCAGCGATTGTCCCTTTGTAACGAGCATAGTCAACAATAGTTTGGGCCAAATAGCTTTTACCGACACCAGAGTTACCAGTAATAATTACGCCTAATCCGTTCGGCGGATACATGACTGCGGCCGCACATTGTTTGATTGCTTTATGCAGACTTCCTTTTGCGCCGATGAAATAGGCAAATGGATCGGCTTGGTCTGGTTGCGGTGCAGTTGCTTCAGGCAGCGACCACCGAACCGGCCGGCCGCCGCTTTTATGTACTTTGTGAACAGCAGCTAATTGATTTAAATAATGACTCGTCACAGATCGTGACAAACCTAAAGCCGCTGCCAACTCAGTGGTTGTGTTGTGTGTCGGCTGCTGCTGCAATGAGTTTAAAACACTTTTTTGGGTGTCATTCATAGCGAATTCTCCTTGTGCGTATGATTCAAACGGTTAAGCGCATTATAAAGCCTTCGCTAAACACTTTCAACGAAAATTTAATTGGCAAAATTAGTGTTTGAATAGTAAACACTAAAAACGGATGATAGTAAAAACAGGTGCTGGCAAGTGAGATACGCTAAAATAGATTTAATGAAACAAATTGGGTTTAAAGCATGAAGGGTCTTTCATTGAAGCACAATCTATGGTAAATTCAACCAAAAGATACGGAGCGTGTAGAAATGCCAAAAAAAGAGAAACGAATGATGGCAATTAAAGCCGGAACAACATCGGGGACGAGGGAGCCATGGGTCGATGCTCGTCCGAATATTTTAAATTATAATGACTATATGGGAATCGTCGCAAATACGATTCGAGCAATGAAAAATGATTTGGATTACTTTGATCGTGAGGAATTTATCAACGATATGGGCCGGATTATGGGAATCGGCATCGATGAAGATCTGGAGCGGCCGATCAATCCCGACTTGATGCTGACGCCTAAATTGCGGGTGCGTGATTTTGCGGCTGACAAGCAAACGACAGTCGAAATTGAATTTGAATCCATTTTAGAAGTGGAAAGCAGCGGGCTGGATCTGTTTGTGCGCACCAACCAGGGCCAATTTAATTTTATCGTCTATGATCTGGTTAAGGACTGGTTGAAAGAAGTTCCGAAAGATCTTGTGAACGCCTTCCTCAAGGATCAGAAAATTCAGTACGGATTATATAATTTTCAAGACACGGTGAAGGCAGTGGGAGATATCACCAGTTATGCGCAGCAGCATGGTATTTTTGTGCCGGTCGCAGATCCCAGTGATCGTTTCGTGCATTTTAATGAACGCCATGATTTGTTTGCACAATCTCAGGACGACCGTCCCAACAATGTAATCGACTTTAACGATCGTTTTAAAAAACGGTAATGAAACGGCAGCCTCGCGAGGGGCTTTTTTAATGTGAAAGGAGTTGTGGAAATGGCATCGATTGTCGATTATGTCAATCAAAATGGGCAGTATTCTTTTTCTGAACGGCCCTTCAATGATGTCGATGGCACTATTTTGGCCCAGCTGGCGTACGTCGACTTCAGTTTGCTGAACAAAAAACACATTCACAAATTGGCTCAACTGACACCCGAGCTAATCCAAAAGAGCACGGTTCATACTTGGAATCCGGCTGGCAATCAGGCCTTGCTGAAAGCAGCGCAGCTCAGCCAGCGTTTTGGTCAATTAAAATGGGACAATTATGCTCAAAAGATCGATCCCAAACTCGAACAGCAATTCAGTGCAATTACATTTACGATTGCACCTGACACTTATTACATTGCTTATCGGGGCACGACGGCGACGCTGGTTGATTGGAAGGAAGATTTCAACATGACCTTCATGGATGCTGTGCCTTCACAACGAGCCGCCACCCATTATTTTCAGAAACAATCTTTAAAACAGCCCGGTTATTATTATCTTGGCGGTCATTCGAAGGGCGGCAATCTGGCCTTTTATGCTGCCGCCCATAGTCAGACGCAAGCCATCAAGGGCGTGTACAGCATTGATGGACCTGGTCTCAAAAAGCCGCTGCCGGAAGAATTGCAGACCCGAGCCCACAAGTTGATTCCCGATGCCTCGATTATCGGGTTATTATTGGAACCGGAAACGAATTATACCGTCGTTAAAAGCGACGGGCAGGGCATTCGTCAGCATGATCCGTACACCTGGCTGGTGAAAAACAATCATTTTGAGGTGATTGCTTCGGTCAGCCGCTTCTCCCAGTTTACGCAGGCGTCGATTTCAACGTGGCTCGCCGGAATGGATGATGCGACGAAACAAGAGTTTCTCGATTCTGTTTTTGCACTCGTCAGTGCTGATGGTGAAAAACATTTTTCCGAGCTAGGTAAGGAATGGCCGCAAACGCTGCAGATGATTGCTGCTGGAATCGCTGCAACGGACGATCAAACACGGCGGCATTGGCTGGATATTACCGGACAGCTCGGCGACGTCGTGACGCATCAAGCCCGCAAGCTGCTTAAAAAAGAATTTGACCATTATAAAAATATTTTTCCTGATAAATAGGAATTATTGAAAATAATTTTAAAAAAATCGTGTAAATTTGATACAAAGCGCCGATTTAGGTATATGATGCTCTTGTAAGCGATTCAAACGAAACTTTTGAGGAGGGATTTAAAATGTATACGGATTTGAAGAATAAAGTGGCCGTGGTCACGGGGTTCCAAAGGGCTCGGTACTGCAATTTCAGAACGTTTCGGAAAAGAACACATGTCTGTCGTCGTCAACTATCATAGTGATCAAGCCGGTGCTCAAAAGGCTGCTGACCAAGTCATCAAAAATGGTGGTCAGGCTGTCATCGTCGGTGCCGATGTTTCGACCGAAGGCGGCAATCAGGAACTACTGCAGGCAGCACTTGATCATTTCGGCGGCATGGACATTTGGGTCAATAATGCCGGTATGGAGATCAAGTCGCCGACACATGAAGTTTCACTGGATGATTGGAATAAAGTTACGTCCGTCAATGAAACCGGCGTTTTTCTTGGTTCCAAGACAGCTTTAGCATATTTTGTTGCGCATCATCAAAAAGGCAACATCATCAATATGTCGTCCGTACATGAACAAATCCCATGGCCGACTTTTGCGAGTTATGCGGCCTCAAAAGGCGCCGTCAAGCTATTTACGAAGACGATTGCGATGGAATATGCCAAGCAGAATATTCGCGTCAACGCAATCGGCCCTGGCACAATCAATACGCCGATCAATGCTAAAAAATTTGCCGATAAGCAGCAGTACGACGATACCGTAGCGATGGTGCCGATGGATCGCATTGGCAAACCGGAAGAAGTCGCCGCCGCAGCTGCATGGCTTGCCTCCGACGAATCCAGTTATGTGACTGGAATCACGCTCTTTGTGGATGGCGGGATGACACTGTATCCAGCTTTCAAGGACGGCAAAGGCTAAAATAGAATATCCATTGATAAAAATAAAAAGACGGGGCATTTTGCCCCGTCTTTTTATTGTGTAACGGCGTTATAACGGCTATTGATTCACGATGTAATCAGGTGCTTGACCTTGGGCGACCTTGACAGCATTGTCGGCGACAATTTTGGCCATCGCAGTGCGGGCTTCGACGGTAGCGTTGCCGATGTGCGGCGTCAAAACGACGTTCGGCATCATTTTAAAACCAGCTTCGACGTTCGGCTCGTGTTCATAAACATCGAGTGCAGCCCCAGCCAGTTCGTGTTCCTGCAGGGCCGTCAATAAGGCTTGCTCATCAATCAAGGGACCACGAGCAGCGTTAATGAAGTAAGCCGTTTTCTTCATTGCCTTGAATTGATCGGCGCCTAGCATATGATGCGTGGCTGGCGTCAGCGGTGTATGAATGGTGATGACATCGGCCGTTTGAATCAATTCATCGAAAGAGACAAACCGAGCACTTAATTCGGCTTCGGTGGCTGAGTCGAGCTGATGACGCTGGGTATAAATGATCGGCATTGCGAAGGCATGCATCCGTTTCGCAACGGCTTGGCCGATCTGGCCCATGCCGATGATCCCTAAAGTTTTGCCAGCCAGCTGATGGCCTAAAAAGTATAGCGGTGCCCAGCCTTTGAAACCAGTGGTGCGCATCACGTGGTCGCCTTCAGCAATCCGATGGGTGACGGCCAGAATCAGGCCGACCGTTAATTCCGCCGTTGAAGTCGTCGAAACATAAGGCGTATTTGTTACCGGAATGTGGCGGGCAGCGGCGGCTTTCGTATCGATATTATTGAAGCCGACGCCAAAATTGGCAATCAGTTTCAAATGCGGCGCTGCAGCAATTACAGCGGCATCCACTTGCGTCGATAAGGCCGTGATTAGAATATCGACATTGGGCACCTCCTGCAGCAGCTGGTCATGCGAAATCAGCCCTTGCCCCATATAGCCATGCACCGACAAACCAGCTTGTTTCAGAATCGTCGTGGCGTTATCCGGCAGTTGTGCCGTTAAATAAACAGTTGTCATCGAATCTCCCCCTTTTGCAATTATTATAGCCGCTCTGTTCGGAAAAAATAGGAAACGCGTTTCAAGGGTGGTATTCTAAAGAAAAAAGGAGGGATTCTGATGGAGAAATGGCAGGCGGAAATGACGGCCGATGTTTGGTACGCCGATACGCTCCAGATGACGGCACATCGCAACCAAACCCGTGACCAGCTGGCCGAAATCAGTCAAATCGCTGATAATGAGCTGCGCAATGGCGAATATGCGAAATTGCTGGGGCATGTCGGGGCCGACTTTTTTGTCGAAACGGGCTTCAGCTTCAGTTTTGGCGCCAACATTACAATCGGAGATGATTTTTACGCCAATAAGGATGTCTTATTGTGCGACGAAGGCCAGATCACCATTGGCAAACACTGTAAAATCGGGCCACGAGCGGCTTTCTATACGCCGCTTCATCCATTGGACGCCGCAAAACGGCGGACAGGTGTCGAAAAGGTCGGTCCAATTACGCTTGGCGACGATGTTTGGATCGGCGGCAGTGCCACCATTTTGCCGAATGTTACCTTGGGCAATGACGTGGTCGTCGGCGCCGGCAGTGTCGTCACCAAGTCGTTCCCAAATCATGTTGTGATTGCTGGTAATCCAGCCCGAATCATTCGGCATTTAAATCAGACGGGCCATTAAAAGCAATGCAAATAAAAAAGGTAGTTCAGAATTTTCTGAACTGCCTTTAATAGTATGACTGTCGTTATGTAGTAGCTTATTCAGCGAACCACAGGGTCAAGGTTGAGTTGTCGGAGTTGGATTCGCATGTTTGCCAGCCGATTTGGCCGGAAGCAATATGTGATTGAACCAGTGCTAAAGTATTTGAATCATTCGGCTGGCCGCTGATCACAGAAACAATATGTTTGGCTTGGCCATTGAAGTAGACCGTGTCGCCCACGCCTAAACTAGCGATGTGCGTATGTAATGGACTGTTCAGTTCGACCAAGTACCGGCCTGGTAATTCGGACCAGGCAAACATTGTGTTCGTTGCTGGAACGTGGCCAGTACCGCTGAAACTGCCGATTGCTGCGGAGTAGCCGTTGACGTAGAAACCAGTTGCCGGAACAGTTTCTGACTGTGTTGTTGCGGCTGCTTGAGCAGTCTGGGTTGTCTGTGCGGCTGATGAAGAATTGGCTGCTGGTGCCGATTGACTGGAGCTGCTGGCCGGTTGCTGAACGGATTCAGACGCTGAGCTAGCGGCTACCGGTGTTGTGCTGCTGGCAGCACTAGTCGTTGTGACTGGGGTGCTCGAAGAGACTGCTTTTTTAGCGGCTGGTTTCTTGGAGCTGGATGTTGCGGCGGCTTTAACCGGTTTCTTAGTTTGAACGGATTCTGTCTTAACGTCCGCCTGTGTAGTCCGACTAGGTTGTGCGACGAAGATGCCGCCCATTAACATTGAACCTAATAAGATGCCTGTAATACCGCCAATAATACGTTTGTTGCCTTTAAGATTGATTTTACGCATAATAAGTACGCAACCGGGAAACGGCTGCTGAATATTCCCCCCATAATTGTTGAAACGATAAGTACCCCAACTGATGAATCACATGCCCCTCTAAGGCCGAAGACTTATTGCTGGTGTTTAAAAACGAATTGAATTATAATTAACAGCGAATACCTTACCATATGGATTATTAAATGTAAATGCAACTCTAGAAAGGGAAAGCGGATTAGTGCGCATTTCAGGCAGCTAGCCGCTTTTTGGTAATACTTGTTAAATAACACTTTAAGGGCGTGATTCCGCCATTGAAATCGGAAACAGCAGTTTCTTATCACATGATTAAATTACAGTTATATTACAAAAAAATATTTTTTAACGCCGTGATCTCTGAAAATAGCACAGGTCACAAACTATAAAAAAAACGACTTGGATTTTTTCCAAGCCGGTTTTTTGTTATTTAAATGAGGATGCCCTGCAGGTGGTCCATTTCGTGCTGAATGATTTGCGCAATCCATTCAGTGAAGGTCTGGGTCTGCGGCGTGAAATTCGAATCAAGGTACTGGACCGTGATCGTCTTGTAACGCTTAGCAGAACGTTGTCCAGCCAGTGAAAGGCACCCTTCCTGAGTGGTGTAAGGACCCGATTTTTGGGTAATCTTGGGATTGACCATCGGAATCGCCAGCATGCCCATTTGAACGATGATGATGTCTTTATTGACACCAATCATATTGGCAGCCATGCCGACGCACTCGTCGTGGTGCGCCTGCAGCGTATCCCGCAGATCGGTAATGACCGCCGCATCGGCCTTCGTCGCCGGCTCCGATTTCTGCGCCAAGGTTAATTGATCATGGTTGATTGGACGAATCATATGAGGAACTCCTTTGTGAAAAAATTTAATTATATTTTAGCAGAAAATAAAAAGAAGTCCTATTTAGTTAGGACTTCAAGCTATAAGAATTAGATACTGGGATCCGTGATTTTAAGTGTTCTACGATTTAGCCAAGAATCATCTGGTTTACAAATAACTCGTGCATTGTTATAGGCCATTTCAAGTGAAATAATTGTTTTAGCAACATAAACGGGACCGCCTTGTCGATTTTCTTCATCAACAATTAAAGCAAAGCTTGGGCCTAGATTTATGTTCTTTGTATCCATTACAATTGGAATTAAAAATTGAAATGGATCTTGATCGTTTCTTTCATTTCGAGCTTTAACGCGGTATTGAGGAACGATGTATTTGTAATTTCTACGTGCATTCCTAATTGCTAAGTCAATTCCGGCTTTTAGTGCTATATTTGCGTAACGTGGATTATCTTTAAAGCCATATGGCAGTCTATTATTATTGTCTTTAAAGAAATGGTTTTGGAATTCTTGTGTGTCTAGACCAACGATCTCAATATCAGGATCAAAGATGATTGATTTTAAGGTTTGTTTTGTTAAATACTGTGTCGGTGTAATTTTATCGAGTTCATTGGAGTCAATCTGAGTCATTTTTTCACCAAAGATAGGTGATTTATCTTTATTGTGCGCTCGATCATTTAAATCTTCAGCAGAGGTGACTAACATTGGATGATTCATAGTGAAGCTCGGATGCTCAGGATTAAAATGATAAAGCTTAACAAGTAAGAGAATGTCATCTCCATATTCTGAAAGTAGACCAGTATTGAATAAGGCATAACTATCATTTTTATAATTGGTCGAAATTGTCATTGTATGATCGATTTCTTTTTGAGGTGCATTAGTATCAATTAAATGATAATAATCTAAAATAATTTTTGAAATAGTTGCACCAATATAACTTTCAAGGATGTTGTAATCAGTTTTTAGACGATGATTAGCCATATATTTCTGGGAGTCAAAATTCCAAAATTCACCTGGTAAGAGCAATTTTTCAAGTTCAGTAATGAAAATATTTGCATTTTGACGTGTGGCGAATTTTAAAAGTCCGATTGAATAGCTTTCAGCTTCATCCTTGAATTCTTCCAGTGTTTCAAATTGTATTCCGATCCAGCCATTGTTATTATTACTTTGGTCTGGATGAGTATATCGATAGATTATGTATAATTGATTGTTATTTTTGCTTCTAAAAGAAGTTGGAAAACATGCAAAAGCATATTTTGCTTCCGTAGCATCAGTATCTAATTGTTCAATGCTATTTCCATCTTTGCCATATCGAAATTTTAAAAAATTATCTTTTTTGAAAGAATCTTCAACTTCTTGGTTAATTTGATTTAATGTAACATCTGCTTCTGTTTCATCAAAATCACTGGTATGGTTTGCTTTTTGATATAAAAACTTCTTTATGGTTTTAGAATGTTCTAAACGGCCTAATGAAAAAATCCCAGTATGCTCTGAATCACGACAAATTTTTGGCATAATAATTACCCCCACATTTCCTTAGTTAAAAAAAAGAAGGCTAGACAATCTAACCCTCTTTTCTGCTAGATGTTTTTGCCTCCTAATTAAAGGAGGCCGTCGATCTTTTTGACTGCTTCGACGATAATCAAACCAGTCTTGAAGATGATTGCAAATGTGTCTAACATGGTAATCCCTCCTTTAAGTTTTTTAAATATCTATTTGGGAGAGATTACATTCTTAATATAACGCTTTAGAAAGCGATTTCAATATTTTAAACTCCATTTTTAAAAAAAATCCAGTGCATTCCGCCTTTTACTTGTCCTAGTCATTTTGTTTTAATGGGCATGAAGTGAATATTGGGAGGAATCAGCGATGAAAAAGAGCATTGGGATGATTCTGGTTGTTGCGGCAACATTAACGTTGGCAGGATGTCAGTCGCAGACGAAAAGCACCAAGTCGACGGCCGCTTCGCATGAGAGTGTCAATTATGTGCAAAAGGGCTTGACGGCGGTCAAAGACAACGATTTGGCGCAGGCTGAGCAGGACTTTAAAAAGGTCGGTAGTCATCGGGCTAAACAATATCTGAAGCAGTTGCAGTATTTGGATGATGCGCAAAAAGCTTACGACCGTTCGGACTATCAATTAGCCGACCAGCAGATTGTTAAAGGATTGAAAGTTGAGGATGGTTCGCCGGCAATCACCAGCAAGCTGCAGAAATTGGATCAGAAGGTGCAGAAACGGCTGAAGCGTACGGCTAGTCAATCGTCACAAGCTGTCAGTTCGTCGAGTTCGAGTCAAGCAGCGGCCAGTTCATCATCGACCACGAATGCGGCCGATCATCAAAAGGCAGAGGAATTACGGCAGAATATTGTCAGTTCTTCAAACGGTGCGTTTGACGCCGATGCACTTGAAAAGGTGCCGGATTCGGTCGTTTTGGCAGCTGAAAAACAAGCTTCGGCCAAAGGCGGCGATGTCGGCATGACTGGCAATCTCATTGCCCAGCAATACCCGGATGTGAAGGCCAGCACGAATTCGTCGGAGACAACTGAACAGACATTGACGCATGATGTAGCGATGCAATATGTGCAGGAACATAAAGATGAATTGGATCAGGCAACGGGCTATGATAGTGTTGTTTCAGATCAGTCATTTGATAGTGTTGGGATGTACATTGTCGAGTTACGAGATCCAGATAACTCGGATGTTTGGTATAATCTAGATTTGAAGCCTGATGGCACAGTAACGCTTGGAATTTGTACTTCAATGCATTCTAATCAAATTGAAAATTGGAAATAGATTTAAAAGGCGGCACTCCTTGTAGAGCCGTTTAAAATAGCCTGAGTTTGATTTGCACATTTCTTGTGTGATTTAAACTGAGGCTTTTTTATATAAAAATTGGTTTCTTTGAACATTTAACTATCACAATCGTTTAAATTGCGTTATTATTATAATAACGGCATAAAGTTTGAAAGCAAATGATTACTTTTGCCGTTGCGCACAGTCATTTTTCGCCGGCTTAGCTCAGTTGGCAGAGCGCTGGTATAGTAAACCAGATGTCACAAGTTCAAGTCTTGTAGCCGGCATTAGATGGATCAAGTTAAAAAGGTCATGATATCGTTCATGGCCTTTTTGTGTATAACGAGGTGGTAAGATTGCCACAATCACTTCGGGTGTTCCAACCAAGCTGTGGAAGACACCTGGCTGCATCACACCAGAAGGTCATTAAGACCGTTCACTATAATGATGGCGAAACTTGGTATGATTTAGGCAGCGGTCAATGGATTAGCGGTTTATACGTTTCCGTTAAATAAGTCATCTAAAAAAGAAGCTTTCAGTATCTGTTTAAGATATTGGAAGCTTCTTTTTTGATGGCCTCAATTAGTTGTGTTGGGGCAAGAACTTTGACATTACTGCCCTGACTGAGCAGCCACATCGTGATGCCACGCAGGCCGTTCACTTGGGCTGTGATGACGACACTGCCGCCCTCGTCAGGCTGGACATTGCGGTTGGCGGCTGTAATTGCTTCTGAGGTGCCGTCTGGTAAATAACGGCGGATTACTTTGGCCGTTGGCAGACGGTCCAATGCGGCTTCGACGATTCCCCAAAATTGAAACTGAATTGTGATGGGAGCGCCGGGATACATAAACTGCGAATATTCCCGAAAAGCACCGGCTTCGAAACGGTCTTTGTAATCACGCTGAATCGGAGCTGCACTTGGTTTATAGGTTAGCAAACGATCGACACGATAGTAACGCAGCCCCTTTTCGGCGGGATTATAGGAAATCAGATAAAAATAAAATTCGGAGAAGAATAAAGCTTCTGGCAAAACATGCGCTTTGACTAAAATTTTGTCCCGGCGGCGGTAGGTAATAACGAGTGCTTGTTTCTGCAGGACATACTGGCTGAGGGCCCACAGCCGATCCAGCAGGTCAGCATGGTGCTGCAGCGGCTGGTAATGAAATTGTTCGTTTTTAATCAAAGGTTCAATCTGTTTACGGGCATCGCTATGGATCAGATTCAGCAGGCCGGTAATGGTCTGATTAAGTTCGGTCTGATTAAGGACACGACTGGCAAAGAGGACTTTGATCATCACCAGAATTTCTTCCTGATTTAATTCGTGCTGGTCGCTTTGGAGCCGATAACCGCCTCGTTCAGCGTCATAAAAAATGGTGTAGGGCAGGTGTTCGTCTTCGAAAAATAAATTTAATTGGCTGATATCACGCTGGATAGCTCGTGGCGACACTTCGAAATGGTCGGCCAGTTCACGCTTGCGTAGGGATTGACCATCTAATAGTCGGGTGTAAATAAACAATTCTCGTTGGGCAGCATTCATCATTTTTTTAATTCCTTTCTTTGCATAGACATATTCTGTCTACCTATCAGCCTATTCTAAATAGTGTTGAAAGGCAAGGAGGGATGACATGCCAGTTACAAGGAATTGGCGGCCGATTTACCGTGAGTTTGCACAGGTGGTCGGGCCAGAAAACACGCTGAAGATTGCTGAACAGTTCGGCGGCATGCAGGTGACGTTTCCGAAGCGACTGCTGACCAAGCAGGCGGAGAATCGGCTGTTGTGGCGGGATTATCAAAATGGCGCCACGATTGAAAAATTAGCGCATCAGTATGATTATTCCGAACGAACGGTGCGCCGCATTCTTCAAAAGCTGAGCTGAATGCACTGCAAGCTGCCTTCATTTTGCAAGGACAACATCATTTTTAAACAAATTGAAATTTTGATACGCTTGCGGGGGTTTTAAAGGAGGAGCACATTTACAATGGAAATCGATTTGCTGCAGGAATCCTATGCACAGCTTTACGAGCTGCTGGGAGAAGAATTGACGTTAAAGGTGTTTGAACTGTATCGGGGCCGTCAGATTTCATTTCCGATGCGGCTATACGATCGCAAAAAGGTTGCTGCACGAATCGTGGCCGAATATGACGGTCACAACATTTCGCAATTGACCAGAAAATATGATTATTCACAGCGCTGGATTCGGCAGATTCTCAAGGATGAACGGGAGCGGCAGGACAAGTGAAAGTTTACTGTTCTAGCTGCGGCCGGCCAATAACACGTAATCAGTATTATTGTCCCTATTGCGGCGCTAAAAACGAACGGTATCGGCCTGAATATATAGGACTTCTGGGATTTATGCAGCAGCATGGCTTCCTATTCTCCGTTTGTGAATGGACACTGCTACTGGTGTTTAACTATACAACCGGCGTCAGCGGCGATCTGCTGCTGATTCTGATGGTGCCGAATCTGATCATAACGGCGTTATACATGAAGATTCATCGTGTTTACGGTGCTTTGTTAACGATTTTAGGCGTACTGATGATTCTGGAAAATTTTTAAAAAAAATTGGAGGAGATTAATATGAAAAAGTATTGTACAAACTGTGGTGCTGAATTAGAGGATGGGGCTAAATTCTGCCCTAAGTGCGGTCAAGCTGTTACAGCTGAAACGAGTGCCGAAGCTCAGCCAGCTACTGCCCCGACAAGTGCCCCGACGCAGCAGGCAACGGTTGCTGCCGCTGCAGGACAGGGACCGTTAGGCCAGCCGCAGCATTTGAGCTTCTCCGACAGCATCAGTTACATTTTTGGGCACATGTTTGAATACAATTCAAATGTCCGTGACAATCAGAAATCGATTTTCTGGTACAATTATTTGCTGATTTACGTGATATCCGTTGTGTTATCAATGCTGATGACGCTGCTTGGAGTAGGCTTGTCAGTTGTAATCAGTATTGCTTTAATGGCTTTGCTGGTTGCTTCGGCCCAACGTCGCTTAAATTATTTAGGTCGAGAAGAGAATTTAGCTTGGCTGCTCTTTATTCCCGTAGTTGATTTATATATCTTTTATCTGATGTTGACGGATAAGGTGGCGGATGCCAAATGAAAAAAGGCAATAAAACAATTTGGATAATTATCGGTGCCGTTTTATTAGTGCTGGTCGTTGGTGTTGTAGTCGTTCGCCAGCAGGTAACGACACAAAACGAACTGGCCGATAATATCAATAAAGCCGTTGAAAACAAGGACGGGGCGCTGTTTCTGAAGCAATTCGACCAGAATAGCCAGGAAATCAAATTTGCGAGTGTCGGGGCCCAGAGCGTTGTCGAACAATGGCATGACCATGCAAGTCTGCCGAGCGACCAAATCGGCACATATGTAGCTGAGGGACGGTCCGTTGAGGGCACAGATGTTACCTATAAATTCTACGTCGGCACTAAAAAAGTATTCGGAATGGATAGTTATTATCTGGAAGCACGACCGACCAGCGTCACCTTCCCATACGCCGACCTGAACCAGGCGACCGTCAAACTGACAAATGGTGGCAAACGCCGGTCGATCACGGCCGATCAGTTTAAGCAAGGTTTGTTCCCTGGCAAGTACAATTTCGAAGTTTCCAATTACGATGATATTTACGATGGCAATTATTATGTCAATCTATCTGGCTCGGGTGCGAGTTATGAAGATGATTTAGATTAAAAACGACTGGGAGGTTGTTTCAAATGGCTAAAAATATGTCGAGCAAAGGGTACCGCAATGTGGCGAATACATTTCAAAAGAAGGGCAATACGGAATGGGCCGAAGCTAAAAGTGGCAAAGGCGGCTATCATTATGGGAATGCACGTGGTTTTTACAATACAGCCAGGATTGCAAACGCAAAGGCCGATGAACTTGAAAAGAAAGGCAAGTGATTTTAATGGTTGATTGTCCGGATTGTAACGGCACGGGCTGGGATTTCAGCGATGGCGGCCAGTGCGATCGTTGCGATGGAACCGGTGAAGTCGGTGCCTGGGAATTATAAGCATTCAAAAAAGGACGAACGCCATTTGACGTTTGAAGAAACCCCCTTGAATTGGAGAAAATCCAATTCAAGGGGGTTTCTGTCTTTTAAAGGAGACAGTCGTTTTAATCTAATAATTTTATAAAAGCGCTTTAAATTGCGCTATGATAGGAATCATGGAGGGGTACATATGAAAATACTATTTTCCGCAGTGGGGACGACGGATCCGTTGGGAAATAATTCGGATGGATCGATCATTCAGATTATCAAGCATGAGCATCCGAATCAGGTTTATCTTTATTAGGAAACGAATACCCCATCATCGAGGGGTCGACTGCATCAAAGATCCGTTTTATGATCACTTTAATCACAAGGAGGAAATATCATGCACATGCTGACAACTGCTCAAAAACAAACCGATATTAATACTTCTAATGGACGAGTCCTGCTTTAAGTCGTCATTGAAGACACCATCCAGGCGATGCAAAACAATGACTTCCGACGGGCGTTTGAAAATATTGAAGACATCGATTTTGCTAACTATAATGGCAATACCATCGACGAGATGTTCATTGACGGCACTGGCAAATGTTATGTTATGACTAGTAGCAATGTAGGTGCTGAGGCCAATTTTGGCAATACATTTGATCTGCTCAAAAGGGTGGTTGGATATTGGCAAGATGCTGCCCTTGCTGCACGCCTGAAAAATCCGAATTGAATCGTGACTTTTTATCAACCTCGTCAAAAAGAAGCTACTGTTGTCGAAATGGTCTACGCAATGTGTGGTTCATTTATTGATCCTGGTTATGGTGCCACTGCAAACTCACAAGGAATTGTCATAGTTTTCAATGAACTATGGGACGCATTAGGCTTAAAAAATACGGACGAAGCAAAACCGTATGATTTCAATTCGACCTTTATGCACGACAGCGCACAGCAAATGCTCGTCACGATTCTTGAACGTGCCAATGAGATTGTACAATAATGACAAACTTGCATGCAGCTTGTCACGGATAATGAGTGCCGGTTTTATTCAAAGGCATTTGCAGCAAGTGTGCCATAATTGAAAGAGCGTTTATATGTACTCAGCAGTTTTCAAAAATGAAGAACGCAGATTACTAATCTGGTGTTAAAAGGAGATAATTTTTATGATTGACTTAGACAAACCCGTTTATATCGACTTTAAACTCGGCGGTGATCTTCTGATCGGTACTGAAGAGGTTGATATTCATAAACGCACCGCACATCCGACTTTTGACATGGACGAAAATGCCATTGGCCCGATCCTTTCACCGCAAGAACGTGGTTACGAAGGGCTTGAGCATCGTCTAGCACAGTTCGTCGATGATCCTGATTACACGACAATGCCTGAAATGATCAAGATCATCGACAAAGAAGGTTCGCCAGCCGTTGATTTTCAACAAAACTTGTCAATCAACGTCAGAAATTAACACAAAGCAAACATTGCTGAAGTACAGTCTAGCTGCGGCATGAAAAGGATTTTTCCCATCAGCGAAAGGGACGAACTTTAAATCGGTTGTCGCTAGCCGCATAGTTGAGTCATTTTAATGAGATTTGATGAGACAGCTTGCAGGTGTGACGGGGAAATGCCATCACACGGGAATGCATTGCTTGTCATACTCTAAACGTGTTCGCAAGGGCTATCAATTCCGCTTAACCGACTTTTCCTAGTGAACATAAATCGCTCACAACGTCAAAGTCATGTTAATGCTCATTGATAAAAATGCCCTTGCTCACACTCTGATTATTAATCATGGAGTGTATACTGCAGCTTCATTTGCGGTTCGCCTAATGCGAGCATCTGGCCGAGCAGTTTTTCAGCGTTGGCCATGGTCAAATCAGACATTTGCTGGTTGACGCCTTCAAGGTATTGCTGCAGATTGCTCTGGTCCTTGGCAGCGGCATCGGTCTTGATTTGGATGTTGCGGCATGCGGCAACGGAAGTTTCTTCGAAGATGTTTTCTTGATCTTCGTACAAACTGAAGTTGGCGTCGCCGATGAGGGCCATGGTGCTTGTTAACCAGTAGGCCTTCGTTGTATCGCATTCGCCAGTAGTGCCTTTGTAGGCTTCTGGTGTGTCAGTAACGTTGGCATAGAATGGCACAACTGAGTTGAACGTGTTCGGTCCAAAAGCTAACCAGTGAATAGCAGCGATTTCCTTCGGCACATCGTTGCGGATTTGCAGAATATGCAATTCCTGATTCCGGTTGATGCCGATTGGACGGAATAATTTCTTTTCTTCCTTTGAGCCAAGTGAACCATAAGCATCATAAGGCGTGTTTTGATAATGCGAACTCAAAACAAACTTAACGTCTTCGATGCTGATTTTATGGTCAGTCTGGCAGATGAACGGCAAGTCTTGGTCTAATGGGTCAGTGTCGAATTCAGGGTTGAAGTACAATTGACCATACCAAGCACGAGGGTTGTTGTAACGTGTATCCTTGATTGTGGCACTCCCAAAGATATGACGCAAGTCCACTTGGTCTGGATCTGGATTCAAATGATACTTTTCGATCAGATCAGGTAAATCTTTAGCATAAAGGGTATCATCAGATTTGAAATCATAATCATCGATGTTTAAACGGTTCGGGGCAATGACATAGGCATCGTCAGGAATCCGAATAGCAGCCCAATGATGACCGCCGATGGATTCGAAGTACCAGACTTCATCCTTGTCGGAAAAGGCCATGGCATTCATTTCGTAAGTGCCGTACTTTTCGAGCAATGCGCCTAAACGCTTCACGCCGTCACGAGCAGAATGGATGTAAGGCAGCACGATGGTCGTAATATCTTCTTCGCCGATCCCATCTGGATTTAAGGGGTCAACGCCTAAAATACGCGAGTTTGAAGTAATGGTTTCGGTTGCTGTCATAGCGACGTTATCGCTGTTGATGCCAGCTGCAGCCCAGATACCATTGGTTTCAATCGCATTTGGAGTCGATGTATAACGCATCGGATCGTCTGGAAGGTCGATTTGGAATGGGCTTAAGACAGACTGATAATGACGTGGCTGGTCATCTGGATTGATCACAACAAACTTCTGCGGTTCGAGTGGGGCTGCCCCATCTTCGTTGCGGGCAATGATTGTTGAACCATCAGCAGAAGCTTTTTTACCAACTAAAACGGTGGTACAAGAACCTTTAATACGTTTTGTCATGAATATGCTTCCCTTCTTAGAATAAACTTATCTTACTCTCATTATAGGACAACGAAGCCGAAAAAACGAGGGGGCAAGTTCCTTGTTTTGTCTCATTTTAAGCATAAAATAATTGATGAGGAGTGATTTTATGAATAAAGAACGGACGGCGGCCTTTACCGATGCTGTTTTGGCGATTATCATGACTATTTTGGTCTTGGATTTAAAAAAGCCAGCCACAGTTTCCTGGGCTGGTCTATATGCGTTACATAATAACTTTTTTGCGTATGCACTGTCTTTTGCCTGGTTAGGGCTAATGTGGTATAGCCAGCATAACGCCTGGCAGCAGATTCACAAAATCAACAACGAAACAATCGTTGCGTCGCTGGTGATGCTCTTTTTTGCTTCGTTTTCCCCTTATACCACGAGCATTATGGAAGATCACTTTTTTAATGTGACGGCCCAAGTTTTGTACGGCGTGGTTGTTTTACTCGTTTCACTCAGCAACATCTGGATTTCGCATTCGCTGGATGTGGCCAATCACGTTTCCAAACGGCATTTGATGTATCAAGCTCCAGATTGGGTCACTTATTTAGATTTGGTCATTAAATTAGTCGGCATGTTCCTCACGGTGACCGTTTATCCGCCGGCGATGTCGTATGCCGTTTTGATCGACATTTTATTATTGTGCAGCATGGATTATATCGGTCATCACGTCAAAGCGTAACGACCACTTTGCCGATGCTGCGGCTGCTGGCAAGGTATTCATGGGCCTGTTGAACGTGCTCTAATGAAAAGACTTTTTCAGGTGCGACATCGATGTGTTTGGTTTCAATCAGCTGCAAGAGGTCGTTGAGGACGTTTTGAGCGACATCGCCAGAATAGAATGAGGTCAGATAACGGCCGTTGGGAATCTTGGTGATCGGGTCAAAATGATCAAGATCCCAAACACCGCCGAGCTCGCCAGTCGAACTGACGATGCCGCCCAAATTGAGATGCTGGAGTGAATCCGGCACGGCTGCGGGACCAATTAAATCGAGGATACGGTCGAATTGTGCGGACGTTTGCAAATGATTATCTGAATCCAGAATAACAGCATCATAACCGTGGTCTTTTAAGGCGGCGGTTTTTTGATTGGAACGGGTCGTTCCGGTGATGGTTAAATCGTGATTCATGGCACGTGCCAGCTTAACGGCGGTGACGCCGACACCGCTAGTTCCGCCCTGAATCAGGAGATGCTGGCTGTCTTGCAGGTTTAAACCTAGCAAGGCACCATAAGCTGTGTAGAAGGTTTCCGGAATGGTCGCCAATTCGGCCCAGCTGAGCGAACTGCGGATTGGATAAATCTGGTCGTTCGGCAGTAGGACGTATTCGGCATAGCTGCCGTCGTAAGCACGTCCCATTTCGCCCATCAGCGACATCACCTGCTGGCCGACCGGCAATTTATCTGGTGCGGTCGTCTGACTGATAATCCCGACGGCCTCGATTCCTAAAATGCGGGGAAAATGCACACTCGGTGATTTGCCTTCACGGGTGAAAATCTCAGAGTGATTGATTCCAAATCCTTTGACTTGGACCAGCGACCAGCCTGGTTTGACTTGCGGCGTCGGCACATCGGTATAGTGCAGGACTTCGGGACCGCCGGGCTGGCTGACGACAACTGCTTTCATAGCAAAAACCTCCTTTATTCAGATTATAACTGTTTGAGCAGCATCAAATCACGCTGTTTGTCAGTGCCCAGCTGGAAGATGTGGTCGCCGATTTGGTGGAATCCCATCTTTTGATAGAACTTCTTGGCTGGTTCGTTGTGTTCCCAAACGCCGAGCCAGATTTTGGTTTTGTGCTGCTGCTGAGCGACGGCCAATGCCTGGTGAATGAGCTGTGTGCCCAGACCACGATGTTTGTAGGCGGGCAGAATGTAGATTCGTTCGATTTCGAGTGTATCGCTGCCCATAGTTTCCGTCTGGGCAGAATTGACATTGACCTTCAAATAGCCGACGTTGTGGTTATCTTGTTTGATGAAGAAGAAAAAAGAATCGGGGTCGGTTAGTTCGGCGGTCAGTTTGGCCGTCCTGTAAGCTGAATCGAGGTATTCATCCATATTAGCGGCCGTATTTGCGGCGCCAAACGTGTCGGCAAAGGTAATACGGCTGATTTTTTGTAATTCAGGTAAATCAGTTAAAGTCATCGGTGTAATCATGCTGGGGTTCCTTTCTAATAATGGCGTTGGCGGCCCTTTTTGACGGACAGCCAGTTGGCAGCAACATTCTGACTCACTTGGGCGAGCAAACGGGATAGTTCGGCTCGTTCGGGTTCAGAAAGACCATTCAACGCAATCTGGGTCGAAAAATCATTTTCCCGTTTGATGAGGGGATAGAGCTGTCGTCCTTTGTCTGTGACATATAAGTGGCGGATTTTTTTGTTGGTCGGGTCGGCTTCTTTACGAATCAAATCGTTTTGGACGAGTTTTTGCAAGGCACGAGTTGCCGTCGTTTTATCGACGCACAACAATTCTGACAGTCGTTCCTGAATGATTCCAGGATGCTCGGCGATGCGGACCAAGTAGAGGTATTGGCCTTTGGCGAGGTCGATTTGTTTGAATTCGACGTTGCTGATCGAGTCGAGCGAACGGGCAATTGTGCCGATTTGACGAAGCACGTCTTCAGGCATGGAAAAACTCCTTTCTGGTTTGACAAGGGACATTGTTGTTGAGATAATCCTTAGAAATAGTGATTCGCTACCGGGCGAATGCGGCATTTAGGCAACTCCATAGGTCTTTGGAGAGTTGTCTGAATGCCTTTTTTATTTTAAAGGAGGAAATGGAAATGACATGGATTTATTTAATTGCGGCGGGTTTGTTTGAGGTTGTCTGGGCAACGACGATGAAGCTCAGCCATGGGTTCAGCAATCTGCCGTACACACTCGCAACGGTGGTCGGGATGCTGGCCAGTTTCGGTTTCTTATCATTGGCCATCAAGCATCTGCCGTTGAGTCTGGCTTATCCGATTTGGACAGGGATTGGTGCCGTTGGGTCAATCCTAGTGGGGGTCATCTTGTTCAAAGACCAGCTCCCAGCCTTGACGTGGGTGTTCATTATTATGCTGGTGGTCGGCATTGTCGGCATCAAAGTGACGAGCGGCCAGTGAATATTATAGTTGCATTTGCAACTAAATTCAAGGCGAAGAAAAAATCCAATCAGCTTGGATTTTCAATGTAACGATTTAAAAAGGCTGCGACGTGAGTCCGATAAGCGGCTGGATCAATCCAGAAACTTTCAGCATGGGAAGCATCAGGGACAATCCACTTTTCCTTCGGCCCTTGTGTGGCGGCATAGTTGTCGTTAAGCATTGCCGTTGGGACGTAAACGTCTTTTTCACCATGAATAAAAAAGATTGGGCGTTTGTTTTTGCGTAATTGTTTGACAGAGGAGACTTGTTTGAGCCTGAAACCTTGGCGGCGCCAGTTGATAAAACTGACGGCCGGAACCAGCGGATATTTCGGCAAATGAAAAGTCCGTTTCAGCAAATAGGATAATTCGTCATCGATATCCGAATATCCGCAATCGGCGATGATGCATTTGACTTGGGACGGCATCTCTTCGCCGCTCATCATTTCGACGGTTGCACCGCCCATTGAAACGCCAAACAGGACGATTTGACTGTGCTGGCCGAGCCGCTTAATCAGGTCATCGACCCAGCGCAAATAATCAAAGCGGTCGAGCCAGCCGAAGGTAATGTATTTGCCAGCGGAATGACCATGGGCCCGACTGTCAGGCAGCAGGACGTTGTAGCCCATTTCATGGAACATTTTGGCGTAATTGGCCATTGTTTCGCCGTTGCCTTTGTAGCCGTGTGCAATGATGACGGCTTTTGTCGTCGCTTGTTCGGCCGGCACATAGGTTGCTACCAATTGATAGGCTGTATCTTCATTCAGATACCATTCTTGAGTTGGCTGCTGATGGAGCCAATCAACGTATGCATAATACTGGTCGGCATACTTCTGTTTGTCGGCCGATGTCGGCGGGACTTCCGGTACTCGTTTGAAGGCATACCGGTATAAATATTCAGCGGACGTGATCAGACCAGTCACAGTGAGTGCCGGCACGGCCAATTCCGTAATTCGTTTTGCTTTTTTCATGGGACACGCCTCACTTTCAGATTGAATCTATCTAATAGTAGTAACACGGCCAGCCGGATTTTTCAATTCCGGTGCTAAAGCTGTGACTTGAAGTCAATTTTAGGAGCGCGAACCATTCAAAATGGCGTCAAAAATCAATTGCCGGACCCGTTCGAAGGGCTGTTCCGCGGCTGTATATTTGCCATGATGAATATTATCGGCCTGTAGTTTGATATTGGAAAGAATCGTATTTTGCAGGAGGGAGAGGTCGACTTGTTTGAAAAGACCAGTTTGCTGGCCTTTTTTTAATGTCACCAATAATTCGGCATTGGCGGCGTTGAGGTCGTCGGGTTTGGCGACTAGATGCTGATACGAGTAGGAGCGTAGAATCTTCTGGATTACATTCAGGCTGGTCGGATGCTGTAGGGCAAACTGAAAAAGGGCATCAAGCTGACTGGCAAACTGACCGAATAAATCGGTGGCCGGCACCTGCGTATCATGAACGAACTGACTCATGGCATCGACTTCACGGATGAAGACATGTTTGATTAAGTCATCCCGATTTTTGAAATAAATATAAATATTGGATTGCGAAATGCCGACTTTTTTCGCCACTTGCGTCGTCGACACCATGGCAACATCTTGGCGATCGATCAGTTGGACCGTCGCATCAATAATCTGCTGGTATTTTTCTGGATTTTTCTTTTTCATCATAAAAGTAGTTTAACAGTTGACAAAAGATAAGTCTATCTCTATAATCATAAAAGATTAAATTATCTTTTATGGAGGCCATTCACTTATGAAAATGACATTATTAGGTTCCTTAGGACACATCAATCAATTTGTAATTCCTCGTTTAATTGCAGACGGCAATGAAGTGACTGTGATTACGACCAACCCTGACCGTCAGGAAGCTATTCGGACGTTAGGGGCGCAGCCGGCTGTTGGCACGATGACGGATGCTGCGTTTCTGACCCAGCAGTTTACCGGACGGGACGTCGTTTATCTGATGTTTTCATCGCATGGCAACCCGGCCGCAGTGACCAATATGACAGCTAGTGCTCAGCAGCAGGCCGATATTTATAAGCAGGCCATTCAGCAGTCTGGCGTCAAACACGTCGTCGATCTCAGCAGTGTGGGTGCTAATTTAGGTCCTGAAGTCGGCGGCCTTTATATCTACAACATTATCGAACGGACTTTGAAGCAGCTGGATGATGTGCAGTATACGTTTGTACGGCCAGTCGGGTTCTACACGAATTTATTTGCCTATATTCCTGGTATTAAAGCACACCATGAGATTGCGACCAACTTAAGCGGTACGATGAAAAATGCCTGGGTGGCACCTAGCGACATTGCCGAAGTCGTTTATCAGGCACTCAGTTCAGCCACTGCACAAACTGAGAATCAGGTCCACTATGCGGCCAGTGACGCCTTTACTGGTAATGAACTCGTGGCGGCGTTGCGAACAGCACTGGATATGCCTGATTTGAAGTGGCACGAACTGACAGATGCCGAACAACTGGCGCATGATAAAGCAATCGGCTTCAGCAAAGAGTGGGCCGAAGCTGCCACTAAAATGAATTCCGTTCGGCGCACAGAAGACTTTTATGCCGACTTCCGCAATCACATTCAGGACTGGGGCCAAGTCAAACTGACCGACTTTCTGCCGGACTTTGTCGCACAGTATCAAAAGCAGGAATAATTGCGCAAGCATTTGGAGAAAATCCAAATGCTTTTTTTTATTGATACAGCTTTTAAATCCTCACTGTTTTAACGCGCTTTGGTCTAAACGTGCTCCAAAGCGCAAACAGTTCGTTTAAGTCGGTGCAGTCTAAATCCGCAAACCGGGATTTTGTCTGCACCTTCCTTAATCCTCACTGTTTTAACACTCTTTGTCGCACTCTTTTTTTTGCGTTTTGTTCGCCATTTTGGTGTGGCTGGCGTAAGATGTGGATAGGACGAGAATTAGATTGGCAGGCTTTGGGGTGAGCATTTTCAAGGTATCCGAATTTGTTATTTTTAAAAAAGCAGTGTGCTGAAAATATTTTTAGGTAAGCGGAAAATCACAAGGGACACGTCATTTTGGCGAGCAGCCTTTGTTTTCTGAAAGCCGTTATGTTCGATGCCCCTAAAAATTAGTTTCGCAGCCATTGACTTTGCCTTAAAAATAACTAATAATACGTATTGGAAATAAATTGAATACTCGATTGAAAAAGTGTTCAACCTGAATTTCTAAACCAATAGAAAAGAGGGCTTTGTGGTGAACAAAAATCATGAGAAAGCACACGAAAAAATGTTTCAATCCACTGGTGGAGAGAGCAAGAGTTTATCAGAAGTCAACGGTAGTATCGAGGTACCTAAGGGGAGCGGCTTCTGGAAAACGTTAATCACGTTCACAGGACCCGGCGCACTGATTGCCGTTGGTTACATGGACCCTGGGAACTGGATTACGTCAATCGCCGGTGGTGCGCAGTTTAAGTACCAATTACTGTCAGTTGTTTTAATCTCGAGTCTGATTGCGATGCTGCTGCAATCGATGGCATCACGGTTAGGAATCGTGACGGGAAAAGATTTAGCTGAATTGATTCGGGAGCGAACGACGAAACGAGTCGGAATCTTCCTCTGGATTATTACTGAATTAGCTATTATGGCGACCGATGTGGCTGAAATCATCGGTTCGGCGATTGCCTTGGAGTTGATTTTCAAGATTCCATTGATTGCTGGTATCATCATTACATCATTTGATGTTTTGCTGCTGCTGTTGCTGATGAAATTAGGGTTCAGAAAAATCGAAGCAATTGTGGCTACTTTAGTCGGTGTGATTGTCTTAGTCTTCCTATATGAAGTAGTACTGGCCAAACCAGATATCGCTCAGATGTTTGCCGGTTATGTGCCGACTTCGAAGATTATCACCAATAAACCGATGCTGTACCTGACTTTAGGGATTGTTGGGGCTACGGTCATGCCGCATGATTTGTACTTGGGCTCTTCGATTTCGCAGACACGGAAGGTCGATCGCAGCAACGAAGAAGATGTTGCTCGTGCGATTCACTTTACGAATATTGATTCCAATATTCAATTGACTGTTGCCTTTGTCGTCAACAGTCTGCTGCTAATTTTAGGGGCAGCGTTATTCTACGGCACGAATAGTTCGCTCGGCCGGTTCGTTGATTTATTCAACGCTCTGAGCAACAGCAAGGTGGTTGGGAGTATTGCCAGCCCAATGCTGAGTATGTTATTTGCGATTGCACTGTTAGCGTCCGGTCAGAGTTCGACCATTACCGGAACGCTGTCAGGACAGATTATCATGGAAGGCTTCATTGAACTGAAGATGCCATTATGGGCACAGCGTTTGCTGACACGTCTGCTGTCTGTCACACCAGTTATTATTTTCGCCATTTATTATCACGGTAATGAAGCTAAAATCGAAAATCTGCTGACGTTCTCGCAGGTCTTCCTGAGTGTCGCCTTGCCATTTGCGGCGATTCCATTAGTAATGTACACCGATAATAAGAAACTGATGGGTCGGTTTGCCAATAAACGCTGGGTCAGCTTGGCCGCCTGGATTTCAACGATTGTCTTGGTCATCTTGAATATTTATCTGATTTTGCAGACATTCGGTATTTTATAGAAAAGTATGAAGACTTTGAGGAGATTTCCGCAAAGCCTTTTTTTCTGCCTAAAATGTTTTATCCTTAATAGGGAGGCGGTTTGAAAATGACAACACGATATACAGCTGAGCTCGACCCATTGAATGGTACCAATGTGCATGGTCACGTTCAGCTTGAGCTGAGCGGGGACATGCTGAAACTCTGGATCAATTTATATGCGGCGACACCTGAGCTGGCGTATCACATTCAGCTGACACCCTATGTAGCCGAACGGGATCAGGCGTTGATTGATAACGCCGAAATGGAAACCGAAACGGTTACGGCCGCACTGGGACAGCAGCTTTTAGACGTTTCAGCAGCGCAACAGGAATTGATTGCCAATGCAGATGGCGAATTGATTCTGACAGAACAATTTGCGTTGCCGGAGAAGCTACAGCAATTGGATCAATTTGTTTTATACGTTTTCGAAGAAGAAACAGCGCATGCGGTCGCAGTCGGTGCACTCGACATTGCTTAATGTTTCACATGAAACGTTCGTCTGCGTTGACGCTCTAAATAAAAATCGATAAGATGAAACGGAAGCTTGTACCGGTTGATGTTCAAGCAGGATGGAGGGATTTTTAAGTGATATTTTTCATTAACAGCACTTTGCAGGCTAATAAATCTGGGATTGAACACGCCGAGATTAAACGACTGCGTTTGTTCAATCATCACAATACCGATGTGCGGATGATTTTCCGTGATTGGAATCCGAGCTTGCACATTGCAACAGCAGCGGCCGGAATTGAAGATCGGCAGGTCCTCAATATGTTTGATTATTTCCAAGACACACTCGCTATGCCACAGCAGGCACTCCATGTCGACGACATATCCTTCGGGGTGCCGCACGTTCGTTATGAGGACGATGCGGCTCAGAACCGTTATTTGGTAACGGCTCAAAATGGCCAATTGGTCGCACGAGTCAACTATCGTGGCGCTGACCGCCAAGTCTGGTCGACCGAATTATTCGATGGCTACAATAATTTGTATCGTGTCGATAACTATGATGCACGTGGTTTTAAAACATTAGTCCAATATTACACGCCTGATAATAAGGTGGGGACCGAAGCGTGGCTCGATCGGCAGGGACAGGTCGTTCTGGAGACTTTCCATAAATACGATATGCAGCAAGAATGGCAGCAGGCCGGCTGGCGACTGCGGGATCGCCGTGATGGAAAAACCTATCAATTCGATACAATCGAACATTTGACTTTGCATTTCTTGGACGATGTCAATGCTGAATTCTGGTCAAATGAACGGCCGAACGTCTTCATTCTAGACCGGGCCCACATTGCCGATTGGGGCTTCCTGCATTTGAAGAAACCGGCGTATACGGCCTTTCATCTGCACAACTCGCAGGCTGGTAATGCGCAAGAACCGCTGCATTCGATTTTGAACAACAACTATGAATTCTCGATGAATGCAATCGATGGTTATGATTGTGTCATTTCGGCGACGCAGCGGCAGACAAACGATGTCGAAGCACGTTTTCATCCGCACACGAAATTATTTACGATTCCAGTCGGGATTGTGCCGGATTCATTGCTGAACGCCCCCCGTATTCCGGTGAAAGACCGTCAGTTCGGGAAAATGGTCGTTTTTGCCCGTGTGGCTTGGGAAAAACATCTTGATGATTTGTGCCGTGCCATTGCAATCGTCAAAAAGGCGGTTCCGGAAGTTTCATTGGATATTTACGGCTATGCTGATTCGTCCGATAATTATCGTGCGCGTCGTGCCGTCGAAGCTGTCATCAAAGAAAATCAGCTTGAAGACACTGTCACTTTGAAAGGCTACACAACGAACATCGATGAAATCGAAAATCAGGCGATGATGTACGGCCTGACGTCACGGATGGAGGGATTCAACTTAGCCATCATGGAAGCTATTTCGCATGGCTTAATCTCATTTTCCTATGATGTCAATTACGGCCCGAATGAAATTGTCCAAGATGGTGTTAATGGCAACGTCGTCCCGTATGAAGACTATCAGGAAATGGCTCGCGACATCATCAAGGTTCTGAAAAATCCGCAGCTGGCCCAAAAGTACAGCACCGGTGCTTATGATTCGTCCGAACGTTATTCCGAAGCGAATGTCTGGCAGGATTGGACGAATTTGCTAGCGGATGCGAAACGCGTTTGGCCGGCAAAACTCGCTGCGGCGGGACTTGAAGCTTAGAAAGGGGCGCAGAGAATGTACTATTTTGTCAGTGAAAATATTTTTACCTTTAATTCAGGGACGGAACATTCGCAGGCACGCCGGACGAAGCTGTTCAACAAAATGGGTCGCAAGGCGGTTTATGTGTCCCGCAACTATAATCGTTATTTAGAACGTGACCGGCAGAGCGTCGATTTGCCGGCAGACCAGTCGCTTAATATGTATGATTACTTTCAGGGGACCGTAAATGTGCCCCGCCAAGAGCAAAACTTGCGGCTCTTGCCAGAACTGCCGCTGGATGAATACCACATCCATGCGCATGGCCCCAACTATTCGACGCTGGATCAGGCTGGCAAGAAACTGGCTAAGATTACTGTTCAGCCAGCGACGGTTGGCTTGGTCAACGAAATTGTCACAAACGACCAGTATGGCAATCAAACGACTCGTGAAAATTGGGATTGGCGCGGTTTCTTATCTTCGGTCGATTATTTTCATCCGGACGGCAGTCTAGGCGTTCGTCGTTATCTTGACTTAAAGGGCAACACTGTGATCGAACAAGTCTGGATGAACGTCAACGGCAAATTACAGCCGACATTGTGGAAGCTGCTGGATTATCACGACCAGATGTTCCGTTTCAATACGGAAGATCAGCTGTATTTGTTCTTCCTGAATGAATTGATTCACGACGATGACGATGCCAAAATCATTTCGGACCGGCGCACACTGGATTATGTCGTGGCCGATGTTCAGGGCGCTAAGCAAAAGTGGCCGGCCTTCCATGGTTTGCACACTGAGCGTACCCACAATGTGGCGTCGGCGCCGTTACTACCAGTTTATCAGGATGTGCTGACGAAGTTTCCGGATGCATTCGATGGCGTATTAGTTGCAACCCCGCAACAACAGCAAGATTTACAGAGTCGCTATCCGCAGGTCAATGTGCTGGTCGCCCCTGATACAGTCATTGACGATATTCATCCGCATCAGCCGCAGACGGCGCAGGTCGTCCTGTATGTCGGGCGTCTCTCGGCGGAAAAACGGCCAGAAGAGGCTCTCAAAGTCTTTGCCGAAGTGAAGCGGCAATTGCCGGATGCCAAAATGATCATGGCTGGTTATGCATCGGGACCTGATTATTTAGAACAGCTGAAGCATCAGGCAAACAATTTAGGGATTGACGGCAGTGTCGACTTTGCCGGTTATCAAACCCAGCAGCAGCTCCATGAATTATATGCCCATGCGAGTGTGATTTTGCAGACTTCCGAAGCAGAAAGTTTCGGAATGAATTTGGTCGAAGCCATGGGATATGGCGTGCCCGTCGTTACTTACGATATTCAGTACGGCACCCCGTACTTGGTGCTCGATGACCAGAATGGTTATGTTGTGCCGGATGGACTGGATCAGGCCATGGCCACCAAAGTCATCAAATTATTAACGGACGACACGGACTGGCAATCGAAGAGTCAAGCTGCCCAAGCTAAAGCAGTTGGGTATACGCCGGACAAAACGTTTGCCAAATGGAAACAGCTTGGTTTTTAAAAGATACAAAGGGAGCGTGACAGAAGTCGCTTTTTGACTTCGTTGTCACGCCCCCGCAAGACCATCTAGGCATTTACTTAGCTTCATAAAAGCTATTAAATGCCAGATGGTTACTGCGTTTCGCCAATTGATACTGTTCAAACAAAAATGACTCTTTCAATGCAAAAATTGCATTGAAAGAGTCATTTTTCGTGCAAGAGACACTTATGTCACAGCCCCTTTTGCTGCCATTGTTTCGTTAAAAAGGCAGTCATTGTTTGCGCCGGATGGCCGGTGATTTGTTCGAAATCGTCACTGAGATCGTCGAGCAGCCCCATTGCACCGCCGGCATACATCGAAGCGAGCATTTTACCTTCATGATTCTGATCATAAAGCTGCTCGAATTCAGCATTGGTGACCGGCGCATAGCCGATGTGATGTCCGGATACCTTGCTCAGGACTTCCGCCAGCTGCGGCATTGTGTAGTCACGTGATTGCGACAGTGTGTAGCTCTTCTTACGCCTGAATAATGCCGGCGTCGTCGCTACCTTGGCAAAAGCTTCGGCACTGTCGGCCAGACTGATAAAGGACATGGCGTGGTGACCGACAGGATAGATGATATTGCCTCGTTCGATCAATTCGGGCAGATACGGCACAAGCGGATCGGCATACAGCACATTGCGGAGGATGACATAATCGAGGTCTGTTTCGGCGAGCCGTCGTGGCAGGTAGCCATAAAATGCGGAGAGGGTAAAGGGATTATCGGTTTGATCGGCGACAAAGCCCATTGCGACCATTTTCTGCACATGCGCTTGTTCAGCGGCGGCAATGACATGCTCCAGCTCGGTGACACGGCTATAGCTGTCGTGGCTCTTGCTGGGGACGTAAATGAAGACGTCGCTATTTTGTAACGCCGTTATAAGCGACGCTTCATCAGCATAGTCGATCGCATGCAGCGTCATGCCTAAGTCGGCAAAGTGCTGTGCTTTGGCGGGGGTGTGCACACCCAGATTGATTTGGTCGGCTGGAACAAGCTGGTGCAGTTGTTTGGTAATTTGACTGCCTAAATGACCAGTGGCACCTGTAATTGTGTATTTCATCATTAAAGAACTCCTTCACATTTCCTGTTACTAATAAGATAACATGAAATTTGTAAAAAAACAAGCATTTTGCCAGCTGCCTATGCTAAAATAAACTTCTGAAAGCGAATTCAGAATGAGGAGTGTCGGTGTAAAAGATGGCAACAGAACGAGAACGCATGATCAGTGGTAAGCTGTATAAGGCGTCTGATCTCGAATTAGCGGCGTTGAATCTGGCCGCCAAGAAACGGATTTATCAATATAATCATTTAGAACCAGGGAATCCAACTGAACAAGCGCAGCTCTTGGCGCAGATTATCGATGCACCGAGCGGCGATGCGTATGTGGAACCGCCGTTTCGGGCTGATTACGGCCAGAATGTCCATGTTGGCAAACGATTCTATGCCAATTATGAAACGATTTTTTTAGACATTGCGCCCATTACGATTGGGGACGATGCGATGTTCGGACCACGAGTCGGCCTGTATACGGCCGGACATCCGCTTGTGGCCGATATCCGTAATGAACATTTAGAATATGGTTATCCGATTACAATTGGCAATAGTGTGTGGCTGGGCGGCGATGTGACCGTCACACCAGGAGTGACCATTGGTGATAATGTGGTGATCGGTGCCGGTTCAGTGGTGACCAAGGATATTCCGTCCAATGTGATCGCAGTCGGAAATCCATGCCATGTTTTACGCACAATTACAGCGGCTGACCATGAAAAATGGGCTCAGCAGCGCAAAGAATATTGGGAGGCCATGAAATGAAATTAGTTGCAGTTGATATGGATGGTACTTTTTTGAATGACCAAATGGATTATGATCGCACCAAGTTTGCGCAACTGCACCAAAAGATGCAGGACCAGGACGTTCGTTTCGTCGTGGCGAGCGGCAATCAGTACTATCAATTGAAATCATTTTTTGAGGATTACCCTGATGTAATCTATGTCGCCGAAAACGGCGCCTACATCCGTGATCTGGATCAGGAATATGTCGTTGCGCACTTTAGTTTAGAAACTGTGCAGGCCATTTTGCAAGAATTGTCTGCCTTCCAACAATTGCAAATCATCGTCTGTGGACGTCATTCGGCGTATGTACTGAATGCCGAGCCGCAGGAATATGTGGATCAGATGCGCAAGTATTATTACAAACTGAAACGAGTCGGCTCATTCGAAGCCTTGGATGATGACATTTTGAAGTTTGCGCTGAGCTGCCCGCCGCAGCAAACAGATGAACTGGTGAAACAATTACGGGTGGCATTGAATGGCATGGCCATTCCTGTTTCCAGCGGCCATGGCGATATTGATTTGATTCAGCCAGGCATCAACAAAGCAGCCGGTTTGAAGCAATTGGGCGAACGGCTCAACATTCCGATGACCGAAATGGTTGCTTTTGGCGATGGTGGCAATGACCAAGAAATGCTGGCTGAAGTTGGTACGGGGGTGGCCATGTCCAATGCCGCACCAGCCGTCAAAGAAGTGGCCGATGTAATGACAGATTCGAATAATGACCAAGGCGTTTTGACGTATTTGGACAAGCGCTTATAAGCAAAAGACCAGCGATGTATTTGCATCGCTGGTCTTTTTTAGAGTTTTCGGAAGGTCGGCGGCAGCTTTGGCAGGTCATGGTCGACATCGGGCAAGTGCCGTCCTTTATCGGGCAGCAGGTTAACGATGTAATCGGCTAAATCAGCCGGCGCTTCGGGCATATCGAGCGCCAGCCAGCCACGGACGATGTTGGCGGTGCCGGACATGTAAAAAGTCTGGGCATAAAAGGCCTGCCGCTTGTTAGGATTCTGCAGACTTTTGGGATCGATTTGATCGACAAGATGATCCTGGCTGAGAAATAGGCGCTCCAGCAGAAACGATTGGTCATTCAGCAGGAGTGCCTTCATCAGATCAGCATTTTGCTTGAAGATCGTGAGGACACTCGTTAAAACTTCTTTGACCGAAACATCTTCTTTATTTTTAGGCCGCTTTTTCAGCAGTTCGTTGAAAAATTTAGATTGAATCTGGTCGAGGCAATCGTAAGGGTCTTTGAAATAGCGGTAAAAGGTGCCCCGATTGACATCGGCTTCCTGGCAGATTTCAGTAACAGTGATTTTATCGATAGGATTTTGACGCAATAAATGTAAAAAGGCTGTTTCGATTGCATCAATGGTGTATTTAGTGCGGCGGTTGTTTTTTATTCCGGCCATTTATGGTTCCTCCTGTTATAGATTGAACAACGTAACGGTTTCATGTTGATTTAATGGCACATTAGGATGATATTGCTGATTGCATGTCTTGAAACAGCACGTTATTATTTAAACACGTTGTTGAAATAATGTCACGTGTTGTTTATGAGAGAGACGGAGGAACATGTATGGCGTATTTAGAATTAAAAGATATCCATAAATCGTACTATTTAAATAAAGAAGCATTCAAAGTTTTGAAGGGAATCAATCTCAAGTTCGATAAAGGCGAATTTGTTTCGATTCTAGGGGAGTCCGGCGGCGGGAAATCGACCTTGATGAATATCATCGGCGGGCTCGATTCCAATTACGAAGGCGATGTTTTGTTAAACGGCAAATCGCTGCGCAACAACACCGAAAAGCAGTGGGACCAATACCGGCGTCAGACAATCGGATTTGTGTTTCAGAATTTTAATTTGATTAGCCACCTGACTTTGCTGGAAAACGTCAAGGTATCCTTGGAAATGACCGACTTGAGTGCGGCACAACAGACCGAACGTGCGCAAGAGCTCCTGACCAAGGTTGGTTTGAAAGACCATATGGACAAATATCCCAATCAGATTTCTGGCGGGCAGAAGCAGCGTGTTTCCATTGCCCGTGCCTTAGCTGCCGACCCTGATATTATCATTGCCGATGAACCGACGGGAGCGCTGGATGCCCAAAATACGCAAGAAGTACTGGAAATTCTGGATGGCATTGCCGCCGATGGCAAACTGGTCATTACGGTCACACATTCACAGGAAGTCGCCAATCATGGGACCCGCATTGTCCACATGGAAAGCGGGGTCATCGATTCTGACAAACGAATCAAGCAGGATTTTGCCGTGCCAGCTAAGGAAGACAAAACCGGCAGTCATCCGTTTAAATTCGGCGCCATGGTCAAAATGGCGCTCAGCTATATGCGGTACAACCTCAAACGCAATTTATTGATTATCTTTGGGGCAGCAATCGGAATCTTCTCAGTCGTTCTGATGCTGGGACTTGGAACTGGCGTTAAGGGCTACATGAATCATGAAATTTATTCGAATATCAGCCCGACCGAACTGCAGATTACCAAAAAAGGCAAAAAAACGAGTGATGCGCAGGAAGAAGCGCAGAATATGCTGAAGGCGACCGTTTCCGATACCGACAAGAACCGTATCGAAAAGGTGGCCCACGTCAAAACAGTTGAACCAGGAGCATATGGGTCCTCAGCAACCGTTCAAAATGGGTCGAAGAGCAGTACGCTCCAAATGGTTGAATCCTATAATGGGACGATGCTGACGAAAAATATCACGCATGGGACGAAGCCGGGCCAGAATGAGATTCTGCTGACGAAGGCTGCTGCCAAGAAGCTGACCAATGGTTCCCTTCAGAATTTAGTCGGCAAGCAGGTCAACTTTACGATGACGGTAATGGGTGCTGACCATCAACCGGTTCAGTTGACTCGGCATCTGACGATTTCTGGAATCACCAAAGACCAGATTCCAACCTTGAGTTACAGCACGATGAAATCATTGTACAAATCACAAGGACTGACTTTGAAGCCGAACTTTCTGACAGTCAAGGTCGATAATATGGCCAACGTTAATGCCGTGAAGAATTCAATCAAGGACTTCAAGACGAATGGCAAGGCACGTTATACGATTACAGGAATCGGGTCGATGGTCGATACGCTCAATACGTATATTTCCTTAGCTGTCTATGTCCTTGCTGCCATTGCCGGAATTTCGCTGTTAGTATCGGCAATCATGATTATTGTCGTGCTCTATATCAGTGTTTCTGAACGGACGAAGGAAATTGGGATTTTACGTGCGTTAGGGGCCCGCAAAAAGGATATTCAGCGTTTGTTTATCTCTGAAGCTGGATTGTTGGGTGTCTTCGCCGGCATTCTTGGGGTCGGCGTGGCCTATCTGGCGCAATGGGGTGCCAATTCACTGGCTATTCCGGCAATCCATTTCGCGATTGTTTCGATTAGCTGGCAGTTCGCCTTGTTCGGAATCGGCATTTCGATTCTGATTAGTTTGTTGGCGGCACTTTCACCAGCTCGCCGGGCTTCCAAACTCGACCCGATTGAAGCCTTATCGTATGAATAAAAGAGATTCACATTCCCATGTAAACAGTTGTTCGTAAAACTCAAACGAAGTACGAATCTAAAAACGAGGCCATGACTAATGTCACGACCTCGTTTTTTGTCGGAGCGAATCGTTACCGTTCGACTTTGTTTTGGCGCTAAACTGGACTTAAGAAAATGATTTGGAGGGATGCGGACATGAAAGCAAGATACTGGTGGATATTGGGGGCTGTTTTGTTGGGGCTGAGTTCGTTCGGGACGGTTCAAGGTGCAACGACAGCGCCAGTGCTGCATACGACGACACAGCAGAAAATCAAAGTCGGCGGAGCTAGTACCCAGCCATTGGTCTCGCAAAAAGATTTTGACCGAGTCGTCAAAAAATATCCCGCCCTCCAAAATGGTGAAAAACATGCCGTCGCCATCCCAGGCATGCAAGGAGCATGGACACTCAATCGGAATGGTAAAATGGTCAAACTGAAGAGCTTCGATGTGCAGGGAATCGCCCTTTCGAAGGGGTACCTGTTTGTGTCAGCCTATGACGATGCGAAGCAGGGCAATTCGGTGATTTATGTGATTGATCGCAAAACGAAGAAATATGTCAAAACGATTGTCTTGAAAAAGCGGCCGCACGTTGGCGGATTGGCGTACGATGCGAAAACACACTCGTTGTGGTTTGCCGATGACAGCCCACGAACACTAACGCAGGCCAAACACTCACGGTTGTCACGGCTCGATTGGTCGGAAATCAAGAAATATGATTTTGCCAAATCGAAAAAGCCGATTCACTATGCGCAGTCGATTGACTTGCCCCGTATCAAGTCGATTTCGGTACTGTGTTTCTATAAAGGCGCCTTATGGGTCGGATTTTTCAACCAGAATCGCGCTGGTGTTCTGCAGAAATACGATGTTTTCTACAACAAGAACGGTCAGGAACAGATTGGTGTTCGTTCAAAGAATATTCGGGACGGCAGCCGGCCGGACAAAGAATTCGATGGACTCAAACAAATGCAAGGGGTCACGGCCACCGATCAAACTTTGCTGATTAGCACCTCGTTTGGCAATGATTCTTCAAAACTGGTTCATTACGATATTCATAAGGATACCGATGCGATTACCTCGCCGTATTACGTTGAAATGCCGCCGTATATGGAACAAGTTGCGTTTGATGGCAAAAATACATTCTATGGCATCTTCGAAAGCAGTGCGCCTCGTTATCGGCACCGGACCAATCAGATTGTCGATCGAATCGTTCAGTTCAAAGTGGCCGATACGAAGAAAAATGCGAAAAAATTCAAGCAGGCTCATCATGTGACGGCAAAGGAACCCTGATAAAAGAAGCGTACGATTATGTCGTACGCTTCTTTTAGATGACCATTGTAATGCCCATGATGAAGAGAACTACGCCGGCGCCCATTTGGATACCACGCTGCACTTTGGGGCTTTTGAAATATTTGGCTGCATACGGCGCACATAGCGAGCCCAGGATTGCCCCAATCATCAGGGCTGAACCGATGTGCCAGTCCACCTGGCTATTCGTCAAATGGAAAAATAGGCCGACAAAAGTGGTCCCGACTAAAACATAAGCAGAAGTCGCTGCAGCATGGATCATATCGAGATTCATTAACAGCAGGCCGGCCAAAATGAGCGCACCGCCGCTCATCCCGGCAATCCCGACCATCCCGACCATCAAACCACTTAGGATGCCGTACAAACTGGCTTCAAGACGCTGATTTTTCGGGGCCGCTGTGGTCGTCTTGCTATTTGGCTTGAGCATGCGCACAAAAATATCGAGTCCAAGCAGCATTAAGATGATGGCAATCAGCCATGTATAAAAGGCTTTCGGAATGGCAGGGGCGACTAATGAACCGACAATCGTGGCTGGAACGGCGGCAATCATCATTTGATTTCCGATTTTAAAGTTGATGTGGCCAGTCCGATATTGGGAAAAGGCACCTGTCACGAGTGATGGAAATGCCGTTAAGAGCGAAGTCGTCGCTGCAACGGCTGCTGGCAAGTGAAACACACTCGTCAGAATGCCGAGATAAATGGCTGCACCGCCGCCACCTAAGGAAATGACGACAGCGCCAATACAAAAGCCTAAAATAAGGATTAGAAACCAATTTAACATCTTGCAAAACCTTCTTTTAAAAATTTAATTGTGTTTGATTTATCTGTTTTGTATTGTATTCTTTATTTTACACATTGTAAAATAATATTTAAAAAAAGGAGTTCGTCAAAATGGTTCAAAAACGAGATCTTTCTGCGGCTAAAATCATTGCCGTTGCCAAAATATTGATTCAGGAACAAGGCCCCAGTGCACTGACCTTTGCGGCGGTGGCCAAACAATTAAACTGCCGGACACAGGCCCTCTACTTTTATTTTAAAAATATGCGTGACCTGAAGTTGCAAGTGGCCCGTGATTTTTTCCAAGCTGTTTTAGAACTGCTGACGGCAACAGCACAGGGGCTTTCTGGTGAAGATGGTGTGCTGAAGTTGGCTTTTGCGATGCGCACTTTTTGCTTGCAACGGCGGCGATTGGCCGAATTCGTCTTCAGTCTGCAAGATCTGGCAAATGATTCAGAGGCCCGCCGTATTGGTGAGGCCATTTCGGTTCTTCCCAACCAGATGCTGACTGAATTTATTGCCGATCCGAAACAGCGCCTGACCGTGTCACGTGGGATTCGGGCCCTAGTCATGGGCGAGGTGTTCAACGAAAGCGCCGGCTGGTTTGCCGACGAACGCGTGTCACGAGAAATTAGTTTTACCGATAATTTGAAACGTATTTTAGCGCATTAAAAAAATGCTGAAAAAGGGCTTGCCTTAAAGTGGACTTTAAGTGTTAAACTCGTTTTTGAAATGAGGGCGTGAACATGGAAAAACGTTATAAAATCGGTGAATTTGGCAAATTAGTCGGGCTCACAACACCGACGTTACGCTATTACGAAAGCGAAGGTCTGATTGTTTCGCAGCGTGATGACAATGGCAATCGTTATTATACGGACCAGGATGTCAAATGGCTGGGGTTCCTGCTGCATCTAAAGGGGACTGGGATGTCTTTGAATGATATTAAGCGTTACGTGCAGCTGCGTGCTCAGGGGGATGGGACGATTCCGCAGCGGCGCGACCTGCTCGAACGAGTCCGTGAAGACAGTCTGGTGGAAATTCGGGAACGGGAAGCCAATTTAAAGGTGCTTAACCATAAAATTGATTGGTACGCCGGCAAACTCGATAAAACAATTGACGAGAATGAAGATTTCGAAACTTATTTGAAAAGATTTCAATAAAAGGCTTGCCTTAAAGTGAGCTTTAAGGTTTACAGTAGGTTCGTAAAGGAGGCATCCCATGAAAAAGGTGATTATTTTAGGCGCCAATGGACAGATTGCCCGTTTGGTCCGGCAGGATTTATTGAAAAAGACGGATGATCATTTGACGTTGTACTTACGGCGGGCTGAACGACTGGGCAAAATTGACCCGGCTCGTGAGGAAGTTGTCGAAGGCGATGTGAACGATCTTGATTTGCTGACCGAAGCAATTCGTGGTCAGGAGATCGTGTATGCCAACTTGGGCGGTCAATTCGAACCGCTGGCTAAAAATATTGTAACGGCGATGGATACAGCCCAAGTCAAACGGCTGATCTATGTGACCGGGCTGGGCCTTTATCATGAGGTGCCCGGCGAATTTGGCCGTTGGGTCGAAGAATCGATTGGCAGTGACATTATGGACGATACCCGCCGAGCTGCCCGCATCATCGAAGACTCGGACATCGACTATACGATTATTCGGGCAGCGTATATGGATAATGATCCCAAGATTGATTACGAATTGACTGAGAAGGGCGAACCCTTCAAGGGGACAATCGTTTCCCGGCAGAGTATCGCCGATTTGATTGAAAAAACGATTGCCGATCCGCAGCTGCATCAAAAGAGCAGTCTTGGGATTGATCAGCCTGGAACAGACGGCCCTCGACCGATGTATTAGTGTGTGCGAAAAGAGCTTTTTCGAACACTTTTAAAAGAGATATCCAGATTAAAAAATAGGAGGCCACACAAATGGCAAACAACAATGAAGAAGCAGTTAAAAATGGTATTTTCCCAGTCGGTGCTCTGAACACCGCCTATGCCAAGTATTTCCAAGGCAACAGTTACTTAGATATGCTGGTCAATGACCCAGATGTCAGTGTCAATGTCGGCAACGTTACCTTCGAACCTGGCTGCCGTAATGATTGGCATATCCATCACAATGGTTATCAGATTTTATTGGTTACCGGCGGCGAAGGCTGGTACCAAGAATGGGGCCAGCCAGCGCAAAAATTAACACCTGGGACAGTGATTGTCACAAAAGACGGTGTTAAGCATTGGCATGGGGCTACAAAAGATAGCTGGATGAGCCATATTGCCATCACAACAGGAACGGCTGAATGGCTCGAACCCGTTTCGGATGAAGAATACGCTAAGTTAGGAGATTAACAATTATGAAAAAACAAACTGCAGGCCGTGACAACTTAGGCGATTTTGCGCCTAAATTTGCGGAATTAAATGACGATGTTTTATTCGGCCAAGTCTGGTCGCGTGAGGACAAACTGTCAGCTCGTGATCGCAGCATGATTACCATTTCAGCGATTATTTCCGGCGGCAACTTTGCCCAATTAAAAGCCCATTTAACTTTAGGCAAAAAGAATGGCATCACTAAGGATGAAATCGTTGAAGTCATTACTCATTTAGCCTTTTATGTCGGCTGGCCAAAAGCTTGGTCGGCTTTCGGAATTGCCAAAGAAGTTTATGGCGCTGAAAAGTAAGACAATCAAGAACCTGTCTATTTTGGCAGGTTCTTTTTTTGCGCTAAAATAAAGGCAGGATAAAAATGGGAGTGGTTTTGAATGGGAACATGGCGGCAATTATGGACTAGCAATCAGAATTTAAGACGGCATTGGGGGCCCCTGCTCGGCTTCTTTACGATTGTCTGGTTGCTCAGTGATGTGCTTGCCATTCTGCTCTTTCAAGGGATTGGCCAAGTGCTCATGAATCAGCTGGGGATTCATTTTATTTCATTTGCCTTGGTGACAGTCGTTTTGAAACGGCCGTTAGTCAGCCTGTGCATGCTGTTTTTGCTGGCCGGCTACCTCGCCATTGCTTACTGGACCTTTGTGCTGCTGGCCAATGGCACTCGTCAAATTCTGTCGAATCAGTGGCGGGGCTGGCGGCACTGTCTGGATGGCCGCAAGCACCATCAGCTTGGATTCTTTGCGGTCTGGTTATTGGCGAGCCTGCCAGTATGCGGGTTTGGGTTTCATTTTGATTTGATGGATCGGATTAAACTGCCAGTGGCTGCTATGACGACGTTATTAGCGGCACATCCAGCGCTCTTTTTGGGACTAGTGCTTGTTTACATCGGCCTGCTGGCACTCGCAATCTGGCAGTTTGCCACTGCAACTGTTCGGCCGTTTAAAGAAACACTGCGCCTATTAGCGGCGGCCGGCAGCGAGGTCGTACTGCTGCTGGGCATCGGATTCGGGTTCGTTCTGGTGGTTCAGATGGGCGTCGATGCGTTTTTGACCACCGCTGCACTGCCGATTGCCGGCATCCAGTTCGGTTTGGTGCTGGCGATTCGATGGGCGGCGGGCCTCTTTGCCAATGAGCTGTTTTTCAGCCTGCTGCAGCCGACCGCTCCTGTTTCAAGCCAGCCGGCGCCTGCCAAACGGCACACTTGGGTCATCGGCCTGGTTTGCCTAGTTTGTTTCCTAGCCGGCAGCAGTGTCTATTTTGTCCAGCTTCACCAGAATCGACCGCTCACGATTGCCCATCGGGGTGTCAATGGGGTCGATGGCGTTCAGAATACGTTGCCGGCGCTGAAAAATACGGTCCGCAAAAAACCGGATTTCGTTGAAATCGATTTGCATGAAACAAAAGACCAGCGAGCGGTCGTTCTTCATGACGATGATTTGCGGAAACTGGCGGATCTCGATTATCGGCCGGAAGATCTGACGCTCCGGCAACTGGAGCAGATCACAGTTCATGAACAGGGCCGGCATGCCAAATTAGTTAGTTTTGCCAATTATTTGAAAACGGCACAGCAGCATCAACAGAAACTGCTCGTTGAACTGAAGATTACTCCGCAGACGAGTGCGCAGTTCACACGCCGGTTTATGCGGAAATACGGCCGGCAGCTGCTGCAGCATGGCGGTCAGATCCACTCTGAATCCGAACTGGCCGTTGTTCAAGTCAAACGGGAGCAGGCCAAATTGCCCGTCGGCTTGATTGGTTCGTTTGATGGTTTTGGGATGCCGCAGACACCGGCCGATTTTCTGTCGCAGGCGTATTTAACGCTGAATCCGTTGCTGATGTGGCAAGCCAATCGCCAGCACAAACAAATTTTGGCTTGGACGGTCGATACTCCTGTTGCGATGGACCGAGTCCTGTTTTTGGGACCAGCCGGAATTGTGACCGATCGGCTCGATGTCCTGCACCAGCAAATTGAATTATTCGACGGCCAAGATTATGCCCATCAATTAGCGATGGAAATGCGGGTGCTGATGGGAATCGTGAGTTAGACAAGCAAGAAATGTGAAATCGATTTCAAAAAGGCATTGACTTTTTCCGGCCACTTTGCGTACGATGATTGCGGCTGCGTTTATTGAACGACACGCCATAATTAAAGTCGTTAGAGGATAAGGAATATGAAAAACATTAATCAGGTTACCGGCAAAAATTATCGTTTCACCATCTTGACCGATAAATTACTGCGGATGGAATATTCGCAGACGGATCAATTTGAGGATCGGCTGACACAGGCTGTTCAGAATCGTGATTTTCCGCTGGCACAGTTTGAGGTGACAGAGAACCAGCATGGACATGTGCTTGAAATCGAAACGGACGCTTTTCATTTATATTATGATGGTGGTCCATTCAGTGCGGGAACACTGTTCATCGATGCTAAATATAATTATGGAACGCATTACAGCCGTTGGTATTACGGCGAGCCGATTCAGAAAAATCTGAAGGGGACGGCCCGGACGCTGGATAAGGCTGACGGAGCGATTCCGCTGGATGACGGCCTGATGACTAAGGATGGCTTCAGCATCCTTGATGATTCAGATGCAATGATCCAAGATGGTGGTAAGATCGCCCAACGATCATTTGCCGAACAGGATGTCTACTATTTTGCCTACGGACGCGACTATTTAGCCACTTTGAATGCTTATTATCAGCTTACTGGATTTCCGCCGCTGGTGCCTCGGTTTGCACTGGGCAACTGGTGGAGTCGGTTCTACCCGTACACACAGGCTGAATATTTGCAGTTGATGGATCGTTTCGATCGCAATGCGATTCCGATTTCAGTTTCAGTCTTCGATATGAACTGGCACCGAACCGATTTTCCGGCTGAATATGCCAGCGGATGGACGGGCTACACTTGGAATAAGAAGTTGTTTCCTGATCCAGTTGGAATGATGAAAAAGCTGCATCAGGACGGCAAACATATAACGTTGAATGTTCATCCAGCATCTGGAATTCGAGCACCAGAGGAACATTATCGGGATGCGGCCAAGATCATGGATGTTGATCCTGAATCCAAAGAGCCGTTATTATTCAATTTGCAGGATCCTAAATTCCGCAAAGCTTATTTTGAAGCCATTCATCATCCGTTGGAAAAAGAAGGCGTTGATTTCTGGTGGATCGACTGGCAGCAGGGGGCGGCTCGTTCTAATAAACAAGTTGACCCGTTGTGGGTTTTGAATGTACTCCATTATCAGGATCAGCAGCAGAAAGATCCGAATAATGCGTTGATTCTGTCACGTTATGGCGGGCCAGGCAGTCATCGATATCCAGTCGGTTTTTCAGGCGATACGGTGGCCAGCTGGAAGTCGCTCGATTTTCAGCCGTACTTTACAGTGACTGCTAGCAATATCGGCTACACTTGGTGGAGTCACGATATCGGCGTACATATGCTGGGCACTTATAATCCAGAATTGTCGCTGCGCTGGCTGCAGTTTGGTGTTTTCAGTCCGATTATGCGGCTCCATAGTTCCGACAATCCCTTCATGGGCAAGGAACCTTGGAATTATGACCTAGCAACTGAAAAGAGCATGACGGCGTTTATGCAATTACGGGCCCAGTTGATTCCGTATTTAGAAACAGCTAATTATCAAACACATCTGCATGGGATACCTTTGATGCAGCCGTTGTATTATCAATCGCCGAATCGCAAGGAAGCTTACCAATTTCCCAATGAATATTACTTTGGCAGTGAATTGCTGGTTGCCCCGATTACTAAACCGGCCGATGCAGTCACCCGTGAAGGCCATACTTCTGTCTGGCTGCCAGAGGGCGATTGGTATGACTTCTTTAGCGGCGTGAAGTATGCCGGCAATGGCAGTCTCAAGGTTTATCGAGATGGTCAGCATTATCCGGTTTTCGTCAAGAGCGGCGGCATTGTGCCGCTGAATCCCGATTTTATGCAGCCGGCAGATGCTTTGCCGGCTAAGCTGCAGGTACGTGTCTATCCAGGTCGGAAGAATCATTATGATCTCTATGAACAACAGGATGGGCACACAGCTGTAACGCATTTCGATTGGAACATGAACGATGAAACGTTTGAAGTCCAAGTTGAGGATGACGCTCATATTTTACCGGCACAACGGCAGATTACGCTCGAATTTATCGATTTGAGTGCGGATGAATTGGATGACGGCCGCTTAACGATCGCTGGGACTCAGAATCAGCTGGTTCAGCTGCACGCCTTGACGGAATTACCACAGGCTGGGAAGATTCATCAGCTCGTTCGCCAGAAATTGCAAATGGCTCATCTCGATTTTGATTTGAAAGCTAAAATTTGGGACGAGTTGACGGGTAAACATTCGCAGCCGCAAAAAATCCGTTTTGTGGCAGGACTTGATAATCAATCAGTTGCCCAAATGTTATTGGAATTATTAACATTGGCATAGCATCCTTGAAGGTGGAGAATGACGAAAAAAGTCATTCTCTTTTTTTGAAAGCGTTGCATTTTTTGCCGAAACGTTTCACACTAGGAGACAATAACAGAGAGGGAGGTTTTCAAATGGATGCAAAATGGTGGCAAAAAGCAGTTGTGTATCAAATTTATCCCCGCAGTTTTCAGGATAGCAATGGGGATGGAATCGGTGATTTGAATGGGATTACGGCTCGTTTGGATTATGTTAAAAGTTTAGGGGTTGATGTCATCTGGCTCAATCCGATTTATCCATCGCCGAATGTCGACAATGGGTACGATATCAGTAATTACCAAGCAATCAATCCGGAATTCGGGACGATGGCCGATTTTGAAAAGCTGCTGGCCAAGGCTCATTCACTGGATTTGAAGGTCATGATGGATATCGTCGTCAACCATACGTCCGACAAACATCACTGGTTCGAAGAAAGCCGCAAGAGCAAAGATAATCCGTATCGCGATTATTATATTTGGCGGGATCCGGCAGCGGATGGCGGGGCGCCGAATAATTGGGGCTCGTACTTCTCTGGGTCAGCTTGGACTTATGATGAAACGACAAAGCAATATTACTTACATTTATTTGCCCCAGGCCAGCCGGATCTGAATTGGGCTAATCCGCAAGTGCGGCATGCCGTTTATGACATGATGAACTGGTGGGTTGCTAAAGGGGTCGATGGCTTCCGGCTCGATGTTATCAATTTGATTTCGAAGCCGGATGGTCTGCCGAATGCGCCGCAAGCACTGGGCCAGCCGTATGGCAACGTCGAAAAAGTCGTCGCCAATGGACCGCATGTGCATGAATACTTACAAGAAATGAATGCTAATGTGATGAGCCATTACAACATCATGACTGTCGGCGAAACGCCAGGAGCTTCCATCAGCGATGCGATGCAATACGCCGATCTTGATGGCAAAGAACTCAACATGGTCTTCCAGTTCGAACATATGGGGCTGGATGGCAACGAGCACCGTCAGTATGGCAAATGGAGCGATCGCAAGGTCGATTTAGTGGCACTGAAACAAGTCCTCAGCAAATGGCAGACTGGTTTTTATCACAAAGCTTGGAACTCGCTGTACTGGAATAACCATGACCAGCCACGTGTTGTTTCCCGTTTTGGCGATGACCGGCCGGAATACCGGGCTTTATCAGCCAAGATGCTGGGCGTCGTACTGCACATGATGCAAGGCACGCCGTATATTTATGAAGGCGAAGAATTGGGAATGACCAACAACGACTTCACTCGTCTCGATCAATATCAGGATTTGGAATCGCTCAATGCCTACCATGATTTGGTCGACCAGCAGCATGTGTTCACGCCGGCCCAGATGCTGAAATATCTGCAGCACCATTCACGGGACAATGCTCGGACGCCGATGCAATGGGATGCCACAATGAATGCTGGCTTCTCAACAGCCCAGCCATGGCTGATGGTCAATCCGAATTTCAAGGACATCAATGCCAAGGAAGAATTGGCCGCTGACGACTCCGTCCTGCAGTTTTATCGGCAATTGATTGCACTTCGTCATCAGTATGATGTAGTGACCGATGGGGAGTACGCCCAGATTCCAGGCACCGAAAATGACGAGTCGGTCTTTGCCTATACGAGAACCGACACCAAACAACGGCTCACCGTAATTGTCAATTTTACCGACAAGCAGTTCGAATATGAAGATGCTGCTCAGCCGCAAGCTAAGTTATTGTTAAGCAACTATCCCGACGATGATGGCACAACGTTGCGGCCGTTTGAAGCCAAGATTTATCTACAAGCACGCCAATAATTTATAAAACATGAACTCGCGATGACCGAGTTCGTGTTTTTTTGCGCATGTTATTTTTGAAAAGGATTCCAAATGGAGTGGACCGGCGCTGCTTTTTCCCGGTATAATGTGAGTAACAAGTATCAGAAAGAGAAATGGATGGGGAAAAGATGGCAACTTTAAATGATGTCGCAAAATTGGCCAATGTCTCAAAAATGACAGTGTCACGGGTAATCAATCATCCGGATAAGGTCACCGATGATTTGAAAGAATTGGTTTATCAAGCGATGCGGGAAACGAATTATCACCCGAATGTCGCTGCGAAGGCGCTGGTCAATAATCGTACCCAGATCATTAAATTTTTGATTTTGGAAGATTTGGATATTACGGAACCGTACTATATGAAGCTGCTGGTTGGGATTGCGATGGATCTTTCCAAGCAGCAGTTTTCGCTGCAGCTGGTCATTCCCGATAACATCGATATTGGGGATTGCGACGGTTATATCATCACCGGCATGCGGCACAAGGATCTCGATTGGATTCAGGATTTGAAAAAGCCGGTTGTCATTTTTGGTGAAAATCATTATGACCTCGATTTTGTCGATGTCGATAATAAAAAAGGCACGATGGAGGCAACTCGGTACGCCCTTGAGGAAGGGTACGAGCATTTTGTTTTTATCGGGATTGATATGGACGAAGCGTTTGAATATTCACGTGAAGCCGGTTATATGGAATTCCTTCAGGAACGGCAGATGGCGCCGGAGATTTACCGGATGGCCAATCACAGCCACAGCGGCAGTGAATTTATCCAAGCACATATCGATCAGTTCGAGCCGAATACCTGTTTCATCTGTGCAAGCGACCGGCTGGGATTAGGAATCGAACGGGGCTTGCAGGCCTGTCACAAACAGATTCCGGACCAGTACGGTGTAATTGGATTCGATGGCGTCTTTCTCCATCAGATTGCGTCGCCCCGTTTGACGACGGTCAAGCAGCCGGAGGTTGAAATGGGGTCGGCCATTGCCCAGATGATTGTCGACAAGGTCAATCAGAATAACATTCCACAGGGCCATAAATTGTTCGCCCCTGAGCTGGTTCCTAGTGAGTCGACTCGTTAAATCTGTTATCGCTAACAGCTAATTTGATATTGTAGAAACTGAAAACTCCGATAAACTAGTTTGTGTAAGCAGTTACATAAACTGATTTGTGGGAGTTTTTTATTATGAAACATTGGTTTGAGCATGCGATCATCTACCAAGTCTATCCGAAGAGTTTTCAGGATACGAATGACGATGGCATCGGAGATATCGCAGGAGTGGTTGCAAAATTACCGTATTTAAAAAAATTAGGTGTCAATACGATCTGGCTGAATCCGATCTATATTTCACCGCAGGTCGATAATGGGTACGATGTGTCCAATTATTTTGCCGTTGAACCGACATTGGGCACGATGACCGACATGGAAAACTTGATTCACGCCGTCCATGACAGCGGCATGAAAATTATTATGGATTTTGTGATGAATCATACGTCGGATCAGCACCCCTGGTTTAAGGATGCCGTTCAGAATCCGCACAGTATCTACCGGGATTATTATCTCTGGGCGCCTGGTCACAACGATGGGCCGCCAAATAATTGGGGGTCGTTCTTCGGCGGCAGTGTGTGGGCGAAGGATCCTGGGCAGACAAATGATTACTATTTCCATTTATTCGATAAACATATGCCGGATCTGAATTGGAAGAATCAGGAAGTACGGAAGTCGATGACCGATGTGGCGCGTTTCTGGGCTGCAAAAGGAATTGACGGCTTCCGGCTCGATGCCTTTATTCATATTGCCAAAGCCGACTTCGACCAGGATTATCCAGTCGTCGATCCGCAGCGGGAATATCCGCTGGCGGAACCGTTTTATGCCAATCGGGCCGGCGTCCAAAAGTATTTGCGGACGTTTGTGGCGGCTCTGAAACAGGATTATCCTGATTTATTTATTTTAGGTGAAGCGGCATCGGCTCAAGTCAATTTGGCCATCGATTATTCTGATCCGAAACGGCAGCTGTGCGATTCGGTAATCACGTTCCGGAATTTTGCCGATTCGACTCAGGGACAGGACGATCGGCTGCCGGATGCGTTTCAGCCCGTTCAGCTCGACGTGCCGGGAATGCGGACTCGCATGGCTATCTGGCAATCGAATTTGCAGGATGTCAGTTATCCGACGTTGTACTGGAGCAACCATGACATGGCACGAGTTGCCACTCGTTATGGCGATCCGCAGCATTTGGAAGCCAGCTTAAAGGCGCTGGCGACGGCAATGTACCTGCAGCGAGGTCTGCCGATTATTTACTATGGGGAAGAAATCGGCATGGAAAACATGCAGCTGCAGAAGTGGGCTGACTTTGACGACTTGACCGTTGACGAGTTTGTGCATAAGGCGCAACGGCTCGATTATACGGATGAAAAGATTCTGTCCTCATTGAATCGAACGCACAAGATGAGTGCTAGAGGGGCGATGCAGTGGGACGACAGTCAGTATCATGGTTTCTCGCACCATCAGCCTTGGAAATACGGCACCAGTTCCGTTGTATCAGTCTCCGATGAAAAGGACGATCCGAATAGTCTGCTGCATTTTTACCGGCAGCTGTTCGAACTGAAGCAGACACCGCTGTATACCGAAGGTCGGGAAACGATTTTGGCCTTGCCGGACGCTCAGGTTTTCGGCTACAAACGAAAACTGAAACACCAAGAGGCAATCGTGCTGACGAACCTGTCGGCCCAGCCAGTCACGGTTGCCAGTCCCGACGCCGATTTATCCCAATATGCGCATGTTTTGGCACAGGGACAAGTCCAAGTTGCTGAACATCAAATTCAAATGGCTGGCTGGTCCAGTCTGATTTTAGAAAGGAAGTTTTAAATTTATGGTACGCGACACCAACATTGATTTACGGCACGATTTAGTTTATTGCGTTTATGTTCGGGACCATACTCCTGAAGGAACCCTTAAGGCGGTCGAAGCCGACTTGCCACGAATCAAAGCATTAGGAACGGATATTTTGTGGTTATTGCCAGTTCAGCCAGTTGGCCATAAGAATCGTAAGGGGACAGAGGGGTCTCCATATGCAATCTCTGATTACCGTGCGATCAATCCAGAATTCGGAACTTTGAACGATTTCATCGATTTGACGGACAAAGCGCATCAATTGGGTATGAAGGTCATGATGGATATCGTTTATAACCACACATCGCCCGATTCTGTCCTTTTGAATGAACATCCTGAATGGTTCTTGCATAAAGACGGTCAGCTGGCCAATAAAGTGGCTGACTGGTCCGATGTTGCCGATCTTGATTATTCGAATCATGATTTGTGGCAATATCAGATTGATACTTTAAAACATTGGGCTAAATGGGTCGATGGTTTCCGCTGCGATGTGGCGCCATTAGTTCCGATTGATTTCTGGATGGAGGCACGTAAACAAGTCAACGCTGACAAGCCGATTTTCTGGCTGGCTGAAAGTGCCGGCAGCGATTTTATCAAGTTCTTACGAAATCAGGGCGATTGGGCCTCAAACGATGCGGAACTTTATAATGCCTTCGACATGACCTACGATTATGACATTTTAGGCGACATCTACAGCTACATCGACGGCCGGACAAATCTCCAGGCTTTCGTTGACGTTCTGAATCGGCAGGATGTCATTTATCCGGCTAACTACGTCAAGATGCATTTCTTGGAGAATCATGACCAGAAACGAGCCCATCATTTGCTGCCGAACGTCAATGACCTGATTAACTGGACAGCCTTCCTGATGTTCGAAAAAGGAGCTGCTTTGATTTATGATGGTCAGGAATTCGGAAATGCCCATCTGCCGAGTCTGTTCGAAAAAGAAAATATTCCGCACGATACGGGAATCGATTTAACGGGCCTGATTCAATCGCTGCGCAAGGTAAAGGCCAATGACCTGGTCGTCAACGGCAATTATGATGTTTATGATTGTGGAAACGACATTGTGAAAATGACCTATACGCAGCATGAAAACCAGCTGGTGGGTCTCTTTTCATTGCGGAGTCAGACGGGACGCGTCAAAGTGTCACTCGCAGATGGTGACTATACCAATTTGATCGATGGGGCTGCCGTGACCGTTATGAATGGCATTGTCCGTCAAGATGGATTACCGATTATTTTGGCCAAATAAAAACGAATGTTATCGGTAACAAACTTCTGTTATCGGTAACAGTCCTGAAAACGGTTGCAAAGCTGCCAAAAAAAAGGTAAAAATAAAGATGTACTCAGAAAGAAACCACGAGGAGGTAGTTGAAGTGAGTAAATTTTGGAAAAGATTGGGGATCGCCGCTGCTGTAGCCGGCACGGCAATGAGTCTTGCAGCCTGCGGAAGCAGTTCAGCCCAGAAGGATGTCAAGATTACGATCTTGCAAGGGAAAGTCGAATCGAACAAGCAATTCAAGCAAATTGCTAAGCAATACGAGAAGACACATCCGCACGTTAAGATCGAAGTGACATCAATTGGTGGTGGGACTGATTATGATCCAGTCCTGAAGACACGGATTTCATCTGGTAACGCACCAACCATCTTTAGTTTAGCTGGTCCTGCTGATTTGAAGCAATTCAAGAACTACGCTGCAGATTTGTCAGATACGAAAGCTGCTAAGAATGCCGAAAAGGGCACAACGAGTGCTGTTTCCGAAGGCGGAAAGACATACGGCTTGCCATTCAACGTTGAAGGTTATGGTTATGTTTATAACAAGACCGTCTTCAAGAAGGCCGGCATTGATCCAAAGAGCTTAACAACCGTTGCTAAATTACAGGCCGCAGTTGAAAAGATCGATTCTGAAAAGGATCAATTAGGCATCAAAGGTGTCTTCGCAATGCCTGGTAAGGAAACATGGACGATGTCCGATCATTTGCTGAACTTATACTTAGCACCAGAATATGACAACAATGCCATGAAGCTTTACAACTCAAAGACATTGAACTTCTCAAGAAACCAAGAAATGAAACAAATGCTTGATTTGCAGAAGAAGTATTCTGTTCAACCTGTTATGCAGTTAGACTACTCCGCACAAGTTAACCAAGACTTCTCACAAGGCAAAGTTGCGATGATTCAACAAGGTGATTGGATCTATCCAACCGTTGAATCTGTTGATAAGAAGTTTGCTCAAAACGATGTTGGTATGATTCCGATCCCTGTTAAAGGTGAAGAAGGCAAATTACCAGTTGGGACATCTCTGTACTGGGCTGTTAACAAGCGTAAGAGCACCGCTGAACAAAAAGCTGCTAAAGACTTCTTAGACTGGTTATACACATCTAAAGCCGGCAAGAAGGATGTTGTTAACAAGCTTCACTTCGTACCTGCATACAAAGGTTACTCCAATATGAAGATGCCTGATGCTTTGACACAAGTTGTCTATGACTACTCCAAGCAGGGTAAGACAACTGGTTGGGTCTTCCCAGCATACACAGGTACTTCATGGGATCCAGATGTTGCACAGCCGAACCTTCAGAAGTACTTATCCGGCAAACAAGCTTGGGATAAGACGGTTACAAATATGAAGACTGGTTGGGCCAAGCAGCAAAGCAGTAAATAATTAAATAGTTTGTAAAATTGGAAAACTAAAGAGGGTATTCTTATGAAAAATCGTAGTCTGTCATTCTGGCTATTCTTAACACCTACCCTCGTTGCGTTAGCACTAGTTGTGTTTATTCCAATGCTTGAGGGTCTGCTCTACTCCTTTACGGATTGGGACGGGCTCTCATTTACTAAGATGGTCGGTTTTAAAAATTACACCGCCCTTCTTACAGATAAGACATTTATAAACGCATTCTGGTTCACACTTGCATTTGTTATTGTGACTGTGATCTTGCTCAACGTCATCGGGTTAGGCTTAGCATTACTTGTTACGCAAAAGTTTAAGGGGAGCAATCTCCTGCGGACCATCTTCTTCATGCCGAACATGATCGGTGGTTTAATCTTAGGGTTCATTTGGCAGTTTATCTTCACACAAGGTTTCACAGCTTTAGGTACTGCATTGCACTGGTCATGGTTAAATGGCTGGCTGACCAACGCCAAGACTGGTTTCTGGGGTTTGGTCATCGTGACTGTTTGGCAGATGAGCGGGTATATCATGATTATTTACATTGCCTACTTGCAAAACATTCCACAGGAAGTTATCGAAGCAGCCGAAATTGATGGGGCTTCAGCTTGGCAGCGGTTCACAAAGATTACATTTCCAATGATCGCACCAGCTTTCACCGTTTGCATGTTCTTGACATTATCCAATGGGTTCAAGATTTACGATCAGAACCTTTCCTTAACCAACGGTGGTCCTTATCAATCGACTCAGATGTTAGCGATGAACATTGTTAACACGGCTTACAACTCCGGCAACTTTGCGGCTGCCGAAGCCAAAGCGATGATCTTCTTCATCATCGTAGCTGCAATTTCATTGATTCAAGTCTTTTATAACCGGAAGCGGGAGGTCGATCTGTAATGAAAAAGAAAAGTACAGTTTTCATCGGGATCCTTGGCATCCTGTTAGGGCTTTTATGGCTCTTCCCATTCTATATGATCGTCAGCAACTCGTTTAAGACACCGAAAGGCATCTTTGCTTCCGTTCTTTCCCTGCCGAATCCATTTACGAGTGCGAACTACGGGGCATCCTTTAAAGCTTTGCATTTTATGAGTTCCTTAACAAACTCATTGATCATCACAATCTGCAGTGTCTTGTTATTGATCCTGTGCTCCTCCATGGGTGCGTACGCATTGCAGCGGAACCATTCTAAATTGAGTGGTGCCTTACTGATGGTCTTCATTTCAGCGATGCTGATCCCATTCCAGTCCGTTATGATTCCATTGACAGCGAACTTTGGGAGCGTTCATTTCTTAAATATGTACGGCTTAATGTTTATGTACGTCGGCTTCGATTGCAGTTTGTCCATCTTCTTGTATCAAGGGACATTATCCAGTATCCCGATTGCGATGGATGAAGCGGCCGAACTCGAGGGTGCTAATCGTTGGCAGATTTATACAAAGGTCATTTTACCAATGCTCAGCCCGATGACCGTGACCGTTGCGATTCTGAATATCATCGCAATCTGGAACGATTACCTGCTGCCATCACTGGTATTGCCACAGGCACAATACACGATTCCGCTGCAAATGTTCAACTTCTTCGGCGAATACACAAAGCAATGGCATCTCGCTTTGGCCGGGATCACCTTATCGATCATCCCAGTTATTCTGTTCTACTTATTCGCACAGAAGTGGATCATCAAAGGGGTTACGGATGGTGCTGTTAAATAGTTAAAAGGAGATTCAAAGAATGACGAACGGTAAAAAAGGAAAACAAACGTTAATTGCAGCAGGAAATTGGGTCTGGTCCCTGTTTACAGCGAATGTTGCCTGGTTTTTGATCAACTTTACCATGATCTTAACGGTCATTCTGCTCAGTCACTTACCAATTGGAATCCCGTTCTTTGCGATCGGGCTGATCTTGATCGGCATGCTGGCCGTGTTTACACTGCCAAGCTTGACAGCTGTCTTTGCGGCCGTCGATCGCTGGGAAATCGAGGGCAGCGGCACACTCTTTACGACCGTTTTTAAAAATTGGTTGCTGGCGCTGAAACAATGGCAGAACAATCTGATTTTTGCAAGCTTATTAGGCGGCATCGGACTTTTGATGAAGATTTTTCAGCATAATGTGCTACTGAATTCATTTGTGATCACGTGGGGCATCATCCTTTTGATGGTCATCATCGCCAATGCTTATTTAAAGGGGAGTCATCAGGAACAGGATCTGATTCAATTTATGAAATCCCATCTTTTCCGCTTGCTTCTGTCTACATTGACATTTGTCGTTCTGATCCTGATCAACGGCTTCCTGCGGCTTGCATTCCTGATGCTGATTTGCAGCATCTCTTTATCGGCAGTCATTACATTTAAACTATTGAAGAATAAAAAGCTTGTTAAGAGCGAATAGAGGAGAACTTTAAAATGGTAGAAATTAACTTAGATCACATTTATAAACGTTATCCGGATGCAAAAGATTATGCGGTCACGGATTTTGATCTCCACATCAAAGATGGTGAATTCATCGTGTTCGTTGGGCCATCCGGCTGTGGGAAATCAACCACATTGCGTATGATCGCCGGTCTGGAAGATATTACCAAGGGCGATTTCAAGATGGACGGCAAGGTCATGAACAAAGTGGCACCAAAGGACCGCGACATTGCGATGGTCTTCCAGAACTATGCATTGTACCCGCATATGACGGTGTTTGATAATATGGCCTTCGGATTGAATATTCGGAAGAATGATAAAGCCGATACGAAGAAACGAGTCGATAAAGCCGCCGAAATTTTAGGCTTGACGGATTACCTCGATCGGAAACCAGCTGCATTGTCAGGTGGGCAGCGGCAGCGTGTTGCTTTAGGACGTGCGATCGTCCGTGAAGCCAATCTGTTCCTGCTTGATGAACCATTGTCTAACTTGGATGCCAAATTACGTGTCCAGATGCGGACTGAAATTGCCCAGTTGCATCAGCGTTTAGGCCGCAACTTCATTTATGTGACCCATGATCAGGTCGAAGCGATGACGATGGCCGATCGGATCGTTATTATGAATGCCGGCAAGATTCAGCAAGTCGGGACACCGTTCGAACTGTACAACAAGCCGACGAATAAATTCGTGGCTGGGTTTATCGGTTCGCCAGCAACAAACTTCTTCAACGTCAAAGTTGAAAATGGCTATGCTGATGGTGATGGCGTCCATGTCAAAATTCCAGAAGGCCAGTTAAAGGTCTTAGTCGATAAAGGTTACGACGGCAAGAATCTGACTTTGGGCGTTCGTCCGGAAGATATTCATGCCGAAGAAGTTGCTTTACAGACCTTCCCGAATGCCACTGTTGATGCGACGGTTGAAGTTTCCGAACTCTTAGGTTCGAACACAATGCTGTATTCCAAGGTCGGCGACACTGATTTCATCGCTGAAGTCAACTCGCGTGATTACCATGAACCAGGCGACAAAGTCAAAATGGCCTTCGAAATGACAAAGGCACACTACTTTGATAATGACACAGAAATGACCATTATTTAACGAAAAAGCGGGGCATTCAAAAAAAGGCGTTTAAGGGAGGAACGACATGCAACGAATCTTTGAAGTCGATCCATGGAAGATCGTCACCCACAAACTGGATAAACAAAATAAACGTTTGCAGGAAAGCATGACGAGCATCGGAAATGAATATATGGGCATGCGGGGCATGTTCGAGGAGGACTATTCCGGTGATACGCTCCATGGATTATATTTGGGCGGGATCTGGTATCCCGATAAAACGGTTGTCGGCTGGTGGAAGAACGGCTATCCGAAGTATTTTGGCAAGGTCATCAATGCGGTCAACTTTGACAAAACGAATTTATGGATTAATAACGAAAAAGTCGATCTGGCCACAGACCAGATCAGTGATTTTGAACTGTCGCTGGACATGAAGCGGGGAATTCTGACACGACGGTTCACAGTCGAAAAGAAGGGTGCCAAGGTCGCAGTGACGATTGAACGCCTGGTCAGCATCGTGGATAAGCAATTATTCGATTTACACTATCACATTCAGAATTTATCCGATCAGACGGTCGATATCCGGCTCGTTTCTTCGATTGACGCCGATGTGGCCAACGAAGATTCGAACTACGATGAAAAATTCTGGGAGGTTTTGGCTAAACAGACAAACCGTGATTCAGCCGAATTGTTTGCCAAAACCAAGCCGAACCAGTTTGATGTTCCCCGTTTCACGGTCGGCGTTGGAATTACGCATCACACCACAATGGAAGCCGGCATGGCACCCGAAACGGACCAATCTGTTTCGAATGCGTTCGTTCAGACCTTAGCAGCACAGCAGAGCTTGAACTTTGAAAAACGGGCGGTTGTCGTGACCTCACGTGATTACGACAGTTTTGACGATTTGCGTAACGGACTGCATCAGCTGACTCGGAAGTTGGATGCCAAAAGCCATGACCAGATTATTCAAGAACAGGCGGATGCTTGGCAGGCACGCTGGGACAAATCCGACGTGGTCATTGATGGCGATGTCGCTGCTCAGCAAGGAATTCGGTTTAATTTATTCCAACTGTTCTCGACCTTTTATGGCGACGACAAACGGCTTAACATTGGACCAAAGGGATTTACCGGCGAGAAGTACGGCGGTGCTACCTATTGGGATACTGAGGCGTTCGGTTTGCCGTTCTATCTCTCCTTGGCCGACCAGAAAGTTGCTCGCAATCTGTTAGAATATCGGTACAATCAATTGCCGGAAGCCTTTCATAATGCCCATCAGCAAGGGCTGAAGGGGGCGCTCTATCCGATGGTCACCTTCAACGGCATCGAAAACCATAATGAATGGGAAATTACCTTTGAAGAAATCCACCGCAATGGGACGATTGCCTATGCGATTTACAATTACACGCGCTACACCGGCGATGACTCGTATCTGAAGGAAAAAGGAATCGATGTGTTAACGGCGATTTCTCGTTTCTGGGCCGATCGGGTCGAATGGTCGGAACATCGGCAGCACTATGTCATCCATGGGGTGACAGGGCCGAATGAATACGAAAACAACATCAACGATAATTGGTATACAAATCTGCTGGCTCGCTGGACATTGAAGTACACTTTGGAAAACCTGCCCAAGGTTTCCCCAGAAAAGCAGCATGACCTTGATGTGACGGAAGATGAAAAGAAGCAGTGGCAGGACATTATCGACAAGCTCTTATTGCCGGAAGATAAAGAACGAGGCATCTTCTTGCAGCAGGATGGCTTTTTAGATAAGAATCTGCAGCCGGCTTCGAGTATTCCTGCCGATCAGCGGCCGATCAATCAGCACTGGTCCTGGGATCATATTCTGCGTTCGCCGTACATCAAACAAGCCGATGTGCTCCAAGGCATTTGGTACTTCATTACCGAATTCACGCCGGAACAGAAGAAACGCAACTTCGATTTCTATGAACCGCTGACGGTCCATGAATCCAGTTTGTCGCCATCTGTTCATGCCATTTTGGCGGCCGACCTTCATTATGAGGACAAAGCCGTTGAAATGTACGAACGAACGGCCCGGCTTGATTTGGACAACTACAACAACGATACCGTCGACGGCCTTCACATCACTTCGATGACGGGCAGTTGGCTGGCCATCGTGCAAGGTTTCGCCGGAATGCGGATTGAAAACGATCAGCTGACTTTCAAACCATTCTTGCCGAAGAAATGGACTCGTTATCAGTTCCATATCAATTTCAGAGGCCGTTTGTTAGTAGTCACGGTCGATCAGAACGGCACTCAAATCAAGTTATTAAAGGGCGCGCCACTGACGATTCAATTGAATGACAAGCCCGTTACATTAGAAAAGCAATCCTAAAGCAGGATTGCTTTTTTGCTGCTCCGAAAAATTAAATGTTTACAAATGTAAACAACAATGCTAAGATTGTGACTGAAGTTTACAAATGTAAACGAAAGCTGAATTTAATTTGTAGGAGGAATCGTCTGATGATTAAATGGATCGTTTTATTCGCTGAAGTTGCCGCAATTGGTTTTATTTTATGGTGGTTTTTCGGGCAGCATACAACCGAAACTGCACAAGCAGCCGTTACGAATCAATCTCAGAGCGTTGATATTGAAATCAATGGCGGCTATTCGCCAGAAACGGTCGTCCTGAAGCAGGGCATCCCAGCGACACTTCATTTTACACGCAAGGATGCGTCGAGCTGTCTGGATCACGTTGTTTTCAGTGATTTTGGCATCAATCAGGAAGTACCGCAGAATCAGACCGAAACCATTCAGATTGATACCAGCAAGCCTGGTGAATACCAGTGGGCGTGCGGCATGGACATGTTTCATGGAAAAGTGGTGATCAAGTAAATGACAATTACCAAACGTTTCTGGATTGCCCTGATTTTCTCATTGCCAATGCTGGTCGGCATGCTTCTGATGCCATTTGGAATCATGCTGCCTGGCGGTGATTGGACGCAGCTGTTGCTGACGACGATCGTAATGGTCGTTTCGGCGCGTCCGTTCATTATCAGTGCTTGGGCCTCCTTCAAAAAACACCATGCAAATATGGATACGCTGGTCGCAATTGGAACCGCTACTGCTTATTTCTACAGTCTTTATGCGCTGCTGACGGGCCAGCCCGTTTTCTTCGAAAGTGCGGCCTTTGTGACGACGTTCGTTCTGCTGGGGCAGGTTTTTGAGGAACGGATGCGGCAGAATGCTTCGAGTGCGGTTGAGAAACTAGTCAATCTGCAGGCAAAAGAAGCTGAAGTTTTTCGTGATGGTCACTTTACCGCTATTCCAGTGTCAGAAGTGGCGTTAGGCGATTTGATTCGGGTCAAGCCGGGTCAGAAAATTCCAGTCGATGGCGTGATTACGAAGGGGACCTCCTCCGTTGACGAATCGATGGTAACCGGTGAAAGCATGCCCGTTGCGAAACAGTCCGGCGATGCCGTGATTGGTGCGACGCTGAATAATACTGGGACATTCGTCTTCAAAGCCGATAAAATCGGCCAGCAGACACTGCTGGCTCAAATCGTTGCGCTGGTCAAAAAAGCCCAGAACAGCCATGCGCCGATTCAAAAGCTGACCGATCGGGTATCCAGTATTTTCGTGCCCGCCGTTTTGATTCTGGCTATCGTGACCTTTCTGGTCTGGTATGTCTTTATTGGGGCCAGTTTAGCCAATGCTTTGATTTTCGCTGTGTCAGTGGTGGTGATTGCCTGCCCTTGTGCTTTAGGACTGGCGATACCGACGGCTTTAATGGTTGGAACGGGTCGTGGCGCTAAGCTGGGGATCTTGATTAAAAATGGTGAAGTTCTTGAAGCTGTCAACGATGTGAAAACAGTCGTTTTCGATAAGACCGGCACAATCACCGTCGGCAAACCGCAGGTGACAGATGTTGTCGGTGATGAACGCCGAGTTTTACAGATTGCAGCGAGTTTGGAGGAAGCGTCTGAACATCCCTTAGCAACGGCAATTTTAGCACGTGCGCAGCAGGCCCAAGTGACGCCTCGTCCAGTGACTGCTTTTCAAGCTGTGCAAGGGAAAGGTGTCACCGGCCAGCTCAATGGGCAGACCGCAATTGTCGGAAACGATAAATTATTGACCGACTTTAAGCTGACTGCTGAGCAGACAGCCGCAATGGAACGGCTGCAAAATGAAGCCAAAACGGTTGTCTTTGTGGGGCTGGCGCAGCAGATTATCGGCTTAATTGCCATTCAGGATGCACCTAAAGCAACGTCGAAAGAAGCGCTCACTCGTTTAAAACGGCGTGGCTTAAAGACAGTGATGCTGACAGGCGATAATCAGCGGGTGGCCGAAGCAGTTGCACAGCAAGTTGGCATCGACCAAGTGATTGCCGGTGTGCTACCAGGCGATAAGGCGGCAGCGGTTGCTCAGCTGCAGCAGGACGGGCAAGTGGCCTTTGTCGGTGACGGAATCAACGATGCACCAGCTTTGACAACGGCGGATGTCGGCATTGCGATGGGCTCCGGTACGGATATTGCCATCGATTCAGGCGGCATTGTGCTCGTTAAAAACGACCTTCGTGATGTCGATACAGCGTTGGCTTTGAGCCGCAAGACGTTTAGCCGAATTAAGCTCAATTTATTCTGGGCGTTCATCTACAATCTGCTGGGGATTCCGATTGCCGCTGGTGTTTTCTTTGCGCTTGGTTTAACGCTGAGTCCGGAATTAGCTGGATTAGCGATGGCCTTCAGTTCGCTGTCGGTCGTTACCAGCTCTGTTCTTTTGAACCGCGCAAAATTGGATACGGCTGGACAAACTGCTTAATAGGAAAAATAGGCTGTGACATAAGTCGGGTTGAAAATGAGCAAAGTGAATTTAAGCGGCATTTTCAGACTTATGGAACGCAATTAAGCTATTTTGTGCATGAAACACAAAGAGCTTGTGACAAAACAAGATATTTGTCACAAGCTCTTTTTTGATGGCATGCGTCAATGTTGTTCCGGTGGCAGACGAGTGCATCCTGTCTGTCAGAAGCCTTTCAAGCTACTCTTATTGAAACCAATACTGATTCTGATAATGGCCGGGCTGATTGGGAGTGATGACGATGCTGCCGAAGTCAGGATGATGGATGGCATCGGGCAGCATTTGCGGTTCAATCGCCAACCCTAATTGGGAGGTCATCGGACGGATGCCATCGACTTGGAAGTCGGCGTCGAAACCAGTCGTCGAAAATAAGACGATGCTGTTGGCACTGGTGTGAATGCGGAGCTTGCGGCCTGATAATGGATCGGACAATGTTAATTGTGGTGCGGCGGCAGCTGAGTCGACTCGATACGGAGTGTCTAAACCGCCATCTAGCTGTGCCAGCTGCGGGCCTAATTGGCGGGCCTGTCTAAAATCGTAGGGAGTTCCAGCGACAGGCATCATGGTACCGGTCGGAACTTTATGGTCAAGGGCAGCGACTTGCTGAGCGTCGACTTGTAAAAATTGTTCATCGATGGTTCGTTTGACGTTACCGGACAAATTGAAGTAGGCGTGGCATGTCGGATTGAAGAGCGTCGCTGCGTCGGTCGTGCCATCGTAAGTAATAGTGAGATGGTCCTGGTTCAAACAGTAAGTCGTTTGAATCGTCAAATGGCCTGGAAAGCCGTTTTCACCGGCGGGACTCTGGTACTGCAGCGTCAAAGTTGCGGCCTCAGGATCGGTCTGCTGCGCAACGACTTGCCACTGCTGATAGCTGATGGACGGATGATCGCCGCCATGCATCGTATTGGCCCCATCATTTTGATCGAACTGGATGCCATGCCAGCGGCCGTTTTTGATGCGGCCGGCGACACGAGCGACCGTTGCTCCGAAATAGTCGTGATGCTGCGGATAGTCGTCCGGGTCAGTAAAGCCGAGCAGAATATTTTCACGGCGGCCGGTCTGGTCGGGCGTCCGCACAGCGACTAAACTAGCACCTAATGTGCTGACAGTCACTGAAACTTCATCATCGTTGCTGAGGGTATACCAAGTGGTCTGGGCAAAATTTTCTGATTGAATTTGCATATAGTGTTCTCCTTTGAATGTCTCTAGTATAATATGGAAGCGATTTATTGAAAAGATACGTTGACAATAAGAGAATGATCGTTTATTATAGTGGCATGCGAACGAAAGATAAAAACAAAATGACGGCGATTCGGCAAGCGACTTTGCGCTTAGCACGTGAACAGGGAATCCAAAATCTCAGTATGGCCAAAATTGCAAAGCAGGCTCACGTTTCGCCCGCTACCTTATACATTTATTATCCCGATCAGAAGGCGATGTTCAGTCAGATATATTTAGAGGTCAAAGATATCATTGATGGCGATTTGTATCATGAAGTCGACCGCCAGGCACCGGTCCGAGTGCAGTTTGAAGCACTGATGCTGAATTATGCGCACACAACGCTGTCCCATCCGGATGAAACCAACTTCATGCAGGCCGTCCAGCAGAATCCGTCGCTGGTTAGTGAGGCGGCTTTTCAAAAAGGGCAGCAGCGTGGTGCTTATTTGGAAGCACTCTATCAACGGGGTGTTGCTGAACAATTGCTGCAGGCATTGCCGCTGCCGATTGTAGTGGCGCACACGTTTCAGCCGTTAGCTTATTTGGTGCAGACGGCTACGCAGACACAGACTGCATTGCCAGATAAATGGCTGAAGCAGTCGATTCAAATGAGCTGGAATGCATTGCGTGTTTAAACAACGCGTTCTTTTTCAGCCAATTAAATAAATGAATGTTCATTTTAAAAAGCAAAGGAGATTTTCATAATGACTCAAGTGGCAATTATTACCGGCGCCTCATCTGGGATGGGGTTCGAAGCAGCTCAATTATTCCATCAAAAAGGCTACGAAGTATATGGGGGTGCCCGTCATGTCGACCAGATGGCTGATTTGGCCAAACAAGACATTCATACGTCCTATTTGGATGTTACCAATCCGCAAAGTAACAAAGATTTTGTCCAAACAGTTCTTGATGAACAGGGCCGAATCGATGTGTTGGTCAATTCGGCTGGTTATGGTTCCGGCGGCGCTTTGGAAGATGTTCCATTGCAAGAAGCGAAAAATCAGTTTAATGTCAATCTGTTCGGCCTTTCAGATTTGACGAATCAAGTTTTGCCGACAATGCGGTTCCAGCATTCCGGTCAAATCATCAATATTTCGTCAATCGGCGGCCAGATGTATTCGCAGCTGATGGGCTGGTACTATGCCTCCAAGCACGCTTTGGAAACCTACAGTGATTCACTGCGGCTCGAACTGAAACCGTTCGGCGTCAAAGTAATCATCATTGAACCAGGTGGCACAAGCACCAATTGGCAGCAAGTTGAGAACGAGCACATGCTGAAGGCAACGCCCAAAGATTCGGTTTATCGGCCGCTGGTCCAGGCGTTTGCCAATTTGAGCAGCTCGCAAGCCGGTGCCGAAAGTCGTATTTTCGTTTCACCGGAACGGGTTGCCCAGCTGATTTACAAGGTTACCACGCTTAAACACCCTAAGACACGTTATCAAGTTACTTTGATTGATAAATTAGCGGTGCATCTATTCAGACAATTGCCGTACCGTGCCTTGGATGCAATGATCAATTTGGCCGTCAAAGCCGCTGGTCATCAAGCTCAGGAAACGGATGCTTCAGTTTCAACCAAGTAGCAAAAAAACCTGCGCATCTGCGCAGGCTTTTTTGCTCATTCATAGGTATCGGCTTTATGGCCGTCGTTTTTCGGATAGAGCGAGAAGCGTTCGGAACGGTAAACATAACCACCGTCACCAAAGTTGGAGAGGTAGAGGTTATAAACAAGCTGGCCGTTTTTAGTGACTTCACGGATGTTGCTTTCGGTGCCGTTTTTGAGATAGCCGAAATCGAGCAGCCGGTTTTGATTGGCCAAATACCGATCGCTGCCGATGACCAGCGAAAAGTTTTTGACACCCAGCGACTGACCGTACTGCCACGTTTGGGTGATTGTCTTCTTGCGGTTATTGATTGAGTAAGCGACCCCCTGCGAATATTTTTTGCTGGTTTTTTTATCGCCGTTCGCTAAGGAAACGTTGTTATTGAACAACAGCAATTTATCGGTATTCGCAGTTGTTCCAGGAATCAGGATGGCTGCATGCTGGCCGCCGGTAAAATTAGTTCCCTTTGTCGGTGTCAGCAGGTAGCGCCGGTATTGATGCGGCCAATCGGCTTGCGGCTTGCCGCAATAAATCCAGACAAACTTGAGGGTTCGATAGTTCAGCTTCATGACGATATCCTGGTGCCGGCCGGAAACGACCAGATCGCCGGTCTTTTTCTGATAATAAAGCGAATTGATGTGAATCCAATCCTTGGCACCGCTGTGTTTCGGCATGGTGTTTGCTGAATACATTTCACTTGGCAGCAGTTTCTTGAAATCGATGACCCGCACAATTTTGCCGGTTTGATGCGAAATTTCAACCAGCGTATCTTCGACGTAACGATTCTGGCTGTTTTTACGGGACTTCAGATTGGCCGTGCCATCAGAAACTGTCGCAAGAATGTTGTGATTCGGCAGTTCGATCGCATCGTGATGGATTAAAGTATATTCGGCATCGGTCGTCAGATTTTTATCGACTGCCTCAGTGTTGAAATGATAATCTTTATAAACGCGTCCTAAATAATCTTCTTCAAGCATTTCGTTGTAGACGTCGGCTGAATTATTCTTCTTAGCGAGCCGCAGGATGTGGCCGTTAGACAGCTGCTTGAAGACGTGCTGCGAATAATCGGTCGAGTACCAGCGGATGGCACCGTCGGCATCAACGGCGAACGGCTTTTTGGTCGTCCGGACAATGAAAGCTAATTTGTCAGTGCCGATTTCCATTCGTGATTTGTCGGCCTTTTTGACATCGATGTTGATGTCAGACAGGTCCTTAGGAAGTGCAGCGGTATGTAAGTGGAGCGTCGTCATTTGCTTGCTGCCGTCCTTGGCAGTAGCGGTCACTTGGACTTGATTATCGTCATCAGCATACAAGCCTAAAATGGCGATTTGGTGGTCTTTTTGATATTTTTTGTAAGTCGTGGTGATTGCTGTTTTATTTGTTTTGCCTAAGACCTTAATGGTGATTTTGGTCGCCTTTTTCGTCCGGAAAATGGCCAAGGCTGATAAGGGCGACCGTTTGTAAGGGTTGACCTTGGTATACATGTGGGCGAACGTATATCTCGAATCCTTGGCAATGGCTGCATATTTTTTAACGAGCGGCGCCTGTTTTTTCTGGAGGGTCGTGCGGAACTTGCTGGTAATATTCTGCTTGATTTGCTTGGTGTTCAGCACGCCCAGTTTCTTTTCGATCTGCGCTGTCTGCCAGGTTTGATAGCCTTGATAACCGCCCCAGCCGACAAGCACTATTACGACTAGAGCCAGCAGTATTCGGTAAATCTTTTTAGGTTTGATGAAAATTCCCCCAATCGCGATTCTTATTTAACGATTAGTTTAGCAAAAGCAGCTCGTTCAAAACGAAAAGTGACAGAAAGAACGCAAAAATTTCACATTTTGATCACATTTGTCCGAAACGTTCGTACTTGCAACTGAATCACTATTCCGTTCTTTTCTGAAAAGGAGTAACATAGTAGTTAAACGATTTTACAGAAAGAGGGAGACAGGGTGTCAAAACGGAGTGTTTTCATCGTCACCTGCGCACTGTTATTGTCGAATGCCATGGGGGGTCTCGACAGTACGATTATCAATACGGCGCTGCCGGCGATCATCAGTGATCTGCATGGCATTCAGCTGATGGGCTGGATCGTGGCGGTCTTCTTATTGGGAACGGCAGTGACAACGCCGTTATGGAGCAAACTGGGCGAACATATTGGCAACAAGAGCGCCTATCAGATCGCGACGAGTTTGTTCGTTATTGGGGCGTTTCTGGAAGGAATGTCGCCGAACATTTATTTTCTGATTGTAGCTCGGACAATCATGGGGATTGGGAACGGCGGCATGACCTCGATTCCGTACATTATTTATGCCACAATGTACAAAAATCCCCACAAACGGACTCAAGTGCTGGGCTTTGTTACGGCGAGTTACAGTACGGCGACCATTATCGGCCCGCTAGTCGGCGGCTGGATTGTCGATACGTTCAGCTGGCACTGGGTCTTCTACTTAAATGTGCCGTTAGGGCTGTTATCCATTATCGTCGTTCAGTTCTTCTTCAAAGTGCCGAAATCGGCCAAGAAGGGCAGTCCCGTCGATTATCTGGGAGCAACTTTGATGGCTTCCGGCTTGGTCTGCCTGCTGATGGCAATTGAAATGATTGGCACGATTGCAACCATCTTTGTCATTTTGCTGCTGGCGGTTGCGTTCGGCTTATTGGCAGCAATGCTGGTTGTCGAAGGTCGGGCGACGGATCCGATTATTCCCAGCCGGCTGTTTAAAAATCATCCGCTGATGATCGACTTTATTTTATTTGCCTTGATTTGGGGGGCATTTGTCGGGTTCAACATTTATATCCCCATGTGGGCGCAAGGCTTGCTGGGAACAACGGCGATCATTGGGGGTGCGACCCAGATTCCTGGTTCGCTGACCAACTTCTTCGGCTCCGAATCAGTTGCGTCACTACGGTTACATATCAAAGCACAAAGCGTGGTTGCAATTGGAATCGTTACCTTGATTATTGCCTTTATCATAATGACTTGGGCCGGCGTGACCGCTCCTTATTGGATTCTGCTGGTGGCCGGTGCCTTCGAAGGCTTCGGAACCGGGATGTGTTTCAACGTTTTGCAAATCAAAGTGCAGCAGGACGCCGAACTGCAGGATGTGCCGATTACCACATCATTCAGTTTTTTGATTCGGATGCTGAGCCAGACGTTTATGGCATCGATTTTAGGCATCATCCTTAACCAAGCGCTGTTCAAAGGGGTGCGGACGTCGCACGGACACATTACTTTGAAAATGATGAACAAACTGAGCGATGCTGCTAGTGTGCATCTACTGCCGCAGCGCTGGATTCCACAAATGCGGATTATTCTGCATAACGGTTTGCATAACATTATGCTGATTTCATTGCTCATCCTGTTTGTGGCCGGATTATTGAATATCTGGGATCAATATCAATTACGCAAAACAGCGGCGTAAAACACAAAGGGCCCTGACATTAGTCAGGGCCCTTTTTCGTATTCTTATAATCAGGACATACTAAATTAAAAACGGCTGGCTCGATAACGAGAGACGGGTGATGATGGGACTATAGCCTTCTTCACCGTCGATCTGAATGTGCTGTTTGCTAGCAACGTTCAAGGAAAAGGCGGTGTCTTTTAAATGGAAGATTGCGGGCGTATCCATCGAATGGCTGCTGAGAATTTTGTAAACAAGACTCGGCAGGCCCCGCAATTTTGGCTTTTCGACTAAGACTAGGTATAGCGAATGGTCCTGCAGATCGGCCGGTGGAGCGATTGGAATGCCGCCGCCGAAATAAGGATGGTTGGTGACGGTCATCAAAAAGGTGCGCTCAAATTGATAATGGGCGCCCTGAGCGTTTTTGATTCGAATCGGATAGGGTTCCTGAATCTGATAGGCGCTGATGGCATTCAATGGATAGGATAGGTTGCCCAAATGAAATTTATTGAGCACCATTTTGCTGGAAGAATGGTTGGTGAGGTGGACAATCAAAGCATCAAGGCCGATGCCGATATTATTGACGAAATAATGTTTTTCGCCGTGACGCATGGTAATGACACCGATATCCAGTGCAGTCGGCTGGCTGGCAGCGGCGATTTGGGCAATCGCCTTTTTCGGCTGTTCGGAAATTCCGGCGGCACGGGCAAAATCATCACCGGTACCAGTGGGAATATACCCAACGGCAACTTTCCGGCCGCCATTTTTCTGTAAACCATTGATAACCTCATGCAAAGTCCCATCGCCGCCAATGACAAGCAGCACCCATGCCGTTTGGGGCTGGTCGCTGTTTTCCTGGCACAACGCCGCAGCTAGTTTTTCCGCATGACCATGATATTCCGTTTTATGTAATGAATAGTCGCCAAAGGTGGCCTGTAATTGCGCCAGAATACCAGGCAAGAGTTTCTCAGTGCGGTGATTACCCCCTGTTTCATTTGCGATGACTTCAATTTTTTGGACCTGCAAGTTGGTTCCTCCTTTTCTATCCCTACAATAATATAGTTGAAAAAATGTGAAAGTTCAAAAACAATTTTTTAAAAATCGTTCAAAACTTGATCTGCGTCAATTTTTTTTCGGCGTTCCCTCCGTATACTGAATTTATTCATTAAGGACGTAGGAGGAATCACGGATGGCATTTGAACAATGGATTCAACAGAAAATCAAACCGATTACAGCCATTGCAGCGGCACTCGTTGCCTTGGGCTTAGCGAGTCACTGGCTGGGACAGACATTTTTGCAGCAGGGCTTTTACATCATCGCAGCAATCATTGCCGGTGTGCCGATTTTATTGCGAGCCTGGTCGGCCTTACGAATGAAGATTATCAGCATTGAGCTCTTGGTCAGTGTGGCGGTCATCGGGGCGTTTATCATCGGCGAATATGATGAAGCGGCGTTTGTCACTTTCTTATTCCTGTTTGGCGATTTTCTCGAACAGAAAACGCTGGCCAAAACACGTCAGTCTATTCAGACCTTGGCGGACATGGCGCCGACAACGGCTTTAGTCGTTCAGCCAGATGGCCAGACAGCTGAAATTGACGTCGATGATGTGGTGCCCAATCAGGAACTGCTCGTTAAAACGGGTGCTCAGATTCCAGTCGATGGCGAGATTCTGACAGGACGGGGCGACCTCAACGAAGCCAGCATCACTGGTGAAAGCCGGTTGGTTGCCAAAGAAAATGGCGCTGACGTTTATGCCGGGACCATTCTCGAAAACGGGACGCTGCATATTAAAGCAACCAAAGTGGGCGACGATACGACTTTTGCCAAGATTGTCGAATTGGTTGAAGATGCCCAGGACACAAAATCGCATGCCGAAAAACTGATTGACAAGTTTGCCCAGTACTATACACCGGCCGTTTTGGTCATCGCCTTGCTGGTCGGATTGGTCACTCAGAACTTGCGGCTGGCAATCACAGTGCTGGTATTAGGCTGCCCTGGCGCACTCGTTATCGGCGCACCAGTTTCCAACGTGGCCGGAATCGGCAATGGGGCCAAACACGGCGTGCTCGTCAAAGGCGGCGCCGTGATGACCACTTTACGGAACGTCGATACATTTGTCTTCGATAAGACCGGTACGTTGACACAAGGCAAGACGACCGTCACCACCATTCATCAGGACGATCCGACTGGGTTGCAGTATGCGGCTCGTTTGGAAAATGATTCTGATCATCCGTTAGGCCGTGCCATTGTCGCCTATGCCGCCGATCATCAGCTGCTGAATCCCGGCCTGAAGGTAACCGCTACACAGACCTATCAGGGACTGGGAATTGCCGCCCAAGTGGACGGTCAGCAAGTTTTAGTCGGCAACCAAGCACTGTTGAAACAATATCAGGTCACTATGACGCCGCAGCAGACGGCCACGATGCAGACAATGCAGACACAAGGCGAATCACTCGTCTTGGTCGCTGTAAATGGGCAGCTGACGACCTTATTAGGAATCTCCGACCAGATTCGGCCCGCAGTTGCTGAACGGCTGCAAGAATTGAAACAATTGGGAGCAAAGCAATTAGTCATGCTGACGGGGGACAATGAACGAACCGCCCAAGCAGTCGCCGCCCAAATCGGCATCGACCAAGTACATGCCGAATTACTACCGGCCGACAAAGTGAAATTCGTCAAGCAGCTGCAGTCGGAAGGCAGAACCGTTGCCTTTGTCGGCGATGGAATCAATGACAGTCCGTCCTTAGCCCAGGCCGATATCGGGATTGCGATGGGCAGCGGGACCGATGTGGCCTTGGAAACATCCGATGTGGTGCTGATGCAGTCCGATTTCACTGAATTAGTGCATGCCTATGGATTAGCCCGCAAGACAGTCGGCAACATGCGGGAAAACATTGTCATTGCATTGGCAACCGTTGCCTTCCTCTTTTTAGGCTTGATTGTCGGAGTCGTCGATATGGCGAGCGGCATGCTGGTCCATGAAGGAAGTATCCTAGTGGTCATTCTCAATGCGATGCGTCTGATCGGCTACCAGCGGCCCGTTAAGAAAATAAAAGAAAATTGGCAGATTGCCAAAGAAAATTAGGAGGTTTTTAACATGACAACTACATTAAAATTAGAAGCACTGACTTGCCCATCTTGTTTGCAGAAGATTCAGAAGGCGCTGCAGAAGACCAACGGCGTTCAGGACGTCCAAGTCCGTTTCAATGCTGGCAAAGCCATTGTGCAGGCCGATCCCGATGTCGTCAGCAGTCAGGCGTTGGCGGATGTCGTTACCAAGTTAGGCTACACGGTCAAAAAAATCACAACAAAGTAAAGCGAGGATAACCACATGACAAAAGATATCGAAGCAATCTACCAAGCAGAACTTAAACAAGCCGACATCGACCACCATACACCGACGGCTGGTGCGATGACCGGTCACATCGTTGCCAACCTCGTCGTTTTGGCGAATAAACTCCAGCAGGCCAAGTGGTATGTGAATGGCCCCTCCAGTTTTGAACTGCGGGCGCAGTTTGATACGCTGCGTCAGGAAGCCGTTCAGCAGCGGGACGAGCTGGGGCAACTATTGATTGCCGAAAACCAAGTGGCTCCGACCACGACGGCCGAAGTAACTGAATATGCGCTGCTTGAAGAAGACGGCCGCAATAAATATCGGACGGCTGACTGGTGGGTCGATGAATTCGTCCATGATTTCGATAAGGAAAACATGTTCATCACACGTGCCATTAAACTGGCTGCTAAGGAAGACCGGCCGGCATTAGGACAATTTCTGACAACTTTGTTAGGCACAAACAATCAGCACATCGCTGAATTGCAAGCCTGGCTGGGCAAGACACCTCGTGCAGGTTTAGATGACGAAGACGATGATTGACAGAAAAGGAGCTGCGACAAAACGTCGCAGCTCCTTTTTGGTGTGTTAGGGGGAAATCAGAAGAGCAGTTTTTCATTCAGTTGGGGGAGATACACATGTGTTTTAGCATGGGCAGCTTCGATTGCTTGGGCCTCTAATTCCGGATGAAATGAATGCCAAGGAATGGTGCACTGGGCAGCGACCATTTGAGCGATTTTGACCAAGTCTTCCTGCTTTGCATGACCGGATGCAGCCAGCCGTTCAAAGTGGAAGTGGTGGGTCGTCAAAAAGTCCTGCAACTGTTTATAGCGGGGATTGTAGTCGCCTAATGGTTCGCCGTTGCTGTGCAGATAGGTGACCTGATTGAAGAGAGCCAGCCATTCCAAATGACGAAAATCATTTTGCAGAACAAATCGTTCCGGAGCTGCCTGCAAAGCCGCTAAGCCCACTACTTGCCAGTGATTCGGCAGCGGCTGGTGGTCATCTGTTTCACGGAGCACCGTCAGCGGTAAATCAGGTGCAAACGTATGAATGACACGAGCGTAGGGAATTTCCCAAACCATCGTCCGGTTCGCATCCCGTAAAATCTGGTCGAAGCGGATCATGCGGTCGACGTTGCGGGCGTAGAGAGTGATGGCGATTAGATCCGTCTGATTTGCCGCCGCAATGGCTTTCAAAGTGGCCGCAATTTCATGTTCGGTCCGAGCTGGATGGGGCTGATCGTCGGCTTCATCTGGGAAGCTAAAAGAGGTGCCTTCCAGCATCAGTAAATCGAGCTGGCGTTGTTTGAACACTTGGACCCATTTGGCGACCCGTTCGGGATGCGGCCCATGCCAGCGCACATCGCCTGAGTAGCCGAACGTATGCAGGCCGTCTGAAATCAAGAGGGCCATCGCACCGACGACATCATGGTCGCTTGGCAGCCCAGTGACGCTTAAATCGCCGATGGCTAGTGGCTGGTTGAAAGGCAGGACATGCAGCTGGACGGAAAATGGCTGGGCCATCCCGTTTGCCAGCAACACTTGGTAGAGGTCATATGTCTTTTGCGACACATAGACGGGGATGTCGCTTTTGATGAGGGGAAGGGCCCCAGTGTGATCCAAATGCAGATGCGAGATAAAGATGGCTTCATGTGCAAAGGCATCCGCTTCGCCATGAAAGATTTCTGGTAAAGCGGGCAAGTCATGGCTGGCAATCGCCTGGTCGATTTGGTCGGGCGCAATCGCAGGTCCTGTGAGACCAAAATCACAGATGACCCGTGAAGTAGCGGTTGTAACGGCCATAATGTTGCCGCCAATCGTCTTCAGACCGTGCAAAAATTGGACGTTCGTCATTATCGATTATCCTTAAGGATGGTTTCCGTCTTGGTCTGGAGTTCGTCCAAGGCCTTCTTAGGACTTTCATGTTTGGTCAGCATGTTGTCGATGGCGGTCCCTAAGTTCATATAGAATTCGCTGAAACCAGGGAAAGCAGTGGAAGAGAAGGTGCCATTTAAGGATTTAACGGCGGCTTGCGAAGTCGGATTCTGTTTTAAATAAGTTTTGTAGCTGGCCTTTTGGAGGACGGATTTGCGTAACGGCAAATAACCCGTCGCCATGGCCCATTTTTCGGTCTGTTTGCTGTCGGTCAGATACTTCATAAAGGCCCATGCCCCTTTTTGCTGTGCTTTGGAGGCACCCTTGAAGATGACCAAATCATTACCGGCGGTTGCGGTGTGTGCTGCGCCTTTGTAGCTTGGGATGGCCATCGTGTTCCAGCTGAGTGTCTTTGGTGCTTGTTTCTTCATCTGAGTAATGCCGGCAGAAGAGCTGATATAATAAGCTGCTTTGCCATTGATGAATTTCTGGGTGTAGTAGAAATCGGCACCAGAAGTTTCGGCGGTCTTGGCATCGATCATGTTCATGATGGTCTTCGCAGCGCCAACCGATTTTTTTGAGCTTAATTGCGGCTGGTCGGATTTGGTAACCAAACGGGTGCCGGCGTCGTAAGCCAATCCTTCGTATTCGGAGATGAACGACTTATCGAAGGCGAGACTCTTGATACCAGTGCCGCTCAATTTTTTAGAAATCTGGTCAAAGTCGGCCCATGTCTTTGGTGTTTTCAGACCGTACTTTTTGACGATATCTTTGTTGACGTACATGATGCGGTCGGATTTACTGAACGGCATCGAGTAGTAATGGCCTTTGTATTGAGAGCTGGCTAAGAAGGCAGGGAAGATATCCTTTTTGTCTTTCTTGCTCAAACCATTTTTGCTGTCAACGTAAGTATCTAATGAGGTAATCAAGCCTTGCTTCTGATAATCAGGAACAGCCGTATAAGTCGTTTGGCCCATAGTCGGCAGACTCTTGGATTTGCCAGCGGCCATAACTTTCTTCTGCAAAGCGGAATAGTTGCCTTGCGGAGTGGCTTGAACGACATATTTGTTCTGAGAATGGTTGAAATCGGTGACCATTTCATTCATTTCCTTCTGATAGGGACCGCTCATGGCGTGCCAGAAAGTGACGGTTGTTTTGGAACCAGTGTCGGCGGCATGGACCGCACGAGGATGCTGACCCCCTCCGACGAGCAACAGGGCACCTGCAGTGAGTGCCACCAATGATGAGAATACCAAATGTTTTTTCAAGATTTTCATCCTTTCAAGCCGCTTTTAGAAATGCCGGCAATAATATATTTTTGTAGCCCTAAATAAAGGAATACCATGGGGATAATAACGAACGTCGAGGCGGCCATTAACAGCTGATAGTCAGTGCCGGCATCGCTGGTGAAAGCTTGCAGGCCGACGGGCAATGTCCGAAAACGCTCATCGTTCGTAACAATCAGCGGCCACATGAAGGAATTCCAACTGCCGATAACTTGTAAAATGCAGATGGCCACGATTGAAGAACGGGATAATGGCACTAGAATCTGCCAGAGGAAGCGCCAATCAGAGGCACCATCGACTTTGGCGGCATAATACAATTCATCAGGCACACTTTGGAAAGTTTGTTTTAAAGTGAAAATAGCGAAGAAACTGACGAGCCAGGGGACGATTAGCGCCGCATAGGAATTGACCATGTGCAGGGCGGAGACGGTGACGAAATTAGAAATAATCAGCATTTCGCCGGGCACCATCATCGTGCCCAAAAAGAGGACGAACAGGAAACGCTGGCCCCAGAACCGCAGCCGTGCAAAGGCAAAGGCGGCGAGGATACTGATGAACAGCTGGCCCAATGTGGTGGTCAGCGTGACGACTACACTGTTGATGAAATAGCGCATGAATGGAGCCGTTTTGAACGCTGCTGAATAATTTTCAAACCGCAGTATTTTCGGGACCCAAATCGGCGGTACTTGCAGGGTTTCGGGCGCTGTTTTCAGTGAGGTCGAGAGCATCCATAGAAACGGAATCAGCATGGTGAAGGCTCCAATCAGGAGCAGAAAATACAGTAAAAATGTACCGACTTTTTTGGTCATCAGGCACCTCCTAGTAATGAACGTGTTTGCGGCTGTAACGGAATTGAATGAGCGTAATCAGCAGAATCACCAAAAAGAGGACGACCCCGCTGGCGGCGGCAATGCCGTATTTCCAGTCGGTATAAAATTTTTCGTATAAATAATAGACGACGGTCAGTGCCGATTGGCCCGGACCAGGCTGCCCATTGAAGAGGGCGTAAATTTGGTCGAAGATTTTAAAAGCGCCGATGATGCCGGTGATTGTGACCAAAAAGGTGATTGGACTCAGCAGCGGCAGGGTGATGTGCTTGAACCGCTGCCAGGCATTGGCGCCATCGATTGTGGCGACTTTATAATAGGTGGCGTCGATGTTGTTCAAACCGACTAAGAAAAGGATGATGTCGAAGCCCAATCCTTTCCAAATCGTCATCATAATCAGTGCTGGCATCGCCCAGTGCGGATCGTTGAGCCAGTCGATCGCATGGATGCCGAACAGGCTCAATAAATAGTTGAACAAACCGTAATCTTGGTTAAACAGCCAGCTCCAGACGAGTGCGATGGCAACGGTACTAGTAACGAAGGGCAAAAAATAAGCGGTCCGGAATAAGCCGTTCAGCCACTTGATATGATTGAGCATCAGCGCAATCACGAGCGAAATTAGGACGGTCAGCGGGACAACGCCGAGCACCAGAATCAAGGTGTTTTTGAGGGCCAGATGAAAATTCGGGTCCTTCCACAGAAAAACATAATTATCGAACCCGTAGGCCGACACTTTGTCGGTATAGAAATTATATTTGGTGTAAAAACTCATTAAGAATGACTTGACGATCGGATAAAGGCTGAACACGCCGCTGATGATAAACATCGGCAGCAGGTAGACATACGCCGTCAAACTGGATTTTAGCGTCGGTTTTTTCTTCATGCGTCTGCCTCGCCGCCCATCAATTTATGGCCGGCTGCATTGAAAAGGAAGACACCTTTTTTGAGCAAATAGAAGGCCTGAAAATCACCATCCGCTGTCTGTTTGAAATTGGTGGATGCAAGCTGCTGGTCTTTATATTGAATCTCAGTCAGCAATTCCCGGCCGTATTGGTCGTGGCGGGTGATGCGGCCCGGTAGTTTGACCAGCACTGCTTCTTGATGCGGCGCACTGACGATGCTTTCAGACCGAATGCCGATGTGGGTAGCTTGCGCCAGTATTTCCGGTGCGACCAATTCTGCAAACGCGTCTTTAAAGGGCGCAAACGGCAGGGTGTTGATGACCGGCGAACCGATGAACCGTGCCACAAAGAGATTCTGCGGCTGGTCGTACAATTGGTTCGGCGTACTAAACTGCTGGATACGGCCGTCGTTTAAGACCATAATCTGGTCGGAAATATGCATTGCCTCGTCCTGGTCATGCGTGACAAAAACGGTGGTAACGCCGGTTTTCTTCTGAATCCGCCGAATTTCTTCCCGCATCTGGACTCGTAAACGAGCATCCAAGTTCGACAATGGCTCATCCAATAAGAGAATCGCCGGTTCCTTCGCCAGCGCTCTCGCAATGGCAACCCGCTGCTGCTGGCCGCCGGACAATTCGGCCGGATGCTTGTCGACCTCATTTTCAATATGCACTAACTGGGCCAATTCTTTAGCCTTAGCAACCCGTTCGGTTTTTGGCACTTTCGCCATTTTCATTGGAAAAATAATATTTTCCAAAACGGTCATGTGCGGATACAAGGCATAGCTTTGGAAAACCATGCCGACTTTGCGCTGTAACGCATCCAGGTTGGTGACTGGTTTGTCGCCGAATAAAATTTGGCCGGCGTCGGGCTGAATCAGGCCAGAAATCAAATTCAAAGTGGTCGATTTGCCGCAGCCGCTGGGTCCCAAAATCGAAATCAGTTTTCCTTCGGGAATGTTGAAATCAATGTGGTGCAAAATTGCTTTGTTGTCATACGCAAAGGTGACATTCTTAAAGGTAACGTCCACGAGTTAACTCCCTCCTAAAATTCATGTGCAGCTTTTTGGTTCCCTGATTCAAATCCGAACAATCATCCGGATTTAAGGAATGTATGACCTATTATGCAATCAAAAAACGAACATTTCAACGAAACTTTGGCATAATTATTTAATTATACGAACTATATGTAAAATGATAGAATGATTGTTCGGCTGACCGTCAAGTGGTTGCTGATTTAAATCATGCTGTTTGCGGGAACCTTGTCGTCGTTTTCAGGAGCAGGCCCATAATTGGCATGGGCGTTTTATAAAGAAATTGATGTGATGAAAGGCCCTTCTTGGCTTGCAAAAAAATTTTCAGAAAAAAGGCTTCACACCCAATACAGATGTGAAGCCTTTTTTTAAATACCTTACATTTTCCGCATGGTGCTATGCTGCAGGCTTGGGAAAATATAAACGAAATTATGCAATTGTTTGGCCGTGATGCCCATTTGAATGTAATCAATAAAAGTATTGATTGTATTCGGTGCTTCATTGCTGAGATCGACGGCACCGACGAGCTGATCCTGCCGATTGAAGACGACGGTCAGGCCGCCGCTGGTTTCATTTTGAACCTGATGGTACCAGTCGTCGGCATAACAATAATGTTCGACCCGATATTTGTTCAATTCCTGTTTAGCGACATCGGGTGAAATGCCGACTTGAGCCAGACGTGGCATGGTAAAGACGTTGACCCCAATGGCTGGATATTGAATCGCAGCGGTTGTCTGCTGGGTGAACAGCTGGGCCAAGTACTGACTCTCGAAAATGGCTGTCGGAGTGATTTTCGGAATTCGTTTTGAAACGACATCGCCGGTTGCATAAATATTCGGCTCTGCAGTCTGGAGATGGTCGTTGACGATGATTCCATGCGCATCGGTTGTGACCTTAGTGACCGGCAAGTTCAGTTTTTCAATATTCGGAGTGCGGCCGGTGGCATCGAGAATGTAGTCGGCGTCCTGGACAAATTGATTGGCGCCGAGCAGCCGGTAGCCGGTCGCTGTTTTTTCAACGGCGGTTGTTTCCTGTCCGAAAATGAATTTGATTCCGTCGCTTTGCATCTGGCTAATCAATTGTTTGACGGCCGGCTGATAAAATTGTTTGAGCGCCTTGGTACTGTCGACGATCAGTGTCACGTCGGCACCGGCTGCTTTGGCAATCGAAGCGGCTTCCATGCCGACAAAGCCGGCTCCCAAAATCACTAACCGGTGCGGTAATGGCGTTGCCGACAGAAAATCGGTACTGTCATGCATGTATTGCTGGCCAGGAATGTCGAGGCGTTTCGGGCGCTGTCCGGAAACGATGACGATTTTATCAGCTGTCAAGGTATGATGATTGACTTGCAGGGTGTGCGCATCCACAAAGGTCGCACAGCCGACAATTGTTTTGACTCCAGCGTTGATCAGCTTCTGCCGATTGGAATCCGACAAAGGACCAATCACTTCATGTTTGTGGGCCATTAAATCCGGCCAGTTGATTTGCGGAACGCTATCGAAGCCCCGTCCTTGCAGCTGTTTGATTTGGGTCAATAAGGCAACGGGCCGATCGAGTGTAAATTTTGCATTGCAGCCCCGATTGGTACAGACACCGCCCCATAAACCTCGCTCGATCACAGCGACCTTGAGACCAGCCTGTGCCATTGGAATGGCGCCGTTCCAAGCACCTTGGCCGCTGCCGATAAACGCAACATCATATTCATATGCCATCTTGATTCCTCCTTGCATTTCATCATTTTGTTAACTTTATTATGCAAGCTTCAGGCCCGAAAAGCGAACGAGAAGGCTCACTAGTGAGTCTTCGTTTTGACCAATCCCAATTTTTTCAATGAACGAGCTGCATCCAGAACCGTTTCGGCCGGTGTGTGCTGTTCCCAGCCCAAATCGTGTTCAGCGGCCGCCGTCGAGTGCCGATACTGCCGTCCCAGCATCGGGACTAACGAACGCAGACTAGGAACGACGAGTGCAGCGGCTTTTAACAGCCAGTTTGGCGCCACCAGCGTGTGGGTCCGGCTGTCTGGAAAGTGCTGTTTGTATAAACGGGCAATTTCAGGCATCGTGATTTTTTGGGAAGCGGCCAAATAGCGTTTGCCGATTGCGGCCGGTTTCTCAAAGGCTAATAAGTGGAGCTGCGCTAAATCACGTACATCAGAGGTTTCCATTGGCACTTTAGGAATCACCGGCAGGCCGTTGAGGATTTGCAATAAGATGGCATTGGAACTGATTGCGTGAGCAGATAAGGAGGGACCGTAAATCGCACCAGGCAGAATCGTGGTCAATGTGGTCGTTGTTTGGGTGCCGATATATTCCCAAGCGGCTTGTTCGGCCTTAATCTTCGAAATGCGATAGGGGTCGAGCTCTGGATTTTCCGGATCGCTCCAATATGATTCATCTAGGGTAACGGCCCCGATTTTATTTTCAGGTGTCGAAGCGGCCTGCGAACTGGTCATGACCACTCGTGGAACTTGGGCAGCAACAGCAGCTTTCAGCACGTTCAAGGTCCCGCCTTTGGCAATCGCAACCATTTCAGCGGTCGATTGGGTGCCATTTCCAAGCGGCGAGGCGACATGAATCACACCGGCGGCACCCTGCATGGCATCGGCCCAGCCATCTTCACTAGTCAGATCGGCCGCAAAGAAACTGAGCTTATTTAATTGGGCCGGTAAAACTTGGGTTCCGATTTCCTGTTTCACTCGGTCGGCTTTCTTCAAATTCCGCAAACTGGTTTTGACGGCATACCCCTTTTTAAGAAAGGCAACGATGACCCAACCGGCGACAAAACCGGAGCCGCCTGTTACAACAACTGTTTTCATGCTAAAATCTCCTTTAAAGATGTTTTATCAAATAATTTATAGACACTTTATACTATTATTTGTCTAGATAGTCAAATGAATTTGGAGGTGATTCAATGAAAATTCGACCCGCACATCGTCAGGATGTAAAAACAATCGCCTATTTGCATGTGACTTGCTGGCAGGCGACCTATCAGGATTTATTGCCGCAAACAGAAATCGAGCGGCATACTTTAGCCAGCCGCACTCGTTTGTGGGAACAACGTTATGCTCGCGATCATGTCTTATTATTGTTTGATGATTACGGCGAAGCGGTCGGCTTTGCAGCGGGCGGCCGCAGTCGTACCGCCGATTATCCGGAAATGGGTGAAGTATATGCGCTGTATTTACTGCCCAAGACGCAGAAAAAAGGATACGGACGTGCCCTTTTGCAGGCAATGCGATTGCGGCTCTCCCATCTAGGATATGCCGAAACGATCGTCGTGGCGTTAAAAACGAACGTCAATGCCGTTCATTTTTACGAACACATGGGGGCATATCCGGTCGGGGAACGCAATGATCCGTATCCAGAAGTCGTTTTAAAATTTTAGAGCTGATCCATCGTCTGGTTCAGGGTCGCATCGACGAGGTTATTGTACTGATTATTTGCATGGCCTTTGACTTTGACAAAGGTCACTTGGTCGAAACGGTCCAGCTGAGCCAATAATTGTTTCCATAATTCGGCGTTTTTAACCGGCGCACCTTTTTTGCGCCAGCCGTTCTGTTCCCATTTCACATACCATTTCTGCTGCATGCAGTTGATGACGTAGGCTGAATCTGAATAGATTGTGACGGGAATATCGGTCCGTTTCAAGGCGGTCAGGCCCTGAATGACGGCGTTGATCTCCATATAATTATTGGTTCGGCCGTAATCGCCACCGGTCAGCATTTTGGTATGTTCGCCATAGATCAAGTAAGCGGCCCAGGCAGATTTATCCTGTTTGCGGACGCTGCCGCCTTTAACGTTACCAGTGTTGCGATTGCCACCGTCGGTATAAATTTCTAATTGAGGCATTTGATAGTCCTTCCTTTATGTTCAGAATGTTTACAAGTCGCCATAAAAGCGTATTCTTAGGGTGTCTATTAATCTTATTATAGCGGACAAGGGGCGAATACAAAATGACAGATGAACAGCAAATGAATCGGGATGAAATTCGGGAAGGCGCTGATCATGTGGTGGAGAAAGGCTACGTCACCGAATTGGAAGAGCCGAAAATGGTAGATGCCGACTGGTCGGCGCATTTTTGTGATCAAGTCGGGCAGGAACTGCATTTGCGCAGCCTGACGATTGATCCGGTCGTCAAATTATTTCAATATCGTTCGGGCGCCGATTCGATTATTTATGATCCAGAACGGTATGCCGATGAGGACGCTGTGAAGGATATGCTGCAGCAATTGCTTGGGTATCAAAAATGAAAATCGTGATTGCCAGCGATAAATATAAAGGCAGTGCGACTTCGGCTCAAGTTGCGCAATATATCCAGACTGGCATTCAGCACGTCGCTTCGGATGCGCAAACTACTTGTGTGGCAATTGCGGATGGCGGCGATGGGACCGTCGCTGGGTTGGTGAATGCTTTGCAGGGGCAGGTTTGTGAGCAGACGGTGCAGGGACCATTAGGCACACCGACGCAAGCGGCGTGGGGCCTGCTGCCGGATGATCAGGCGGTCATCGAAATGGCGGCTGCGGCCGGCTTCGTTTTAACCCCTGAAAAACGGCCGTTACAGGCGTCGACGTATGGCGTCGGCCAATTGATTTTAGCCGCATTAGAGGCAGGTGTCCGGTCCCTTTATGTTGGTTTAGGCGGCAGTGCGACCAATGATGGCGGGATGGGAATGGCGATTGCACTTGGCGCCCGTTTTTGGGATGCAGCTGGTCATGAATTGACAGGATGTGCTGCCCATTTAGGCCAAGTCGCACGTGTCGATGTCAGCCAGCTTGATCCACGTTTGCAAGAAGTACATATTGTCGGGCTGGCCGATGTTGACAATTCTCTATTGGGTGCACAGGGGGCCACCGCCGTTTTCGGACCGCAAAAGGGACTGGCACCAGCACAGATATCATCAGTTGATGCCGACATGCGACATTACAGCCAGTGTGTGGCGGCTGCGATCGGCCGTGACGACGCCCAAAAGCCTGGTGCTGGGGCTGCCGGCGGCCTTGGATTCGGATTGTTGGCATTTGCGCATGCCCAGATTCAATCCGGAATTGAAACGTATTTGAAACTGATTCATTTTCAGCAGCAATTAGCGGGTGCTGATTTGATCATTACTGGCGAAGGCCGAATGGACGGTCAAACGGCGGCTGGGAAAGCGCCATTAGGTGTGGCGCACGCTGCCCAGCAAGCCGGATTGCCAGTGGTTGCTGTTGTCGGCAGTGCCAGTGCGGATGTGGGGTCGGTTTATCAGCAGGGCATTGATCTGGTTATCAGTGCGGTCACCGAACCGATGCCGCTGCAGACAGCACTGGCACATACCCAAGCTAATATCACTCGGGCCGGTGCAACGGCAATGCGGGCATTTCTGCTTGGGCAAAAACAGGCCTCTAAAGGACTGCAATCGTTGAAATGAGACAAGCCGTCCTTTCTCGAACAGGCGTTTTCTGTTAAAATAACAACGACGAACAATGAAGGAGGACAATTGCAATGACGTTTGAAAAAGCATTACCGCTGATCAAAAAAGGCCAAAAGATGGCCCGGACAGGCTGGGAAGGCACTGAACTCTATATTCAGATGGTGCCGGCAACAACCTTTGAAGGAGCCCCGTTAAATCCGTATTTTGTGATCAAAACGGCCGATGAAGCCTTCAGTATCTGGGCACCAACGGATTGCGATATTTTTGCATCCGATTGGGAGATTGTTGCTTAAATGCAGTTTACGGAATTTAAGGGCCAGCATGTTTTAGTGTCTGGTGTGGCTTCCGGCATCGGTGCTGCTCAAGCGCAAGCCTTTTTACAACAGGGCGCACAAGTAATCGGCATCGATCTTCATCAGCCGGCGTGGACGAACCCGCACCTGACGTTTGCACAGGTGGATGTCAGCAAATCAGCTGACGTCAAGGCTTTTGCCCAGCAAGTGACCACGCCAATCGATATCCTGCTGAATACGGCTGGAATTCTCGATGGGTATGCACCGACGCTTGAAACGGATGAGGCACTGTGGGATCGGATTATCAATACGAATCTCAAGAGCATGTATCTGCTGACGAATGCCTTTTTACCAGGTATGCTAGTTCAAAAACACGGTGTCATCATCAATATGGCGTCGATTGCCGGCTTGATTGCCGGCGGTGGCGGGGCGGCGTATACGGCCGCCAAACATGGCATCGTCGGCTATACCCAGCAAGTGGATTACGATTATGCTGGACAGGGCATTCGTGCCAATGCGATTGCACCAGGTGCGATCGATACGCCGATGAATAAAGCCGACTTTGCCGGTGATGCGCACATGGCCAAATGGGTCGCTGCACAGACACCAGCCAAACGGTGGGCCCAGCCAAGCGAAGTTGCCGATCTGACCCTCTTTTTAGCGAGCCATCATGCTGACTATCTGCATGGAGATGTAATCCCCATCGATGGCGGCTGGCTTGAAAAATAATTGATTGTTTGCGGCAAAACCAAGACAAAAGCCGCACTACGACACTTCATTCCTTTGGTCGTAGTTGTCACTGACCACAACGGTCACAAAGGAGAAAGAAACTATGAATGAACAGTCCCATCAACGCATCACAGTCCAGAGTTTAACCAAGAGCGCCATCGTAACGGCGTTATATGTCGTCGTTACGCTGATGCTGTCGGCCTTGAGCTTTGGTGCGATCCAGATCCGCCTCGCCGAAATGTTTAATTATATGGCGATCGAGAACAAACGGTATGTCTATGCCGTCACATTGGGGGTGGCGATTTCGAATGCGATTTCGTCGCCAATGGGAATCGTCGATGTCCTTTGGGGCAGTTTTTCGACGTTTGTGACACTGTGGATCTGTCGCCTCGCCGTCCGTCATGTTCATAACCAGATTTTACGGCTGGTTATTACCGGTGCGATTGTCGTCTTTTCAATGTGTACGATTGCCGGTGAACTTGCACTAGTGTCGCACATCAATTTCTGGTGGACGTGGCTGACAATCGCCGCCGGAGAAGCCGTTTCGATGGCAATCGGCGGTGTGCTGATCTATTTTGTGGGCAAACGAGTCGATTTAACAGCTTGATTCAAAAAGGAGATTAAAAAATGCGTGTACGGCAATTTGATGAATTAACTTTGACGGTGCGGGATCGGGATCATTCCGTCCGTTGGTACCATGAAGTGTTCGATCTGCCGATCGTTCACCTAGCAGACGGCCGCAGCGGCGTGATGGCCGGCAAGCAGGAAATTATTTTCCAGACGCTCGACCATCTGCCAACCAAAACGGCGACGGAGCCAGCAATTGGTTCGGCACAGTTTGCACTAATTGTGCGGGATAAAGTCGAAGATGTTTTAGATCATTTTAACAATTACATGGTGCAAGTCGTGGTCGCACCGCATGATGAAGAACGGGCCCATGGCATGGCAACAGTCATGACCATCTATGACCTTGATCAGAATCTGATCGATATTGTCATTTACCATGACTATCACTAAATCACTTGTCTGGCAATAATTGGCAAAACGGGACAAGAGGTTGACGTGCGGCCCTGATTTTGCTAGGATTAAGCGTATTTGTTACTGGAATTAGAAAAAAGGAATGATGAGATGAATAGTGTTCGCAACCTTGTGCAAGTGTACATGGCGACTATTCACGATGCACTAGACGACTTGAAGGACATTCAGCCTTCAACGCCGCTGTTCGCCTATAAAATGAGCCTGATTCAGGCAAAATATGAAAGTGCCGTTTTAGCGATCAATCTCTACGGGGTTCCCGACCAGATCGAAAATGTCTTCGGTGAATTGAAAAGCGCCCGTAAGATTCTAGAGCTTAGTATAGAAAGTTACTTGGATCACTACCAAGATCCAGCCTTTGATCCTGCCGATTATCAAGAAAGCATGGCGGATTTTCGCCGTGCCTTACAAATCGAACCCGACCAGTTGGGACTCGTTTTACCCGACTAGTTGCAAAAACACCCAGTTTGCTGGGTGTTTTTTTTATGCCCATTTTTAAATTTATGAAAAGCAGTTTGTGGGCCGTTTCTTCCTAATAAACGCAAAATGTGTTTACGAACAATTATTTTTATATTTTCATAATGGTTCGTTATTTAACGCGATATTTTCTTTATCATCCTTGAATGACGTGTTTCTATGCGTTAAAATGTAAACAATCGCACGTGACGATCGCACGAACGATAGGGATTATTTGATTGTTGATTTACATACAGGAGGAGATCACACATGTCAATGCACCATAAGTTCCGTCGCATCTTTGGAGCACTTGCCTTACTTGCTGTGTCAGTCGGCTTAGCTGGTTGTGGGAAATCATCACAAGCGGCCAGCAAGGATTACACACCGAAAAAGCTGACTGTTCAATTCGTACCATCTGCGAATGCGGGGACCATTGAAGCAAAGGCCAAGCCGCTCGAAGGATTGTTAAGCAAACAACTTGGAATTCCAGTTAAAGTCAGTGTTTCAACCGATTACAATACAATCGTTGAAGCGATGGGTTCCAAGAAAGTCGATGTCGGCTTCTTACCGCCGGATGCTTATGTTCAAGCGCACAAGCAGTACAACGCCAAAGTGTTGTTACAGGCGCTCCGGTATGGTTATAAGAACGATGCCACCGACCTAAAGACGAATAAGCTCGTTGATTACTACCGTTCCCAAATCTTCATCAAGAAGAACAGCGGCATTAAGAGCATCAAGGACTTGAAGGGTAAGAAGATTGCCGTTCAGGACACGACTTCAACTGCCGGCTGGATTTATCCAGCAGTCGACATGCTGAAAAACGGGGTCAATATCAATAAGGACGGCATCAAGACAGTGACTGTCAAAGGCCACGATCAAGGCATCATGTCCGTTTATAACGGCAATACCGATGCTTCCTTCGGCTTCCAAGGCGCACGGACATTGGTTTTGAAAGATACACCGGATGTCATGAGCAAGGTGGTACCGATTTACACCACTGCGAAGATTCCGAACGATACGATTACCGTTCGCGGCGATATGAGTCCAAAGTGGCAGAAGAAGATTCAAGCCGCTTTCAAGGCCATCGCCAAGAGCAAGAAGGGCCACAAGATTATCTCCGAAGTTTACGACCATGAAGGCTACGTCAACTCGAAGGACAGCAACTTCAATATTATTCGCAAGTATGATAAAGAAGCTAAACAATTAGATAAATAATCAAATTAGCAGTAAAAAGTATAAAGGAGGCTGTGATGAAGCATTTGTTTTGTCACGGCCTTTTTATTGGAGATACAGGAGGAAAGCAATGACTCAAGAAACAATGATCAAGTTTGATCAGGTCAACAAGATTTATGAGAACGGGACTGTCGGCCTGAAGGATATCAGCTTTGAAGTGCCACGTGGCGAATTCCTAGTCGTCGTCGGCCTGTCCGGCGCTGGGAAAAGTACGCTGCTGCGGACCATCAATCGGATGCATGCCATCACATCGGGCAATATTGAGGTCAATGGTCAGTCGATCATTCATCTCAAGGGGAAAGCGCTCCGTGAGCTGCGGCAGCAAGTCGGGATGATTTTTCAAAGTTTCAACTTGGTCAAACGATCCAGCGTACTCCGGAATGTGCTATCCGGCTGCGTCAGCTATTATCCAACTTGGAAGAGCGTCTGCGGCTTGTTTTCAAAAAAGGACCAGCAGCGGGCGTATGCCGCTTTGAAGCAGGTCAGCATGGCTGAAAAAATCTACATGCGGGCTGATGAACTCTCAGGTGGCCAGCAGCAGCGGGTGGCAATCGCCAGAACACTGATGCAGAATCCGCAAATCATTTTAGCGGATGAACCGATTGCGTCACTCGACCCAGTGACTACAAAAGCCGTTATGGATGATTTGAAACGGCTCAACCAGAAATTGGGAATCACGGTCATCGTCAATTTGCATTCGGTTGAGCTGGCCCGTGAATATGCGGATCGGATTATTGGATTGCGAGCCGGACAGCTGGTTTACGACGAGCCGATTGCCAATGTGACGACGGAAGCACTTGAACAGGTTTATCAGACGGAGCAGGAGGCGTAGGCATGGACAGTAAAACACTGACTTTACCCAAGCGGCCGTTCCGCCAGCGATTCCATGTCGTCGGACTGACGGCGCTGTTGCTGTTGCTGATTGGCCTGTGGGGCTCAGCTCAAATTACGGGTGTTAACGTCAAGATGTTAGTCGATAATCTCAACCAGTTTGTGGTGTTATTAGTCGAAATGAGCCATCCAGAATGGGCATATCTGTCTGTGATCTGGCCGCCGATTATCGAAACGATTCAGATGGCCATGATTGGGACCACCATTGGGACGCTTTTTGCGATTCCGATGGCGCTGATTGCCGCCCATAATATTGTTAAAAATCCATTCATTCGTGGTTGTGTACGGTTATTTTTGGATATCACCCGTTCGTTGCCAGACTTATTGTTAGCGGCCTTATTTGTGGCTGTTTTCGGAATCGGGGCAACGGCTGGTGTGGTTACCCTAGCGATTTTCTCCTTTGGGATGATCTCCAAACTGTTTTATGAAGCGATTGAAACAATTGATGCCGGTCCGTTTGAAGCCTTGAACGCAACCGGCGCCAATCGGGTGCAAATGATTGCCTTTGCGGTCGTACCGCAGATTTTACCGGCGTTTATCAGTTACTTCCTGTATACTTTCGAAATTAATGTGCGTGCGTCGACTGTTTTAGGGTATTTAGGTGCTGGCGGGATTGGGGTTTATCTCCAACGTTCGTTGAGCGAATTTGATTATAGCGATACGGCCGTCATTATTCTGGCGACATTGGTGGTCGTTGTGGCAATTGACGGGTTAAGTACTTTTGTAAGGGAGCGTCTGGCATGAGAGAAATGATGACAACAACGACGATTGACCAATCTGTTCGTAAAGGACGGTGGCAGTATCGGGTCCAATGGCTGTTCTGGGGTGCGCTCGTCATCGGTTTGTATGTATGGGCCGGCAAAGGACTGCAGTTCAGCGGCGTCCAAGCATCGGCGGCTGATGTCTCGAAATCAATCCTGCATGGGATTCTTAATCCTGATTGGCGCTACGTCTATAATGGCAGCGGCGAAGATTTGACCAGTGAAATCATTCAAACGATTGCGATCGCCTTTTTAGGGACCTTCATTTCTGCGTTTATCAGCATTCCATTCGCATTCTGGGCGGCACGTACTGAAAAAGGCAAATGGCATTTGCGGTCGACCAGCGGTAAATTTGTACTGACGCTGATTCGGACCTTTCCGGAAATTGTATTAGCAATCATGTTTATCAAATCAGTTGGACCAGGCTCGTATGCCGGTGTGCTGGCGGTCGGTGTGCATTCGATCGGGATGCTGGGCAAACTGTTTTCAGAAGGCATCGAAGAGATGGACCGAGGCCCGGAAGAAGCATTGGTCAGTGTCGGCGGCAACCGCACCGAAGTGCTGTGTTTAGCGACTTTGCCGACTTTACTGCCGGAATTTATTTCCTATACGTTATATCGCTTTGAAATTTCCGTCCGTTCGGCTTCGATTTTAGGGATGATTGGGGCTGGCGGAATCGGGACGCCCTTGATTTTTGCCATCCAGACCCGCAGCTGGTCCCGTGTCGGGATTATTCTGATCGGCATCGTGGTGATGGTCATGGGCATCGACTGGTTATCCGGACAATTAAGAAAGAAGCTGGCTTAAATGAAACTGACGATTTTATCAACGAGCGATGTGCATGGCTATTTGTACCCGACCAACTACAGCACCCCTGACAATGCGGCGCCGTATGGCCTTTTAAAGGCAGCCACGGTCATTCGCCAGCAAAAACAGGCGGCCGCTGCTGATGACTGGGTCATTGCCATCGAAAATGGCGACTTGATTCAAGGCTCGCCGCTGACGAGCTATGTGGCCCGTCATCCGGACGACCAATCTGTGTTCACACAATTGACGAGTCAAATCGGCTATGATGTTGGTGTCTTGGGCAACCACGAATTTAACTATGGTCTGGATTACCTGCGGCAGTGCGAACAGGACCGTAATTATCCGATTTTGGGTGCTAATATCAGTGGGCATGCCGCACCGACGATCGTCGATGCGCCGTGCCAGATTCTGGAAAATAAAGGCATTCGAGTTGCCATTATCGGGTTGACGACGGCCTTTATTTCACATTGGGAACAGGCCGACCATATTAAAAATTTAAAATTCGAATCGATTGTTCCTGTGACAAAACGGTTAGTGGACAAGCTGCGGAACCAGGTCGATGTGATTGTGGTCGCTTATCATGGTGGGTTCGAACGCGATTTGCAGACAGGGGAGCCGACCGAACGTTTGACGGGTGAAAATGAAGCAATGGCGCTCTTAAAAGCTGTGCCAGGCATCGATGCCCTTGTTACTGGACATCAGCATCGCCAGATTGCCGCAGTCATCAACGGTGTGCCCGTCACTCAGCCTGGCGAACGAGGGATTGTTGTTGGCAAAATCACCTTGCAAGTTGAAAATGGGCAGGTTGCACAACCGACGGCTGAACTGCTGGCGACTGCTGATGCACCAGTGGCTGCCGCACTCGCCGCTCAGGTTGCGCCGCTGGAACAGAAAGTCCAGGCATGGCTTGACCAGCCGGTAGGACGGAATGCCGGTGCTGCGATGACCGTTACGGCGCCGCTACAGGCGCGCTTACACAATCATCCGTATCTTGATTTCATCAATCAAGTCCAATCCGACGCAACGGGAACGGCGATTTCCTGTACGGCACTGTTCAACGATGAAGTGCAGGGCTATCAGAAGCAGATTACTTTACGGCAGATTCTCAATAGTTATGTGTATCCGAATACGCTGGTAGTAGAAGAAATTACCGGTGCCGACTTGAAGGCAGCTTTGGAGCGCTGTGCCAGCTTCTTTGTGCGGCGTGCGGACGGACAAATTGAGGTCGCATCCGAATTCAAAACGCCGAAAGTGCAGCTCTATAACTATGATGTCTATCGGGGCATCGACTACACTTTCGATCTGCGCCAGCCAAGCGGCGAACGAGTGGTGCGTCTCCAGTATCAAGGCCGTGATGTCACGCCGTTACAAAAGCTGAAAATTGTTCTGAATCAATATCGGGGGAATGGCGGCGGCAATTATCCGATGTACAGTGCCGACAAGGTCGTTCAGGAATATCCGCTCGATATGACCGAATTGATTCAGCATTATTTCGAAGTGCATCCAACGGTGATGGCGGTCATGCCGGAAAATTTCCAAGTTAAATACTAGTCATTGACTGGTTGCCCCCTAGCACCCCGTTCTTTTTCACGCTTCCGTTCTCTGTCTGCGTTACAATGAGATTAGCAGTTAAATTGGTGATTAAAGGATGGATTGATTTGAATAGTAGACAAGCAAATTGGCGTGATTGGCCGTTTATGACGTATGGCATTATTGCCATCTGTGTGGTCGTCTTTCTAGTCGAAACGATGTGGCCGGGAGGTTCGACGAATGCGCAGACTTTGATGGCGTTAGGGGCAAATGTTGCACCGTTAGTTAAAAACGGCCAGCCATGGCGGTTATTTACAGCGATGTGGCTGCACATCGGTTTTATGCATCTTTTATTGAATATGGTGTCGCTGTATTATGTCGGCATCAATTTGGAACGAATCTATGGGCATGCCAAATTCCTGCTCATTTACCTCTATAGCGGTCTGACCGGGAATCTCTTCAGCTATTGGCACGCTTTGCGGACCCAGCAGATTACGGTGGCGGCCGGTGCCAGCACGGCGATTTTTGGGGTCTTCATGGCCACCGCTGTTTTGTATGTGACGATGGATAATCCCTATATTCGGCAGTATGCACGTGCGATGTGGGCCGTTATCGTCGTCAACTTGATTTTTAACTTGATTCCAGGTGCCGGAGTCGACATTTTCGGCCATCTTGGCGGGATTATCGGCGGGGCGTTAGCCGCTTTTACCTTGGCGCCTTGGGGCAATCGTTTCAATTTCAAGCTGCCGGCCGAAAGTGCCATGTTCGGCGTTCTAGCCGTTGCGACAGCAGGCTTAGCCGTCTACCTTTTATAAAAAAGATGCTAAAATGTGGTTGAGGAGGTCTTGGCGATGTATATTCAAGCATGGTTGGCAGATCAGAATGGTACACGGGTCACAAACAGCTTGCGTTCTGTCTTGGAGAGCTCGGCTGATGTGGTTGCCCATGTCATGGGTGAAAAAATCAAAGCTTGGAATGGTCAGCATGCTGGCGATTTTGCCAAGAAATTGCAGCAGGCTGAACAGACCATCCAAACGAATACGGCTCAATTGACCAATGACACAGATGCAGCGGCTGTTCGGGAAGCAGGTAGCTTTATTGCCGAATTTGCTGCTGTCTGTGCGGCGCATTCGCAGGCCGTTGTCTGCACTGAAAATTAACTTTTAAAAGCCGGATCATTGCGATCCGCTTTTTTTGTGTAAGGCGTCTTTCAACGGTGCTCACTCAACCTGCGCTATACTGAAAGTGTAAGAAATGACTATGAAGAAGGCTTAACAATGAAAAAAGTTTTAGTTTTAGGTGCAAGCGGAAAAATCGCACAAATGGTCACTGATGATGTTCATAAGGATAAGGACATTGAATTATCATTGTTCTTACGTACTCCCAAAAAGTTGGCGCATGAATACGGGCACATCATTACTGGCGATGTCATGAATGAAGCAGATCTTCAGAATGCCATGGCTGGTATCGATATTGTGGGTCCACGCCCAATGGCAGAGATGGCGCGCAACGTCATTTCAGCGATGAATTCAGCCAATGTCCATCGGTTGATTTGGGTCGCTAGTGCCGGGATTTACCATGAAGTCGAATTTAATGGCAAAGGTGCCGAAGAACTCGGTGATCCGGATGATCCGAAGACTTATTTAGGCGATGAAAAGAAAGCCGCTGATCTGATTGAAACAAGCGGTTTGGATTACACCATCATTCGTCCGAACTGGCTGACCAATGACGATGCGACCGAACATTTGCTGACGACCCGCCGCAACGAACAAATGACCGGTAAGTCCGTCAGCCGCAAGACTGTTGCCAAATTCATTGCCGACTTGCTCAAGCATCCCGATGAAGATGTCAATGAATCCGTCGGGTTGAGTACCGACCCATCCAACGATAAAGATTATTAAAATGATGTCATGACCCGATCAGCGTGGGGGACCCGTTGAGCGGGTCTTTTTTTGTGTCTTTTTTAGCATAACTATTTTTATACGGATGAATTTAAAATAAATAATTCATTTTTTGTTAAAATAATAACGAATATTTTTTGAAATTTAAGCAAATTGTTTGTTTAAAAAATAAAACTAACTTACGATAAGGATGTCGATGGGAAGATCGATGCAGCACAATATTTTGTTATTGGAGGAGATTGATGATGAAAAAAGGATTGGCAACATCCGTTTTGTTTTCGGCGTTCCTGTTGGGCGGATTCAGTTCAACAGCGGCTGTTCAAGCCGCTACGACGAGCACGCCGCAGCCGGCGAACTCGACGGCTGATATTTCGTTTGCGACCGATAATCAGCCGACACAACCGGCAGCGCCAGCTGACCCGGACCAGCCGGCAACTGGCAATGCTGGCCCATTGTCGCTAGATACAGTGCCGAACTTGCATTTTGGCCAGCAACAGGTCGACGGCAACACGACTAGTTATGCAGCGACGAATGCGCACCCTTACGTTCAGGTCACTGATAAGACTGGGACTAAAGCCGGCTGGAATGTGACGGTTCGTTCAACGGCTTTTAAAGCCAGCGATGGCAAATCTGATTTGGGGGCGACCGAATTAACCTTTGCGGGTGCAAAAATCGCAAGAATTGTGGCCAACAGTGCCATCGGGGTCCCAACTGGCGGCGACGTCACACTTAAACCGGACAATACGGAAGTTAACTTTATGAATGCGACTGCTGGTGCTGGAATCGGCACTTGGGTAGCCGACTATGCAGGCGGCTATTCGAATGGGAGCAAAACCAATACGAACATTCGGCTGAAGGTTTTAGGCAACGAACAAGCTATTGGGACTTACACAGCCACTTTGACATGGAATTTGGCGGCGGGACCGACCGCTTAGTGAATCAAAAGCGGGTCGCAAGACCTGCTTTTTTAACGCTGAATTTATTGAAGGGAAAGATAGGCATGAAAAAATGGGTCTGGCTGCTGATTTTCCTTTGTGCATGGGGATTTCCAGCGCATGCACAAGCAGCGGCCGCTACAAGCAGTTATAACGTGACCATTGAAGTCCCGCAGAACCAGCTTGATCGGACGATTACTACTTATTACGATTTGAAAGTGGCACCGCAGGAACGACGGACGCTGTACTTTACCGTCCACAATCAGGCACCAACGGAATCGGTTTATACAGTGGCATTTCATCCTGCTACGACAAGCAATGCCGGAGCCGTCACTTATGAACACACGCCGACAACCCGGACACTGACGATGCCATTTGATTTGAGCCGCCAAGTCGCACTTTCGGAGCAGCGGCTGACATTGCAGCCCGGGACATCTAAACGCATTGCGCTGACTTATACGATGCCGGCCAAAGCGTTTACCGGCATGATGCTGGGCGGTGTCACGGTTACGAAGCAGCTGACCGATGCGGATCGCAAACAGCAGATTCGCAATCAGCTGTCTTATTCGTTAGCGCTGCAGCTCCAAGAGCGCACCCAAAAACTGCCTAGCGATTTAAAATTGGGGACCGTAAAAGCAGCGGTTGATAATGCGCAGCCGGTCATTCAGCTGACTTGGCAGAATCCAGTTGCAAATCTGCAGAGCGGACTAGTGGTCACAACAACGATTACGCATAATGGGCGGCGACTGCTACGGGATGTTTCAAATCAAATGATGATGGCACCGAACAGCCAATTTGTCGATTCGATTTCGACACAGGATCATCGCATGGCCAGTGGCAAATATCGAGCCGTCATTACCGCTGTCAGTCATTCGGGAACGTGGCATTGGACCCGTTATTTCACCGTTTCGCACCGGCAGGCTCAGCACATCAATTCAAATTCGTATTTTGGAACTGAACCGCCGCATCAGAATGATGTGCTCATTGCGGCTGTGATCGGCCTGTTTATGCTGATCTGTGCGATACTAATCGGCTGGCGGATCAAACGGCGTCAACATTGAATTTGGAGGAGTGAGAAGCATTGAAAAAAATTCAGCAATGGGAGGTGCGGCTCATGACGATCGTACTGCTGATTATTGCGCTGCTGGGGATGTTCGGAATCGGCCAATCGGTTCATGCTGCAACTGCAGTTTCATCAGCAGCGATTACCTTTGTGGCTGCTGGTACGGATGTGCCGACCGGCGCCTCATCCGGAATGACTGCGATTGGCGGGACAGTCGGATTGCACACGATACCTGCCGAACATCAGGCGGCCGTTTTACCACCGACGGCTGAGAAAAAGGAACAGCTGTTCAGCTGGCTGGGGATTGAACTGATTTTCCTCAGCGGTTTGCTGGCCGGAAACAGAAGGAGACGACAAGCATGAAAAAAGTGCAGTTCGAACGGATTGCCGGCGCATTCTTGATTCTTTTGGCAAGTGCCGTCTTCAGCCGGCAGCCGGTGCGGGCCCAGACGGTTGCGACAGCGCCGCAGATAACGGCCCCTAAGCAAATTGCGCCGGGACAGGCCCGCAAAGCACTGCGCCGGTTGGCCGCCGCCTTGCGTTCTGGTCAAACGGGCAGCGTTCCGCAGCCGCAATCCGATGAACAGGGCATCAGTTTGTATCAGGATCCCCAAACTGCAGCCAAGACAGAACTGCAGTATCAGCCCGCCAGTACGGCCGACCCTTGGCGAGGCGGAACGACTCATTTTATTTGGCAGGATACCGTTCATGTGAAAGCCGCAACAGTAGACCAGATTATTGTTAACGCAGCCACTCTGAATTTAGGGGCGGCAATTGCACAACTGGAAAAAGGAATGGGGTTTCGAGCCAAAGTTACTTTGCCGCAGCCGTTTACAGCGCCGCAGATCATTGCTGCCATGACAGCCGGTAATTTGTACGGTTCGACCGCTAACGTCAATCAACAAGCTAATCCGTTGAATGTCAAAGATGGGGAAAAAGCCGGCGCTGGGTTTGTGGCTGATCCGGTTGATCCACAGGCGCTTTGGGTACAATTATCAGTGAATTCGACGAATGCTGATGTCAAAAATGCGTTTTTGGCGGAAATGTGTACATGGATTTCGGGCTTGGATTCGAATTTTCTTAGCCAAGTTTTGAGCGATCCGAATAGCCAAGTTGCGATGCCGCTGTCTCTGGATGCGTCCATTGATATCAAGCAATTATCGGCGCACGCCGACTTGTCACCGCACTGGTTTGACGGCGATCAAACGCCGCAGCATCAGTTGCTTGCTGGCAAATTGCCGCCCGCTGCCGATAAGCAGCTCCATTTTGGCGTCGATTTTTATGATTCAGTGGCTTTGGATACCGATGCGGCGGGCAATGTGGTCATTCCGGCCCAGTCATCAAGTACTTCGCAGGGCGCAATGGCAACTTGGAATTCATACTTATCGCCTTGGGACACTCAAACCACACAAAATACCGCCGCCGATCCGCTGAATCCGCCTGAAGTGACAGGGGTTACAACGGCGCTGCCCAGTGCCGCACCGGATGAATTTGACGATCGAGATATCCAATATTCAGCGGGGCTGAATCTGCTGCGCTTTGTTCGTTCGGTTAACTTTTTTACACATCAGGCCAATCACATCACCACAGGCCTTACGGTCACCAAACCGTTATTAAATGGGACTCAGCTGACGCCGAGTCCGCAAACGGTCACATTTCAGGGGACAATCACAGATGATGCGACCAAAACGGCTACTGCTGCTTCACCAGTTACCGCACAACTGCAACAGGCCGTGCTAGGCAATTATACGGGCACAATGACCGTCCAAAACCGTTCCGATGCGGCGCAAGGAGCTGCGGCCACACAGCTGACAGCTCAAGCCGGTGATCAGCTGGTGGTGACCGGCACCTTCAAAAATAAGAATCAATTAGGACTCGACAATCCAACAGTCACATTGACACTTCCAAACACATTGACCGCTGCAAGTGCCGTTACAGTTACAATCGGCGCCGGTCCGGCGGTGACGTATACAAGTACCGAAATGACGGTTAACGGAGCAGCAATGACGCTTCATTTAAAGAAAGCTTTGTCAGCTGCTGGTAAAACGGCCTTAACGGGAACCGATACGGTCGTCGTTCGCTATACGGCAACCGCCCAAGCTGCGGCGGAAGCGGCTGCGGACGTTATTCCGGCGATGACGCTCAGCGGCACCAGTGCCACCGACACAACACCAATGCAAGTCGGCCAGACCAATACCGTCCGGTTAACGGTGACCGCCCCTGTTCAGATGCTGGCCATCGAAAAAGTGCCCGATCCGATCAGTTTCGGAACGAATCAGCCGATTCCGACTTCTGACCAGCTTTTGCAGCGGACGACACCTAATTTTCAAGTGGGACTGTATGATAATTATCCAACCGCCCAGCAATGGGGACTGCAGCTGGCAGCAACGCCATTTACAGACGGACAGACGAATCTGCAGGGCCATTTTCAGTTCACAACCGCAACCGGTGTCATTGCACTGAGCACCACACCGGCTACTATTTATCAAAATACAGCCGCACATCATGGCCCCTTCAGTCTCGATTATTCCGGCAGCCAGGGACTGGCTTACAAAGTAGCCGCTAATCAGCATTTTGCTGTTGGTCAGACCTATACAGCCACACTTCGCTGGACTATGGTCGCCGGACCGCAGCAGTAATTTAAAATAAAAAAGGGAGCTTCTCAGCCGCCGCCAAGCGGTTTCTGAGAAGCTTCCTTTTATTGGACACAATTTTTATATTAGTGAACGTTATTCTTTTCAAAATAGTAACTTAATGGTTTGAGGCCAACGGCATCATACTTCTTGAGGAAGTCTTCGATTGAGCCGGTTGTCTTGTGAGTGACCCCATTCACATCTTCGGTAACATGGTCCTGACCGTTTTCACGGACGACCAGGTCTTCGACTGGGATACTGCGGCGTGGCGTCATCTTAACATCAATCAGAACCGGCTGACCAGCTTTGACGGTTGCAATCGCTTCGTCAAAAGCTGCTGGCAATTCGGCAACTGTTTTAACGGTGATGCCCTTGACGCCCATTGCTTCAGCAATCTTTGCGTAATCGGCGTCTTCAAGGTCAATTCCATACAATGGCTGCGGAACATCTTCCTGTTCGGACCGAATGAAACTCAAAACGGTGTTGGAAGTGACGATGTTGATAATCGGCAGGTTGTATTTCTTTTCGGTCAGCATATCCTGCATGACCATTGCAAACGCACCATCACCGGCAATGTTCCAGGCTTGCCGTTCTGGGAAGCTCAGTTTTGCCGCCATCGCACCAGGAATGCCGCAGCCCATGGTTGCAAATAAACCAGAGGTGACGAGTTTCTGCTTTGGATTCATCTTTAGGAAGCGGAAACTGTTGATTGTATTATCACCGACATCGACTGAGAAGATGGCATCGTCTTCGGCCACGCGATTGATTTGTTTATATAATGGTTCGAACTGTGCGGGACCATCCGTCCGATTCATTAAATGGTCGAGATAGGCATGCCAATCTTTAGTAGCTTCCTGAGCAGCCTTGTAGTAGCCGTTTGGCGTGACAGTCTGGCTGCGATCGAGCATCTTCTGGATGAAGGCTTTGGCATCGGACCAGACCCCATAATCCAAGGTGTGATGCCGGCCGAACTTGGCGGTATCGGCTTCGACTTGAATATATTTGAAGGCATGGGTGTCATATTCGACTCGGGCAAATGGATAGTTGGCCCCGATTGAAATGACTAAATCGGTAACACCCATAAACTCATAAGCCGTCTTTGAAGACGCCCGATAGGCGGAACCTAAGTTGGCCGGAAAATCATCCGGAACGACGCCTTTCGCTAACCCAGTGATGATGATTGGAATTTGCAGCTTTTCAGATAATTCCATAATCTCCTTGCTGGCCCCACGAGTTCCTTGACCAATATGAAAAACAGGCCGTGATCATTTCAAGGACATGGTCGACTTCATCATCGGTCGCAGTCGGCAGGCACGGGGCTTTCGCATCAAACGCCTGATGGAAAGCGTAATGTTCATCTGGAATCTGAACGTAGCCGAAATCATTCGGAATAATCACAACGGCGACGCCATGTTCTTTATAAGCGTGGCGAATCGCCTTGTCGACGACATAAGGAAGACTTTCGGGCGTGGTGACAGTCCGATCGTAGACGGAAACGTCAGTGAACATCGGGTCTTCATCGAATTCTTGGAAATAATCATAGTTCATGTTTTGATGTGCAACTTGACCAACTAAGGCTAAAACGGGCACATGGTCTTCTTTGGCATCATAAAGACCGTTCAGCAGATTGACGGCACCAGGAACGGCAGAACCGAAGCACACGCCGATTTTGCCGGTGATTTTGGCATCGGTCGAAGCGGCGAGTGCACCGACTTGTTCATGCCGGACTTGGATGTACTTCAAGTTAGCTTGTTCATCGTCTAATGCATCCATTGTCGAATTAAATGAACCTCCGACCAGTCCATACACGTGATCTACATTCCAATCTTCCAAAACTTTAAGCATTGCGACACTTGCTTTGATCGTTGCTGTTGATTCTGTCATCTTTGCCTACTTCCTTCCTAGAAATCGTTTTCATGGCTTACAGGGCAAATATAGTGCAAAATAAAATAAAGCGCAAATAAATTGCACACAAAATTAAACACTTTTTAAAACGTTGAAAATAATTTACAATCATTTCTGATTTCACTTGTATTTTAAAAGTTGGTGTGACAGAAGTAAAAGAAAAACAACTGTGGTATTTAATTAAAAATATTGTAGCCGATTTTTTTGCAAACAATATAAAAATAAAAAGACACTTTAATGGCGTGTTATCGCTAATTAGGCTGAATATGAACACATGGTTCTCAAAATATTGAACATTTTTTAACTATATCTGTATTCTCTTTTATATTATAATAAGCTTTGGAGTTGCATGGGACTCTAACCCCCCTGTAAGAGTTCCAAGTAAATCCATGTACTATCATGATGGGAAGCCTTCGGGATTCCCATACATAGTTCAAAATGCGTTGTGATCGCGGGGGGCTTTTTTTAACCTCACAACGACCTGCAAAAAAGGCTTCCCGGTTTCGGGAAGCCTTTTTGTTGCAGATTTGTTATTTATTTGTCGATATTTTTTGTGTATTTAGAAAATTTTGGTAATCTTTTTCAACTTGCTTGGCATATGCAAGCGACCAATTGACGATTGCTTCGTCGAATTTAGCGGCATGGCCGACATAACCACGAATCATGGCCGCCGTTGGGCTCTGGGCATGGGCGACCGACAGAATCCAGGCACAAACTTTAGCGTAAGTCTTAAACTGCTGTTCGTCGAGTTCCTCCGGATTGACAGATTCTTTCATGTCCCGATACTGACGGACATAATAGTCCTTGTCATTGGCGGTGTAATAGCCGAGCAGCGGATCTGAAACAGACTGCAGGATGCGCTGGCAGTCAACGATCCGTTCGCCTTGTGAAATATCTTTGAGCTGCATGGCCGGTGAATTTTCATCGCTGTATTCAGCCAGTTTCGGCACCACAGCCTCTTTGACCTGCAGGACCAGATGACTGCCGTCCAAACCCGTCAGTAAAATCAGGAATGAGTCCGTCCCGACACTGCCGACGCCGACTGTGTGGCGAATAGCATCAGTGACCGAATACTGCGATAGCAGCAGCGCTACATCGGCATGGACCGTCTGTTTGTAGGCGTTGAAATGGGTTGTCAAACTCTGGTACGTCTGATTGGAAACATGTTCGGAGATTGGCGGTTTGTCGATAAAACGCCGGTTGCCGTTCGTATCCACAGTAGTCAGTTTCTGGACGACTTGTTCGGAGGTTCGTTTTTGCGCCTTGGCGACAATATCGTTAATCAAATCGGGATCGTTCTTCTTTTTCGGCAGGGAACGGACCACGTCGGTCACATCGTTAGCAGGGTAGTAACGCTGCAAGACGGATTCATCGAATTCCTTTTTCAGGCCGAGCCGATAACTAGCGACGGTCTTCAGCAATAGTTTTTGTAATTTATGCGGCGCTAATTTTAAGTGGTCGCTGCTGAGAATGACACTGACGACGAGCCGTTTTAGATCCCACTCCCAATTGCCGATGTCGGATTCATCGAAATCGTTGAGATCAAACAATAATTGCCGTTCCGGCGAAGCAAAAAAACCGAAATTGCTGATATGAGCGTCGCCGCAGATGACGACCTGAATGCCGGTCGCCGGCTGCTGATTGAGATCGTAATCCATCAATTCCAAACTGCCCCGATAAAACGCAAAGGCTGATTTGGACATTCGTTCGTTGCGAATAGGGACCAGTTCCGGAATCAGTTTTTTTTCAGTTGTTTGAATCATTTGCATCGCATTGCGTTTGGTTGGATGGAAGGTGCCTAGCTCTGCAAAGGAAACTTGACCTCGTTTTTGTTTGCCGGCTGCGATCAATTTGGTGACCGGCTGATTTGTCTTGACCATATCGTTGGCTTTTTCTGCATCACGCTGCCTCCTAGTTTGTCTCCAGTATAGCGCTGCCAATGCGAGAAGCCTAGTCATAACGACTTGTCGGCCATTTTAATCTATGCTATTGTTTGCTTAAACGAAATTGGAAAGTGGATGAAAAAATGACCAACAAGGTAACTGTTTTAGGCAGCCTGAATGTGGATACGATTTTGCAGATTCCCCGTTTGCCGAAGCCAGGCGAAACACTGCCGATGAGCGACCAGTCCTTTGCCGGCGGGGGTAAAGGCGCTAACCAGGCGATTGCAGCGGCGCGTGCCGGTGCCGATACTGCATTTATCGGCAAAATTGGTACCGATGAAAACGGGCAGTTCATGGCAGATGCCTTGCAGCAGAGTGCTGTGACGATCGACGATATTTCGACTTCGACAACTGCGAAAACAGGACAGGCATTCATCCTGCTCGATGAAAACGGGCAGAATAGTATTCTCGTCTACGGGGGCGCCAATCAGCAGCTGAATGTGGAAGATGTTGCCGCCGCTCAGGGGACGATTGCTGCGAGTGATTTTCTGATTGCACAATTCGAAACGCCGCAGGCAACCACTTTGGCCGCTTTCAAACGGGCCAAAGCAGCTGGCGTCGTGACGATTTTGAATCCAGCACCGGCTAAAACAGAAGTTGATCCGGAATTGATTCGTTTGAGCGATTTGATTGTGCCGAATGAAACGGAAAGTGAAACGATTACTGGGATTAAAGTTGTCGATGGGCCATCAATGTTCCAGGCCGCCGAAAAGATGCGGGATATGGGAGCTCAAGCAGTCATCATTACCGTCGGCAGCAAAGGCGCTTACTACGATACGCCAGCCGGCACCGGTTTTGTACCGGCGTTTCAAGTCAATGCCGTTGATACAACTGCCGCTGGTGATACGTTCATCGGGGCGCTCAGTTCGCAATTGAAACAGGATCTCAGCAATTTGAACGAAGCCATTGTGTTCGCAAATCGGGCTTCTTCAGTGACGGTTCAGCAGCTGGGGGCCCAGCCTTCGATTCCAACGCTGACCGAAATTATGGCCAGTACGGCGGTCCAGAAACAAGAAACACTTTGACAAATGAAAATCAGATATGATACAGTAGTCCATGAAATTTGAAAGGGGTGAATTGGGTAGACATGAAATTCTAAGCCGACTGAAAAAACAAGACCAGAAGGATAGCACACATTAAGTGACGCTTCTTTTGGCATGGTTTTCTCGAGGTAGGATTTGATGGCTGCTTGATTCCCCAACGGGTTTTATTTGCGTAGCCTCCTATCACGAGTGATGGGAGGCTTTTTACGTTGAAAAATCATTTATCCTTTTAAGCGCTGACGAATAAACCAAAAGGAGTGATTTGATGTCGAATCCAACTTACCAATTTACAAATTTAACCCAAAGCTATGGTACCAAAGAATTATTTACGATCGATCGATTAGTGGTGGCCCCGCATGCTCGCATCGGTCTAATCGGAATCAACGGTGCTGGGAAAACAACGCTGCTGAATCAGCTTCAAAACGACCAGACGAATGCCGCCGTTATTGAAATGGTGCCGCAGATCAAAAATCCTGACGAACAAAGCGGCGGCCAGCAGGAACAAGCCTTACTGAATCAAGCTTTTGCGAAACAGCCCGATTTATTGTTATTAGATGAACCAACAGCCAATCTTGATCCGAGCCGCAGTAAACGGCTGATCAAACAGCTGAAACGGTTCCCGAATGCAGTTATTTTTATTTCTCATGACCGGGCCTTTCTTGATGCCGTCGCCACGCAATTGTGGGTCCTTGAACGGGGCAGTTTGACGGTCTTTCAGGGCAATTACAGCCAGTATCGGGACGAGCAGAGAGTTCGGCGTGCGAAGCAAACGACGGCTTACCAGCAGGAACAGCGGCACAAGAAAAAGCTGAAGGAAGCTGCTCAGAAACGGCGGGAACAAGCTGAACAGAAGGTTCACGTCAGTTTCAACGAGCAAGGTGCCAAGATTATCAAAAATGATACGCCGTATGCCCATGTACTCGAAAGCAAATTGCAAAAAAATGCCAAAGCAATCGACCACCGCATTGACAAACTGCCGCATATCCGCAAGCCGCATGTCGAGCGAAAAATTACGATGAACGTGCCGCAGCAGCAGAAGCTCCGCCATAACATGATAGTCCGAACGACCCATTTGGAGGTCAGCCGGAATGGTAAAAACTTACTGACGGATGTTAACCTGGCTATTCGAGCCGGCGCTAAAGTCGCCATTACCGGTCCAAACGGCTCCGGCAAGTCAACGCTGATTCAAACGATTTTGGACCGTCCTGATGGGGTCTATTTATCACCATTGGCACAGGTCGGCTATTTCAGCCAGTCGCTCGATCGGCAGGACCTGAATCAATCAATCTGGGACAATGCGCGTGCTCATTCCGACCAGTCCGATGAAATGATTCGGCTGATTTTAGCCGAACTCGGGTTCACGGCCCAGCAATTAAATGAAAAAGCGGCCTCATTAAGCGGCGGCGAACGTGTCAAACTGGCATTAGCGTGTTTATTTGTCGGGACGCATAATTTACTGATTCTTGATGAACCAACGAATTTCTTGGACCTGCCGGCGATTGAAGCTTTGCAGGACCTGCTGGTGCGGTACCAGGGGACCATTCTGTTAGTTTCGCATGACCAGCAGCTGGTTCAAAAAGTCTGCACCCAGCATTTTGAAATCAAACAGAAACACTTGGTGGATGTGCAGCAGGCAACCACCAAGCAGGAAGTGCCGACAGTAACGGCCGAACAAAAGCTGAAGCTGCAAATGGAACAGACGGCGCTGCTCGGCCAGTTGTCGGAACAATCGACTCCAGAACTGGTCGAACGTTTCCAAACAGTTTCTAAACAATTACGTAAGCTGAATGAAAAAGATTAGCCTTTTCAGGACTGGCATGTTATTCTCATGGGACTATTGAAGTTGAAAGGATAACGACAAATGGAACAAACCTTGCTGCATTTTCTCGACCAGGCTGGCTATTTTGGAGTGTTTGTATTGATTGCACTCGAAAATATTTTCCCGCCGCTACCCTCAGAACTGATTTTAACGTTTACCGGTTATTTAACGCTGCATACACAGATGAATCTGCTCGGCAGTGCGCTCGCTGCCACAGCCGGCGCCGTCGTCGGGGCACTTGCCCTCTATTGGGTCGGTTATTTATTCAATCTTGAACGTTTAGAAAAGCTGGTTCATACCCGTTTTGGCCGCATGATGCGACTGAAAATGAGTGATTTTGAGAAGGCGGCCCGTTTCTTACAGAAACATGGCCGCAAAGCCGTCTTCTTCGGTCGATTCGTACCCGTCGTGCGTAGTTTAATCTCACTGCCGGCAGGAATGGAAAAGATGCCGCTGACGCCGTTTATATTGTTAACGGCAGTCGGCTCATTTATCTGGAACGTCGTCCTGATTTTTGCCGGTCAGAAAGCCGGTTCGGCTTGGAATCAAGTCGCCCAGTATCTCGACGATTTCTCACTACTGTTTGCAATCGGATTTGCAGCCTTGCTGCTCTTCGGAGCCTACCAATTTTATCAAAAACGCTTTAAGCAAAAAGTTTCACATGAAACAAAAGTGAAACAAAAAGAAATGGACTAAAAAAAGCCTTCCGAAAATTTTCGGAAGGCTTTTTCATGCAAACTGGCAGATTAGTCGAATTTAACTTCTGTGTCAGCCTTGCCTGTTGTAACCATGCTGTTCAAGGCATCGAATGAATCGTCAACCATGTTCTTAACAGCAGTGTGTGTATAGAAGGCAACATGTGGTGTCACAATGATGTTTTCTTGCTTGATCATGTCAACTAAGACAGGGTTCTTCTTAGCAACTTCGTCTAAGCTGCTGAACTTGTTGTTGAAGATACCAACTTCGTTTTCTTCAACATCAAGGAAAGCACCAGCAGTCTTGCCGGACTTAACGGAGTCAAGTAATGCTTGGCTGTCGAGCAAGTCGCCACGAGCAGTGTTGATGATGTAAGAACCATCTTTCATTTCTGCTAATGTGTCAGCGTTAACTGTGTGGTAGTTTTCCTTTGTAGCAGGAGCATGTAATGTAACGATATCAGCTTGCTTGAACAAGTCGTTCACATCGTCAACATAGATGCCTTGTGCGTCTAATTCAGGGTTCTTGTAAACATCGTAGCCGATAACCTTTGCACCAAAACCTTCATGATAGATCTTGTATGCAGCACGACCGATACGGCCTGTACCAATGATACCAACTGTTAATGTTTGTAATTCACGGGCAATATCTGGTTTCCAGCTGAAGTTGCCTTGCGCAATCTTCGTACGGAATTCAGGCATGCGACGGAGTAACATCATTAAGCCAGCCATTTCGAGTTCGGCAATAGCTTCTGGAGAATAGCTAGGAACGTTTGTTAAACGAACGCCGGCCTTCTTCAAAGCTGGGATATCAACGTTATCAGTACCAATATTACGTAATGAAATGTACTTGATGCCGTATTCGTTCATCTTTTCGAAGACGCCAGCTGTGTATGGTAATTGCTGATATGCATTGATACCATCGTAGCCTTTAGCCTTTTCAACAGTCTTGTCAGTCAATTGGTCTGACAATAATGTTACATCAACATTGTGTTCCTTTGCCCATGCTTCTGCATATGGACGTTCATCGTCACGAATATCGTAAGCGATTAACTTCATGTTCTATTCCTTCTTTCTTCAATTATATTTCCATTATAGACGAATTTTACAGAAAAAGGGAGGGGGAAAAGCACTTTATTTTTTCGGCGTGTTTAACGGCCATTGCGGTTCCTGTCCAGACAAGACACGATCGACTTCGGAAGCGGCACCTGTTGCCATTCGTTCTTCGGCTTCGGTGGTATTGGCGGCCATATGCGGCGTCAAAAAAACATTGTCGAGTTTGTACAACGGACTGTCCATTGGGAGTGGTTCTTCTTCGAAGACATCGAGTGCGGCGCCGGCAATCTGTTCATTTTCCAAAGCATCGACCAAGGCATTGGTATCGACAATCGCACCACGTGACAAATTCAGAAAATAGGCGCTGGCTTTCATTAAAGCGAATTCATGGGCGCCGATACTGTGGATGGTCGCTGGGACAGCGGCCAGATTAGTGGTAACAAAATCGGATTTAGCAAATACTTCGTCACGAGCAACTTGGCGGCCATATTCAATCTCTTTCGGCTTGCGATCCCAGACGAGCACGTTGCATTTGAAAGCTCTGACGAGCTGGGCCACATGCTGGCCGATATGGCCGTAACCGATGATTCCAATCGTTTTATGCATCAAGTCCATGCCGGGATTGTGACGAGGATAGTTCCAATCGCCATGCCGCATGGCTTCGGTATCATGATAGAGATGTTTCGACAGTAATAAAATATCGGCTAAAGTTGTTTCAGCCACTGTGGTCGCGTTGGCCAAAGGAGTGTTGGTGACCCAGATGCCATGGGCAGCGGCGTACTGGCTGTCGACATTGTCATGGCCGACACCGTGGCGGGCGATGATCTTCAAGTGCGGCAACTCCGCAATTGTGTCGTTTGAGAATGGGGCCGCCGTTAAAATAATGGCATCGGCATCCCGCCCTTTTTCAATAATATCGCTCGGCTCGTTTTCGTTGACAGGAATAATGGCATAGCCATGTGCGGTCAGGAGCTCCTGTCCAGCTTGTGCGAGTGTATTCGGAATGATTACTTTTTGTTGTGTCATAAAAAGAACCTTCTTTCCTTGTTTGCCTCATTTTAACGCATTTGCGAGTCACAATTTAACCTTTACTGCTTAAACTTTTTATAATTAAGACATAAGTCATGGAAAGGGAAGGTGAAGGTTTATGGCAACTTATTTGGGTATCGATATCGGCGGGACGCAGATTAAATACGGCTTGTTCGATGACAAATATAATTTGAGCAACAAAGGCGCAGTCGATTCACCCACTGGGGACAATGGGCTGCAGGACTTTATCAATGCCGTCGAACAGATTATCAATAAACTTGGCGGTACGAAGTTGGACGGGATCGCATTTAGTTCGCCTGGCCGCATCGATCGCAAGCAGGGGATTATCCATGTCGGCGGCAGTCTGCCCTACCTTGATGGACTCAATGTGAAGCGAACTTTCGGCGAACAGTATGAAAACACACCGATTGCCGTTGAAAATGATGGCAAATGTGCCGCTTTGGCCGAAGCTTGGCGGGGCAGTTTGAAAGATGTTCATAACGGTGCTGTTATTGTCTTAGGAACTGCGGTCGGCGGCGGGATCATTCTAAATGATCGTTTGTATCGGGGTCGCCGTTTCTTAGCCGGCGAACTCAGCTACATGATTACCGATATGGATGCCAAAAAGCGCACCGATCAGTTTATTTCCAATAATTCATCGGCTGTCGATATGATCCAAGCTGTCAATCACGCCATCAATAACGATGCCAACAAAGACGACGGTTTTGCCGCCTTCAAGGCCATCAATGACAGCGATCCTCGTGTCAAAACTATTTTTGAAACGTACGCCCGTGATGTCGCCGCCCTTGTTTTGAATGTCCAGACCGTTCTCGATTTGGATACCTATAGTATCGGCGGCGGGATTTCATCCGAACAGCGCCTGCTGACGGAAATCAATCGCCAGTACGACCTCAACACGTCCTCCTGGCCGCAGCTCGAAAAGACAATCTACCGTCCGAATATTGTAGCGGGGCAGCTGCATAACGATGCCAACCTGTACGGTGCCATGTATAATTTACTGACACAGGAAAATCATAATATCTAATCATATGAAAAAACCTTCGCCATGGCGAAGGCTTTTATGATTTATTAAACTAATTGTCCCAATCGGACGACATCACGTGCAATCATCAGTTCTTCATTTGTCGGCACGACCATGACGGTCACTTTGGAATCGGGCGTGCTGATAATTTGTTCATGATCCACATCGGCGGCATTTTCAGCTTCATCGAGCTTGATGCCGAAGTAGCTGAGCTGGTTGACGATGCGGCTGCGGATTGCCGGTGCATTTTCTCCAATTCCAGCCGTAAAGACGAGCACATCGAGCCCCTTGAGAAGGGCCACATACGAACCGACGTATTTAATGATTCGATTGACAAAGATGTCGAGTGCCAAGTGGGCCCGTTTGTCGCCGGCTTTTTCAGCGTCCAGCAAATCACGAATATCGGAGGAAATTCCAGAGATTCCTAAGACACCTGATTTGGTATTTAAAATATCGATCATCTGGTCACTTGAAATCCCAAGCTTTTGAACTAGAAAAGCCACTAATGAAGCGTCAATATCGCCGGAACGAGTCCCCATGGTAATCCCGGATAATGGGGTGAAGCCCATGCTGGTATCGACCGATTTGCCGTCTGCGATTGCATCAAGGGAAGCCCCATTACCAAGGTGGGCCACAATCATCTTCAGATCGGCTAATGGCCGGTCCAGTAATTCGGCTGTTCGCTGCGACACGTAACGGTAACTAGTCCCGTGAGCGCCGAATTTGCGGGCACCGTATTGCTCGTAATAATCGTAGGGCAGGCTGTATAAATAATTGACGGGTTTTAAAGTTTGGTGGAAAGAAGTATCAAAAACAGCCACTTCCGGCACATCCGGCAGTAATTTCATGAAAGCCCGAATGCCGGCTGCCTCAGCCGGATTATGCAGTGGTGCATATTCGGCCAGTGATTCGATTTGAGTGAGTGCCTTTTCGTCGACCAACGTCGAATGCTTGAAAATTTCACCGCCGGCCACCACACGATGGCCGACCCCGTCGATTTCATCGAAACGAGTAATGATTTTAGCCGAGAGCAGCTGGTCAAGCAGGATTTCCACTGCGACCTGGTGATCAGGGATGGCCAGCTCTTGGGTCGTGCGCCGCCCTTGATACGTCAGCGAGACAGTACCTAGCGGCTGACCGAGACGATCGGCGTCTCCCTTGGCGATAACCGTTTCGGCAGGCATTTCAAATAATTTCCATTTTAGCGATGAACTTCCGGCGTTGATGGCGAGTACTTTGGACATGTAATGAACTCCTTATCCGTAAAAAATAGTTTCATAAGTAAGCGCTTATGAAGAACTGAAGCATTTATCTTATAGTCATCATTATCATACTGGAGCCTTTGCAAAAAAGCAATTGCTGGTTGGAGATAAAATGGATGGAAAATTGCTTCACTTTTTAAATTTAGCGTTATAATTATCACTGTAAAGTTAAATATAATTTCTTTTGGGAAGAGGCGACACAGTGATGGCACAAAAGTTAAGCAAAGAACAAAAGAAAGCTATGATCCAAAAAGCTGAAGAAGATCGTGCTAAGAATCCGAAGAAGAAGGATGGCAAGTCTGGCTTTGAAACGATCGATGCCGAAGCTGAAAAGCTCCAAAATGAAGACAAATAATCTGATCTATTAAAAAAAGGTCCGCAACAGTGATGTTGCGGACCTTTTTTGTTTATTCATAAACTTTGATTTTGTTCTTGAGCCGGAAAGTGACAAATTGGGTAATTGCTATGAAGACCAGCATCACAGCCATGCAGACGATGAACAGCAGTTTGTAACTGCCGTGTTCAATCAGCAGACTGCCTGCCAAGGGGCCCAGCGCACGTCCCAAAGCAGGGAAGGCACTGATTAGACCTTGATAATGTCCCTTTTCGTTGTACGGCGATAAGTCGTTGACCAACGCTGGAACGGATGGAAAGGCGGCTGATTCACCCAAGGTCAGGACGCACATTGCCAGAATAAACTGCCAATACTGATGTGCGAATAATAAAATCCCGAACGAACTGACACAGAGCAGGAATCCTAAGTAAATCTGATGATAGATATTTTTCAGGATGCGTCCGTCGTTCCAGTTGATGAACAGCTGGGTCAATACAATCAAGCCGCCGTTAATCGTCCACAATAAACTGTAGTTGCGCAGCGGAATCTTGAGGTCGGTCATGTAGACGGATAAGTTGCTGAGCCACTGTTCATAAGCCATCCAGACGATGAACAAAGTGATTCCGAAAATGTAGATCAGAATCATATTCGGACGGGGCATCTTCTGCGGTTTGCCGGTTTGTTTTTTGACCGCCGGCTTCTTGCGTGGAATCGTGACCCGATAGGTGCGGGACGCCACAATAAAGAACAGGAAATAGAGTGTGGCCGCAATCACAAATAAGAGCGAGAAGCTGTAGCCGTAGATGAAGCCGACCATCGATGTCCCGATCACATTGCCGAGATTTTGGAAGAAGTACAGCATGTTGAAAACATACCGGCCGTCTTTGTCTTGAATCGTCGTCCCCAGCGAGTTCAATAGCGTCAGAATAATCCCATTGCCGAATCCGATGATAATCAGCAGGATTGGAAAGACAGGCCAGCCATTTGAAAAGATCAGGATGATCATCGGGATGCCCGCCGTTACGATCGCCGCTAAAATAATTTTGTAAGGCTGGATTTTATCGAACAGGCGCCCGCCAACGAAGTTTCCCAGAATGCTGGCGAGCGAGTTGAATAGGAGGACGATCCCAACGACGACCAGGCTTTCCTTGAGTCGTTCATGCATGTAGACCGTGGTCAGCGGCCAAATGAAACTATTGCCGATGTTACTGAACAAACTTCCGGCCAATAACCATTTCAGTTTTAGTTTTTTTTGCACATTTATTCCCCTTTCTCTAATAATGTTTATATATTGCTCTCATTATACGTGAAAATGACTTTTTTTACCTCCCTAAATTTAAATTTCAGAAAACCGTATCTTATGATTATATTTATAGGAGAAAAGTTTGTGAAAAGTGTGTTTCTACCCTTAAATTGTGATATTATTAACTATTAGAAAAGACTGAACACGCAAGGCTCGTGGAGGATAACAAATTTGCAAGATTTGAAAAAAATATTTATGATTGTTGGTACTGCAATCAGTGTGGGGATTGTTTTAGCACTATCATTATCGATTTTAGTGAACCCGAACTCTTCCCGAGCAGCTGCAACAAGTGAAAGCGTTTCAAAAACGCCTGAAAATGTGTCTATGCAAACGAGTACTTCTAGTATGTCCAGCTCCAGCAATTCCAGTGCCGCTTCGAGCAAATCAAGTTCGAGTGCGGCTAGCTCATCGAGTAGTAAGAAGACAAGTACGAAATCAACGGCGGCGACGTATCCGTTGGAAAATCATGATTTATCTTATTTAACGACACATGGTTATGCGTTAGGGGTGGCGTCTAATTTTAATATTTTTGCGACAGGGACCTACTCGCAATCATCAAGCGTTGGAAATGCACGTGTTGCAGCAAATAAATTCGTATCTAAAGGATGGATGTCAAAAATTGGATGGACAGATTCTAGTTCTGGAATCGATTCGCATGCATTAGTCGTTGACCATTTATCTGCTGATGCGGGTGACACGACCACTGCTTCAACAATTATTGCCAGTGATAAGACTGATGGCGTGTTTGCAGCTAGCTCTGCTAATACAGTTCAATTGTCAAATAGTCAAGGAAAAGCTGTTACTACTGACCCTCTTAATTCGGTAAAAGACTTTACTGATAATGGAATTGCAAGCTTTTCAGATGCAGCGACACAAGTTCAAAATATTAGTGACTTTTATGGCTCAGCAGATGATATTAACAAAACCTTTTCAAGTAAGTTCGTAAATGTGACGAACTTGACGACTGACGACCTTGAAAAATTTCAAAAAGGCAATACTGTCGAAATTGATGACCCAAATGCAGAAAGAAAATGTTTAGTTGTTAATATTCCAGCTACGACGGAAAGCGAGCTAAAAGAGGATACTGATGTCATTAATATTAACATCAAGTATGTGACCAATTTGAAGGAAGAACCAATTGTTGTTTTAAATTTTCCGGATATGACTGGTGAATTATCCACAAAAAATGGTTCGGATATTGTCAACGTAACATATGGGACGGCTGATAATCAGACGAGAATTATTGATAAGAACCATTTGTTGCTCAATTTTGCTCAAATCCCTAAGTTAACATTCAATGGCGCTTTTCTCGGTACTATTATCGCGCCCAAGGCTAGTGTTGAAATTGATCAACTGAATGCTACTGTTACTGCAATTGCAGCTAAAAATGTCAATGTTACAACCTCAATTACTACGGATGGACCAACTGGTGTATTTAATCCTGGTGATTTCTCAGATCCTAATAATAGTGCTAGTGGGGGTGATTCAACCACTACAAAATCGGTTCATGCAAGTGTAAAGCATGTTAATGATGACGGCACCACGTCGAGTACCTCGTTTGATAGTCCAGCGACAATGGCTACAAAATTCACCTATAACGATACGGTTCGTTTCCATTTGGATTGGGCGGGTTATGACAGCGACAATTTGTATTATTCGTTGGATGACGGGACGACTTGGACTAAATTAGATCCTACTTCAACCGATACGGATACTAAAATGAACACTTACGAAACATCTGACAAAACAGACTTTTATCCAGCACGAGGATTAAAACTGTCTCAATCTGAAACAAATGATACCGATGGTTCCGGTGAATCAGTAACAATGGCAACACCAACTAGTCGTAAGGTAATGTTTGCTTTAGCGGCAGGAGATCCGTCTTCAGCAACACCAGATTGGGAAAGCAGTATCACTTTGAATTTGAACTCTTTCTCAGTTTCCGTTCCTAAAACAGTTCCGTTTTCTAAAATTGTCGGCATGGATACGGCAAACAAAACTTTGACCGTTACACCTGAAACGGCTCCAGAGATTACGACGGTGAATAATCTTGGGGCACCGTATAAATTGACGGTGCAAACAGATCCGAGTTCGAGTTCAACGACACCGACGGAAACGGATCAAAATGTCTTTTTAAATGGCGGCAGTAAAATGACTTATACAAATGACACTTCGGCGACAAACATTCTGACTGATCCTGCTACAATCTTGCAGCAAGAAGCAGCAACGACAAGCGTTTAGAAGAATGCGGGGGTGGTGACAAGGGCGACCATGCCAACCTTTAAACTGGTTGTACCAACGAACTTGGAAAATACACCAGCAACGGTTGGTTTAACGTGGGCCGCTACATTAGGCTCATGATTCGTTATTTACATTGTTTTATAAGTTTGATATTATCTTCACTAGCAACCCAGACGGTGGAACACATACACAAATGGAGGAATAATAACACATATGAAAAAAACATTTTTATTGGGCACATTATCAGCTGTTGCATTAATGATGGTCGGAACAGGTGCCAACCAGGCATTTGCTGCTGGTGATGCAGCTACAAGTTCAAGTGAATCAACGACAACAAGTGATACTTCAAAAAGTACAACCGCACAATTTGAAGTTGAAAATGGTAAGTTACAACTAACAGGTGCACCTGATCTTGAATTCGGCTCGCATGATTTAAAATCGTTGGCATCAGATCGTAGTGCTATTGATCTTGAAACGGGTGGTGACATTGTTGTTTCAAATTATGATTCAACAGTATCCTCTTGGCAGGTAACAGCACAGGCCTCGACCTTCAAGAATGAAGCTGATTCAAGCAATGAGCTGACAAATGCAAAGATGACAATTACGCCCGCTGCTGCAGTGGTTAGTGGCACCGGTGATACAGCATCTTCTGCTACTCAATCTGCTAATACAGCGTCTACAAAAGCAGCATCTGGTGACAATGTGGTTGGCACGGCTGTTCCTGTTTTAAATAGTACTGCGGACAATGCTTTAGGTATTACAACTGCTACTGTCGGTAAAGGCAATGCTACACTTGATTTATCAGGTGTTCCTTTGAAAGACCTTAAAGGTGGCGCTACTTACACAGCAACGATTGACTGGGAACTGTCTAATACAACTGTGGCTCCAACAGCTTCATCGATTAAATAATTTGATTTCTGAGATAGACTGAGACTTTCTCAGTCTATTTTTTTAGATAAAGGAGTTTCTATGAAGAGAAAATTACATTGGCTTATTTTAGGACTGTTCTTTTTGTTTTTAGGGACTGTTACGGATCAGCCAGTCCGAGCGGCGGAAACTAGCGGGACAGGCCTCAATGTGACGGCACAGATTCCTGAGAATCAAATCGATTCAAGTGCGAGTTACCTTGATTTGAAGGTTGCGCCGAATCAAACACAGACACTGACCTTAAAGATTAAAAACGAACGCAATCAGACGAGAAAAGTAAAGGTAACACCCGTTTCAGCATATACAAATGCAAATGGAACGGTAGCCTACCAGCAGCATGTTTCAACTACAAAATCGAATGCACCTTACCAGTTTTCACAGCTTGTTTCGACTGGGCAAACATTAACGTTTGCACCCAAAGAAACAAAGACGGTGCAATTTAAACTAACAGTGCCTGCTGAGAAGTTTTCTGGGCAAATTTTAGGTGGCTTCTATATCATTCCACTTAATCAGGTCCAAAAAACAAAGAAAAAGGGCATTGTTATCAATAACAAGTTTTCGATGTTGTTAGGTGCAAATTTGCAGGAAGATTCTTCCTTAAAAACACCTGAGATTGCTCTTGGAAAGGTGACGCCAGGTTTGCTTTCAGGAACCACCACCATCTTTGCCAATCTCCGCAATAATACGCCGACACTATTTGGACAGATGAAGGTTGTTGCCAAAGTTTCTAAAGCCGGCAGCAGCAAAGTGCTGCATCAAACAACGAAAACGAATTTGTCCATGGCCCCTTCCTCTAATTTCAATTACGCAATTGACTGGGGTCGGACGGCTTTTCAGGCCGGCAAATATCACTTACATCTGGTGGCGACATCCGGCACCAAAAAGTGGGTTTTTAACCGCAACTTCACGATTACACAGGCTAAGGCGGCGAAGTATAACAAGAAGGCTGTCAACTTGAAGAAGAATTATTTGTGGCTCTGGATTACACTGGGAATTCTGCTGTTGCTCTTGTTGTTGGCACTTGTTTATTATCTAGGTCGTCGGCAGGGCAATCATCAAGGAAAACATTCAGAAAATGAATAAAATAAAAAAGACGCTGGTTTTTCAGCGTCTTTTCTTAGGCATTATAAAATTTATTTTCGTATCCATGTGAATGTATTAACAGCTCATCTTGAAACAATCACAGCTCAAATAACGTCCCTATAGCAACGAGTTAAACTTTGCGACGAGAAACTTTAAGCGTAACCTTCTCAATTTGACTGGATGAGTTTAATCTGCCTCCCTTCCACGAGTAAAACCTGATCAAATGAAGGTTTGATGCGATTAAAGTTTTACTCTTTAATTTTTTTATACACTGATTGGCTAGTCTGGTCAAACAAACATGCTCGCAAATTCACAATAATGTATAATTATGCAAACACGGGGATTCAAAATGAATCGGACTTGATTTTTAGTGCAAAATTTCTTAAAATTAGACATCGGGGTCTGTTTAATCGTAATTTCTAATATGAACGTATGATCATCATCAAAAGATGGACAGATTGAAAACCAACGATGGAAGAAGGGAAAATCATGTCACAAAATACACATAAGGGTGTTACAGGGCGTCGTCGCCCAACATCAAAGATCAACTCTGAAAAGCGTCGTCGTGCAACAGATGCTGTTTTAGACACATTGAAGAAAGCATCACAAGATGAAAAGTAATTTTTAAAGAATGACACAAATTTATATTTGTGTCATTCTTTTTGTCTTAAAAACAAATAATTTAAAAAAAGTTGTTGACATCAAATTAAGAGATGGTAGTATTACATACTATAAACGTTTACATAAAATGAATTGATGCTTTTAAAAAATTAATAGGTGATTATCTTGCTAATCTTACAAGTATTAAACAACAACGTTTTACTCGTAGAAGATGAGCAAGGTCAAGAGAGGATCGTTTGGGGACGTGGGATCGGATTCCATGCTAAAAAAGGGTTAGGGTATCAAGTACAGCCTGAGGATAAAATCTTTTCAGAAGTGCCGGCGGATGATGAACAGTGGGTTGATTCATTCAAGGAACTGTCCAGTAAGATTCCGCATGAGTACTTTGAATTGACAGAAAAAATTATTCAATTGGCACGTGCACAAGTTGATACGGAGTTTGATCAACATATGTTGATTCCACTTACCGACCACATTTTCTTCGCGGTAGAACGCTTTAAAATGAATTTGGATTTAAATAATCCAATGCTGTTTGATCTTCAACGCTTTTTTACACAGGAGTATGCAGTTGGACAACAGGCACAGCAAATGATTCATGATTTTTCAGGCGTCCCTATTTCGGACGATGAAGCAGGATTTATCGCTATCCATCTTGTTGAACATGAGATCACTCAATCTACCAGCCGTATTTCTAATTTTTCTAATTTTTTAGAAATTACAACGGAAGTAAATGATATTATTCAGACTAGTTTCGGAAAGAGTTTTTCTGGCGATGATGTTTCGATGAATCGTTTGATGACTCATATTCATTTTCTGATTATCCGTGCCAATTCACATTCGGAAAAGACGAGTTCGCCTGAGGATACGGAATTGTTGCACAGACTCATGTTTCATCATGCAAAAGCAACTTGGTGTATGAAACGAATCGTAAAATATTTATCAGCGAAAATCGATTATCGATTTTCGGACGGAGACAAATTATATTTATTGATTCACCTCATCCACATAACTGAATAGGGGCTTGTAACTTTAAGTAGGCAACACCCAATAATCAAAGGACTTTTTTAAGTACCCTTGATTGTTGGGTGTTTTATTTTTCGAGAAATGGGGAGAGTCGAATGGAAAAGACGAGTTCAGAAAGCAACAGCTGGAAGACGAGATTCTATGCCTTTATGCAAAATCTGGGCAAGGCATTTATGTTTCCAATTGCTACTTTAGCAGCCATGGGGATCTTAGTTGGGATTGGGAGTGCGTTTACGGCGCCATCAATGATGGAAAAGATTTCTTTTCTAAGAATTCCAGCAGTAAATACGATTTTTAACTATATCAATACAGTCGGGAGCTTCGGATTTACTTATTTACCGGTTATGTTTGCAATGGCAATTCCGTTCGGACTTGCTAAGCGTAATAAAGGCGTCGGAGCAATTGCTGCTTTTGCCGGTTATATTTCTTTAAATTCTGGGATTAACTTCATGCTGCAGCAGCAAGGAAAACTAGTTGCACCAGCAAAAATGCAGGCTGCTGGCCAAGCAAACGTGCTGGGAATCCAAACGCTTGAAATGGGTGTTTTGGGCGGTATCTTAGTTGGTTTAATTGCATATGCACTGCTCGAAAAGTTCCAAGAAGTAAAATTGCCGGATGCATTTTCATTCTTTGGCGGAATTCGGTTTGTACCGATCATTTCTGTGATTGTGAATTCGTTAGTGGGATTGATTATTCCATTTATCTGGCCGACGTTCCAAAACGGAATTATCGGATTAGGCCATTTGATTCAAGAGGCTGGTATTTTTGGACCGTTCCTGTATGGGATTGCTCTTTCTGTTTTGAAGTTAATGGGTCTGCATCATATTTTATTGGCAATGGTTCGCTTTACTGATGCCGGCGGGACTGCAGTTGTTCATGGTAAAGTCATTCATGGTGCTTTAAATATTTTCTATGCGCAGTTGAACGCAGGTGTCCCGATTTCTGGTAAAGCAACTGCATTCTTATCGCAAGGATTTATGCCAACCTTCATGTTCGGGCTGCCAGCCATTTGTTTAGCCATTTACTTGACCGCTAAGCCGGAAAATCGGCCCCGGATTAAAGGGATTTTAATTTCAGCAGCGTTAGTCGGATTTGTTTCTGGTATTTCAGAACCAACTGAATACTTGTTCCTCTTCATTGCACCAATGCTGTATGTGTTCCATACGATCATGGAAGGACTTTCCTTATCCGTCATGATGTTGTTAGGCGCCCACATGGGGAATACCGATGGCGGTGTGATTGACTGGATCTTGTTTGGATGGCTGCAGCCTAATTCAAGATGGTGGCTTGTCATTCCAGTCGGAATTGCCTGGTTTGCAATCTACTTCGCCTTCTTCCGTTGGTACATTTTGAAGAAGAATGTGAAAACACCTGGCCGTGAAGATGCAGGCGATGTTGTGATGACAAAGGGAGCCGGCGTCTATGACCCTAAAGTAATCTTGGGGGCTTTAGGAGGGGCTGCAAATATTGTTTCGATCGATAATTGTGTGACACGTTTGCGCCTCGAAGTAAAGGATCCAACTAAATTGGATGAAGATAAGTTAAAACAATCAGGGGCACTTGCCGTTATGAAAGCTAAAAACTCAGTGCAAATTGTATATGGGGCACAGGTTCAAAGTGTTAAGGACGGTGTCGAAAAAGAAATGGGCGGAGCAGCTTTTGCCTGATATAAAAAGGAGAGTTTGAGAAATGGTACAGTATGATTTTGATCATTTAGCCGACCGCAAGATTGATAATGCTCGAAAATGGGACTATGGCATTGTTAAGGGAAAGTTTCCTAACGTACGTGCGGACTTTATTCCGCTGTGGATTGCAGATATGGACTTTAAAGCGGCTCCCGAAATTCGAGCGGCATTATCAACGATGGCTGTTAATGGTGCTTATGGATATACTTATCCAACAGAACGCTGGTATCAAAGTGTGATTCAATGGCAGGCAGAACAACATCATAATCATGTTGAAAAAGAATGGCTTACACTTGGATACGGAACCGTTCCGAACATGCATGTCTTGATTCAAGCAATGTTGAAACCAGGCGATTCGATTCTACTGAACACGCCCGTTTATGGCCCATTTGACTATGCAGCTGAGCATAATGGTATTGATGTTGTCGAAGTACCGCTACTTAAAAAAGGGCCACGTTATTATTTAGATTGGGATGGTTTGGAATTAGCAATGAAGGAACAACATCCTAAGATTTTATTCTTCTGTTCACCGCATAATCCGTCTGGACGTGTGTGGACAAAAGCAGAATTAGAACATGTTGCAGCACTATGCTTGCAGTATCATGTGCTGATGGTTTCTGACGAAGTCCATTCTGAACACATTATGACAGGAGAATTTACTTCAGCCTTGCAGCTGCCGGAAAAATATTTGCAGAATCTGGTAATGTTCACATCGCCAAATAAAGCGTTTAATTTAGGCGGTTTGAAGCTCTCCTATTCAATCATTCCCAATGCTGAGATTCGGGCTTTATTCCGTCAACAGTACGAACGCAATTCGGTTACATCGCCCAATGTACCTGGGCAAATTGCGATGACGGTTGCGTATGAGAAGTGTGGCGAGTGGTTACGGCAATGTGAGGCTTATATTCGTGAAAATCTGCGGATTACACAAACATATATTGAAAAGGATTTTCCCGGTTGGGAATTGATGGACATGGATTCTTCCTATTTGCCTTGGGTGGATGTTTCCGCTTCTGGAATCGATATGCATGAAATTGCACAGGTAATGGCAGAAGATGCTGGGGTTGTCGTCGGAATTGGGGATGATTATGTTGCAAATGCAGACCACTTTTTACGCCTAAATTTAGGAACTTCGCATGCGGTTATCGATGACGCAATGCAACGGATGGCAACCACTTGGCAAAAAATGAATGTAAATAAATGAGGTGTAAGTATGTTTGGATTATTCAAGAAAAATAAGCAATTTGATTTTGTCGCGCCAACAAACGGTGAAGTAATGCCGATTACAGAGGTTTCTGATGCAATGTTCGCACAGAAAATTATGGGCGATGGTTATGCAGTTAAACCGGCGGAAGATGCCTTTTATGCACCTGTTGCGGGAACGATTCAATCCATTTTTCCGACAAAACATGCGCTCTCATTCGTAACGGATGACGGAATTGAAGTATTGCTGCATTTAGGTGTCGATACAGTGGAATTAAAAGGCGCACCGTTTGAGATTACCGTCAGCGAGCAGCAGCATGTAAATGCCGGTGATCGCTTGGGGAGCATGGATCGTCAGCAGATCACGAGCAGTGGGCGTGATGATGTTTTAATTGTCGTCTTTACCAACATGGATAAAATCAATGCAATGGATGCGGTTGAAACAAGCAGTGTGAACCATGGCGACGTGATTGGAAAAGTTACAGTAGCCGGTTAAGTTCGACAGATGAAAAGTCATTCAAAAAGCCTATCGCAAGTGTGAACCTTGAGGTATACCCAAAAAGTTAAAGTGAATATAGTTTTATATTTGTCTGTCTTTTCTAGGCGGCTTGGTGTCGATACTCGATCGGCGCTAAGCCGCCTAGTTTCATTTGTATGCGAGAATTATTATAGTATTTAATCCATTCGTTGATTGCTCGTGTTAATTCCTTTGAGGAATTGTAGTTTTTCAAATTACCCAATTCAACTTTTAATTTATTAAAGAAGCTTTCAATACATGCATTGTCTAGACATGTCGCCCTACGGGACATGCTTGGTGTGATATGCGCCTTCTTCAAGGTATGTTGCCAAATATGATGCCGATATTGCCATCCTTGATCAGTGTGCAAGAATCGTTTATAAGATTCATTGGGCAATCTTTTAGTTAAGTCATTTAGTGGCTTCAATGCAAAGCTTAATGTGGGACCTTCTGAGGTAATTGCGTAAGTTAAAATTTCGTTATTATAAAGATCCATAATTGGTTCAAGATAGACTTTCTCTTGCGTACTAGGAATTTTAAATTCAGTTATATCTGAAACCATCTTTTGAAATCTTCGATCAGTTTTAAACCGACGGTTAAGTCTATTTTTAACTCGTTTTCCTTCAGGACCTTTTGAAGAATCGTATTTACGTACTTTTTTCCGATATCCTTCCCCATGAATACCTAGCTCTCTCATAAGCCGATAAACATGTTTGTGATTGACCGTAAGGTCAAAGTCACGTTTGATCCTTTCTGTTAATCTTAGAACGCCTAAATGATGATCCTGATTCCAAATATACATCATGATGTCCTTCAGATAATGTTCTTTATCGCCTTTTTTGAACTGACGTTGCCAATAAAAGAAAGTTGATGGAGCGATGGGCAAAAATTTCAAAAGATCAAATAACTTGAATTTGGCCTCTAAGATACAAATCACTTGGGCGATTTCTTTGTGAGTTGCTTCTTCGAGGCCAATAATTTTAACGCTTCGTTTTTAATTCGTAATTCGAGATTTTCATCTTCTAATTGTTTGATACGATTTTGTTCTGGAGTAAGTTTTTGTTTGTTCTTTGGAGTCTTATTTGTTTTTTTAGTCATTTTTGGTTTACGTCCTTTTGTTATAGACATTAAACCATTTGGGCCTTGATTGCGATATATTTCTTTCCACTGCTTAATCTGTGCAATTCCTAAATACCCAAATTCAGCCGCAACTTCTGTATATGATGCATGATTTGTAATTGCCCATCTAGCTAATTTAATTCTAAAATCTGGTGTAACTTTCGGAGGATCAAGCAGGACACTTTTTCCATGAGTCTTATAAGCTGCCACGAGCATTCTGAAGTTAAACAACGTAATGCCATATTTATCACCAATCCCTCGAAGGGATTGCTTTCCCTCACAATATTCAATCAAAGCTTTTAATTTGGTTTCTTTTGAAATTTTGGTCATAAAAATACCCCTAAGGTTTTACTTCAACTTTAGGGGTACAGCTCACCTGCGGTAGGCTTTTTTTAGTGTGTTTTTAAAATTTGATAATCGACCAGCTGGTAGTGTTTGTGCAGCCAGTCTTGCAGGTGCGGATCGATCAAAGTGGCAAGGTCCCGGCAGCGGGCCAATGTTAGCTGCGAATGATCCAGCAGAAATTGGTCGACATAACCTGGATGCAGGTGGAGTTCGATGATATTTTCCGGCAAATCGTTCAGATTAAGATGATCCTTCGTAAACTCACTGCGGTGGATGCCATGCTGGAAAAGCGGCACGATTGTGTCAGGTGCCGGCAGGCTCGTTGTGTGCCATTCTGCAGGACTTTGCGAAGTTCCCATAAAGAAGTAGCTGGCATGAATCTGATTCTGTTGTGCGAGTTGATAAAGCACCTGTGCGAAGGGTTGGCTGGCGTATCCATACATACTCAGCTGCTGCGGCACGGTACCAGTAATTTCTTTAAAACGCTGGATTTGTGCGTCGCCTTCGATTAACAAGGCATGCTGGTCGATATGTGTGTTGGTTTCATTGGCGGCGAGAAACCCGCCGTTCTCATCCAAGAGCGAACCAATCGCCGGATCATTTGAAACGGGTGCTCCAAGAATAAAATTGAGTTGTAGACCGATTAGGGCAGATGTGTGTTCATGGATCAAACGCAGTCCACGATCCGAGGTCGGCAGATTGACGAGCGCCGATGCGGATGTTGCCGCACCAGAACGAATAGCTTTTAGAATCCCGCAGCTGACCCCATCGGAAAGTCCAAGGTCATCTGCGTTGATAATCAGCTGTTTCATCACGGGTTCCTCCTCCTTAATAATTATTTGTGAATTTGCTTCATGTTAGCACATTTTGGGTGCAGACCGGTTGCCATACGATTATGAATATTTTTATAAAATTGGGAGTTGGCAAATCGTAAAAATATTATATAATTAAAAGGTTGCCGTCACTTGCTGAACGGCCAGCCTTTTTGACAAACGAAAGTATTTTGTCATAGCACACAAGATGTGGTATTTCAACTATTATTTTACACCATATCTATGTATAATAGACTCATTGAGCGTAACGGTTTCTGACAGCTCAGGCTGTTTGAAAATCGAACTGAAAAATCGGCAGTGCACCACGATCACTGCCGATTTTCCAGTCATTGCGCACGGTACAGGAGCGAACCTGTACTGCAGCATGTCCAAGCTGTGCCTGCGATCGTGAGGGTGCACAACAAGCCAAATAAAGAGCTAAGGTAGGGGAGGTTTAATGACTGTGATCGTATTAGCAGGAACAATTGGTGCCGGGAAGAGTACTTTAACGGGCTACTTAGCAAAGCATTTGAATACACAACCTTTTTATGAACCTGTTGGAGACAATCCGGTTTTACCATTATTTTACAAGGATCCTGATAAGTACGCGTTTTTACTGCAGATCTACTTTTTGAATCAGCGTTTCCACACAATTAAGCAAGCTTTCTATGATGATAACAATGTTTTAGATCGTTCCATCTATGAAGATAGTCTGTTTTTCCATTTGAATGCCGACATGGGTCGTGCCACACAGCAGGAAGTGGATGTTTACGATAGTTTATTAGACAATATGATGGAAGAATTGACCTATGAACCGAAGAAATCACCCGATTTATTAGTCGATATCAGTGTCAGTTTGCCGACAATGCTGGAACGCATTAAAAAACGCGGCCGCGATTACGAACAGCTTGATGCCGATCCAACTTTATTGGATTACTACAAGAAGTTAAATGCCCGCTATGTTGACTGGTACAACGATTATGATGCCAGTCCGAAGATGCAGATCGACGGCGATAAGTATGACTTTGTAGCCAACAAAGATGATTTGAACACCGTCTTAGGCTTGATTGATGATAAAATCAAAGAAGTCCGCCAAGTACAGCCGTTGCCAGAAGCAAAATAAACCTAGCAAATACCAACAAAGCCGCCCAGAAAATTCTGGGCGGCTTTTAATGCGTTCACAGAAACTGACAATTTCATTTAACATCCTTTGGCTTTGGCGCATAGGGCGAGCCTAAATCCAAAGGCTTGTTAAGCCTCACGCTCTGTATAAAAAAAGCCAACGCATGGAAAACGTTGGCTCCTTTGATCAAGTTATTTGTTGAATGCCTTGATTGCATCTTGGTTATCTTCGACAAACTTCTTGATGTCGGCTTCATCCATAGTTTGGTAAGGTTCTACATCGTCTTTTGTCTTCTTTGTATCGTGGTCATTCTTTTCCATATAGAAATCCCAGATCGCGTCGCGAACGGCAATCGGACTATCGCTCCAATCAAAAACCTTATTCATGGGTTCATCCAAGAATTTTGTTTCTTCAATTTCTGCCATTGTAAAATACCTCCTCATATTTTTGAATACCTTCGACTTCTATTATACCGCTTTAAAAAAAAGTGTCATAGAAAAATGCATTTTCGCCCTAAAAAGATTAGTTTACCGCATAAAATCAGCTTTTTCAGGCTTTTGACTCGAAAGCCCGTTGCTTAATGGCAGCAATCATGGTAATTTTAAAGCAAACATACGTTCAGAATGGAGGAGTAAAAATGCGTTTCTTGCATACTGCCGATTGGCATATCGGCAAACGGCTGCATGATTTTGATCTGATTGAAGATCAGAAAGCAGCTTACCAGCAGATGATTCAGATTGCTGAAGAAGAAAAAGTGGATGCAATCGTAATTGCTGGGGATCTTTACGACCGTGCCTTGGCTAGTGAAGAGAGTGTTCAGACGTTGAATGGCATGCTGGAGGATTTGAATTTGAAACGGCATTGGCCGGTACTGGCGATCAGCGGCAACCATGACAGTGCAATTCGGCTCGAAACCGGAACACCGTGGTATCAGGCCACTCACTTTTATTTACATACAAAGCTGGCCCAGGCGTTCGACCCTGTGACTATCGGCGATACGCAGTTCTTCCTGCTGCCGTACTTCGAACCAGTCGATGCCCGTTTGTATTTTGACCGGGACGACATCCATACGGTACAAGCGGCGATGGAGGCAATCGTTGCCGAAATGCAGACTCATTTTGAGGCCGGCAAGCAGCATGTGCTAGTGGCTCATTTCTTTGCGGCTGGCAGCAGTCACTCCGACTCTGAAACCAAAATCGAAGTCGGCGGTTTGAATGCCGTTCCGGTCGATTTGATGGCCTGTTTCGATTATGTTGCGCTGGGCCATCTGCATAATCGGGATGCGCTCCATGAAGACCGAGTTCGTTACAGCGGGTCGCCGCTGAAATTCTCCGTTTCGGAAAAAGATCAAACGAAAGGTGTCTGGATTGTCGATACCAATCCGTTTGCGATTCATTTTCGGGCCATCACACCGATTCATGATGTGGTCGAGCTCACCAACAATTTCAAGACGCTGATCGATCCAGCCTTCTACCAGGACATCAACCGGAACGATTTCATTGCAGTAACGCTGACTGATGTCGATGTGATTCCCAATGTGATGCAGGAATTACGGCAGATTTATCCGCACATCATCGAATTGCATCGTCAGCAGGCACTGACGGTCGACGCACCGACAGAGGGTGTCCAGCGCCGGCAGCTGGCGCCGATGACGTTATTGACGGATTATTTCGAAGCGGTCACCGGCCATGCGCTCGATGATCAGCAGCAGAAGTGGGCCGAACAGAGTCTGCAAAAGCTGCAGCACCATGATACGGAGGCATAAACGCAATGAAATTAAGTAAACTGGAAATGAATTTTTTCGGGCCGTATGAACATGAAACGGTCGATTTTGCCAAATTTGAAGAAGTGCCATTGTTTCTAATCAGCGGCCAGACTGGCAGCGGCAAAACAACGATTTTCGATGCAATGTGCTATGCCTTATTTGGCGAAACATCCCGGAAGAACGAACGAACCGGCGAAACACTGCGGTCCAAATTTGCACAACTAGGCGATGAAACGGCAGTTACCTTATGGTTCAGCCAGGGCGGCAAGGATTATCGAATCTGGCGTGCGCCAGCTCAGGATTTTCCGAAGGCACATGGCGGCTTGACGAGTCGGCCGGCTAAAGTAAAGCTGCAAGTGAAGCAGGGCGATAAAGAACTGGGCGAATACCAGAAATCCAAGGTCGTGGGCACGATGATTCAAGATCTGCTTCATTTGACGGCCGAACAGTTCCGGCAGATTGTTTTACTGCCGCAGGGGGATTTTCAGACGTTCCTGATGGCTGACAGCAATGATAAGGAAGCTGTTTTGCGCAGTTTGTTCGGCACACAATTCTATGAAGATTGGGCCCAAGATTTGAAAAGCCGCAGTCAGCAGATGAGCAAACAGGTCAATAGCGACCATGACAAAATCACCGGCTTAACGGAGCACATCCAGTGGGTCAATTCTGACGATGAGGTGCAAGCGGCACAATTGAAAAACCCGTTGGATGTTTCGAAACTGCTGGCGCAGCAAGATGACCGGCTTACGCAAAAAGCGGCGCAGGAACAACAGCAGTATCAACAGCAGCAGGAAGCCGTTGACCAGCAGCGAACGACACTGCAGCAGGCTCAGCAATTGGCTGACAATTATCAGAAACAGCACACGGCCCAGCAGCAGTTAACGGCGCTGAACGCCCAGGCGCCGGCAATGCAGTCGGTCGCTGCCCAAATCGATGCTTTGCAGTGGGCACAGGTGCAGGCCGATACTTATAAACAGTGGCAGACCGGCAAGCGGCACATTAAGACGCAGCAAGAGGCCGTTGCTGCTTTGCAGCAGCAGGCGGCACAATTAGTCAAGGATGCGGCTGATCATCAGGAACGGGTGGCTGCTTTAGGGAAACAACAGCCTGAATTTGAAGCGCATCACACTCGTATGACGCAATTGCAGGCAAAATTACCTTTGTATGCAACGGCGGCGCAGACGCAGCAGGCAGCAGCCGCTCAGCAAAAAGTTGTCGCTGACGGCCAGCAGCAGGTGGCGCAATTACAAGCACAAAGCCAGCAGTTTGCAAATCAAATGGCCGCTTTGCAGCAGCAATTGACTGAACGTGATGAGAATCAGGCGCAGCTGCATCAAGCCGACCAGCAAAACCTGCAGTTGAATAATATCCGGCGGCAGTATCAACAGGTTCAACAGCTGCATCGGGCGTTGGAAACGGCCCAAACGGATTTGCAGGACAAACAGACTCGTTTGGCCCAAGAAACGCAGACAGTTGCTGACGCTCAGACGAATTATCAGCAGTTAGACAGCCAGTGGGCAGCGGCGCAAATTGCCCAGCTCAGCCAGAAATTATTGCCTGGTCAGCCCTGCCCGGTTTGTGGTTCGACGGAACATCCGCATCCAGCTTCGACGGTTGCTATTGCTGATTTAGATGAAGCAACAGTCAAAGAGGCGCAGCACGCCCTGACAGATGCGCAAAGCCGGTTGAATTCGCTGCAAGGCCAATATAGCGAGCAGCAGAAACACTTCCAGCAGGCGCAAACAGATTTTAATACGCAATGGGCACAACTGATTCAGCAGGTTCAGGAATGTTCGCTGGATGTCACTCAGGAAACGTCGTTACAGGATTTGATCAGCGTCCTGCAGCAATGGTCGGCTGATTTGACGGCCAAAAAGGCAGCCGCCGATCAGAAACAGCAGGAATTAGCAGCTGCACAAACACAGCTGGACCAGCAGACACAGGCTGCCGATCAACTGAATGAACAACTGCAGTCGCAGACAGGGCAGCTGACAGCAGCGACACTGACCTTGACGCAGCTGCAAGCTAAATTGCAGACCCAGCAGGAACAGCTTGATCCGGCGTTTGCCGATCAGCAGGCATTGCAGCAGCATATTACAGCGTTGCGGCAGGAATGGGACCAGTTTCAAACAGATTTGAAAACACAAACGGACCAGCTGCAGACGGCGCAAACAGACCAGGCCGCTGTTCAGCAGTCATTGCAGGATCAGCAAGGTCAATTGGTTCAGCAGCAGGAAACTGTTCAGGCATTGGAAACAGAATTGACGCAGCGGAGTCAGACAAAATGGCCGGACAAAACGGATGCGCTTGATTATTTAGGAAAGCTGCTGGACCAGTTGGATCAGTTGGCGGCACAGCAGCAAATTTATCAGGACTATCAGCATCAGCTGCAGCAAGCGCAGGATGAAGTCCGTCACTTTACGGATGCCATTGCCGGACAAGCCCAGCCGGATGTGGCTGCTGCTCAAGCACAGCTGGATGAGATGCAGGCGACTGCTGAAACACGCCGTCAGCACTGGGAAGATACCAAAGCGGCGTTACAGAACGACAAACGAATCCAAACGGAACTGCAGAAACGGGCGCAGCAGATTCGTGACCAGCAGGACCAATTGACCAGTTTGAACGCATTAGTCGGCGTTGTGGCCGGCGATCGGTCATCACGAACGCTGAGTTTGGAACGTTACGTGCTGCAGACTTACTTGCAGGAAATTCTGCAGCAGGCGAATGGTCGTTTAGCATCACTGACCGACGGCCGCTACCAATTCCGGCTGCACCATGAAGTCGGGAGTTCGATCAAGAATTCAGGACTCGAAATCGATGTTTACGATGATAATTTTGGCGATACCCGCAGTGTTCATACCTTATCAGGCGGCGAAAGCTTTATTGCGGCCTTATCATTGGCCTTGGCACTCGGCGAAGTGGTGCAGCAGGAATCCGGCGGTGTGACGATTGATATGCTGCTGGTCGATGAAGGGTTCGGAGCACTTGATGAAGAGGCCCTCAATACAGCCATGGAGGCCTTGCAGTCGATTGAAGGCAAACACCGTCTGATCGGCCTAATTAGTCATGTCAAAGAAATGGAAGAACAGATTCCATATCAGCTGCAAGTCGTCAAAAACGGTGACGGAAAGAGTCATCTGACTTATCTGCTCGGTGAAGTTTAATGGCTGCAGAAGATGCAGAATTAGAAGCAATGTGGGACGATTTTGCGGCCGATTACGATGCCATTCAATCTGAATCACGCGTCGGGATTGTCGCTGATGTCACGGCCTATTTAGCGGAACAGCATTTACTGCAGAATCAAGTCGTCCTTGATGTGGCCGGCGGAACGGGCCGCTATGCGATTCCATTTGCACAAGTGGCAAAACAGGTGATTCTCAGCGACATTTCGGCCGCCATGCTGAAACTGGCTGCGCAGCATGGGCGTGCCCTGACGAACATCACTTATGTGCATCAGCCCTGGTCGGCGCTGCAGCAAAGGACAGCACCGCAGGCTGATTTGGTCTTTGCGGCAATGTTTCCAGCGCTGCAGCCCACCGAATTGGCGGCGCTGACCCGTTTGAGTCGTCATGCCGTTGTGATCGTGCGTGCGGTGGCGCATACAGATACGGTGATGGATTCATTGGTAAAAACGTTAGATGTGCCGCAGAATTATGATCCAAGTGCTGACCAAACTTTAATGGATCAGTATCGAGCTGAACTGACTCGTTTAGGCCAGCCGTTTACGACAAAACAGTTTCAATATACACTCCATGAGCAGGTGACACGCACTGAAATTCGGGCCGAAGTGCTGCCGGATTTATCGTTTCAGCGGCAGGAGCAGCTGCCAGCCGTGCTGGATACTTTGTTCGGCGGTCAGACTGAGCGTGACGATGAGCAGACGTATACGTACGAATTACTAAAGTGGCTGGTTTAGAATAAAAAAAGGCTTCGCATCGTTTTTCGATGCGAAGCCTTTTTGGCTGGTTAAAGAAGTTGTTTCCCTAGTTTTTATAGATAAATAATCCGATGATTTCGCTGATGGCCATGATGCACATCACAATTCCGACACCCCGCAGCAAGAACAGCAGACTGCCGAACGGATGGAAGAGGACAACCGCACCCAATAATAGGACCAGAATTCCGTAAACATAGGCCGGCCAAGGCGTAACGTTGACAAAGCGCTGGTTTCGTCTGGCAAAGCCGAGTTTCTGCAGGCCGTAGACGATCAGCAGGATGCCTAAGACTACTGGCAGCAAGCTCGCTAATGGTTTTGCAAACAATAAGAGGATGACGGCCAGAATCAGCAGGCTGATGCCGCCGTAATAAGGATTACGGTCACCAGTGGCGCGTTCGACCTGACGACCGACCCGCAATCGAATGATTCCTTCGACGACGAGTGTCAATGCTAAGAAGTAGATCAACGTATGAAAGGCACTTCGGGGGGAGAAGGTCAGCCACCCACCCAAAATGATCAAGATCAAAATATGGATCAACGATGATTCCTGTTCGTGTTGTCTGATTTTTTGCATTTTTACGGCCTCCAATTCATTTCCTCTATTGTAACGTAAATCGAGCTAGCGTTGTGTGTAACGCTTGAGAAAATGTTGTGTCGCTGCTTCCTGTGGATGGTTGAAAATCTGGTCAGGCGTTCCTTTTTCGGCCAGAACGCCGTCTTTCATAAAGACGACTTGGTCGGAAACATCGTGGGCAAAGGCCATTTCATGAGTAACGACAATCATGGTCAAACCGGTTTTGGCCAGCTGCTTCATGGTGTCGAGCACTTCATCGACCATTTCCGGGTCAAGGGCTGATGTCGGCTCATCGAAGAGGAGTGCTTCCGGGTCCATGCAGACGGCACGGGCAATCGCCACCCGCTGCTGCTGCCCGCCGGAAAGCTGGGCTGGTTTGGCTTGGATATACGGCCCCATGCCGACTTTTGCTAATTGCTTCTTGGCAATTTCTTCAGCTTCAGCCTTGTCACGCTTCAAGACGGTGGTTTGGCCAACGACGCAGTTATCCAACACATTTAGGTTGCTGAATAAGTTGAACTGCTGGAAGACCATCCCGACTTCGGCCCGATACTTGGGAATGTCGAAATGCGGCTGCAAAATACTCTTGCCATGAAAACGAATGTCGCCGCTGGTCGGGCGTTCCAGCAAATTGATGTTGCGCAGCAAAGTGGATTTCCCAGACCCGGAGGCGCCGATGATTGTGAGCACTTCGCCTTTATCAACGGTTAAGTTGATGTCTTTCAGGACCTCATGCTTCCCAAAATTTTTCTTCAAATGAGCTACTTCAATCAATTGTTCAGTCATGTTGGTCCTCCTTCGTATTATGAACATCATGTGTTGGTGTGTTCATGTTTTCGGCAGTTGAATCATCGACGGTTGCCAAAGTGCTTGGATTGGCCATCACGTCATAATTCGTCGGCCCATCTAAACGGCGTTCGACCCAAGCCAGAATTCGTGAGATTGAGAAGGTCAGGACAAGGTAGATGACGGAAATAATCAGGTAAGTGTGGAAGAATTGGAAGGTCTGTCCGGCAACTGTTTCCCCTTGGAAGAAGAGTTCAGAAACGGAGATGACACTTAAGACTGATGTATCCTTGATGTTGACGATAAATTCATTGGTAATGGTTGGAATGCTGTTGCGAATAGCTTGCGGCAGGACGACTTTACGCATTAACTGGAAGTGCGTCATCCCTAAAGCACTCGCAGCTTCGAACTGGCCGGAGTTAACGGAGATGATTCCGCTGCGGATGATTTCGGCCATATAGGCCCCAGTGTTAAAGGAAACGATGATTAAGGCGGCCACAGTCCGGTTCATGTTGATTCCGAAAGCCTGTGCTAAGCCGTAGTAGAAGACGGCGGCCTGAACAATCATTGGGGTCCCACGAATGATTTCGATGTAAACGGCGAGCAGCCAATCAATTAAATGCAGCACGCCCCGACGGCCACGTGAATCGGGCATCGGTGTGGTCCGTACAATCCCAATCAGTAACCCGATTAAGAAACCAACGACGGTCCCGAAGAGCGAAATCCATAACGTTAAACCAGTCCCTTTGAGAATCATGTTGCCGTATTGATCCCAGATCTGCTGGAACCAGTTCTTTGTGCTGCTGGTCTTCGGCTGTTTTTCAACGGCCCAATTCATTAACTTGTCCCGCTGCTTGTTGGAGACCTTGGCTAAGGCCGCATTCATCTTGGCCTTGTCAGGGTCGCCTTTCCGAATCCCGATGGCGATATCAACATCGTCCGGACTCGTCTTGAAGCCTTTGCCGTTCTTAAACTTGATCATCTTCAGATCAGATTGCGCATTTTGGGCGGTGATTCCTTCTGGTACTTCGGAAACATACCCATCGATGACACCTGATTGAAGGGAAGTCCGCATCGCAGCGAAGTTATTCATCGCCGGCTGCTTCTTGACACCCTTGATCTGCTTGATAGCTTGGTAATGGAAGGTATTCTGCTGAGCAGTCAGCTTGGCACCCTTAAAATCCTGGATGGAAGTGGCGTTCGCATATTTGCCATTCCGACGAACGACGATACACAATTTTGATTTATAATAGGTATTCGTAAAATCGATTTGCTTGCGGCGAGCCGGTGTCGGTGACATCCCGGCGATGATCGCATCGATCTTGCCGGAAGTTAAGGCAGGCGGCAAGCCGTTCCAATCGGTTTTGACAATGACGAGTTTCTTGCCTAACGCTTTGGCAATTTTCTTAGCCATCTGAACATCATAGCCATTGGCGTATTCAGATGATCCCTGAATCTTGACGGCCCCATTTGAAGAACTGCTCTGTGTCCAGTTGAAGGGGGCATAACCGGCCTCCATCCCGACACGAAACGTCTTGTCCTTGTCGTATTCAGCCGCCGTTTTGGCAGCCGCAGAAGTATTCGTGGTATTCTGCGGCAATGCAAAGGCGAAGATGAACAAGAACAATGCCAACACAAGGCTGGCCCAAACTCTTTTCTTTCTCATAGTAGTGCTCCTTCCATGAATGTCCTCCATGGCAAAGAGAGGGAAATCCTGTCAAAACGTGTCTCAACTCACAAAAAAACCTCTATCGACATATACGTCAATAGAGGGCTGAATTGCGAATTAAGAACAGTTCGTTTATCCAAAATAGCGCTCCTCGTTATTTCTAACGAGACAGTCCATGAATTATTCACTCATGGCCCAACAGTCAGCTGCATCCAACACAGCTAGCCATTTCGGCAATGTTTCTTGAGCACCCCATCACAGTCGTTGGCGACTCAGGGGGATTTGTAAACATTGCAACCTCTATTGCTTGGTGGTATTTAATTGATTAAGTGTATTCTATGAAATCAAAAACGATTTGTCAAACCTTGAGTTTCAGAAAAGGAGAATGATTATGCAAACACTTGTTGTCGTAGCGCACCCTGAACGGGTTCAATCAGGGACCCAAGAATTTTTACAGGCGAGTGCCGCACCCTTCAAAACGGTCCAGTGGCATGAATTAGAAGCGCCCTTTGAAAAAGAGGCCGAACAACGGCAATTATTGACGGCTGACCGTCTAATTTTGCAATTTCCGCTGTATTGGTACAGTGCGCCAGCAATGCTCTATCAATGGCTCGATGATGTCTGGACGGAAAAATTTGCCGTCCGGGCGGGTAATCTAAATGGCAAACAGCTTGGCATCGTCGTCACAACGGGTGTCGCCGACCAAGCTTATCATGCCGGCGAACGAGAAGGGTTCACACTGGATGAAATTTTACGCCCGTTTCAAGCGTTAGCACACAAAACGGGCATGACATATCTGCCCCTGTTTCCAATTACCCAATTCGGTTATCAGACCGATGCCCAAAAGCAGCGGTTGCTGGTGGCTTATCAGCGTTACTTAACAGAGCCCTACCCACGTCATTTTGCTGATACCGAAAAATGGTTTGCCGAACAGCTGGCTCAATTAGCGGCTGATCATCCTGATTATCAGCTCCTGCTCGACCAGTTTACCAAGAATGCCGATGAGCTTGAGCAATTGAATGATACGCTGCAGATGATGCGCCAAAATGAGGAGAATGACTGATGGATAATAACTATGAATGGATGCAGCAGCAGATCGCCCAGCTGCAAGAAAATGAACCGGCCTATGAAAAACGGGCCTTTTTAACAGCATTTGCAGATGTGGTGGCTGAACAAGCCAAACGTCAAACCCAAATGCAGGGCGAAATTGATGGCCGGGCGTGGGACCATACCCGCTGGTAAAAAAATTTATAAAAAGAGTTGCACCGCTTCGCAGCAATTTGCTAAGCTGACTTTACGTTAAGAAATCGTTTCCAGTTTGCTTTTGTAAAGGAGGACTCACCATGATTCAGACAGCAGCGCAACCATCCCTCAACAAATTACTGAACCTTAAAAACGGCCCGTTCGTGACGCTTGTAATCGGACGCCCACAGACCAAACAGGCTGTTCGCAAAACGCAGCTCGAATTCAAACAACTGCTCAGCTATGCACACCGGCAATTCGAACGGTTTGTGCCGCAAGCCGATTGGAACGGCTACGAACGCCGCCTGCAGCAGAAGCTGGACCCATCCTTCTGGCTCGACGGCTATGGGCAAACGGTCATCATGCTGGTAACGGCCGACCAGATTTTGACCTATTATTCACGTGATGCAATGGCCAATGAAGTGACCGTGTCGGAGCATCCGAACTTGCTGCCGCTTGTGAATCATGCGCAGCAGTTTGAGTATTTACTCTTGGCATTGGGGCGGGACCGGATGCGGCTGTTCTGCGGCGATCGGGATCAACTGATTGAATTTCATTTGAATGATGAAGCACCGACCACGATGCAAAAAGCATTGGGCGATAACGAGCTGCGGGGCGGTGAACTGAACTTTACCTCCAAGGGTGATGGCGGCGTTGTTTATCATGGTCACAATGATAAAAAGCAGGAACAGGCGATCGATCAGAAGAACTATTATCAAATCGTCGACCAGTTTGTCACTTCGCAATTTTCACGGCCGCTGCAATTACCAGTGGTGCTGATGGCGGTGCCGGAAACGCAGACTTTATTCCGAAAGGTGTCGAAGAATCCGCTACTGAGCGAGCATGTTTACCTGCCGTTATCGCCAGCCCAATTCTCACCGGCACAGTACAAGGACCAGCTGACGCAGATTGTGACGCAGTGGTATGACCAAGAGATTACCGTGATTGCCCAGCAATATCACCAGGCTGTTCAAAAACAGCAGGTGGCGGCGACGCCATTGGCCATTTTCGAAGCCGCACGTGCCGGCCGCATTCGCAAATTATTCCTCCAGCGTCCGGAAGCCACCGAAGATGATCTCGACAAGGTCGACTTGCTTTCAATCGTATTGACACGGCTAACACTGCAGAATCAGGGTGAAGTGGTTACTTTAACCAAAGAGGAGATGCCGGCACCAGTCCCACGAATTGCTTTATTACGTTATTAAAAAGCAAAGGAGCCGAAACAAACATGTGTTTGTTTCGGCTCCTTTTTCAGGTACAATGAGATTATCATGAAATGAAATCGGGGAGTATGCATGAAACGGAGACGGAGAAAAAAGCGCCAGCAGCAATCCTTGCTGAGCGTGATTATCATTGGGATTATCCTGATTGGACTGGGCGGCCTGTTCAAGGGGAACGGGAATTCGTCGCCCAATTCCAATTCAGGAACGGACCAGGCCCGCAGCAGTCAGGCGAGCAGTGCCAGTTCGACGGGACAAACGGCCAGTACGAATAAAAATACGGCGCAGCTGGCGGCGCTGAATTATCAGTCGGGCCAATCGGCGATTGTGCAAGTCAACAATGGCAAGAGCACGCTGAATCCGCAGTCGTGGGACAGGCCTAAAATCGTTTACAGCCAGCTTGATGCAGAAAATCGTTCTGGTCAGGCCACAGCTTATTTGGATTCTGACACTTTGGTGGCTAGTTCGACTCGGACTGAGCAGCGGTTCGAGCCGACCGGCTGGCACAATCAGCCGAAATATGTGGATGGCAGACGAGTTACGCCGCAGAATCGGGGCCACTTGATTGCGTATTCGATTTCGGGCCACCTCAACGCAGAAGGCCAGTACGATGCCAATGAAACTCAGGGGTCGTTAGACAATCCCAAGAATTTGTTTACCCAAGCTGCTTATGCCAATCAGACCCTGCAGCTGAGCTATGAGTATCAGATTTTGGATGCGCTGAAAGACGGTAAAAAAATAATTTATCAGGTGACACCGATTTTTTCCGGCAGTGATTTGATGGCAAAAGGGGATCAGCTGCAAGCTGTCAGTACGGATGGCTCATTGAATTTCAATGTCTACATTTTCAATGTCCAGCCCGGACTGGTGTTCGATTATGCGACTGGGACCAGTCAAGTCGACAGCAGGATGACAGTTCCAGCACCGGCTGGCAGTTCGAACAATGCCCAATCCAGTTCGACCCATAAATACGATCGCAAAGCCGAACAGCTGAAACGATATTATCAGAAGGCCTTTAAGTAAATTAAAAGGACCAGCAAAAATGACTTTGCCGGTCCTTTTTTGGTCGTTTAAGGAATTTGTTTAATCCGTATGGACAAATGCGACTTTTCTGACACTTTTGTTTAATCATGTTTTCTTGCACGTTTGTTTTTGATGCCGCGTTTATGGGCAATCAATTGGTTTTGCTGATCTTTGAATTTTTCCCAAGTCTTTTCACGGGCTTGGCGCTGTTTCCGTTGTTTGGTAGCTTTCATAAGGGTCAACCTTCTTTCTATCAAGGCTTATACATTCTATTCTAAAGCCTTGGAAGTGGGATTGCAAAAAGACACTTTCAAAGCGCCCTTTCATTTTATCTTGCGGTATAATAAACATAAAGGGAGGCGCGACTTCATGAGTAAAGATAATGAACACACGGCAGACGTGAGTGAATTGCTTTCACAGCTTGAATCCAAATATGGTTATCAAAAGGTACGCAATGTTTTTAACCATGAAGAAAAAGATGTCAAAACTGAAGAGGATGATCGGGAATCAGAGTCTTCAGCTGCGCCGCAGGATCAATCGGCTGCATCAGAGGAATCGACTGATTCAGAGGCACCATCCGATTCAGAGCAATAATTATCTGTAAACACATTGGGAGTAAGGAAGGTTCAAAACGTGTATTTGCATGGGAAAGTTACATACTACAATTCACAAAAAGGGTTTGGTTTCATCCGGGATTTCGCTAAACGCGATTTCTATTTTCACATTTCAAATGTCATTCAAGGTGCTGTCTGCAAAGGTGTGACGGTCGAATTCGAAGGTGGTCAGAATGATCATGGCTACGTGGCCACCAAAATCTTTGCGTATGGCGGTTTAGGCGTGGTCGATCAGAATCACGTTGCCCACACAAAAATGAAGGTTTAAATAGCGGCACTTTCCAAGCGGTCCAATCGGCTGGAAGGTGTTTTTTTGCGGCCTTTTTACGGTGGACCAATATGTTATAATATTGAACATACATAGTCAATGTTTTAGACGGGAAGGGTGCAGTCAATGAGTCGCGATAAGATGCGGTGTCCCAATTGCGGGACCAAGGTTTCAGTACGGGCAGATAAATGTCCTCACTGTGGGTATGATTTGAAAAATGATCCGCACCACAAGTCACCGTCGCATGTGGCGCCCCATCAACAGTCGCCGGTCGGCAAAATTCTGACCTCCGTTGTTGTCATTGTGCTATTAGTCGGCGGTTATCTCTGGGGCCGCAGCTACAATTCGGCGGCCAACCAGCTGCAGCGAGCGGCAACAGCATTAGCAGCTAAAAATGGCGATTCTAGCCGGTATTTCACCACCAATTCTAAAGTAAAACTGAATCAGAAAACGTTACAGCCAACGGTGACGTATTTGCAAAATCACCAGCAGGTTATGAAAGCTTTAAAGAAAAATGGGACGGCTGCAAATGGCTTGTTCAAATGGGTCAAGGACGGAAAAACGGGGCTGTTTTATGCTCGGTATCGAATTCAGGTCAAGACTGTGCAGCCGTCCGTCAAAACGGATGTCGCTGGAGCAGCATTGACGGTCGATGGACACAAAACGGCGACCTCTACGAAACAAGCGCTGACCAAAAAAGTAGGGCCGCTGCTTCCGGGCCGCTACACACTGCAAGCGAGTGCTGGTCAGCAACAGAAAAAGCTGACCACTGACATCACGACGAATCAAACTTATTCATTGCCATTAGTTGCGAAAACCTATACGATGACGGTTCAAGGCAATAGTGGTGCGACGGTCTATCTGAACGGCCAGTCGAAGGGTAAACTGCCGCAATCTGGCACAATGACGTTCCCCAACATTCCTTGGCACGACCAGTTCACCTATCAGCTGAAATATAAGCGCAGCGACGGCCAAGAATTGACGTCGCAGACACAGACGATTACCCATGCTGATGACGGCAAAACAATTGCCGCCGTTTATGCTGGTGCCGTTACTACCGCTGATGCCAACACGTTGTTCAATAACCTCTGGTATGAAGCGGCGCAAGTCGTCAAAAATGGGACCGACAAGAATCATGCGCTGGCGGACTACTTTGTCAACGGCCAGTCGAATGCTTATTATCAGGATCTGCTGCACACCCTGCAGAATTATCAGCAGAGTTACAGCGTCAAGAGCCTGAAGATTACGTCGGATGCGACAGCCAGCGTGCCGCTGCCAAACGACCAGTCACGCGTCGCGCTGAATGTTTATTATGACTTTACCAATCAGAATCAGTCTAAGGATAAAACCCATCATTTGGAGAAATATTATGGCGAAGCTGTTCTGAACAAAGTGGACTCCGGCTACAAGGTCCAGACCTTTGGGATGACGACAAAATATTTCGATCAGTATTCTAAGTAAAAATGCAGGCACTCCTACAGCCACGCTAGGTAAGGGAGTGTCTTTTTTTATGTTCAGCCCGAAGGCATGATATATTGAGCGTGTACCAAAATATGACGAACACATTTATTAGAAGGGGGCTTTTAAATGAGAAAGCGTGGTATTTTTGGAATTTTAGCAGTCAGCAGTATGCTGCTCTTAGCCGGATGCGGCTCGAGTTCATCCAATTCAAATATGAATTCATCGTCCAGCAAGCCGAAGTCCGAAAAGGTTTCAAGCACGAAAAAGAAGAGCAGCAGCAAGAAGAGCTCTGGCATGATGGAAAGCAGCAAGAAAAAAGCCAAAAAGTCGGATAGTATGAATTAGTTCGGCTGATGAAATAAAACGACCGTGCCAAGTGATGGCACGGTCGTTTTTTGCGTTAATGAACTTCGTTTTGTTCGTATAATTTCCATTTGCCCAAGACAATCTGGTCGCAGAGGTCGGCATATGAAATGTTGACGACGGCGGCTTCTTGCGGCAGCAAGGACAACGGGGTCATGCCCGGCAAAGTATTGGCTTCGATGACGTACATCCCGGTGTCGTCCAGCAGAAAGTCAATACGGCCATAATTCTGCATGCCCAAGACATGGAAGGTCTTCAAGGCGACTTTTTTCATTTCATCATGGAGCGCATCGTCGATTGCCGGTGGGGTGATAAATTCGGTCGTATTGTTGGCTTGGAATTTGTGTTTGAAATCATACCAGCCGTCATGAACGACGATTTCGATTCCAGGCATAGGGCGTTCATTGACGATTCCCAGCGAGAATTCACGGCCTTTGATGTACTTTTCGATTAACACTTCATAATCGAATCGGAAGGCATCTAAGACGGCATCCTCCAAATCAGCTGGGTCCCGGACAATGTGCGTGCCGACGCTGGAGCCGCCGCTGCTTGGCTTGACAACGACTGGATAGTCGAACGGCACACTCGGAATTTCATTTTCATCCCGATAAGCCGTTACAAATGGGGCGGTACTGATATGGTTCTGCAGCATGATCTCTTTGGAGACCTTTTTATTCATGGCAACACCAGATGCCAAGGTGCCGCTGCCGGTGTAGCGGATGTCGAAGAGGTCGAGCACAGCTTGCACCTTCCCGTTTTCACCATCTTCACCATGCAGACCCATATAAACAATATCGGCGTGCTGGCAGATTTTCAGCACATTTTTTCCGAAGAGGCCGATTGTGCCATCTGTCCGCAAGGAGTTGATCTTTTCATCGGTCAGGACTTCATCGCTGATCGGCGCACTGGGACCGGTTTGAGCAGTGGTAAATAAAGCATCGATGTCAGCGTCGCTGGCGAGTTCCTGGCCTAAGAACAAATCGACGAATGCGACCTGATGGCCTTTTTGGCGCAGCGCATTTGCAACGTTCAGACCAGAGGACAGCGAAACATTCCGTTCGGTGCTTCGTCCGCCCGCTAAAACAACAATTTTCATAGATTAAAAGCCTCCGCATATGGTCATTTTTAACACGGTTATTTCTGAAACCGCTCGCAGTGAGGGGTGGTTGGTCAAACGACCTTTAAGTAGCACATTCATTACTCGCTCGAAGAAAAGGTCGTTCTTGCAGCAATGGATCATTTGAAATAACGTGTGAAAATAACCCTGATTGAATCTTAATTATAGCATGCCCAAGGAGCGTCGTCCATGCGACATGCTTGCTTGGCGGGAAATAACAAGGAGCCACTGGATACAGTCCAGCGGCTCCTTGGGGCAAATTCAATTTATTTTCATGCCACAACTTGATTACCAGATATGCACCCGTTTTTCAGGGGCCATGTACATCCCGTCGCCAGGCTGAACGTCGAAGGTCGTATAGAAATCATCGAGGTTCTTGACTTGCACATTGGCACGCAGTTTAGCCGGTGCATGGACGTCGATTGCCAGCAGCAGTTCCTGTCGTTGTTCGGTCGACTTGTTGCGCCAGACACGGGCCCAGTTTTCGAAGAAGGCTTTCAAGTCGACTTCGGATTCACCTTTAGCGGCTTCGAGCGCACAACTCAAACCGCCAGCATCGGCAATGTTTTCGGAAACGGTCAGCTTGCCGTTGACCTTGCCGTTTGCAAACGGAATGCCGTTAAATTCATCAATCATCGCCTGTGAAAGCTGCTTGAAGTGTGCAGAATCTTCCTTCGTCCACCAATTATTTAAATTGCCGTATTCATCGAACAAGGCCCCATTGTTATCGAAGGCATGCGAAATTTCATGGGCGATAACAGCACCAATTCCGCCGAAGTTGGCGCTGGCACTCTGCTTGAGGCTGTAGAACGGTGCCTGCAAAATGGCTGCTGGGAAGACGATGATGTTGCGGAAGGGATGGTAATAAGCATTCACAGTGTTGGCGCTCATTTCCCACTTGTTGCGATCGACTTTTTTATCCCAGCGTTTGAACATATCGTTTTGACGGATGCGATTGAAGGTCATGGCGTTGTTCAACGGATCGCCGCCAGCTTCAGCCGGTTTCGTGACAAACTGCTTGTACAGCGGGTCGAGTTTGTCTGGGAATCCGACTTGAATGCCGAGATGATCGAGTTTTTTGACCGCTTCAGTACGTGTTTCAGCGCTGAGCCAGTCGTTATTCTTCAGACGTTTCTTATAAACGGCAATCATCTTTTCGACCATCGAGTGGACGTCTTTTTTAGCGGCATCGCCAAAGTAGGCATGGGCATAATAATCGCCGACTACTTGGTCGAAGAGTCCGGTTGCTAAATAATAAGCACTCTTTTGCGGGACTTTGGCTTCTTTACTGCCAGAAAGAACCCGGCCGTAAATTCCGCCGGTTGTCCGGAAGTCGTCGCTTAAAAAGCCACTCAGACCTTGTAACGTTTGGACGAGCATCCAATCCTTCAGCTCGCCAAAATGTTCTGGATTGACCAGCTGGTCGAAGTGGGCATAGAAGTCGGGTTCAGGCACGATAATGTTGTCAGGCAGTTTGCCGATCAGGCTGGTAATTAAATCGCCGAAGGGCAAGTACTTGCTGTGAGCCGTGAATTCGGACATGCTCTGCAGATGATACATCTGGCTGTAATCGGCTTTTTCTTCGGCACTCTTGACATAGGGCACGATCTGCTTATCGAAGGCAATCGCACCGTTGATGATCTGCTGCGACTTTTCGGCCGACAGACCGGCCATTTCGAACAGTTTGGACATCATATCGAAGAAGACCTTCAATAATTGCTTGGCTTGTGCTTCATTTTCCTTGCTGTAATAAGATTTATCCGGCAGAATCAGGGATGGGGCGTAAGCATACAGGGCATTGATGGTGGCGTTCTTCATATCGGCATCGACGTCGAGGACGAACGGTAATGGCATGCCGTCCAGCACCATATCGTGCCAATTTTCGACGAGGTCATCGAGCGAACTCATGCCTTCGATTTCATCCAGATACGGCTGCGCAGGCTTGACGCCGGCTGCATTCCGTTGCTTAAAATCGGCCGCTAATTTGTAGTAGGCTAAGAAAGAATCCAATTCCTTCGGCGCCTTCTTATCATGATCCAGCATTGCGGCAAAATCGTCCATCAATGTTTTTTCAATCTGATCCGACAAATCGGTAAAGCCGCCGATGGTTGAATGGTCAGCTGGAATGACTGCTTTTTGTTCCCATTGGCCGTTGACAGCATCGTATAAATTCTCTTGGGGAGATACTTGTGTATTTGTCATAGCGAACCTTCTTTTTCTGATTTGATAACTCCATTTTACTTCTAAAAGCTTCGGGAACAAGTTTTTTAACTGAAAACCTTATAATGAAAATAGGAAGGGGAACTGCCAGATGAAATTAGTCGATCTCGGCACGTTTTTATTTATCGTTTTCGGGGCGTTGTTCCTCGTTTATCTGGTCATCAGTTTAGTCAAAATGGTTCAGAATCGGTTTGCCCAACGGGATTTCTGGGTGGCTGTCGTCAGTTTTCTAATCGCTTTTGTGGGCATTTTAATTTTATGGATGGCTTAAAAAAGACTGTTTCAACATCGCATTCGATGTCAGAACAGTCTTTTTAGTGATAATGGGTTAATCATGCCGCTGACGTGTCATGACCCACGTTGTGATCGGCACCGTTAAGATAACGCCGATGATTGAAAAGAGAATTTCAAGCAGTTCGGCCACGAAAATCTTATTATTAAAAATCTGACCGAGTGAATAGTGCAGTCCAACGAACCAGATAAATAGCGCTAGGAAACCGCCGAAGAAACCGAAGAATAAGGTATTAAACGTAGTCCCGATAATCTGGCGGCCGATATCGGAACCGTCTTGGAACAATTCATGGTTGCTGAGGTGCGGTGTCTGAACGACGATTTCATTCAAGCCGGCTGCGATTGCCATCGCAGCTTCGGCAATGGCACCCAATGTGCTGAAGATAGCCGTTGAAGCGGCAATTTGTGCAAATGAAATGCCGATTGCTAATGAGAAGCCGACGATATCATCGCTGTCTTCTTCCCCAAACCCTTGGACGGCAGCCCAATGCTCGACCGGGATAATCAGCAAAACGACAATCACTAACACAATCACGGCCCCATAAAAGGCTGTCTGCGTGGTCAAATCGCTGTCGGCACCCATAAAAATGGTGACGCCCAAAATCATAATGCCGATGATTAAAGTGACAATGAGCGGCGGAAATCCGAAGGCCACTAGCACGATGGCCATAAATAAGAGGACGAAGTTTAACAATAAACTGACAAAGGAACGGATGCCCCGCCGGCCGCCGACTAGAAACATAGCGAGCAGCAGGAATAATCCTAAAGCAACGATCGTACTCATTTCCGCTCACCTCCGCTAAAATGTCCGGCTAAAAAGGCAGCGGCTGGGATGGCCAGCACGATTCCGATGCCGCTGACCAGACTCTGGGTGATTCCCAGCGACATATTCATGTTGAAAGTGTAGCCCCATGAATTGCCGTTGCGCAGGAATAAAACGGCCATGGGAAAGGTATCAGCGACGAAAATCAGGAAGAGGACGTTGATTAATGGTCCCATGATTTCACGGCCGATTTCCCGTCCGGAATTAAAGATTTGATGCGCCGAAATATCCGGTTGCTCCTTCTTCAATTGGAAGAGGGAGGAAATGATATCGGTCGACTCATCCATAACGGCGCCCAATGAGCCGAGCAGTGTTTCCGCCAAGAAGAGAGGTTTCGGCGTCTGCGTTACATATTGCATAGCTTCGTAATAAACGCCGTTGGAACCCGTCAGTGTGATGACTAGCCAGCTGAGTGCCATTGCAATTGCTGTGCCGGATAAGGTGGCGCCCAGTGTAATCGCCATTTGCCGATTGAAGCCCAGCACGATCCACAAAGTGACGGAAGTAAAGACGATCGACAGACCGCCGAAAATCAGCAGGATGTTGGAACCATGGACGGCCAAATCGATTTCGATGGCGATGAAGAATAAGACGGCATTGAGCAGAACACTGAGCAGGGCCCGCATGCCGGTCCATTGCATGATCAGCAGCAGCAGACTGAAGGCAATCCAGAAAAGCAGGGCGACCGATGTATCCCGTTTATAGTCGGTGATCAGGTTGTTGTGACTGATAAAAACCTGATTGCCGCTGTAATAACGCTGGTCGGTTGCATGCGAACCGGTATAAGTATTTTTGAGATGGACGGTCTGACCTTTACGGCGGCCGTTGGTGATGATACCGGTCAGTTTCTGAGTGACAGTGCTGTCTTCGTTGTTGAATTCATCCGTCGTGGATTTGGCCTTGCTGTTGGTAACATGGGTGATGCGGACGATTGTTTGCTGGTAGACCGGATTGTCGAAATGAACGGCGATCACGCCCAGCAACCCCAGCACGATCAGGATGAGAATCCACTTGGCTGGTAACTGAATGTGGGACTGAATCTTTTTCATATTTTTCATTCTCTCTCGTAGAATAACTTCATCTTATCATTCTTTTGCAACGATTTATTTAAGATTAAAAATAAGTAGGCCCCCAGTTGCTGGTGGTTGTATGGTATAACTAATAGTGAAAGATCAGATAGGAGGAAAATTCCATGAAGCAAACGCGTTTGGCATCCTTAAAGGATAATAAGGACTATATTTTTCGTGATCTGAAGCTGGGTGAATATGATGCAGCTCGGGTCAAGGGTGAAGATGACGACTACATCGTCACATTTGCGGCCCATGACAAACCGGTCGCAAAATATGAGGTCGATCTGTCAGAACCTGTTTTGTCAAAATACGACGAACAAGAAGGTACTCATTTGGGGGATGCCTATGAAGAAGGTTCATTGACGGTTGTCGATTTCTTGAACGCAGTTTACCGTGCGGTATCCGGCCCTGATCACTTCCAAGGTTTACGGAAACTGGATCTGTAATTTAAAAATAGTCGTTAAAAAGGCTTGAAGCAAAAATAATGCTTCAAGCCTTTTTTGATGAATTTAATTTTCGTTTGCAATCCGTTTCTTAATCCAATTCGGATAAGGATGCTTCTGGTCATACCAGATCAGCAGCAAGTTGCAGAATTCGAAGATTGCTGTCATGGCGAATACGCCTCGATAGCCGATGACACTGGCAATAACAGCCCCAATCATCGGACCGACGACACTACCCATGGCTTGGAAAGATTGGTTATAGCTGAAGATTCGGTCAAAGGCATCGGCGGGGGTGTTGAGGGCCATTAACGTTTGAACCGCTGGCAATAGTGCAGCATCGGAAATTCCGACTAACAGCCGCAGGAAGCCTAGCTGCCAAACATTGGTCACAAAAATCTGCGGAATGAAGCAGATTGTCGCAAAGGCCAATCCCCAAGTCAGTACTTTGACGGCGCCAATCCGATCAATTAAATTACCCAATGGCTGCGCAGCAATCAAAGTGGCGATCCCAGGCATAGCTGAGATGACTCCGCTGACGAGCGCCAAGTTGCCCTGCCCATGTAATAACTGCCGAATGAATAAACTGATAAATGGGGTAATGGATGTTGCTGAAGCTTGGATGATTAAAGTGGTGATGAAAATGCCTAACAACATGTTGGGCGATTTTAACTGCCGGATGATCGTCTTCATTGACCGCATTTTGGCAGCGGCGATGGGTTTGAAATCTTCATGGACTAAGAACAAAGTGGACAGGAAGACGAAGAACATCAAGGTCCCGGCAATGTAGAAAGTGGCCCGATAACCGAAGATACCGGCAATGAAGCCGCCGAATAATGGTCCTAACAAGGTTCCGGTAACGTTGCCAGTCGCTAATGTCCCCATTGCTTTGCCGCTGCGATCATGCGGCGCTTCAGTAGCAACAATCGCATTGGCGTTGTTGACATAACCGGAGAAACAGCCTTGCAGGCCCCGCAGAAAAATGACCCACCAGACGTTGGGTGCCATCCCGGTAAAGATGACGGTGAACATCATGACCCCTGAAGCACGGAGGCACATCAATTTACGGCCTTTGCGGTCGGCGAGTTTGCCCCACATCGGCGAAACGATGGCTTTGGCTAAAAAGGTAATCGCAAATGCTGCGCCGCTCAGCAAGTTGAGCGACCAGTTATTAAAATGGCCCAGAGTATCGATAAAAAGTGCCATGAACGGCATTGTCATCGAAAATTCAAGCCCGGTGATAAAGTTGCCGAACCAAAGAACCCATAAATTTTGAATCCATTTGGCCCCGCCTAAGTAATGCTTTTCAGTTTGCAAAATTCGACACCAGTTTCTTTATTAGTTTCACCTTCTAGCATAGCGTAAAAAAAGGATTGCGACAAAATAAATTTGCCGCAATCCTTGTTAAACTGCTGTTTTTATTTTTTAATTCTGGTAATTTGATAGTAAATAGCTGGTTTGCCAGGCTGCTTGATGCGATGAAATGCCGCCGGCTGCGTTGAAAGTCCCAACTTATCTTGGATGGCACGATAGGCGACCTTTTCAGAAAAAGTATGGGGACCGCCCTTTGCGACCATTTTTTGGTACCATTCCCAATCTTTATTCGAGTATTTCATCATACGCCTCCCACGATCGTTAATCTAGCTTCATTATAAAACGAAATCAGCTGATCGGGGGTGAAAAGTGATTAGCGAACGACCATGACCGAGATGGGGGCATATTTGGCCATATAAGCCGCTTGGCTCCCGAAATAACGGCGGGGTCCTTTTTTAGATAATGAACCGACGACTAGTAAGTCTGGCTTGACGCTCGGAATGACTTCTTTGACGATTGTTTCGCCGGGTTCGCCTTCTGCAACTACAGCCTTGACCTTTTTAATGCCAAATTCTTTAGCAACTTTGACATAGCCCTGCATGTGCTGTTCAAGGTCATCCCGTTTGCCATGGATGAAATCCTTGTCAAGGGCTTGATAAATATTGAATTCGTTATTTTCTAGGATGGAAACGATGTAAAGTTCGCTGTCGTCCATCTTAGCGCGATTCATGGCGTAACGGAAAGCCAACTGGGCATCTTCAGAATCGTCGACACCAACTAAAATACGTGAAAAACGTTTTGGATCTGTCGCTGTTTGCATTTAAATTTCCTCCTAAGTTCACTTTACTTCCTTATTCTACACATAAATCGAGCCGGTGGGAAGTGTTGAGGGCCCCGCAAAGGTGGCTTTATCTTAGTGCATCTGGCTGGAATCGGCAACCCGTTTTGACTTCTTTTCCATAAATCAGTAAGCTGGATAAAAATAGATGGAAAGCGGCGAAAAAAATGCATGCATCTGCACGTGTAGAACAAAGTATCTGTGCTTTAGTGATGCTGGGCACTCAGAAGGGCCAGCAGCCATTGAAAAGTGCCGTATTAAGCAAACGGCTGCAGTTATCAGATTCGTATTTGAAGAAGACAATGCATTTATTAGTCAGCGCCGGCATTGTGCGTTCGATTGCCAGCAAGGATGGCGGCTTTCAATTGAACCGGGCACCGGAAGACATTACCGTTCTGGATATTTATCAGGCGGTTGAGGGCACCGAACCCTTATTTCGGCTGACCGGAGTGGCGGAACGGGTCTTTTTGAATCCGACCACGATTCACCGCAAAGAAAATGAGATTATGGGGCAGCTCGATGAGGCACAGAGCTTGTTTTTCGAGCAGCTGGCGCAATATCGGCTGGCGGACATCCTAGTCAACGTCGATTATCCTGACGGCACGATCGACTGGAATGAAGTGGTAAAATGAAGGCAGTTATTTAGGACAAAGGGGGCGGCAAGACGATGGCAAAATCGGCAGAAGAAGATTGGGGACCCAACGGCGTGGCACCAGCTCATCAGCAGCAGGATTCCGATCAGGCGGCACATGATGAGGCGCAGCGGGCGTTTGACCGCCGGGCGGAACATGACGAAGCGGCGCAGCCCGACACACGGCAGTTTTCGCAGGACGAAAAGAAAAAGCAGAAACGGCACCGCTTGTATGAAATTTTACATGTGTTGCGGCGTTATAACGTCGTGATCGATCTTGCCCGCCAGCAGCATCCAGAACAAGTCCGGATTGCCTTCGAAAAGTTAGGGCCGACTTTCATCAAAATGGGCCAGATTCTTTCGACGCGTACCGATCTGATTACACCGGCTTATGTCGCTGAATTGAGCAAACTGCAGGACAACGTGCCGGCTGATAGTTTTCAAACGGTTAAGCAGACGATCGAAACCCAAACGGGCCAGCCGCTGGAAGAGAATTACCGTTACTTTTCGGAACGGCCGTTTGCATCGGCTTCGATGGGCCAGGTTCATCATGCCATTTTGAAAGATGGACAGGGCGTTGTTGTCAAAGTCCAGCATCCCGGCATTCAGGAAGAAATCACGACCGATCTAGCGTTGTTCGACAAAGCCGTCAAATTATTGCGGTATGTGCCCGAAGCAAATATCATCAATCCGGAACAAATCATCAATGAATTGAAACGGTCACTGCTGAGCGAGCTAGATACGCGCAACGAGATGAATAACGGGCTGCGGTTTTATCAGCTCAATAATAATTGGGATATTATTCAGGTGCCCCGTGTCTATCCGCAGTACAGTGCGCCGAAAATTCTGGTCAATCAATATATGAAGGGTCAGAGTATCAAGGACTTCATCGAAATGGTCCAAAAAGCCGAAAAAAACGGCGACATGCAGTATCGGGACCAATGCAAATACATTGCCGATGTGCTGGTGCGCAATTTCATTAAACAAGTTTTTGAAGATGGCTTTTTTCATGCCGACCCGCATCCCGGCAATATTTTATTACGCAAGTTAAGCGATCGAGAATTAGCCGCACAACCGGAATCAAAAGTAACGGCGCAGCATTATACCGGTACTTTAGCCGGCGATCCGTATGCCATTGCGCCCGACGAAGAACAGCAGCTGCCTGATTATCGGCTAATCTACCTCGATTTTGGGATGATGGGGCAGCTGAGCGACAATTTAATTGATGAGATTGCCCAAGTCGTTTTTGCAATCAACACTCGTGATAATCGGCAAATCGGCACCGCTATTCTGGCGTTATGCCGCCGCACCGGTCCCGTCGATGAAGCCGAATTTTTCGAACAGCTGGGCGAGATTATGCAGCCGCTGTATACACAAGGGCTGGGCGACATTGATTTCAAAGGCCTGCTGTATTCAACGGCTAAAGTCTGTTATCAGAATAATCTTCAGATGAATCCCGATATTACGTTATTAGTCAAAGCATTCGGCACATTGGAAGGCACGATCCAGGATCTCGATCCCGACCTGTCGATGCTTGAGGTGGCCCGGCCATTTGCCCGTCGTTACTTCAGCCAGCATTTCAATTTGCGGGACGAACTCGAAAATGATGCGCTGAGTTTATGGCAAGGAGCCAAAGCGGCGCCGAAACTGGTTAGCCGCATGGTCGAATCGCTCGATGTCTTCGAACGAGGCCACAGCAAACTCAATATTGAAGTCAAGCACAGCGATCGTATTTTGCACCGGCTCGAAGAAATGGTCAATCGAATTGCAGTGGCGCTGATTCTGGCCGCTGTGATCGTCGGTTCGTCGCTGCTGGTTCAGGATAAAGGCCACGGCAGTTTCATTGCTAATTTAGGTGTGACGGGGTATACCGTTGCCCTCATCATCATCGTTGTTTTTCTTTTAAGCAATTTATATCATCGCATCAAAAACTGGCGGCACCGGCATTGAAAAGTGTTGTCCAGATGACGGTTTTAGCGCTTAAATAAAAGGACTGTTTCAGCATCAGATTTGATACTGGAACAATCCTTTTTTGTTAGGCGACGATTGTTGCGCCTAATGCGTTCTTAAAATGATTCAGCGCCCATTCCTGACCACCAGGATTAAATGTGGCTACGGCGTTACGGTGAACGACCAGATTGTAATTGAGATTGTAAGCCGAAATAGCAGTGTGCAGGACACAAATATCGGTTGCGACCCCAGCAAGATGCAATGTATCGATATGCCGTTCCCGCAAACGCAGGTCGAGATCAGTGCCGACGAAAGCACTGTAGCGGGTTTTGGCAAACTGAGTGACCTGGGGTTCGTTTTGATGATTTTGATACCAATCATTTAAACTGCCGCATAATGCACGTCCCCAGCTGTCGGCGACGTTATGCGGCGGATAGAGTTTTGTTTCGGGATGATACGGATCGTTTGGTGTATGGACGTCCGTTGGCAGCAGGACCCAATCATCCCGATCGGCAAATTACTGGGCCAGTGAAACAATGGCCGGTTCAATTGCTTGGGCCGGCTTGCCGGCTGTTAATGCCCCTTTGGCAGCGACGAAATCATTCGTATAATCGATGATCAATAATGCAGTTGTGCTCAACTTAATTTCCTCCAATGATTAGGCTTTCTTTAGCATAATCATTTGCCGGCTTGAATGTCAATTCATTTCGCAAATCAGCCTTTTTTTGTCGGAACGGCAATGGTATATTTAAGAAAGAAAAGAGCAAACGGTTGTTCGATGAAAGGGAGACAAATCCATGGAGAGTAAACCAAAATTAACGGTGGTCGCCGGCAAGGCCAGCGCCGATCACCGGCGTAAAATGGTGCTGGACCTGAGTCAAAACTATCAAACTGACCCAGCTGATTATCAGTATTTTTACATCGTTCCGAACCATGTCAAATTTAGCGCTGAAGTCGATGTGCTGGATCAATTACGTGCACAGCTGCAGCAGCCGGAAACAGCTGCTTTTGCACAGTCACGCGTTCAGGTCTTTTCATTTTCACGTCTGGCCTGGTATTACATGCAGCGGACCGATTATTATCGGAAGCAGCGGCTGGATAATACGGGTCTAAGCATGCTGGTTTATCGCATTTTGCAACGGCACAATTCCGAATTGAAACTGTACAAAGATCAAGCAGAAAAGCCTGGTTTTGTGAACCAGCTGGTGCTGGAATTGCAGAATCTGATTACCGGCCGTATTGCGCCGGAGGACTTAGGCAAACTGGCCGCCAACCTTGAAAACGGGCCGACCGCTAAAACGGATCAGGCCATTCAAAATACAATCAAGAAATTGCGGGATTTGCAGATCCTGCTGAGTGCCTATCAGCGGGCAATGCGGTCCACGACGGATCAAAATGGTCAGGTCAAGGAAGGTTTCATTCAGCAGGCGGATGTACTGGATGAACTGACGCAATATTTAACGGACGAACTGAAACAGGTCGATCTCAGCCACACACGTTTCTACGTTGAAGGCTTCGATCATTTTACGGCGCAGGAGTTTCACCTGCTGAGTACTTTAATCAAGCAGGCTGCTAGTGTCCAAGTCAGTTTGATTCTTGCGCCACAGCCGCAAAATGCCATTAACGATGTTTTTGCGGAAGCCCGGCATACTTATCAAATGCTGGCTAATCTTGGTGCTGAACCGACTGTCGAAACGATTGCTGCACAAACCGGCTTTCGTCGTGTCACACCGGACCTGCAGCAGTTAGAAGATTATTGGATTAGCCGTTCATCGGGTGTCACACGTCATGAACAGCAGCAAACCAAGCCGCTGCAGGACGTTCATGTGGCAAATGCCGATAATCGGTATACCGAATTGGTCGCCGTTGCGACGAAAATTCATCAAATGGTGATGGCACCGGCCGCTGACGGACACGAACCGTATCATTACAACGACTTTATTGTGGCTTCGCCTAAGTTAGCCGATTACCAAACGTTGTTGGCCGCTGTTTTTGAACAAGCCGAGATTCCGTACTTTAACGATTTGCAGACGGAAATGGCAGATCATCCGCTGATTGCCTTTATCGATGCCCTTTTTGCGGTTCCGGCCCACCATTATCAATATGAAGATGTCATGCGTTTGTTACGGACAGAATTATTGCTGCCGAAAGACCCGGCCAGCCCGACTGGGTATATGGACCGGCATGTTTTCCGGCATAATTTGGATTTGGCCGAAAATTATATGCTGCAATGGGGCAAACAAGGTTCTGATTTTACCGATGCGGCGAAACCATGGAAGCAGCGGCCGGATGAGGATGAAAACGCCGCTGGTGAGGACAGCCGCAAGCATGACATGATTCCGTATGCCGATTGGCCGGAAGCACCAAAAGAAGTCGAAGCCATGCATCAGTTTATTGCCACGACTTTGCCGCCGCTGTATGCTGATTTGAATCGCAGCCGGACCGGTGCAACGCTGCTCAAAAAGTTTTATCGCTTTATTAAAAGCAGCGGGGTCAGTGCCCAGCTCCAGCAGTGGCAGCAGGATGCACTTGCTAAAGATCAATTGCAGACGGCCTCGCAGCAGCAGCAGGTCTGGCAGACGTTTACAACGATTTTAGATGAATATCATCTGATTCTAGGCGATGAAAAGCTGACTAAAGGTTCAGATAAGCTCGGCAATTTTGCGAATACTTTGAAGGCTGGATTTGCAGGCGCCAAATTCTCGCAGATTCCGTCAACACTAGATCAAGTGCAAGTAACCCGCACCAATTTGCGGCAGACGCAGTCACGCAAAGTTGTTTTTGTCATTGGGGCGACGGCGGATGATATGCCGGCCCGTATCACTGATGATGCCGCTTTGTTAGATGATTTTGACCTAGATCAAATCGAACAGATCAACCAGCATCCGACGCTAAAAGATGCTGAATTTTTAGCGGAATCAGCCGATTCCAGCAACAATCCGACAGTTTTGAGCGCTGAACAATTTTTAAACGAGACGACCCAAAAACAGATGGGCAACGAAACGAATGTCAATTATCATATTTTCATGACCGGCCGTGAACAGCTGTATTTGTCGTACCCATTGTTAAATGCAGCTGGGGAGACTTTGAAGGTGTCGCCTTATGTTCGGTCGATCGCTGCCTACTTCAGCTTGGCTCCCCGTCATTTCCAAACGGTGCCGAGCCAAAATAATGAACCGGCCCTCGCTTACGTCGGGACACAGCGGACGACCTTGACGCAATTAGTCAACATTCTGCATGGTAAATTGGCCGCACCGGTTCAAAACGATCCGGCAGCGGCTTCAGACCAAGAACAGCCGCAGGACGAAAAAGAGAAACAGTTGAAGAAGCAGCGGGAACAAAAGTGGCTGTATATTTATACGCTGCTGAAAAAGGACACCAAGCAGGCCGACCCCAAATTAACGAAACGGGTCATTTCTAGTTTGGATTATGCCAATGCACCGGAAAATTTAAGTGCGAACGTGCGGGAACAATTGTATCCGCATGATTTGGTTACTTCAATCAGTCAGCTGGAAAGCTATTATCAAGATCCATATGAGTATTTTTTGAAGTACGGGCTGCACTTGCAGACTCGCAAGACGAATGAATTGAATCCGATGAAGATGGGGAATTACTTCCATTTGGCGTTGCGGATGTATATGGATCAGCTGAAGGATTTGAAGCAGGCCGATCCTGATTTGAAAGAAGAACGAGCCAAAGAGGTCATGGAAGATGTGCTGGCTGCCCTTCAAAACGACCCGGATTATGCCTTATTGCAGGCTTCTAACCAGATGCAATACCGTCGCAGTCAATTGGATAATGTTTTGCGGCAGATGGCCATTGACCTCTTCCATCAAGGTCAAGAATTAAAATCGCATGTTTGGCGGACGGAAGTGCCTTTCGGAATGAAAGGCAGCCAATTTGCTGGTTTGAGTTTGCCCGTACTCGATGGCAATGATCAGCTGGTTCCAGATCGGCATGTCAAAGTACGGGGTCAGATCGACCGGATCGATTCACTCTCGGTCAACTCATTGACAGGCGAAGATTTACTGTACTTATTGGTCTTTGACTACAAATCCCGTGATCGTGATTTTGATTACACACAGGCTTATTACGGCTTGCAATTGCAACTACTGACCTATTTGAATGCGATCGATCGGAATCCGGACTTTTTCACTGCGCCAGATAATTTCGGACCAGGCAAGCAGATCATTCCGGCGGGAGCCTTTTATCAGCACGTTCAGAACCCGGCCCTTGAGATGAATAATAAGCGGCTGCTGAATTTGGCCCAGAATCTGTTGTCGGATGCACCGGATGTGCGAAAAGACGCACTGAAAAAGCTGTTAGAGCAACGGATGGCCAAGCAGACGAAGAATCAGGGCATCATTTTGGATAATACGGTTCAGGACAACGAGAATCATGATTTCAATCCAGACAGTCTATTGGCCTATCTGGATCAGAATATCGCTGAGGACGGGCACCTCAAACAAGGCAAGTCGTCCGTATTGCCATTGCAATATAAGGCCAAGAACGGCGGCTTTGCGGACAGTTCATTGCGAAGTTTGGTCGATGAAAAACAGATGCAACTGCTGCTGGCCTACAATCGTTATCTGATTCAAAAAGCGGCTGGCAAAATCTTGTCAGGCGAGATTGAATTAGCACCGGCACGAATCGACGATACAACGACATTTTTGGAGCATTCCGATTTCCTGCCGATTTTGCAATTTGATCCTTTGGCAGGCGATCAATACAATGACATCACGACCTTGCATGCAAAGAATGGTCAGAATAAGAAAGAGGTTGCCTTGGAAAAGATGCAGGAGAAATTACCAAAGGAGGGGTACGATGACAAAAACTAATTGGACTGCGCCACAGACGGAAGCATTTTCTCGGCACGGGCGTGATTTGCTGGTTGCGGCGGCGGCTGGTTCTGGGAAAACGCAAGTTCTAGTTGAGCGAATCATTCGAGAAATTGCACCGCAAAAGAATCCGTCCCAGCAGATCAACATTGATCAGCTGCTTGTCGTTACCTTTACGAATGCGGCGGCAAAAGAAATGCGGGAAAAAATTCAACAGAAGATCCACGAGCAAATCAATCAAACCAAGGGGGACGCTCACCGTCATTGGGTCGAACAGCTGAATCGGCTGGCAGTTGCCGACATTACGACGATGGATGCTTTTTCACTCAAGTTTGTTCGTCAGAATGCCTACTTGCTGCCCCAAGTCGATCCTGGGTTTCGTGTTTTAGCCGATGATACGGAACGGACTTTGCTGCGGCTGGAAGCGTGGCAGCAGCTGTGTGAAAAACGGTATGCTGATGCTGAATTCCAGACGCTGAGCAACAACTTTTCCAATGATCGGGATGACAACGGACTTCAGGAAGCCGTTGCCAAAGTGTATACGATGGCCGATGTACATCCAGATTCGAAAGCCTGGCTGGATAAGCTGCCTGATAGTTATCTAATCGACAAAGAGCATTTCGATGATTCGGTTTTTGCAACTGAATCACGGGCAGCGGCGGCCCAAAAATTAGGCGCAGCAGCGGACCTAGCCAAAGCGGCCTTAAAGACGGATATCGCACAGAGTGAGGATCATCAGCATCTGAAAGCCGTTCTTGAGGCGGATCAGAAGACGCTCACTGATTTACAAGCACTCTTTATGCATTCGAAGAAGTGGAGCGAGCTGCGGGCTGAACTGCTTGACATTGAATATGGGAAATTAACTAGTAAATTAGAGGTCGATGGGGTCAAAATTTCCAAAGACATTTCCCTTGATAAAAAAGAGGATCCTCGTTCGGCGTATAAAAAAATCGTTGCGGACCTGCAGATGAGTTTATTTGCCTATCCCGAAGCTCAGGTGATTGCATTAACCGCAAAAGCACATCATCTGGTTGAAGGTCTCGTTAAAGTGGTGCAACAATTTGCCAAGCAGTATCAGACTTTGAAAACACAGCGGCGGGTTGCCGATTATTCCGATATTGAGCATGACGCTGTCCAGCTGCTTGAAGTGCCGACTTCAAATTTATTAGCAATGACCCAAGCACATTACAAAGAAGTGCTGGTTGATGAATATCAGGATACGAATCAGCTGCAGGAACAGCTGCTGCACCTGATTGCAACGACGAAAGCTGAAAATCATCTCTTTATGGTTGGTGATGACAAACAGTCAATCTATGGTTTCCGTTTAGCCGAGCCCGGTTTGTTCCAAGGCAAACGGCGCAATTTTTGGGAATGGCAGCCAGGTCAAGAACCGGATCAAGAAGCTGCCCTGTATCCGCAGCAGCCTAATAAAAATGTTTCTGAAGTTGTTGCTTTGGACGATAACTTTCGAGCTACCAAGGAAAACGATCAGTTCGTCAACATGCTGTTCGGGCAACTGATGAGCACTGATTTAGGCGGCGGCGATTATCTGAAGCAGGGCCAGCTGCATTATGGTGCGAAGTGGTTTGATGAGCGCTATGCTGCCACAACTGACAAACCGATTTTAAGCAGTGAACCTGAAATTGATCTGTTTGCCAACGACAAGAGCAATGATGCGGTCGATAATGTAGATCGGTATAAAGCGGAAGCTTATTTAGTCGCTAAACAGATCAAGTTGTGGATGGGGAAATTGCCTGATTCAACCCGGCATCAGATTTGGGATAGTGAGCAGAAAACTTATCGGGATCTGAAGTACGAAGATATTACACTGCTGACACGGACTAAATCGAATAATGTCGCCATTATGGAAATTTTCAAGCAGATGGGCATCCCGATCTCCGTTGCCGATGCGCCGAATTTCTTCAAGACGACGGAAGTGCAGGTAATGATGTCCTTACTGACGATCATCGATAATCCTGACCAGGATATTCCGTTAGTTGCCGTTTTGCGTTCACCGATGTACGGACTGACTTCGGATGAACTGGCATCGATTCGTTTGGAAGATCGCAAGGCATCCTTCTACACAGCTTTGACTGCGTTTGTGGCACATCATCAAGGCGAATCAAGCGAGCTGATGGACAAACTCAGCCGTTTTACGGTCGATTTAAGCACCTTCCGTGATTTAGCCATTCAGAATCAATTAGTGACACTGATTTGGACCATCTACAACCGGACTGGTTATTTGGATTATGTCGGCGGAATGCCTGGCGGTGCGCAGCGTCAAGCCAATCTGCATGCTTTGTATCAGCGGGCAAATGATTACGAGCAGACCAGTTTTAAGGGACTGTTCCAATTCATCAAGTTCATTCAAAAAATGCAGGATCAGGATAACGACTTGACCGCTGCAGCGACCGTTTCCGATGAAGATGTCGTCAAACTGATGACCATTCACGGCAGCAAGGGACTCCAATTTCCGGTTGTCTTTGTGATGAATCTGACGAAAGGCTTGAATACTTGGGATACGTCGGCCGATGTGTTGCTGAACGATCAGGGCAAGGGAATTCATATCGGCATCGATTATGTCGACCCTAAGTACAATATCAAGCTGGAGACGCCGCAGAAGATGCTGCTGCAGGATTCGATCCATGCCAAAAACTGGGCCGAAGAAATGCGGGTTTTGTATGTGGCTTTGACACGTTCTGAACAGAAGCTGGTCTTAGTCGGCGCCGTGAATAATGATGACGATGAAACACTCGCTCATTGGCAGGGACAGGACACCGGCCACCAACCAGTGCTGCCGTTGCAGCTGCGTCAAAACGCTAAAACGTATTTTGACTGGATCATTCCAGCTTTGATGCGGCAAAAAGATTTTCCAAGGGCGGATGATGCAGCGCCTGTACAGGCGATTGATGGGTTGCCGACCGCTGCATTTACCTTCCGGACTTTTGATGCTGAAAATTTGAATCTGGATAAAGACGGCCAGTGGGATTATGAACGTGGTCACAATGCCGAACAATTGGATCAGCGTGCAGCGGCGGTCCAGCCTGACCAGGTCGCTGATTATGACCAGATTCGCTGTCTGCTCGAGGATGACTATCCTGATTCGAAACTGGCCTCGAATCCGACCATTACACCGGCGTATCAATCCGTTTCGGATTTCAAGGCTTTGGGAAATGGCAATCCTGGCGATCCGACCGACAATGAAATGGCAGACGGCAGCGATTCGTACCAGCATGTCAATGAGCGTTTTGACGAACCGGCCTTTACACTAGGGGACGATTCAAACGGGGCTTCAGCTACTGAGATTGGGACGGCGACTCATTTGCTGTTCAAACAAATCCCGTTGCAGGATCAGGCTCCCACACCAACTGAATTCGAAACACTGCTTCAAACGGATGTTGCTCAAGATTTGATCACAACAGCAGCCGGCAAACAGATTGATTTGGCTAGTGTCGCTGCTTTTTACCAGCAGGAACCGATTCATGCTGCTTTATGGGGCGGAACACAGCCCCACCGCGTCGAACGTGAATATTCATTTTCGATGTTGCGGCCTGATCGGGGTGCCCATAATGCCCCCGTCCTGATTCATGGGACAATCGATGGATTTATCGAATTAGCCGATAAAATCATTTTGTTTGATTACAAGACGGATCGGATTAAACCAGATGAAAGCAGGGCCGATTATACGGCGGAAATGTGGCAGCGTTACGGCGGCCAGCTGGGCTTGTACAAAGAGGCACTGACTAGTCTGCTGCACAATGGCAAACCAATTGAAGAATACTTGTACTTTGTGGCGGCACAACAGTTGAGCCCGCTTCCACAGGAGTTGCGTTCCCTTTAAAGTGTAGTAAGATGAACACAGAATACTTTTTGTAAGGGGGAAGCAGAGATGAGTATCAATACAATGTGGATCATTCTGGACATTGCTTTGCTGACCGGTGCGGCGCTCAATACGTATTGGCAGTCGAAGCTAATCGAACGGGCCCATTACAACTACTGGATGATCCTTTACAGTGTTTTTTACCTCTTCTTTATCTGGTGGACACCTTACACAGGGGAAGCCTATATCGTTTTGATTGCTGCTTTGATCCTGCTCAATTTTCAAAGCGGTGTCGGCGGCTTTACGGAGCGCGGTGTGATGGGGAATCACTTCTTTTCGACGATTACGCCGTACACTGATCTGACGGCAATCACACTGACCCGTTTCAAAGTCGTTCAAAACGACAAAGAACGTGTCATCGCAACAATTGTGACCCGGCGCAATCATCGGATTCAATTGATTTTTAATCACACGGCGGAAGAACTGGAACAAGTCATCCAGCCGAAATTACCGACCGAAGTTTCGGTCACGATTCAATAAGAAAATTTAACGGATTTGACAAACCTTAAGATTTGTCGAATCCGTTTTTGTTTTCAGCCCCGCTTGTTTCTCAAAACGGTATAATGGGTGTGGAAAGGTGGTAAGTCGATGGCCAACAAAATCAAGCATATTGTTGGAATCGATTTGGGAACAAATTATGTGATGACCTGTATCGATGAACAAGGACATTCCTTATTTATCTCAGGGATCCAGTTGCGTCAGGCGCAAGTTGAAGAGTTTCGACGGTTTCATCGGCAGCATAAACTGTCGGCGGAACAACGAAAATACGATCAGCAAAAACGGGAATTGATCATTCGGACGGCCTTGAAAACCTTATTCAATCATTATCCGAAGGAAACCTTGTTTGTCGTTGAAAACTTGGCCGGCCAGCAACGAATTGCAGCGGCGGCGCACCGCCGTCCCCAATTCGCACTGCGTTTTCCCTACCTGCATATTGCACTCGAACTGCAGTTGATGAAGCGTGCGCCGAGTCACGGGTCGCAGGTGTGGTTCATCAATCCACGTGAAACGAGTCACCGCTGTCCACGATGCCATTATATTAACAAGGCCAATCGTGAGAGTGCGGAACATTTGTTTATCTGCAAGAATTGTGGGTTTGAGGCCAATGATGACCTAACAGCGGCAATCAATATTTTTCAGGAAGGGAAGTCAGCTTTCATGGCGGCAAGTAAACAAACAACGAGTTTACAGAAAAATTATGCAAACAAGTACAATGATCAGCTTCGGTTAGAGGTCAGCGAGGATCGGGAGCAATTAAGTTTGTCGATCACCGATGCAGCCAAACAGACGACCGTAACGGGAACGTTAGGCCGCAGCAACGTCGGTAAATTGATGGAGATGCTCCGTGAACCGGCGACAGATGCGATCAGTTATTTCTACCAGCAACATTATGCCTTTTTTATTACGAAATTAGGGCGGCAGATTTTGCTGGGAGTCGGACCTTTCACAGGAGCCCCAACAGTTGATAAGTTGGACAAGGCGGCGGTTTACGTCGTTAATACGATTCAGCAGCGTGGTTTGGGCAAGATTTTGGAACAGGCCAATGAACAGATGAATGCCGGCAAGAAACAAATCCGTCAGAATTTCGGCGTTCAAAAGACGGCGAAGAAGACGACTTTGGCGAAACTGCAGGAAATTCTGGATGCTAAAGAAGCAGCCCGCAAGGCAGCTAAAAATGTCACGACATTGAATGGTGAACAAATGCGGAATGCGGCCAAGAAGCAGCAGACGAATCCGGAACTCAAAAAAGCCGATCAGCAAGTGCAGAAATTGCAAAAGCAGCCGGAAAAGCAAAATTCGGCGACGGCTAAACGGATGCGGCAAATCGAATCACAGACCGAAAAGAAAGCGGCTCAGAATCGTGCCATCCAAAAGGCTCAGCAAAAGGATAAGGCGGCTAAAGAACGTGATCATAAACAGGTCACCGAAGCCACTGAAGCAGCTCGTCATAATCAAGAAGTGGCTGATTTATTCAAGCCCGAATCTTTGAAGCCGGAACCGAAACAACCAGCTTCGGCCGCTGCCAAACCAACTGAAACGAAGATTCCGACCGATGTATCGAGCCAGTTCAATGACTGGCTGCAGCAGCAGTCCTTTGCACCGGCACCAAGCAGTGCGGCGCCCGCACCGCAATCGTCTGCCGATCAGCAGTTCAACCAGATCTTAGGCAAACTGGTTCAGCAATCGGCAACAAGTGCCGCCAGCGGCAAACAGTCAGCATGGATGACGCAGCAGGATCATTCGCTGGACCAATTGCTGAATGAGGCAATTCGGCAGTATGCCGGTGCCAACCAGCAGCAGGCACAGACGGTGCAACCAGCCCGTCCCGCCAATGATCTGGCTAATGTACTGCCAGCGCAGGTCTATCGGGATTATTTGTTAGGCGGTGCGATGCAGAATTTGGTTCAATACGGCACCAACCAGGACAAAGCGTTGCTCGATCAAGCCATTCAGCAGCTGCAGGAGTTGCGGCAAAATATTCAATAATTTGGAACCAATTGATTTCAATTTAAACCGTCAAGCATGATTGACCACCCCTGAGTGGTTTTCATGATAAATTAGAAGTGGCGGCTTTTAGGGAAAGCCGAGGTGTAAAAACTTCGGCTTTTCATTTACGCAAAAAAAGCTTGCATTTTATTTAAAAGCGCGTATTATATTAACTTGCTGACTTTTAAGAAGTAAGTTCGGAACAATTTAGTTAAAGAGGGTGTTTAGATGCTTACAATCGATCGATTAAAACTTCCACAACGTCAGGATCTGCAGCCACTCAAGCGGCCAGTCTGGGCCTTTGATTTGGATGGGACTGTTTTCTCTATGAAACGGGTCATCCATCATTTCAATGATTTTACTGGCAAGTCGCTGAAACTGGCGGATATGACGGATTATTCGTTTGCCAAGGTCTATGGACTACCCGATGAGGTTGCCCAAAAGATTATTGATGAGACGCAAACAGATGTGATTTTGAATAGCAATGTCCTGCAGAAAGCGGCCGATCTGGCTCAGCGTGCATGGCAGCATGGCTATGAAGTCGATATCGTGACGGCGCGCAAGGAACAATATTTGCCCGCAACGATCCAGGCACTCAAACAAGGTCATATTCCGTATCGGAAAATTTATATTGGTACAAACGATAAAGGTCCTATTTTGGAAAAAATCCATGCCGTCCATTATTTCGACGACCAGGGCCAGCTGATTCAGCGGCTGAAGAACAGTTCGCTCGACGGAAAATGTGAATTGACCTTGATTGATGCGCCATACAACCAAGGCTTCGAATGCGATGACCGCATGGCCGTTTAAAAAGTGCGCCGATCTGTTATCATTGAGTTGTGAAATCTGCATTGGATAGATAGGAGCGACCTTTCGTTGAGACGTATTCTGACATTAGCCGGAATTCAGGGTGCCGTCAAATCAACCTGGGCCCAACGTTACGTCCGGCTGCATCCACAGCAAAATGTGATTTGGCTCAATAGTGATACGATTCGGGTGCACTTATTCGGAAAAGGCGTTTACCAGAGTAACGATCCGGCGTTTATCCGCCAAGCCGTTCAGACTTCGGTTGCCCATTTTAAATGGCTTTACCAACAGTGTCTGTTATTGCCGCAGGTCGATGTGATTCTAGTTGATGCGATTAACTTGCGAATCGACCAGCGGCGTGACTACTATCGGTGGGCGAAAGCGGCCGATCCGGCGAATGTGGTGATTGGGGTTCAATTTGCGAATGATTGGCGGCGAGCGGCAGAACAGGTGCAGCAGCGGCCGCCGTCTGTCGGCATGCATGTGCCGGCCGAAGTGATTCGCAATAGTGCCCGCCGTTTTCAGCCGTTTCAGCTTGGTTATGATTGCGATGCGATTGAGCAGATCGTGCCATGGTAAATAAACTTAAGCAAAGTTTGATTGAAAAGTCATTTTTTGATCAAACTTTTTTTGTACGCTGAAAACAGCAGATAAATAAAAAATAAATTTAAATATTTTTTGAATATTGCTATTGTATCCGTTTTCAATCACGTGTATGATAAAAGCAGAATCAAAGACATCGTTTATCCACGATCCGTAGATAGAACTTGTCTATTAAAAATGAGGTGTTTGAAATGAGTAAAGCATATACAATCGGCGCTGGAATCTCGAGTTTAGCCGCCGCTTATTATTTAATTCAAAATGGCTGGTCCGGCAAGGATATTACGATTATCGGGCTGGATACCCATGGCGCCAATGATGGCAATCATGTTACTGCTTATGAGGACGAATATCAAAAAGGCCGGTTAGCCAACAGCAAAGGATTTTTAGCCATCGGCGGCCGGATGCTGAATGAAGAAACTTACGAAGATCTGTGGGATATGTTTCGGGGGATTCCGTCACTGGATCATCCGGGCGAGTCAGTCACGGATGAAATCCTGAACTTTGATCATGCCCATCCGACGAACGATGTGTCCCGTTTGATGGACAAAGATGGTATCATCGATACGTATTCGATGGGCTTCAGCAATCAGGACCGTGAATTATTAGTTAAATTAACGGCCATTCCGGATGATCAAGAGGAAACCTTGGACGACGTAGACATTCAGACCTGGTTCAAAGACGACCCTGATTTCTTCACGACTAATTTCTGGTACATGTGGCAGACGACCTTTGCCTTCCAGAAGACGAGTTCAGCTGCTGAATTACGGCGCTACATGCACCGGATGATTTTGGAATTCAGTCGGATCAACACCTTAGCTGGCGTGACCCGGACGCCATACAATCAATACGAGAGTTTGATTCTTCCAGCCCGCAAGTATTTGCAGGATCAGGGTGTTCAATTCGTCAATCGCGTTCGGATCGACGACCTTGACTTTGCGGATACTCCGATGCGGGATGAAATCATCGTGACTGGCATCGAAGGAGTCAATGTCGAGACGAATGAGCCGATTCACATCGAAGTCAACGAAGGCGATCTCGTTTTCGATACAAATGGTTCGATTACGGATTGCACCACTTTAGGCGATCTCGATACTCCAATCACCGAAAATATGAATCCAGCGCCGAGTGCGGCTTTATGGCGCAAAGTGGCCGATCGCTTCTATAACGTCGGCAATCCTGACAAATTCTTCGGCGATCGCAGCCAGAGCGAATGGCAGAGTTTCACCGTGACGACGACCAATCATCTGCTGGTCAACGAAATCAAGGAAATCACTCGTCAGGCACCTGGCAATGCACTGCAGACCTGGATTGATTCGACGCCATTATTGAGTATCGTGGTGCATCATCAGCCGCATTTCCATGCACAGAAGCCGAATGAAACCGTTCTGTGGGGCTACGTCCTCTATCCACGCCGCAAAGGCGATTATGTCGACAAGCCGTTCATCGAAATGACCGGCCGTGAAATGCTGCTGGAATTGATTGGGCATCTGAATGCGATGGACAAACGGGCCGTTAAAATCGGGGACAAGACTGACGAAATTATGGCCAGTGTTGAAAATGTTATTCCAGCTTACATGCCATACGTCGATGCTCTCTTCAACAACCGTTCCAAGAAGGACCGGCCGCATGTCGTTCCGGCTGGTTCGCATAATTTAGCCTTCTTGGGCCAGTTTACCGAAATGAAGACCCAGATGACCTTTACCGAAATGATGAGTGTCCGCAGTGCTCATATTGCCGTCAACAAGTTCTTAGGACTGCCGGACGATGACCTGCCGAAACTGAATCATTACGATAAGGACCCGAAGGTGTTGGCGAAAGCGGCGCACACTATGGTTCGTAAACATCATGATTATTCGAAGGTTGCCAATCCGTTTACGAAAACAAAATAATGTTTAAGCAGGGGGCTTAAAAAAGGCTTCGACACAAAACGTGCCGAAGCCTTTTTTGGGACTGTTTCAGTTTAAATCAGGGACGACGACATCAATATTGCCGTCGGTGTAGAGCTCGAGTTTGGTGTCACGAGTGATGATGCTTTTCTCGAGTGCTTTGGCCAGCAAATCACGAAGACCCGGCCGCTGATTGAGCGGCATTTGATAAACTTCGTCATAACTTTGGCCGGCGGTAAGTTCGCTAATCGTGTTAGTGTCGACTTTAGCAAAAGTCCAATCGGCGGGAGCGGTGGTTAAAAATTCATTGACTGTCATGCTTGTTCCTCCTTTTTGCGGTGCGTAACTTTAAATTGCTGAATGCGGTGGTTCTTGATGCGAATGGCTTCGAGTGTGAACGGCCCCACGGTGAACGTGTCGCCGGCCTGAATGTGCGGCTGCTGTTCGGTGATGTAGCCGGACAGAGTAACCGACGGCGATTCGGAAAAGCTGGGGATTGGTGTTTTAAAAAGACGTTCGAAGTCATGCAACGTGATTTTGCCGCTGACGGTATCGCTGCCGTCCTGATGATGAACAACCTTACGATTGGCCGGGTCGTTTTCATCTTCAAAATCACCCATGATTTCTTCGGTAATATCTTCATCGGTGATCATGCCGGCAGTACCGCCGTACTCATCGACGACGAGCGCAATCGGCGAATTTTCCTGCCGCATGCGTCGGTAGATTGACCCGATATTCAGCGTTTCGGCGACTTTAATCAGCGGCCGGGTCAATTCGCTTAAGGTTTGGGCATTGTCGTTTTGAACGGCTTTGGCTAAGTCATACGAATAAACGTAACCAGTGACCCGGTCCTTGTCATGTTCCTCAGTGACAGGAAAACGGGTGAAACCAGTTTTTAAATAGGCATGGTAAGCCGTCTGAACAGTATCGGACTGGTCCAGAAATGTGACCGCCGTTCGATCAATCATGATGTCTTTGGCTTGCTGATCATTAAAAGAAAATCCACGTGAAACAAAGGCGGCATCGGCTGGTTCAAGCGTGCCGCCCTTGACAGCTGCTTTCGTAATGCCCAGAATTTCGGCTTGGGTGTAAATTTCTTCGCCTTCCTGCGCGACGGTGAAGCCTAACAATTTCAAAACGTCGGCTGCCGAAATGCTCATGAACCAGACGAGCGGATAAGCAATTTTCTCAAATCCCTGAACAGGCCGTGTAATCAGCATAGCCGTCTTATTCGGCTGATCGATCGCAATCGATTTAGGCACTAGTTCGGTCAGGACCACTTCCAAATAAGTCAGGATGATGACACTGACGGCGGAGAGAAGCCAGTTTTCAGCGAGCTCGATGTGGAATAGGCTGAAGAGACGGATGATCGTTTCAGAAACGGTGCTTTCCCCGATTGCCCCCATGATGATACCGGTGAAGGTAATCGCCACTTGGGTCGTCGATAAGGTGTCATTTAATTTATTCAGGAGGTGCAAGGTGACTCGGGCCGTTTTGTTGCCCTGATCACTTAATTCCTGCAAATAGGACGGCCGGACTTTCAAAACGGAAAATTCGGCGGCCACAAAGACACCGGCGATGAACCCGACGATAATGATACAAATCCAATTGATCCATAAATTCATCTTTATTTTGCCCCCAATGTAAGCTATCTTTATTGTAACAAGAAAACCAGAATGAGGACGGTTAAGCGCCCTGGTCCCGGTGAAATTTGTTATCATGAACACGAGGTGAACAAAATGGCAGAACAAGATACGAAACATTATTCGGTTCGTTTTTATTTTAACGGCGGTTTAGTCGCTGAATATGTTGTTGAAGGAACTTCTTTGGACAGTGTTAATACTGAAATTAGTCAAATGTACTTAGCTGGCAAAGAAGATGCCTTGCAGAACGGAATCATTTCGACGTCGAAGGCCAATGGGTATGATGTCGTTGAAAATGCTTCGATCGATCCCAAATTGGACACGATCGTCTGGCATATGGCGCAATAAAAACGTTCAAAAAAGCTGAGGCAGAATTTGTCTCAGCTTTTCTATTGGATTATGCTTTTAACTGATTGAGTTGGTCGGTTAACTGCTGGATCTGCTGGTCGAGCTGGGCCACAGCTTGATGATCGTTGCGGCTGCTGTCGGCATCGGCCGGTGTGCCGTTGTCGTTTTCAGCAGCAGTACCGGCAATCAGCCGCTGCCGCTGGTCCCGTAATTGTTCGAGTTGCTTTTCCAGTTCGTGTTTGCGATGGTGGCCGGCTAATTTGGCCTGTTCGTGTTTCAAATCCATCCTGCCCACTTCCTTTGAGGATATTCTAGCATGGATCGGCTGCTTTTGGTTTGAGGAGGATTATCATGAAAAAAACAGCATCAGGAATTATTGATTATGAACAGCAATGGGGACATCCGGTCCATGATGATCAGCGTTTGTTCGAACTGCTGACGGTCGGCACGTTTCAAGCTGGTTTGAGCTGGAAAGTAGCCGCTGCCAAAATGCCGACGATTCGACAAGCGTTTCACGGCTTAAAAATTGATTCCGTCGCCGCAATGATGCAAGATGACCTTGAAAGTATCATCACTTATCCAGGCATGATCCGCAATCCCCGCAAGATTCAGGCTGTGGTTGCCAATGCACAGGCAATTGTCAAACTGCATTGGGCGCAGACAACCTTTTCCGATTATATGTGGGCGTTTGTCGACGACGAACCTAAAATCATGACCTATCTGCCGATGGATCCGATTCCCAATCAGACGCCGTTTTCACAATGTGTTGCGAAAGACATGAAAAAACAGGGCTTCAAGTTTGTCGGCCCTGTCATTACGTACATGTTTATGAAAGCGAGCGGGATGGTTCTTGATCAATTAGAGAAGTGATGTGATCCAGCTGATAATCGATTGGAAGAATGACAAAATCTGCGCCCACAAGCGTTGGATAAAGTTCTGATTCTGCGCCGTGTTCAAGTGCGAGAAGATGTTCTTCGCACCGGATTTAATGTTGGAAGCCACGTTGCTGGCCTGGTCCTGGAAACTGTTGGATTTCAGTGCACCTGAGTCACGCACTTTGACTAAGATGTTGATAATTTGCTGTTTCTGCGTACTTGTGATGACGTTGGTCAGGTTATTTTGAGTCAACTGATTATTGACGATTGTGGTAATCTGGTTGACTGTAATGTTGGACCCCTTCTTAGCCATTTCTTCCTTGGCACCGGCGACAGCATTGTTGAGCTGGGCATCGGAATAACCGTCTTTATCTTTGTTGGCTTGGGTAATGTCGCTCAAAGTGTTCAATTCGCTTTGGCCAGCACTGATTTGGCTGCTGCTGAGGGTGTCGCCGTTTTTCGCAAAAGCGGCATAGACACCAGCAAGGGCACCGGAACCGTCAATCGGGACAGCGGAAGTGACATAAATGTTGGCATCAGTCACACCGGCCGTTAAAGCGGCATTTTTGTATTGATCGGCTGTGATGGTCGTGATATTGTTTTTACCGTTGTAATCGAGAATCTTGACATTGATTCCTGAACCGCTGGACGTTTTCTGGACGAGCGCACTCGAATAAACATTCGAACTGGAAGTGAAGTTGTCGCCGGTTGAATTGAGGTACTTGACGAGCGTATTGCCATCAACGGTCAATGTGGTATAACTAGCATTGTTCAAAGGGGCCGTCAGCGTGCTGAGCGTCTGCTGCTTCTGACTGTCCGTCAGGGTGACCCCTAGCGTAGCCACTGGCGTCCAGTCGTCATCGGCAGCAGCAACTGGTGTCGTCTGCTGCACCCAGAAGAACAGCGGCACGAGTAAAGCGAGATAAAGCAAGATTTTTCGACGTTTCATGATTAAAAACGATCCTTTCTGTTTCGGTCATAGGAATATTGTACCAAAAACGATTTCATCTGGACCGATTCAGTCGTAAAATTAAGATGAATTTAAGAAGCGGGGAGTGGCAAACTTTGCAGTACGGAGAAGATAGCTGGAGTTTAACAGCTGGCGTCAATAAAGAAGATTCCAAGAATAAGGCAACTGAGTCCTTATTCACGGTTGGAAATGGCTATTTGGGGATTCGAGGTTCATTTGAGGACAAGAATCTGATTCAGAGCCTGTCCAGCACACGGGGCACGTATATCAACGGTTTTTACGAACAAGAGCCGATTGTTTACGGCGAAAGTGCTTATGGTTATCCCAATCAGCGGCAGTCGATCATCAATCTGCCCGATGCCAGCAGCTGTGCCTTGTATTTGGACGGCGAACACGTCGATGATCAGAACGGCGAATTTTTAGTCAATTCACGGAACCTCAAGATGAAAAATGGGCAGATGATCCATCACTTCAAGTGGCGTTCTTATAAGTCGAACAAGACGATTGCCGTGACATTCAGCCGTTTGGTCAGTTTCAAACATCAGACAGTCGCTGCTTTTCTAATGGATGCAACGGCAGTCGACTTTAAAGACGGCCGCCTCAAAGTGGTTTCGCAGCTCGATCGGACGACCGATGCGGCACCAGCTGGGTTTGATCCTCGTCTGAGCCAAGTTAATACCCAATCCATTTTCCAAAATGCGCTGGCAATTGAAAAAGAGGATGCACGTGGCTTAGATTTGCGGACCTTGAACAGCAATCAAGAAGTGCTGATTGGAATCACCCATGATACAGCGGGCGAATGGCATGATTTGAGCTGGGAAAAGACGTATGATTTGCAAAATCCCGTTTCATTGACCAAATATGCGGTTTATCTGCAGGTCGATAGTGAAAAAGATACACAGGATTTATTATGGCAGCAATTGGCGGAAGCTAAGAAAATCGGCTTTGCCAAACTGGCGATGGAACAAAAAGTGCATCTCGATGTTTTCTGGGAACATGCGGCGATTTCAATCGACGGCGATGACGAGCTTCAGCAGGCGTTGCATTTTGTCAGCTACCAGCTGCTGCAGGCGGCCGGACAAGACAGTAAACGGAGTATTTCAGCGAAAGGGCTGACGAGTACTGGCTATGAGGGCCATTACTTCTGGGATACCGAAATTTATATTCTGCCGTTCTTCCTGATGAATCAGCCGGAAACAGCTCGTAATTTGCTGCTGGTTCGTTATGAACAGCTGCAGGATGCCAAAGTCCATGCCCAGAATCTGTCGTTAAAGGGCGCTTTGTATCCGTGGCGGACAATCAATGGGGAAGAGGCTTCGGCCTATTTTCCAGCCAGCACAGCGGCGATCCATATCGATGCCGATATTATGTACGCCGTTCAGCGTTATTACGAAGTGACACAGGATCGTGATTTTCTCGATCAGTACGGCCTGGAAATGCTGGTTGAAACGAGCCGTTTCTATATCAGCTATGGCGATTTCGTGCCTGGCAAGGGCTTCACCCTTAATACCGTTACCGGACCGGATGAATATACAGCGTTAGTGGATAACAATGCTTATACGAATTTCATGGTTCAGAATCAGCTCTACTTCTTGCTGAAACACTTTACACTGGAACAGGCATCTCGTTTCGGAGTCACCCAAGCAGAATGGGAGACCTTCAAGAAGGCTGCCGATGAGATGTTTATCTACCGGCGGGGCGATTTGATTGGGCAGGATGATACATTCTTAGACAAAGGCAAATGGGACTTAGCCAACACACCAAAGGAAAATTTCCCGTTGATGCTGCATTACCATCCGCTCATCATTTATCGCAAGCAGGTTTTGAAGCAGGCCGATTTGATTTTAGCAATGGTGCCTCCTGCCGAAGTTATTTACCGACCAAGAGATGCGGGTCAATTACCAATATTATGAACCACTCACGACGCACGATTCCTCCTTGTCACCAGCTATTTATGCGATTGTAGCTGCTAAAATCGGCGATGCGCATAAAGCCAAGACACTGCTCAAGCGGACGGCGCTGACCGATATTGCGGACCAGCAGGGCAATACTAAAGACGGCCTGCATACAGCTGCAATGGGCGGCTCATGGCTGATTCTGGCGTATGGGATTGCCCGGATGACGATCGGCGACAAGATGCTGTCGTTCGAACCGTATCTGCCGAAGAGCTGGAACGGCTACCAGATGGAAGTTTTGTACCACGGTTCGCTGCTGCAGCTGCAAGTCAAACGGGACAACGATTTAGTCGTCAGCGAGATTCATTTGCTGGACGGCGATCCAGTTCCAGTTCACTTAAATGGTAAGTTAGTCGACTTTTAGTGCGGTATAATAAATGCAGGAGGCAGAAAGATGAATGATAACGAACAATTAAGTGATTTTGCAGAAGCGATTATCCACTTCCAAAAGAAGCATGACCTGACCGACTCAGAGCTTGCTTTTGATAGTCACGTTTCGGTGGAACACATTCATGACATCAAGTCGATGCGGCGCCAACCAACTGCGGATGACATTCAGAGTTTGACCGAATACATGCAAGAACATAAATGAATGTCGAAATAAGGCCCTGGTAAAAAGTGATTTTTACCAGAGCCTTATTTTTTCAGAATAAAAATGTTTTTTGTTTCAGAAATTGTTTGGCGAGATGTTTGTAATGATGTTTCTGATTCTGAGCAGCGACTTTTTCCTGTGTGTAGGCGTACTGCCCGGTGGTTAGCGCTTCTTTGTATAATTCGTAATAGGGCAGATTTTTATGACGTGCAATTTCCAGCTCATGGTCGATATTGTAGGCCACATGACGAAAATCAAGTCCGCATAATTTGCCGTTGTCTAAAGTCAGCACAGCATATTCGGCTCGCTGATCTTGCAGCAAGATGTGGCGGGCATTCGGCAGTCCGACGGTTCCGGCATTGATGATTGGCCGGCCATCTGTCGTCCAGCGCAATAATTGCTGGTGAATGTGGCCGTAAATCGCTAAGTCGCTGTTGCTGTCTTCGAGCAGGGCATTGAAGTAACGCTGTTTATCCGTTGCCTGAACATGGACACCATGCGTCTGGTCAGGGGCAGCATGGAAGACATCCATCGTCACATTTTCAAGCGTGAGCGTCTGTTTAAGCGGCAAGGTTGCCAGAAAGCGGTATGTTGCGGCGTCCATATCATTTTTATCATAGGCACTTTGGACGACTGACATGATACTCTTTGGTTTTTTCAACGGTACCTTATCGGTCGTATTCAGATCGGCATAAGTTTGTTCATGATTGCCTAAAACCCAAGTCTGGGTATTCACCTGCCGCAGCAAGTCGATGCAGGCTTGCGGCGACGGACCGCGCATGGTCAGATCGCCGACCGACAGAAAAGTATCGGCACCCATCTGACGAGCATCGGCAATCACCGCTGCCAGGGCAGTCGCATTTCCATGGCTATCCGAAACAATCGCAATTCGCTGCATCTGACTCACTCCTTTAAAGTATTTGTTGTGTCCATCATAGCGCAAAATAAGTCGAGAAGCGACGAACATCCTTTCATTAGCGGTAAAATAGACGGAAGCGGAGCAGGCGTCCGAATACGATTCTAAAAAGGAAGTGCAGTACAAATGTCAGTTGCGAACCGTTTGGGGTTGATTGCCCTGATTTTTATCCTAGGGGTCTGGTATGCTTATCTGATTCGAAACAGCGACCATTTCACGCCAATCTGGCATTGGATTTCAATCGGGGTCGGTATTGTCATCATTGTGCTGGTGCTGATCAGTTTTGAGGTAATCAGAGGAATGTAAAAAGGAATTCTGGCAGAATTGTGTCAGAATCCCTTTTTTAGTAATTGTTTATTTAAAGAGCTGCATAATCTCGTTGACAGAATCAGCTTTTTTGAGTGCATCCACAAAATCTGCATGCGTTAATAATTTAGCAGTATTCGACAGATACTTAAGATGACTGCCACTATCTTTTTCAGGAATTAAGAATGAAATAATGGTATCAACCGGTTTATGATCAAAGGTTTTCCAATCAACGGGTGTTTTCAATTTAAGAACCAACATTGCTGATTGATGAATTGTAGCATCCTGTGCATGTGGAATTGCAATTCCTTGTTCCATACCGGTGGAACCTTCATCTTCACGTTTGATGTATTTCTTGTAAACAGCATCAGCATCATCAGCAAGATGATTTTTAACAGCCAAGTCCGCTAATTGATGTAAAACATCATCCCGAGAACTTGCAGTGACATTTAATTCAATATTTTCTTTGGTCAGAATATTCCCTGGATCAAATGATTCTTCATCCTTTTTTAAAATCTGATCTTCTTCTTTTGCATCTGCAGGTGTCATCTCAAGATCCTGTGTTTCGGTATTGATATCTTCACTAGTATCCAAACCGGAAAGATTCGTTAAACTAGACCCGGATGGTTCAACGCCGCCATGCTTTTTGGCTTGACGACCAGCAATAATTGCTAATAGAACACCGGATACTAAAGCACCGATGACAATCCATAATACCCATAGAACTGGATGGTTTACTAATGGCAAGATAATGAAGCCACCATGTGGAGCTGGTACCTGAATTTTAGTTGCATAACTTAATACGGCTGCAATTGCAGAACCAACCATAAAGGCCGGAATGTTTAACAAAGGATTTTTAGCGGCGAATGGAATCGCACCTTCTGTGATATGCGTGGATCCAAGCAGGAAGTTAACATACCCAGCACTGCGTTCATTCTTAGTGTAAGCTTTCTTATTCATTAAAACGGCAAAACCAGTTGCCAATGGCGGTGCAATGCAGGCTGCCGAAACACCGGCCATAAAGAAGTAATTTCCTTGTGCCAGCAGCGCAGTCCCAGTTAAGTAGGCCGCTTTGTTGATTGGGCCCCCAAAATCAGAAGCACACATGACACCGACAACGATTCCTAACAGAATTGGATCCGAATTTTGCATTCCTTTTAAGAAATTCATCATGCCGACATTCAAATCTTTCATTGGTGTTGAGATCCACCACATGACAAGTCCTGAAATAAGCACCCCAAAGACTGGATAGAGGAAAATAGCCTTTAAACCACGTAATTCTTTGTCTGGCAATGGTTTGAATACCTTTTGAAGGAGGATAACAGTATAACCAGCTAAATAGCCGCCGACAATTGCACCTAAGAAACCAGTACCACCGTTATAAGCAATCATCCCGGTTGCAAAACCAACAATTAAACCAGAACGTTTACTGATAGCTTCAGCAATGTAAGCACAAAGAATAGGGACCATTAGGTTCATGGTAGTTGAACCGATTGTGTTCAGCATATAAGCAAAGTAATTATATTCACTGCTCTTCGGATCTGCTGAATAAATGCCCCAAAAGAAAGAAATTGCGGTTAAAACACCACCGGCAACAACGATTGGAAGCATATGCGAAACACCATTCATTAAGGAAACATAAATCGTATTCCAAATCGAAGTTCCCTTGCTATGAGCTTCTTCTTCTTTGTTGGTTGAGCGTTCTTGCTGATGACCTTTATCTTTAAAAAGCGGAATACTTTGGTCATCCAAAATATCGCCGACTAATTTGTCTGGTTCCCGAATGCCACGTGCAACCGGAACTTTGATAACACGTTTGCCGATAAAACGGTCATCGTCGACGGCAACATCAGAAGCAATGATGACACCTTGAGCGTGGTCAATTTCATCTTGGGTCAGTTCATGTTCAACGCCAGTTTGCCCGTGTGTTTCAACCTTGATGGTAGCGCCACGTTTTGCCGCAGCTTGTTCGAGTGCTTCTTGTGCCATATAGGTATGAGCAATCCCCGTTGCACATCCAGTTGCAGCAATAATTTGGTATTTTGCCATATTATTTTCCTCCTAACTTTTGAATCGTAACTTGTTTTTCAAGCTCAGGAACATTTTTAAAATCGGTAATCCAACTTGATTGTGTTGTGTCGCTGCCGGCAGCAATACTATGCTGCAAATTTGCAGCTGCTGGCATGTGCTGAACGATGCCGCCTAAAAATGTGCCTAACATCGTGTCTCCAGACCCGGCCGTATTGACGACCGTTATTTGAGGGGCATTTCCATAGAGAACCTCGTCTTTATTAACGAAGAGGGCACCTTCAGCTCCCAAGGATAACAGAACATTTTGGACACCCATTTGAACGGCTTTTCGAGTTAATTGGATCAACGTTTGCCGATCTGGCACAGTTGAATAGTTGAACCAATGACTGAGTTCGACTTCATTCGGTTTAACAAGGAATGGGTGATACTTAAATGTTTCCGGAACTTCTTGGTAACTGGTATCGATTACCAATTTAAATTGGTTTTGCGCTGCAATTTCCGCAATCTTAATTAAAATCGATGGGTCAATTCCTTGCGCAAAACTGCCTGAAATACACAGAAAATCGTTTTCTGTCAATTCTTGCAACTGCATCAATAATTCAGCTTGCTTATCCTGTGGAACTTGCGGCCCTTTATTAACTAGTTTATATTCGGTTTGGGTCGCATTGACGTTTGTAAAAACGTTAATCCGTGTATTGCCGGGAATATCGATGAAGTCAGTTTGAATCGACTGCTCATTGAGTTGACTTTCGATGTAATGTCCTGTAAAACCACCTATGAAACCAAGTGCTGTATTGTCAATGTTCATTCGATGCAAAATGAAGGAAACATTGACACCTTTTCCATTTGCTTGAATATCTGAGCTTTCCGTTCGGTTCACGATGTTTGGTTCCAGCTGATTGGTTTCAATAAAAAGATCAATTGCTGGATTTAGTGTTAACGTGTAAATCATATGCAGGATTCCCTTCTCTGTTGCTTCACCATTATGATAGGATAAATGCGTGTGAAAATGTTTTCACTATTTTGAATATCAGCAAAATACTGAAAAAACGTTTACAAAAACAAGAAGAGGGGCTGTACAGTGAAAAAGTTAAGTAACTCTGAGGAGTATGTTTGGCGTTATATTCAAGATCATGTGGTCGACATTCCCAATTTATCCATTGTGAGGTTAAGTGAGCTAGCTAATGTGTCAACTGCGACCATTGTGCGAACGATGAAGAAAAAAGGGTATAAAGGATATACCGACTTTCGGCATGAAATCATTCGGCATAATTCGAAAAATGTCAAATATCAAAATTTAAAACAAGCTGACGACGAAATTCGGTCCGTTATTTTTAAAAGCACTTCTGAAGTTGAAAATACGATCAAGCAATTGAACATCGGCGTTATTGAGGATAGCATCCAAAAATTGCGAGCCATACCAAGCATTTATATATTTGCACGCGGTTTATCAGAACTGATTGCCAAAGAAATGATGATGAAATTTCAATTGCTGGGGAAACAAGCTGAAATGTTTACAGATCCGAATATCATTCGCATTTTAGGAAATCGGATTCCCAAAAACTCCGTTGCAATTTTTATTACTTTAAATGGGCAAACGCCAGAGCTGGTTGATGCAGCTAAAAAAATCAATAAACGTGAAATTACAACCATCACGTTTACAACAAATGATGAAGGCGATATTTTGCCATATTCTGACTTAGTTTTTTTAGGCTATAAATCGGATATTACATACTTCCCTGAATTTGAAGTCCATTCACGATTGTCATTACAAGTGATGACACGTATCCTGACAGATGCCTATGTTGTCAGGACGTCAGACAAAAAAAGCGGCTCCTAGAATTTTCTAGAAGTCGCTTTTGCGCTATTATTGATTAAGCTTTCTGAATCGTCGTGATGATATGGTTGACGGCTGGAACATCGTTAATGATTTCGAGATCGTTAACGGTGACACTGTTATCTTTTTCAAGCGTGGCCGCTTGTTCGGCGCTCTTTTCGATGGGTTCGTAATCGAGTTTGAGCACACGGGAAAGGTTGGCCAGAATCTGATAATAAGAATTCGTATCGACTAAAGTACTTTGCAAAATGATCTTTTCGACTTTGCCATTGGTAACGACTAATGACAGCTGAATCGGTTCGAAATGATTATAAACATGAATCCCTTCCTGAACAGAATCAGGCAAACGCAATGGGGCCGGGATTGTTTCGTTATAATCGGCTTGCAATTGTGTGTATGAAATGATGTCTTGTGACATATGCTCATCCTCTTTTATTCTTATTCTAGCATGCAAATTCAAAATGGCATATAAAAACGGCCTCACAGTTGTGCGGCCGTTATCTTTTATTCTTTTAATAGTAACCGTTGGATTCCCAGAAGGATTGTGCAGCTGACCATGAACCATACTTGCTGGTAACGTATTGATCAGCGGCTCGTTCCTGGTTGGCGGCTGAATAATCGCCGTTTAAGTAAGAAGCACTTAATTGATACTTGCCGACATAAGCGCCGTTGTTAGCACTGTAAGAACCGCCGGATTCTTTGTTGGCGATCCAAGCCTTGGCGGCTGAATCGGAAGTGGACAAACTATCGGTTGCAGCAGTTGAATCAGACGAAGCGGTTGCGGCTGCTGGTGCGGTGGTTGTTTGAGTAGTGACTGCTGGTTGTGCGGCAGGCTGCTGAACAGTCTGAGTCGTTGCTTGAACGGCTGGCTGAACTGTTTGTGTCGTTGTCGCAGCCTGCACTTGAGTCGACTGAGGTGCGGTTGTCGTCGCATCTGGGATTGTGATTGTTTGCCCAGGTAACAGCAGATAATCCGTTAAATCGATTCCGTTTGCTTGGACGATCCGATCGAGCGAAACGTCATACTTTTGTGAATAACCCCAAAGTGTATCTCCTGATTGAACCGTAACCGTTGCGGCTTGGGTCGCTTGCGCAGAAACTGCGAATAATGAAACGGCTGCCCCGGTCGTGATCAACATCGATTTGATTCGTTTACTCAAATTCCCCACTCCTTGTAAAATAGTTTGTACTTGGTTAATGTTTGCATTGCGTTCAGGCTTTTTCCCCATTACCTGATTACAAGGAGCAGTATACAACTTAAGAATGTCAATCCTGTCGCAGAAAAGTTACAGTTTAAAAGGCTTTTGTCATTTTGTCACAAGTCTGTAACAAATCCCGTTTTAAAAGCAAAGAAAGCGAATTCAAGTGAAACTTTTTTTACTCGTATCACTGATTGTGGCACAATAAAGATGGGAGGGCGACTTGATGCAGAAATATTGGCGGCGTTACTGGCGACAAGGCTTTTGGCCATGGGCAGTGTTACTGTTGACGATTCATTTCAGTCAACGGAACGTAGGGTGGCTGCAGCTGCTGAACAGCGACATTTTGTGGACGGCGATGTATCTTTTTTTATATCCGACGTTTCGCAATTGGGCCGCACCGTGGCTGCGCAAATGGACACGGACAGAGGCACAGACAGCATCCAGACAGCGCAACGTACTGACAACAGTGATTTTGTTCGCAGCCAATTTCATTTTGCTGGTCACCAGTCCGTTTTGTGCGTGGCTGGCATTTTGGCATCAGAATCACAAAAAAGACTAACGAAATTTTTCGTTAGTCTTTTTTCACGTTTATTATTGCGGTCAAAACGTTCTGTGCCGCACTCTGATTGAAACGTGTGTCACAAAACTGACCGCTGCGTTTAAGTCAGTTCAGACTAAATTCAGAAGACAGAATTTGTCTGAACTTTCTTTAAGACTTGCGGTCAAAGCGTTTTGTGCCGCACTCTGTTAGTCGCCTAATTCTGTTTCTTTGCTTGAATCGGGCTTTTCAGTTTCCGGTAAATCGGAATCAGACTTTGAATCGTCTTTTGCTGCTTTGTCTTCGACAACGATTTTATCGCCCTTGACGCCCATCTGGATTGTCTTTACATCTGGATGTTTCAAGATGTAGCGAGCTACTGGCGTTTCAATCTGGTTTTGAATGACCCGGCGCAATGGACGAGCCCCTAGCGTTGGCTCATAGCCCATTTCGACCAGTTTGTCTTTGGCGGGTTTGGTGACATCGATTCGAATGCCCTTGTTCTGGACCATTTTGTTGACGTTGTCGAGCATCAAATTGACAATCTGAATCAGGTCATCTTTTGTCAGCGGATTGAATTCAACGATGCCATCGAACCGGTTCAGAAATTCCGGCTTGAAGTAGTTCTTCAAGGTATCAATCAGCGGCTGATCCGGCATCTTGCCGTCTGGGCCAACCCCAGCGTTTGAAGTCATGATAATGATTGTATCTTTGAAACTGACAACACGACCCTGCGAATCGGTCAGACGTCCGTCATCGAGAATCTGCAGGAAGAGGTGCATGACATCTGGATGTGCTTTCTCAACTTCATCGAGCAGGACGAGGCTGTATGGATGCCGACGGACTTGTTCAGTCAACTGACCGGCTTCTTCGTAACCGATATAGCCAGGAGCCGAACCAATCAGCTTGGAAATGCTGGACTTATCCTGATATTCAGACATATCGATTCGAATCATCGAATCTTCGGTGCCGAACAATTCTTTGGCGAGCTGTTTGGCCAATTCAGTTTTCCCAACCCCAGTCGGGCCGACGAATAAGAACGAACCGATGGGACGCCCAGACTGATTGAAGCCGGCTCGATTACGAATCAAGGCGTCAGAAACTTCCTGAATGGCCTGATTCTGGCCAATGACTTCTTTTTCCAGGTCTGGTTCAAGGTCTTCGAGCTGATGGCTTTCTTTTTCTTGGAGATCGCCAACGGGAATACCCGTCTTTTGTTCAATGATATTGGCAATATCACGTGCAGTGACTTCCGGCTTTTGGCTGGCGTCAATCTTGTTCTGACGCTGCTGATTTAATTTGTCAATCTGGTCACGGTATTGAGCCGCTTTTTCGAAGTCTTCCTCAGCAGAAGCCTGATCTTTTTTAGCGGACAATTCTGTGATTTGTTTGTCGATATTTTCAGGGCTGATCGGCTGGATGGTCAGATTCTTCTTGGCCCCAGATTCATCCATCAAATCGATCGCCTTATCCGGCAAAAATCTGTCTTGAATGTAACGCTGCGAAAGGGTAACGCATGCTTTTAAAGCGCCATCTGTGTAATGAACATGGTGATATTCTTCATATTTCGGCTGCAAGCCTTTCAAAATCTTCAAAGTATCCTTGGCACTTGGTTCGTTGACCATGACGGGCTGGAAGCGGCGGGCTAAGGCTGGATCTTTTTCGATTTGCCGGTATTCATTCAAAGTGGTTGCACCAATCAATTGAATATCGCCACGTGCTAAGGCTGGTTTCAAAACATTACCGGCATCCATGCCGCCTTCAGCATCGCCAGCACCCATGATTTCATGGATTTCATCGATGAAGAGGATAATGTCAGGATTGTCTTTTAACTCCTTCAGCAAGTCTTGGAGCCGCTTTTCAAACTGCCCCCGAATCCCGGTATCTTGGACGAGTGATACGACATCTAGCCGGATAATTCGTTTGCCAATCAATTTTTGCGGTACGTCGGAGTTGACGATTTTTTGAGCCAGACCTTCAACGACGGCCGTTTTGCCGACACCGGCTTCCCCAATTAAAACGGGATTGTTCTTTGTCCGGCGATTCAAAACCTCAATTGCTTGTTTGATTTCATCGTCACGGCCAATCACCGGGTCGAGCTTGCCATCTTCAGCTTCTTTGGTCACATCGACACCGAATTGCTGGAGAATGCTCTGCTGCTGGCCATTCTGAGCTTGCTGCTGTTGCTGAGCTGCTTGAGCTGCCTGTGCCTGGCGGGCCGAATCAATTGGGACACCGTTGATGCTGCGGCGGATATTGGGATTGTCATTAAAGCCGCCCAGCTGATTAAATAAATCATCGAAATCATCAAAACCAAATGGATCGTTTGCCATCAGAATCGCTTCTTTCTATTATTTTTTCACCTTCATTCTATCTTCATTCTATGCCGAAAGCAATCATAGCAGGTAAAAAACGCTTTATGGCATTCAAAAAAGGACTGCGGCAATTTAGTCGCAGTCCTTTTAAAAATGAAATTATTTTGTTGCTTTTTTAGCTTTGTTATCGTTCTTTTGTTCATGAACAACACTGCTTGCAGCAGCCTTCTTTGGGCGGCTTGCATGCGGCTTGTCAGCGTTGCGGCCAGGATGGCTTAAAACATTCTTATGCTTGCGTGGTGCTGTGCCGCTGTATTGGGTTGGCATTGTGCCGCGTGGCGCACGCACAGCAACGGATTCAGTCCATGAAGTTGTTGCTGGTTCGGAGTCATCGTCGAAATTATCTTCATCGGTATCGAAGTCAAAATCATCGTCGAAGGCATCGTCTTCTTCCTGCTGATTCTGCTTCATCTTCATATAAGCTGAAGCACTGTAACCAATCCCGATTCCTAATAAGGTTGCAAAGGCAAACCGGATCGGATGCTTTTTATCGACTTTGACAATTTGTTTGTTTTTCTTAAACATGGCATAACCCTCCATCTATTTACTAATTCGCTTTCATCATAACATTTTAACGGATAAATGTATTGTAAAAAATGTTTAAAATTAGTGGTTCCCGTCTTTTTGTGCCGCCAAATAATGGGCATGATAGGCATCCAATAATTTCAGAATATTCTTGGCGATGACCCGATAATCGGGATTGGCCAAGTTAGCCTGTGAAACCCGCAGCGTACCAGCTTGAGCACCGAATCCGGTGCCATCCATCAATACGGTGCCATGCATTTCGGCGAGCCGCATGCCGAAGTCGATCTCCTCATAATTTTCTTTGAGATAATCGGCAAAGGCCTGATCGTAACGAATGGCCGCCAGTTTATAAATGTTGATCAGGGCATAATATTTGGTATTATGCGGACTTTCGTTGGCTGGAATTTCGAGTGCATCAAAGAAATCCCGGTAACGATCGTTAATCAGCTTCTTAGAAGCCGTGATGTACGGGTCAGGCTGGTCGCCGCAGACGAGGTTGGTTAAACTGAAGAGAGCCATCATGACTTGTTGCGGCGTTGACAGACCTGAAGTGTGATAAAGGCCGATGCTGCGACTATCAGCGACCATTCTGTCGATGAATTTCATTTCTTCAGGATGCAAAGCAATCCGACCGTAACGTTTGCCCATTCGTTCATGGATAGCGGCCGATTTTTCATGAATCAGCTGGTCGTAGACGTTTTTGTCATGGGCAGCGACTAAACCGACCCGCCAACCGGTTGCACCATATAATTTCGAGAAGGAATAAACCAGCAGGGTATTATATGGCAGCACCGCATAAATCGACTGGAAATGATCGGCAAAGGTGGCATAAACGTCATCGGTAACAATCATCAGATTGGGATTTTTCGCAACAGCCGCTTGCAATTCAGATAGGGCTTGCGGCGTCATCGCCATCGAACCGGGATTCGACGGATTAACGGTAATGAAAAGTTTGATTGACGGGTCAGCCAGCTTGGCGATCTGGCGACTGTCGATTTCCCAATGATTTTCAGCGGTCGAGGTTAAATCGAGTTCAACCAGTTCGTAATCATTCAAGGTCGGAATTTCAAGATAGGGTGTAAAAATCGGCGCATTGATTGCAATTTTGTCGCCGGGATTGATGAGGTGGTTTTCACGCAGGGCATGAAAAAGGTAGACAATCGCTGCTGTACCGCCTTCGGTTGGGAACACTTCAGTCGTATCGGCTAACGGCACCCCATGATATAAGTTCTTTTCGAGATAGTGATTCAAAATGGGTTCGACAACGGACAAACTGCGGCTTGGCGCTGGATAATTATTGCCGATAACGCCATCGATCAACCCTTTAATGGCTGTGTCGCCATCCATGGATAAAGTGTCGGTTAAATAGGTATAGCTCTGCTGCAGAAATTGATCAGTGGCATCGTTTGGCTGCAGAAAGTCTAAAAAGCGCTGTGCAATGCCTTCCTGCTGAACATAACCGGCCAAATCGCCACGATGCAGGGTGCGCTGCGATTCTTGGGCCCCAAATTGGACTAAACGAGCAAATGCCAAGCGGGCTTTTGTGTTGATCCAATTCGGATTGCCACGGCTCGCATTCAAAAACGAATGAGCACTGCTTTCCTGAGCCAGCTTGGACATGCCAGCCGAAATGGTAAACGCACTTAATTTTTCAACTTGTTTCTCACGATCGGAACGTGACGACATCATTATTCCCTCCAATGTTTCAATTAGCACTACCAGCATAACGCAAAAAGCACCAGAACGCACTTCAGACGCTAATTGGCGGTTAAAAAACTTTACAGCCAATCCCGACCTTTTGTAAATTGAGGGTAGAAACGAAGCAACGCTGTCTTTCCATCATGATAGTGACCTAGAGGGAATGGTTCGGGGGAGCCGTTTCTGCCTTTAAAAACGCATGTGCACTTTGCCAAAGTGGCGTTCAGAGAGTACCATGAATGAGAAATCACTTTGGGAGGGAAAAGCGTGACACTGATCTATCAAGAAATAGCGACCGATTTACGCAAACGGATCGATCACGATGAGTTTCAAAATATGAAACTGCCGGATGAACGGACCTTGAGCACTAAATATCAGGTCAGCCGCAGCTCAATCAAACGGGCTTTGAACGAATTGGCCGACAAAGGCATTATCTTTAAAAAACGTGGTTCAGGCACATTTATCAATCCGTTGTACCTGAAGAATGCCACCATTTTTTCGTACACTGGTTCGAATTTAGGTGTGACCGATAGTTTTCAACAAAACGGGGAGCATCCTGATATTAAAGTGCTTCGGTTTGAGGTGACTCGTCCGTCTGCTGATTTGCAGCAGGATTTGTTTTTGAAACCAGACGATTTTGTGTACGAGATTATTCGGCTGCGGGCTTTGAAGCAACAACCGTTTATGATTGAAAAAAGTTACATTCCAATCAAGATTATGCCGGAATTGTCGGAAGATATCGTCGCACATTCGATTTTCAACTATATGGAAAAAGAACGCCAGCAGCGTGTGACAAAGGCCTTTTTGAGTTTGTATGCGGCGCCGTCGAATGAACACGATCAAGCAGAATTGAAGCTGAAGCCGACCGAGCCCGTTGAAGTGATGGAAGGCATCTTCTTTTTGGCGGACGGGACGCCGTTTGAATTTTCAAAAATGCACCTGCATTATCAATATTTGAAATACAATACTTTTGTGGCGCTGGATGATTAAGGCGCCGCTTTTTTTAACCATCTGAAATTGGTCCGTTCCAGTGGCAACAATGGTTGACTTTGCGAGTGCATCTAGTTATGCTAAGCGTGTTAAAGAGATTATAATAGGAACAACTTAAACGAAACGGGAGGCAAGTTGATTATGGCAGATGTTGATTATTCTTCACAAGAATATTTTGATCTGATGAAAAAGTATTGGTCAGCTGCAAACTATCTTTCTGTCGGCCAGCTTTACTTAAAGGGCGACCCCTTGTTACGGGAGCCATTGAAGCCAGAGGATGTTAAAGTGCATCCATTAGGCCATTGGGGGACTATTGCCGGACAGAACTTTATTTATACCCATTTAAACCGTGTCATCAATAAATACGGTTTGAACATGTTTTACGTTGAAGGACCAGGTCATGGCGGCCAGGTCATGGTTTCTAATTCCTACCTTGATGGCAGTTACAGTGATATTTATCCGACTATTTCACAGGATGCCACCGGAATGGCGAAATTATTCAAGCAATTCTCATTCCCAGGCGGGATTTCATCACATGCGGCACCAACCACACCAGGTTCCATTCATGAAGGTGGGGAACTCGGTTATTCCTTATCACATGGCACAGGTGCTATTTTAGACAATCCAGATTTAATTGCCGCTGTTGTCATTGGCGATGGCGAAGCCGAAACCGGCCCATTAGCTACTTCTTGGCAATCGAATAAATTCATCAACCCAGTCAAAGATGGGGCTGTTTTGCCGATTCTCCATTTGAATGGCTACAAGATCAGTAATCCAACCATTTTAGGCCGTGAAGATGATGAACATCTCCAGAAATTCTTCGAAGGCATGGGCTGGCATCCATACTTCGTCGAAGGTAACGATCCTGACAAGATGAATCCGGAATTAGCAAAAGCGATGGATTCAGCTATCGAAGAAATTCAGGCCATTCAAAAGAATGCTCGTGATAACAACGATAGTCATATTGCCACCTGGCCAATGATCGTCTTCCGTTCACCAAAAGGCTGGACGGGTCCAAAAGAATGGGACGGCAAGCCGATCGAAGGCTCATTCCGTGCCCATCAGATTCCAATTCCTGTCGATCAGAACGATATGCAGAATGCCGATCATCTGGTCAACTGGATGAAGTCTTACCAGCCGGAAGAATTATTCGACGAAAACGGGACTTTACGCCCAGAACTGCGTGCCTTAGCTCCTAAAGGCGATGCACGGATGTCCGTCAACCCCGTCACAAATGCGGGCGGCGACGCTCAGCGTGATTTGATTTTACCTGATTATCGCGACTATGCTTTGGATAATTCCGAACATGGCAAGCTGACGAAACAAGACATGATCGTCTGGTCCAATTATTTACGTGATCTGATCAAATTGAATCCGAATAATTTCCGTGTCTTCGGTCCCGATGAAACGGCTTCGAACCGTTTGTACGGCATTTTCGAAACGACAAAACGCCAGTGGGAATTACCGATCCACGATCCATTCGATGAAGATATGGCTCCGCAAGGCCGTTTGATTGATTCGCAATTGTCTGAACATCAGGACGAAGGATTCTTGGAAGGGTATACCTTAACTGGCCGGCATGGTCTGTTTACGAGTTACGAAGCTTTCTTACGGGTCGTCGATTCGATGCTGACCCAGCACTTCAAGTGGCTGCGCAAAGCTAGTGAATTATCCTGGCGTAAACCGATTCCATCACTCAATGTAGTGTCGACTTCAACCAGCTTCCAGCAGGATCATAATGGTTACACCCATCAGGACCCAGGTATCTTGACCCATTTGGCTGAAAAGAAGCCGGAATATATTCGTGAATATCTGCCCGCTGATGCGAACTCCTTGTTAGCTGTTAGTCCGTTGGTCTTCCAAGGTCATGAGAAGATCAACTTGCTGATTACTTCGAAACAGCCACGGCCGCAATTCTACACGATTGATGAAGCCACTCGTTTGGCGCAAGATGGGTTAGGCATTATCGATTGGGCCAGCACCGATCAAGGTCAAGAGCCTGATATCGTGTTTGCTGCTGCTGGGACAGAGCCGAATATGGAAAGTTTGGCTGCAATCGACATTCTCCATGAAAACTTCCCAGATATGAAGATTCGGTTTATCAACGTCATTGATTTGCTGAAGCTGCAAAGTCCAGACGTCAATCCACGTGGTTTGACCGATGAACAATTTGTCCAATACTTCACCAAAGACAAACCGATTATTTTTGCCTTCCATGGTTATGAAGATTTGATTAAGAGTATCTTCTTCGGCCGTCCGAATACGAACGTTCATGTTCATGGTTACGAAGAAAATGGGGATATCACGACACCATTCGATATGCGTGTCATGAACAACCTTGATCGTTATCATTTGTCGATCGAAGCCGTTTCTGATATGCCGCAGTATGCTAAAATCGGCGGCGAATTCATCCAGAAGATGCGCAACACCTTGGTTAAGCATAAGCAGTACATCGACGAATACGGCACCGATATGCCTGCAGTCGAAAACTGGAAGTGGCGTCCGGTCAATAATGTCGGGAAAGTCACTGACTAGCATAAGTGAAACGAATGGTCAGTTCCTTGGAACACATTTAAAAACAGAGTGTGGAAAAGAACGGGTGACAATGAGGCTTAACAAAACTTTGGATGCGGATTTGGTTTTTAAATCCACATCCAAAGTGAGTTAAACGAAATGGTCAGTTCTTTGAAACACATTTAAAACAGACTCAATTCACGTTGAGTCTGTTTTTTTGTGTTTTCGGCACAATTTAGGCTGTTCTCCGAAAATAGGTTCGGTTTTTGATTGCAAACACTCGTTCGAATGTGCTAGGATAAGACTTAAGAATAGACATCAACTACATAATTAGAAAATGAGGTGCAAAATTATGGCACGAGTCAATACAAAACGGTGGGAACAGGTATTGCATGTAATCCACGATTCCATTGAACACAACGGTTATCCGCCAACGGTCCGGGAAATCGGCAAGGCCATCAACATTAGTTCCTCCAGTACAGTTGCCGGCTATTTGTCACGAATGCTCAAGGAAGGCTATATCACTAAGGACCCGACTAAACCACGAGCCCTTGAAATTACCGAAAAAGGGGCCAAATTGATCGGCATTGAAAAGAAACAGATTCCAATCATCGGGACAGTTGCTGCTGGTGTGCCGATTACGGCCATCGAAAACGTCGAAGATTACTTCCCAGTCCCGGATGATCTTAACTTTGATCCGTCCGATCTGTTTATGCTGCATGTTCAGGGGAATTCGATGATCAATATCGGTATCTTAAATGGCGACGAAATTATCGTCAAACGTCAGCACGATGCTGAAAATGGTCAGATTGTCGTTGCCCAGACGGAAGAAATCGAAGCAACTGTCAAGCGGTTCTATAAAGAAGACGATCGTATTCGGCTCCATCCTGAAAATGATGACATGGACGATATGTATTTCGACAGTGTCACGATTTTAGGAGTCGTTGTCAGTTTGTACCGGCCGGCACTGATCTAGGCAAATGAAGCATGATTTTTCAGGCGACCAGTTTTATTATCTGGTCGTCGTCAATCCAGTTTATTGGATCCGTACGGTGCCGTTAGATCGCCATTATCCGTTTCATTTATTACACGTGCGGGATACTTTTGAACATGGCAAATTTGTGCAGCGCCAGTTTGCGGCCGCCAAAACGACCGATTTGACTGTCCAGCAGGCACAAAAATTGCAGACTGAAAAATTATGGCAGGGGTTGGACCTGCGTTGGACACAAACCGCTGCAGAAGCGTTAAAAAAGGATTTCCGGCAATAATGTCGGAAATCCTTTTTTTGTGCAGTTATTTAGTTAATTTCGATGTGATGTTTCTGGGCATCAGCCGTCTTAGGAAGGGTGATTGTCAAAACGCCATCCTGATAAGCTGCTGTTACTTTTGCTTCATCGACATCTGGCAATGCATATTGCCGTTCAACGGTGCCGTAATGACGTTCGCTGCGGATTAATTGGTTTTGATCGTTAGTTTCGTCATGCTTTTGCTTTGCTGTGGCACGAACAACCAGCAAACCGTCACTGTAATTCAGCCGAATATCATTTTTATTTAAACCAGGAAGATCAATTGTGACCACATAGTTGTCATCATTTTCTACAATATCTGTTTTCATCGTGCCAGTCCCTTGTAACCAATCCGTTGGTAAATTATCACCAAAAACACGCCGTGCTAAATGATTCAAATGATCTAAAGACAAGTCGTTTGCCATTCTCATCCATCCCTTTCCAAATTGATTTCACGTTCATTCTAACGACCTAAGCCGTTTAAAACAAGCAAAGACGGCTGAATTTTCAACTTGTTTGTTTTTTCACAAATGACGAGCACGATTATTAGAATTGGTTCGAAAGGGGTGCTAATCTTTTTTTAAACGTAAGGGGGGAATGATGATGAAAAAGTCACTTGTTTTGATCATTGCCTGTGCGGGGCTGTTTAGCGGTTATACATCGCCGCAAGCGGCCGGAATTGCCCACTATCGGCAGCTCGATATGCGGATGGCAGCGGCCGCTGCGAAAACTGCCACTGCGACCACTAGCCCGTCAATCCAGAAACAGTTAAAACAAAAAATGAATGCTGAATCTTTTCCCAAATTACCGACTGGACTGAATGCGACCCTCACTAAAACAACGCATGCCTTTCGGGTCACGTATTATTCAGCAGCCCATCAGCTAGCTTTAAATGACGCCAAAGTGAAAAACGGCACTCCGGCAGCGATGTATTCAAAAAAGAGTTACGCCAAAGCGGCCGATGCTGCCCAGCAGATCAACTATTTTAAAGCGGACCAGGGCGGCGATAAAGTCAAATTAGGTCATGGAATCACAGCGACGATGGATCGTGCCGCCGGGTCCAGTTATTTGCATTGGACGGAGGACCATTGTTCCTTTACGATTCATGCAGTGAACCAAGAAAAGGACAATCCTGTTGGTTTAGGAAAGAAAATTGTTACGAGTTTAGCGACGACCAAACTGCCGAAGAATATTAAAAAAGGTGCCTTTACTTTTGAAGCCCATCCATCAGAATTAGCCAATCATGTTGTTTGGCAGAAGGATAAAGCTGTCTATACATTAGCCGCTTCGCAGCCGAAGATGATTCTGCAGATGATTACTAGCCTGGCATAAAGGTTGCATTTTAACACCGCTGCCTGTCATACTGGCAGTACCCAATGAAAGGGAGTGGGAGCAATGGCAGAAGACATTTTGTTCAATCCTGGCGATGCGATCGCACAGAACTACGATTATAACGCCGTTATGCGCAGCGCCGAAATCTTTCATTATCAGCAGCATCCGCAGCAATTTGTGCTCGTACAGGCACCGGAAGACGCTTGCTACGCCGTCTTTCGGATTGCCGATGCGGCTCACATTAAAGAACAGCTGGCGCCATTGCGGCGTTATCAAATTGTGAAACGACTTTAGCATTTGAAAAGGGCGAACCATATTGGCTCGCCCTTTTGTGATTGTTTAAATTAAATCGAAATGCTGCAAGCCTTTGACGATGCCGCCATCTAAATTGGTGGTGGTCACAAAATCGGCCATTTCTTGAGCCTGTGTGACGCCGTTCGCCATGGAAATCGGATGATCGACCGCTTGGAACATTTCCAAGTCGTTGTAACCGTCGCCGAATGCATAGGTTGGCACGCCTTCCAATTTGGCATCTTTCAGCAGAGTTTTGATGCCGACCCCTTTGTCGATGCCGTTACGCACGACGTCAAGAGCGTAAGGGCCATTTCGGAAGAAGTGCAGCTGGTCAGCAAATTCGTCCTCGTATTCGATCTGACGGTCGAGCTTGGGCTGATGCGGCGTGAACAGCAGCATCATGTAGACGGGCTCTTGTTTGTAGAAGTCGGGGTCAACCGGGACCTGGTTGAAACGCAGCATGTGATAGTTATCTTCGACAAGCTGATTCTTCCCCGTAACTGCAAAGTGCTGGTCGTTGTAATAAGCAATTTGCAGGTCTTCGGAACGAGCCTTTTCATTGAGGGCTTCAATTGTTTTCGGCGAAATTGGAGCGGCGCTTAATTTTTCATTATGGTACATGACATAAGCGCCATTAGCGCCATTAACGGTGTCGATGTGTGTTGCGGCCAATAAATCCTTCAATTCGAATAAATTGCGTCCCGTCGACAACGCTGGCAGAATATTGTTTTTCTGCAACTGTGCGAGTGCAGCCAGATTTTCCTGCGGAACTTGTTTTTCATCATTCAATAAGGTTCCATCGAGATCGAAAAAAACAATGCCTTGATACATTCTGATTCCTCCCATTAAAACGGTGCTTATTCCAGATAAAGGTTTTTGAGCTGTTCAAGGTCTTCATCGGAAAGCTTCATTTTATCATGTAAATATTGTTCGACTGTGCCGGATTCGGCCTCAATCGCCGCAAAGACAGCGTCGAAGTTGCTGCTTTCGACACCCATCCCAGCGTTCATCTGATCGACCTGCGCATTCCCAGTTGATGTCAGCATGGCTTTGATGGCGTGCTTATCGCCGCCGCCTAAAACGACGTTGGTCAGCAGGTAATCTTTGCGAATCAATTCTTTATCAACTCCCAATGCGCTGAGGACCAGCATTGCACCGACGCCGGTCCGGTCTTTGCCGGCTGCACAATGAAAGACAACGCTTGAGTTGTCCTCATCGTTCATCAGCAGGGTTTCAAATAAATTGCGGTAGGTTTCCTGCGGATGCGAATCGGTAATCATCTGGGTGTAGGTGTCGCCCATCAGCGGCTGATTTTTCGCATGGCCCAGCAGATGCTTCAGGCGGTGTTTGAAGCGCCGTCCGGTCGTTTGATCTACAAACGGATAAACTGGTGTTAATTGGTAAACGACGGTATTGCGCAGCTTGTCCGGCGAGACTTGGGCTTCGTCTTCGGAACGGAGGTCGATGTCGTAACGAAGACCGTAATCGATCAAATAGTCGATGTCTTCCTGAGTGAGCCGATTCATCGTGCCCGAACGTAATAATTTATGCCATTTAAGATGGCGTCCGTCTTGGGTCGGATAGCCGCCCAGTTCACGGAAATTGATCCCCTTTTGCAAGGCGAGAATTCGATTTTGATCTTCTTGTGCAGACAAATTTAGATACTCCAATCCTATTTTTATGCATTCATTGTAGCCTGTTTTGCATCGCAAGTGCAATAAATTCTAGTTACAATTTGCCGGTCGCCAAAAAGGGGGGTATCCGTTTCGTTTCGATTGCGAGACGCGTATAATGAAGAAAGCATATACATAGGGGAGTTTTTGATGAGTATCTTTAATTGGATTTTATTAGCAATCATCTTTTTCAACACACTCGCCGCTGTCATTACGGTCTTCCGCAAGCCACGTGATATTGCGGCGACTTGGGCCTGGCTGCTGGTGCTGATTCTGCTTCCGATTTTCGGATTCTTGCTGTATTCCTTTACCGGACGGGGGATGGGTCGTCAGAAAATTTACCATATTCAGGGACAAGATCGCGTCGGGCTGGAACAACTATTCGAGATGCAGCAGCATGATAATGTCGGGATGAAACGGCAGGATTCTGATTCGATCACGGATAGTGCGAACCAGCTGATTCAGTTGTTTCGGACCTTGGATAAGGCACCTTTGACACGACGGAATCATATTGATTTGTTTACAGACGGCGAAACGCTTTTTAAAAAAATGTTTGCTGAAATCGATCAGGCAACTGAAAGTGTCCATGTCGAATTTTATACGATTTATCCAGATGAGCTGGGCACTCAGTTTCTGCATTTGATTGAAAAAAAGGCACAGCAAGGCGTTCAAGTACGAGTCCTGTATGACGCATTCGGTTCGCATGGGACGACCAAAAAATGGTTCAAAAAATTTGAAAGTTACGGCGGCCAGGATGCCACTTTTGTGACGTCGCATAATTCACTGACCAAATCACGGCTGAATTACCATGACCACCGTAAAAATGTCGTTATCGACGGCAAAATCGGCTACACCGGCGGTTTCAATATCGGCGATCAATACGTCGGCCGCAAAAAGAAGTTCGGTTATTGGCGGGACACGCACTTGCGGATGGTCGGAACTGGGGTTTTGGCTTTGCAGATGCATTTTATGATGGATTGGAATGCTTCCGTACGGCCGCAGGAGGAAGTTCATTACCAAGCGCAGTATTTCCCGCATCCGCCGAAAATCAAGGATGCGACGACCAACTTGCAAGTGGTAACTAGCGGTCCCGTTGCTGGTGTTCTGCCGATTCGGGATGGTTACATTCGAATGATTTCGATGGCGAAACGCTCGATTTGGATTCAGTCGCCGTATTTAGTGCCGGATGAAAGTGTGCTGTCGGCGTTATGTATCGCCGCTTCGGCAGGCGTCGATGTCCGCATTATGATTCCTGACATGCCGGACCATCCGTTTATCTACCGTGCAACCCAGTATTATGCGCAGATTTTATTCGGCCGTGGCGTGCACATCTACATCTACCAAAACGGGTTTATCCATGCCAAAACCGTCGTGATGGATGATCAGATTGTTTCGATCGGTTCGGCCAATCAGGATATCCGCAGTTATAAATTGAATTTTGAGATCAACACGTTCATGTATGATCGCAAGATTGCCCGTAAACAGACGCATATTTTTGAAAAAGATATGTTTTATTCCCGTGAACTGACGCAGGAAGATATTGATAATCAGTCAGAATGGCTGCGGTTCAAGCAGCGTTTTTCACGGCTGCTATCGCCAGTCTTGTAGACTCAGACCAGTTCCAACAATTTTCGGATTGCTGGGGCTTTTTAATTGCTTTTTTCGGGGACGCCTGCTAAAATGAAAGCGAATTAGACAATCACAACTCTATCCTGCACAACTGGTTGCAAGCAATCGCCGCAGGGTAGCAATCGAGGAGGTTATTTTCATGCGTATTTTAGTCGTTGGTTCATCACATGCTGGTTATGAAGCGGTCAAAACAGCTCGCCAGCAGTATCCGGATGCAACAGTTGCTATGTTTGAAGAGGGCGATAAGGTTTCCTTCTTATCCTGCGGGATTCAATCTTACTTAGAAGGCATCACAGACAACGTCAACAAACTTCATTATGCTTCCAAGGATAGTTTATCGAAGAAGGGGGTCGACGTTTATGTTCAGACCCAGGTCGATGGGCTGGATGTAAAGAATAAGACAATTCATGTCGTTGATTTGAAGCATCAGCAAGATCGCAATGAAAGCTATGACAAATTGATTCTCGCACCAGGGGCTTTGGCAAGCACATTGCCGATTCCTGGGCATGATTTGAAGAACGTCGGCGTTTTGCGGGGACGTGATTGGGCGATTAAGAATAAAGAGAAAATGGTTGATCCGAAGGTTAAGAACGTTGTGATCGTCGGCGGCGGCTACATCGGGATTGAAGTCGCCGAAGCTTACAACAAGGCCGGCAAGAATGTGACAATCATTGATGTTCTGCCCCGAATCATTCCTACTTATTTGGATGAAGAATTTACCGACATTCTCGAAGACACCATGATGACACATGGAATCAAGCTGCGTCTCGGCGAAGACGTTCAGAAGTTTATCGGTGATGAAGACGGTAACGTCAGTGAAGTGGTTTCTAACAAGGGCAGCTATCCAGCTGATGTCGTTGTTCAAGCCGTTGGGGTCAAACCGAATACAAAGTGGCTCGATGACAGTGGTTTAGCAATGGGCAAGAAAGGTGTCATCAACGTGGATGCTTATCAACGGACCAGCAATCCGGATGTTTTTGCAGCTGGGGATGCCACAATGGTTACCTATGCACCAACGGATGAACCGATTTACATTGCGCTGGCTTCAAACTCACGTCGTCAAGGGGTGACAGCGGCTAAAAACCTGGTAAAGGAAACCGTCAAGATGCCTTCTGTTTCAGGGACATCTGCTTTAGCCATGTTTGAATACAAGTACGCTACGTCGGGCATGAAAGAAGCCGATGCTGCTAAATCATCTTTAAAGACGCGTTCGATTTTCGTTCGGGAAACATTGCGGCCACGTTTTATCAGTGAAACAGCCGGCAATGCCGATGTTTATATGAAGATGACTTATGAAGTCGGTACTGGCCGCATCCTTGGGGCTCAGTTGATGTCCAAGCATGATATCACCATGTCGATCAATGTCATCTCGGTTGCCATTTCAACCCACATGACAATTGATCAATTGGCGATGCAGGACTTCTTCTTCCAGCCGAACTTCGATCATCCATGGAATTACTTAAATATTTTGGCACAAGCTGCCGTCAAGCAAAATAACGAAGCTGAATAACCTGATTGCTACCGCGTTTCGCAAATTGATACTGTTCAAACAAAAATGACTCTTTAGATGCAATTTTTGCACTTAAAGAGTCATTTTTCGTGAAAGAGACACTGATGTCACCGCCTCTTTTTGACTTGTTTTAAGGGCTTGCATGCTCATGATCAAACCGTACTTCATCACGCTCTGACTAAAACGCGTTCCAAGAAGCTGATCATTGCGGCTAAATCACTTTGGTCTAAATCTCCAGAACAGATTTTGACCAAAGTTTCTTTAATCCTCATGATCATTCGCTTCTTGTCACGCTCTAATCTTTTTAGTTCACTTTTTTTGGCAAGCGTGCTAGGGTAAATGGTAAAACACGAAGCGGTTTTTGAAATGAGGGGGACTTCAGATGCAAGCGATAATGATCGATCAATTTGGCGGTACGGAACAGTTGAAAATGCAAACGGTCGCCACACCAGAATTGAAACCGAACCAAGTACTGGTGCATACAAAATCAGTTTCAGTCAATCCGATTGATTGCAAAATTCGGAGCGGCGCATTCAAAAAATTCAAATTGCCGGCTATTTTAGGCTTTGATGTGGCTGGCACGATTACGGCAGTGGGGGCCGATGTGACAGATTATCAAGTTGGTGATGCTGTCTTTGCGGAAACCGCTAAATCAAGCACATATGCCGAAGAAGTGGCCGTCAATGTCAAAGACCTGGCTAAGAAGCCGAATGAAATTACTTTCAACGAAGCGGCAGCTTTACCGATGGCGAGTCTGACAGCTTGGCAGGCCGTAATCGATACGATTCAGATTCGTCCGGGTGAAAAGTTATTCATCAACGGCGGTGCTGGCGGTGTCGGTCAAATGGCGATTCAATTTGCCCACAATGCCGGTGCGTATGTTGCTACCACGGCCAGCAAGACCAATGCGGCCCTGCTCGAATCTTTAGGGGCCGATGAGGTGATCGATTATCATACCGATGACTTCCGGAACCGTTTATTCGATTATGATGCTGTCCTTGATTTAATCGGCGGTGTCAGCCTGGTCACGAGTTATCAGATTTTAAAACCCGGCGGTCGGCTGGTGTCCTTAGTCGGCAAACCGGATGCCAATTTAGCGAAAAAGTATGAGATTAACGCCAGCCATTTTTCGAGTCATACCGATGGCAAGCTGCTCGGTGAAATTGGCGATCAAGTTGTTAAAGGTCGTGTGCGCGTGACCATCAGCAAGATTTTCGAATTTTCACAGGCAGGTGTCGTTGCGGCACAAACCTTGAGCGAATCTGGACATGCCGATGGAAAAATCGTCATTCAATTTGCATAGTCAAAAGACGTTCGAAACAAATCGTTTCGAACGTCTTTTAGTTACTTCCATAAATAATCACTGATAGTTTGAATGACGGCTGGATTGCTCAAGAGTTGGGTGTGTAGTGCGTTCATTGTAAACTCCCGTTCCTGATACGTATGCGCTTGACCGGCGACTAAGTAAGCCAGTGCTTGTGACGAGCCATTCGGAACCGTTTTGTCGGAATGCAGCTGCTGGACGTTGCCATAAATATTCAGGACGTCGGTTTGTTTGGAAAAATTGGCTTTATGGGCGTCGAACCATTTGAAATGAGCATCCTGTTTCAAAGGCATGCCATCAGCCGTCAACTGATCCTCTGAGTGCAGGGCGTCATCGAAGGGGCCAGCAATGAAGACAGTTTTTTGTGCGTGCGGCATGCGGTGCTCATTGGGGTCGAGCAGGACGTATAAGAGCGCCTCAGCGCCTAATGAGTGTCCGACGGCATTATAGGTTGTAACGTCATAACGCTGCTGTAAAGCCCGGAGAATGGCTGCAATCCAGTGAGCTTCCTGGTGAAGCGAAAAAGGAAAGGTCAGCTGAAAAAGGACCTGAATCGTCGGATTGACAGCTTCTGCCGGCCACTTTCCTTTGAAATGCAAACCGCCGAACGGGTCGACGGCAATGGTGAGCGTATGCTCAGCGGCACCATCGTCCTGCATTGTGGTCAGCATGGGCCGCAAAGACCGCCGGCCGCCGCCGCTGCCATGGAAGAACAATGTCGGCACTTGCGAATAATGATATTCGGCTGGTAATTTGCGGAATGGCAACGGTGCAACGGGCGGATGCAGCAGGTGATGCAGGAGATAACCGCTGAGGAAGCCGGCGCCAAATGTTCCAACAGCTAATTTTTTATTTGTCATAACGATCGCCTCGAATTCTACTTTCATCATATCAGCGTTTCAAATGAGAAAGGTGAATTTTGTGGCAGAGGTGATAGTCAAATGTTCCGGAATTGGTTATAATAAGTCCGGTAAGCAAGTTAAAAGACAGTGATTCATTCAATGAAAGGTGATCGAAGCAAAAATATGGCTCAATTAACTCAAGATGCACCGATGCAGCTGTTTGCATTAAACGGCAATCGTCCCTTAGCTGAAAAAATCGCACAGCATATGGGTATTCCGTTAAGCAAGACGACTATCCAGCATTTTGCGGATGGCGAAATTCAAGTCAACATTGTCGAAAGTGTTCGTGGCGCTGAAGCTTATGTGATTCAGCCGACCAGCGATCCCGTCAATGAAAATTTCATGGAACTGATGATCATGGTCGATGCATTGCGGCGTGCGAGCGCCAAGTCGATCAACGTTGTGATGCCGTACTACGGTTATTCACGTGCTGATCGGAAGGCACGTTCACGTGAACCGATTACGGCTAAATTAGTGGCCAATTTATTGAGCATGGATGGAATCGATCGGCTGATCGCATTGGATCTCCATGCCGACCAGTTGCAAGGTTTCTTCGATATTCCCGTTGATCATTTGCGGGCAATGCCGATCCAGGCCAAATATTTAATGGACCATAACATCAAAGGTCATGATGTTGTTGTCGTTGCACCGCAGCACAGCAACGTCAAAGACGCCCGCAAGCTGGCTGAATTTTTGGATTCGCCGATCGCTATCGTTGACAAGCGTGCGTCTGGCAAGACTTATGTGATTGGGGATGTCGAAGGCAAGACTTGCGTCATTCTCGACGATATGATCGATACCGGCAATCGAGTTGTTTATACGACGGAAGCGCTGAAAGACGCTGGCGCCAAAGATATTTACGCCTGTGCGACGCATGCCATCTTCTCAGCCGGAGCGACGGATCGTTTGAAGGCAGAGCCATTGAAAAAGATCATTGTGACCGATTCGATTCAGATTCCGGAAGACAAGCAATTAGATAATTTAGTTCAATTGAGTGTTGCGCAGTTATTTGCTGCCGCCATTGAACGCATTCATTCCAACCGTTCTGTCGACGACTTATTCAAGCTGCCGAAAGATTACACGATGGAAGGTTAAAGTTTCTCAACACAAGCATCCTGCTGGTCAATCGGCAGGGTGCTTTTTGACGGCCGGAAGGGGCCCGTCTATCAAAATTGTGATGAATAAGTTATAATCGAAGTAATCAAACGACAGAGGGAGTAAAGTCATGAAATCTGCATGGAATTTATTGGGCGTTGGTGCCTGGCTGATCGTGATTGCTTTTTTCATTTGGATGATCTACGACATCCGCAAACGGCGTTTAAAACAGCTCGTTCAGACCCACAAAAAATTTAGCACGCGTAATTTAATCATTTCACTCATCGAAGTGGCTGTTTTCGTGGTCGGCTTCTGTACGATGAGCTATCAGACCTTTTTCAAGAGTATCGACCTGACTAGCAAACAAACGGTCCGCATCCATTATCGCTATGATGCGCTGGTTTTAAATACGAATCAGCAGCCGTCTTATTTTGTCAGTGTCAAGACGGGCGGCGGCAAGAATCCGTTACAGACCTTTACTTACTTAGTGGATGGGGCTGAATATCAGACCACCAATCGCAATGCGTCGATCTCATATGGCAAACGAATCACTGACGTCGAAGCAGATGCCTATCCATGGGACCGCAAAGCCCTGCAGCGTGAGGATAAACGGACTGAACATGCTTTCACAGCGGTCATGACAGCTACTTATAAAGATAATTGGCAAAATGGCTTAGGCCTGCATGCAGGCCGGCATGCGACCCAATATACGCTGATTCGCATCCCAGCACAGACCTTCGTTCATTTTGAAAATAAAGAATAACAACCACAAAGGACTGTTCCAGCATCAAGCTAGATGCTGAGACAGTCCTTTTTTGATGGTAGCGGCTGGTTTAAAGTTCATTCTGAAACGTCTGCCTGAGAAAATGCAATTGTTCTGCCTTCAGGAGGTGATTCGGCAGGGCGGCGTAATAAATTGGATGGGTAATTTGAACGTTTGCCAGCTGCAACGCCTGCAAGGTACCATTGGCGAGCTGTTCCTGCACGACCGATTGGTACAGAAAACTGATGCCGACTCCTTCGGCCAGAATCCGCTTGATAGTATCAGGACTGCTGACTTGAATTTGCGCCTGAAAATCGGCTGGGGTCAGGTTCTGCGTATCCAATAGATGATTCAGAATCGCATAGGAGCCTGAACCAGCTTCTCGATAGACTAACGGCAGTTTTAAGAGCGCCGTCAGCTGGAGCGGTGTCGTTGGCAGGCCGAGCTGCGGCGAAGCGACGCCGATAAACGGATCATGGCCGATAATGGCCGTTGCGTATGGTTTGGAATCAAAATTGCCTTCGATCAATGCAAATTCGACTTCGCCGGCCCGCAGTTTATCCAGGCAGCCTTGTGTGTTCAAAGTTGTACAGGTAATCTGGGCCTTGGGGTGCTGGCGATAAAAGGACGCCATAATCTTAGGCACCAGTGCTTCGCTGATCGACAAGGTGGCCGCAAAATTCAAAGTCGGTGCGGCATTCGGGTGGACCAGTTCCTGCCGGATTTTGTTGGCCTGGGCACTCAGGTCGTCGGCAAACAGTAATAAACGCTGTCCGGCCGGTGTCAGCGACAAATGCCGTTTTTGATAATGAAATAATTTGACCTGCAGTTCGTTTTCGAGTGATTTGATCTGTTGCGAAACAGCGGGTTGACTGATATATAGAGCCTTAGCGGCCTGGGTGTACGATCCTAATTGAGCGATTGTCAGAAAGGTCCGCAAACGTTGATCGATCATCATCTTCCTCCATTCATAAGCTGAACTTATGGATTTATTATAATGAATGATTTTTCTGAATACAATTCATTTGCTAAGCTTAGAGAAGCAGAAGAGGAGTGAGACGATGTTAGCAATTACCAAAGAAAAATCGTTCTGGCTGGCAGCCGGAATGACGTTCGTTTGTTCACTGGCTGGGACTTTCCTGGCCAAACTGCCATATTTGAGCTTGGTTGGGGCCTTGGTCTTGTCATTGCTGCTGGGAATTGCCTGCCAAGGTGCGCCCGGTTTAGTTACCGAAGCGATGCCAGGGGTTGCCTTCATCTCAAATAAGTTTTTACGTCTGGGGATTATTTTATTGGGCTTCAAGCTCAATTTAGTGACACTCGCACAGTCAGGCGTTAAAACGATTGCCATTGCGGCGATTGTTGTTTCTGGGACGATTACACTGACTTATTTTTTGAGCCGGCGTTTTGGCGCTGAAGCAGAACTGTCGATTCTGACGGCTTGTGGATGCGGCATTTGCGGGGCGGCCGCCGTCATGGGGGTTTCGCCGCAGATTGAAACAGAAGACGAGGAACGCAAACGTGAAAATGAAGTGCTGGCCGTAGCGGTCGTGTGTGTCATGGGAACCGTCTTTACATTAGTCGAGATTTTCCTTAAACCATTTTTACATTTAACACCGAGTCAATTTGGGGTCATGGCTGGGGGTTCGCTCCATGAAATCGCCCATGCTGTGGCAACTGGACAAGCAGCCGGTGCCGCCGGTCTGCAGAGTGCGATCATTATGAAACTATCCCGCGTCTTATTGTTAGCACCCGTTGCTTTGATCGTCGGCTGGTGGTCCCAAAAACGGCAGCAGAAAACAGCAGCGGCTGCCAATGCCACTGCCAAGAAATTGCCGCTGCCATGGTTCTTGTTGGGATTTGTGCTGACGAGTGTGATTGGAACCGTTCTGCCGTTATCGGCGGACGTGCTCAATCTGCTGGTTCAAGCTGCCTACCTGTTCCTTGGCATGGCGATGGCCGCTTTGGGAATGTCTGTCAATTTTCGGGTCATTTTCAAACGGGGCGGCAGTGTTTTCGGCGCCGCAGCCATCAGTTCGACCGTTTTATTGGCCTTCATGATTTTGGCGGTCAAAGTCTTGTTCTAAACTAAAAAGAATTGCCGACACACTAATGACAGCATCGGCAATTCTTTTTATTTGCCCTCATCTTCATGGGGATCATAGCGGCGCCGTTCGACTTTGGTGCTGACGAATAAGGGTTCATCGATTCCATGTTCGACTTCGGGCTGAATGGTGACATGCTGAATCTGATATTTTTCCTTCAGCAGTTTGTTGATCTGCTGATAGGTCATTTCAGCTTGGCTGATACACATATCACTCATATTGACATGCATTTCGCAGATGACGGTGTTTTCGTCGATGTACCAGGCATGCAGATGATGGACGTTGTGGACGTTCGGCAAAGCCATGATGTCACGTTTGATAGCATCATAATCGAGTTTTGGCGAGCCTTCCATCAAAATACCGATCGTCGTGCCTAAAACTTCCCAAGCTTCTTTGATAATATAAAGCGAGACGAGAATCGAGATCAGCGGGTCGACCCAATAAATATGGAACCAGCCGATTAGGAGGGCACCCACAATGACACCAACTGAAGACAAAGTATCGCTCAGCAAGTGCAAATAAGTCGCCTTCATATTAAGATTATGTTTGGCACCGGCATTGAGCAGCAGGGCTGAGCCGAAATTGGCGAGTGTACTGAAGAGGGCGATGTAAAACATCGGGCCGCTTTTAATCGGAACGGGATGCGCAAATCGTTTGATGGCACCATAAATTAAGAAAATGGAAACAAGTAATAATAACGCTGCATTGATAAACGCCGATAAAATTTGAGCGCGTTTATAACCGTACGTTTTCTGCTGATTCTGAGGCCGCTGACTGATGCGATCGGCGACATAACTGAGAATAATGGCTAATGTATCACTGGCATTATGGATTGCATCAGACAGCAGCGACAAACTGCCGGCAAACAGACCGCCTAAAAATTCGAAGACGGTAATTCCGGAGTTCAATAATGTAACGGTTAAAAAACGGCGTCCGGATAAATTAGATTTCATTGCCGCTGCCTCTGATTGACAATCACTTTGAGCACGATGCAGATGATGAACGCAGCAAGGGCAATGATAATGAGCCATTTGTTTGCTTCAACGTATCCGACTAGTGCAATCAAAAGGATTACAAGCATAGTGAAAATGAACCGATAACGATGCATAGAACCTCCTCCTTTGGCCGTGCAAATCAATCATGCCATATTCTGAATCAAATGTAAAAAGAAGGATTTCTAAATTAGACTTTTCATTTTGGCAAATATGCCTTACTATTTTAGTATAGTGACGTTTTTTATGAACATTCATGGGGGCAAATTATGAGCGTTGATGTGAACAAACTGAAGCAGGAATATCCGTTGCTTCAGGAAATTACAGATTACCAACCTGTTTTTTGGAAAAACCCGAATGCTGGCAAACCGGCGGACCTTCCGTTCGGCAGCGCCAATATTTTTGATGTCGAAGCACGGTTGCGGCGTTATGCACCGTACTTTGCCAAGGCTTTTCCAGAAACGGCTGCAACACACGGCATTATTGAATCGCCGTTACGCCCGTTGCCAAAAATGAAACAGGCAATGGAAACAAGAAACGGCAAGCAGATTGCCGGTCAGCTGTATTTAAAAGCTGATAATGAATTACCGATTTCCGGTTCGATTAAATCACGGGGCGGCATTTATGAAGTCCTGAAATTTGCCGAACAAGTGGCCATTAAAGAAGGCGGCCTCGTCTATCTGGATGACTATGCTCAATTGACCGAACCTAAATTCCATGACATCTTTGCCAAATATGGGATTGCGGTCGGCTCAACTGGGAACCTCGGCTTGAGCATCGGAATCGTCGCTGCACAACTCGGTTTCCGGACGACGGTGTATATGTCGGCCGATGCGACTCAATGGAAGAAAGACTTGCTGCGTCAGCATGGTGTCACAGTGGTCGAATTCCAAGACAACTTTACGCATGCGATTACTGAAGGCCGTAAGGATGCTGCTAAGGACCCGATGACTTACTTTATCGATGATGAAGGTTCATCCGATTTGTTCTTGGGCTACTCCGATTCTTCATTGCGGATTCAGAAGCAGATTAAAGATCAGCACATTCCGTTAGACGACGATCATCCGATTTTCGTTTACCTGCCGGCTGGTGTCGGCGGTAGTCCTGGCGGGACCACATTCGGTTTGAAGACGATTTTGGGCAAGAATGTCCATGCAATCTTTGCTGAGCCAACTCATATTCCGGCTGTGTTAGTCGGGATGCTGACTGGCTTGAATGAAAAGATTTCTGTCTACGATGTTGGCATGGATGGTAAAACGGCCGCCGATGGTTTGGCTGTCGGCCGGCCATCCCGTTTGGCGCTACCAGTTATGAAGACGTTGCTTGATGGGATCGCCACATTCGATGATGAACAGATTTTTGCTTATCTGACGATGTTAGCCGATACGCAAAAGATTTACGTTGAACCATCTGCAGCAGCTGGGTTCACAGCGATTGATCGGACGATCGAAGCTTACAAAGACCAGTACCCGATGGAAAATGCAACGCACATTGTGTGGGCAACTGGCGGTAGTATGGTGCCACAAGCAGATATGGATGAATATTATGCGCATGGCAAACGTTTATTGGACAGTGAAAAGAAATAAACCGTTTAAAAAAGCAACTCGATTTTTCGAGTTGCTTTTTTATTTGCGATGGCGTGGATCACGCTTGTCAGTCATGTAATAATAAATGGCGAGAATCAAAAAGCCCGCCCCATTGACGCCGTAAGCTTTCGTTACCGTGACGCCATTTTGAATCTGAACCATTGGTACAACGACCAGAAAAATTGCGGCACAGACGGCGATGGCGATCCAAAATCGTTTACTCATACTCCCTGCCTCCCAAAAGGTTATAATCAGTCCAAGGTCTAATATGTATTTTAAAGCCATTTGGCTACAATGAAAAGGTCAAGTCACAAGAAATGAGGAACACAACGATGAGTTTTATGGAAATCAAGGATATTCGCAAGTCGTACCAATTAGCCGATGGCACCGAATTTCCAGTCTTAAAGGGGATTAGTCTCGATTTTAATCGGGGCGAATTTGTATCGATTTTAGGGGAATCCGGCGGCGGGAAAACGACGCTGATGAATATTCTCGGCGGATTGGATAATCATTATGAAGGCGATGTGGTTGTGAACGGCCAGTCGCTGAAAAAAATGTCTGAAAAGCAGCTCGATAATTACCGGCGCCAGACCGTTGGCTTCGTCTTTCAAAATTTTAATCTGATTAGTCATCTGACCATTTTGGATAATGTCATGGTCGGGCTCGAAATGACCACCATGTCGCATAAGGAACAAGTCGAAACAGCAACCAACCTGTTAAAGAAGGTCGGTCTGGAACAGCATCTGCATAAACATCCCAACCAGCTTTCCGGCGGTCAGAAGCAGCGAGTGGCGATTGCACGTGCCTTAGCCAGCGATCCTGAAATTATCATTGCGGATGAACCGACTGGGGCACTCGACAGCGGCAATACCCATGAAATCATGGATATTCTTAATGGCATTGCCAAAGACGGCAAATTGGTCATTTGCGTGACCCATTCACAAGAAGTCGCCGACTATGGGACTCGGATTGTTCACATGGATGACGGTAAGGTCAGTCAGGATGAACGGATTAAACCGGCTTATCCGACGCCGGCTGATAAACAAGTGACGCCGACCAAGCACCTCAGTTTCAGCGCCAATTTCAATATGGCCCTCAAACACATGCGTTACAATTTGGGCCGCAATGTGCTGATCATTATTGGAGCGGCCGTTGGAATCATCAGTGTGCTCTTAATGTTAGCTTTGGGAACTGGGGTAACCGGCTATATCAACGAACAAGTCGGCAGCCAGGTCAATCCGATGAGCATTCAGGTCACCCAGAAAGTCAAGCAAGGCAACGACAATCCCCATGCGAGCGATATGAAAACTGCCGACATCAACAAGCTGAAGCAGCTCAAAAATGTCAGCTCGGTCGAAAAAGGTTATTTTGCCCAGGGGGCGCAGGTCCAATACGACAAGAAAAATGCGCAAGCTCAGATTTTCCAAACATATAACAAGACGATGCTGAAGAAAGATCTGATTACCGGTAAAGAACCGCTGGCTGAAAATACAATCGTACTGACCAAAGATGCGGCCAAGAAGTTTGCTAAAAATTACAAACAGATGGTCGGCAAACAAGTTACGTTCTACATGAACACGGTCAACGACCAGAAACAGCCGGTCATCCTGAAGCAGACACTGACTGTCAGCGGCATTTCCAAGAGCAGCATGGCGACGAGTTTTAAGACGATGCAGAATGTTTTTGCAACCCAAAACATGACACTGGCACCGAATTTTGCGACCGTCAACGTCAATAACCTCAGCAACGTCAAGTCGGTTCAAAGCAAGATTAAGGCCGACCACTATACGATTACTGGGGCTGGTGCAATTGTCGATACACTGAATACGTATGTTCAATTAGCCTTTTACGTGCTGGCTGGGATTGCCGGCATCTCGTTGCTGGTTTCGGCCATCATGATTATTGTCGTTCTTTATATCAGCGTTGCCGAACGGACCCAGGAAATCGGGATTTTACGGGCGTTAGGGGTCCGCAAGAGCGACATTCGTTCCTTGTTCTTCTCTGAATCCTTCCTGATTGGTTTATTCTCCAGTGTGCTGGGCATCATCGTTGTTTTCGGGTTGCAGGTGCTGATCAACCGTGCCTCGCAAGGCTTCATTCATTACGATCTGATTCAGCTGACTGGCGGACAGATTCTCTTCGGATTGCTTGCCAGCATCTTAATTAGTATCATTGCGGCGATTGCGCCAGCTGGCCGGGCCGCGAAACTCGATCCAGTTGAAGCGTTGAGCCATGATTAAATTAAAAAAGCCACCTGTAAAGGTGGTTTTTTTAATGTCCAATAAAATGATTCTTCCGCAGAAACCACACAATGAAGCCGATGGCAATCAGGGCGATACTGACACTGACCAGCCAGCCGTTGCTGAGTCCCCGAAACGGCACATGGAGCGCTTGGCTGAAGAATGAGAAGACTAAGGTCGGAATGGCCAGAATCAACGAATAAACAGTCAGAAATTTCATGGTGCTGTTCAAATTATTATTCAAAGTATTGTTATAAGCAGCGGCGACGTGGTCGATAACAGTGCTGGCTAATTGAGCCATTTCGGCGCCTTGCGACGTTTTGACCTGCACGTCGTTGAGATTATCCTGCTGAATTTCAGATAGCTGCAGGTGCTTGCGGGAGAAACGTTTCAAGTCGTTGACCAACACGTTGTCGGCTTTCAGCGCCGTCAACAGATGCACGATTTTATTTTCCAAGTTCATCAGTTCCCGAATTCCTTTTTTCGGCGACCGGTTTTCAAGCTGGTCTTCGATTGACTTGCGGCGCTGCCGGATTTCGTTGAGCGCATCGAAGTAACGGGAAGCAGCTAAATAGAGCACATGCAGCATCAGATCGAAAGCCTGCAGCTTTTCCGGATGCGGCGACCGCTGAATAAACTGTGTCAGCCATTGATCAATGTAGGTGGTGTCGCTGCGAGTGAAGGTAATAATGTTATTGGCATTCAGAATCATCGCCAGTGGAGTCGTGGGCTCGTCATCGCTGATTTTGCCGTCACGGAGTATATCAAAAATGAGCAGACAGTTGCGATTCTCACGATTGTAAACGATACGAGGCCGTTCGTAATCATCCTTCGCAAAATCCATCATTGTCGTCATAATTTTTTCCTGCTGGGCGACTTTTTTCCGTTCATCGTCAGTGGCATCCTGCAGACTGACCCACGTTAAATGTGCATTGATCTTTTTAGTGGTTAACATCGGTGCCCCTCCTTTTTCCCTATCTAGCATAGCATGTTTCCCAAAAAGCAGGCACAAAAAAAGGCCTGCACAAATGGCGGCCTTTTAAAATGATTAGTTGAATGAAACGGTAATAACAGTCTTAGAATGGCTAATGTCCAATACGATATTGGGATAATCAGCGATTGTGCCCGTCGCATTATTCTTAGCTAGTGCTGTATTAAATAGAGAGTCGATCAGCGGCCGGTCCATGTCAGTCACAGCTGTTTGATAAATGCCTTCTTCGGCTTTGTCATCACGTAAGGCTTCAACGGCCCGTTCGATACCGTCTGTGAATGGTTTGCGATAATCAATCCCCAATGCAATTTCGGTTTCGATTGTTGCTTCTGGAATAATGTCGCTTTCCTTTAATTCCTTCAAAACATTGCTCATCAAACTAATTTGCTTTTTCGTACTTGGTGTCATGAAATCACCCTCCTTAACGTCCTTTACAAGTTCAGATTAGCACAATTCTGCTTAAATCACTCTTAAAACGACTTCCTAAAATTTGGTAAAGCACCTGATTTCGGTTCCCCATAATTTGAAATATAGGGCATCTTATGCTATTCTTATAGGCAAAGTCGGAGCTATGAAAAAGTCGATCGACGCGAGTGCAAAGCTACGCTATGAAATCATTTCGTAGTTCCGTTTGAGAAAAGTTGTTGTTAATATCTTTGACACACATCTTGATGGATCAAGACGAAGGAGAAAGGTGCGTGAAAACAGTGGCAAACTATTCGAAGCTGCTGGTACGGAGCAATATTGTGCTCTATATCATCATGGTTGCTTTGTTTGCGACAAATCACGCTACGTTCGGCATCCTGTTGTTGGTAGCCAATGTTTTATTTAGTTTCAAGCTGGCACTAAACAACGCTGATTGCCGCGACCATCTTACAGAGTCCGAACGTCGTAAAGAGCGCGATTTTGTGCACAACAACAAATAGCAACGAAAAAAGCATCCTCATTTGAGGGTGCTTTTTTTGAAACGCGTTTACAAGGACTGACAATTGCGCTGAACCGACTTTTCCTAGTGAACCAACAGTGCTCACCACGTCACAGTTCGGCTAAGCCTTCGTCGCCAAATCGATTTTGTTCACGCGCTTGTTTGAAACGCGTTCACAAAGTACTGACAATTGCGCTGAACCGACTTTTCCTAGTGAACCAACAATGTTCACTACGTCAAAGTCATGTTCATGCTCATTGTCAAAGCGTACTTGTTCACGCTCTTGTTTTAATCAGTCCAGCCAACCTTGGCCATTGTATCGAGTTTCATTTTATTGGCGATGATGTCGCAAATCATATAGAGCAGGTAGCCGACGACGAAACCATAACTGTTGCTGGAAAAAGCGGTGACGAGCAATAAGACCCAGCCGCCGAGTGAGAACCAACGGGCACGACGCCATGTTTTCTGAATCTGCTGGCCTGTTTCAGATTGTGTGTCCATCATCTGAGCGCTATTTTTACGTTGCATTTTTAATAATTCGCGGAATTGGAGGAAATCATAGATCGTTGGGATTGCCATGACAATGATCGCAAAAAATAACTTCAATTAAATCCCTTCCTTAACTAAGTTGTTTCCTTATTCTAACAGTTTTCACAGAAAGATAACACTAGTTAAATAAGAATTGTGCGATCCAGCGATCAACCTTGGCATTCTGATGCAGCATACTGTGGTAGGCCGTAAAAATGGTACCGTTGAAAATGTGATCCTGATAGAAAATCCCTTGTTTTTCCGCAAAGGCTTTGAGTTGTTTGGCCTCATCGGTAGAAACGACTAAATCGCCATGGGCCCAAGAAATATTCCCAGCAATATTTAAAATTTTGAGACCCTTGGGCAGCGTTTTGCCATTGGTCACTGAATCGGGAAAATTGTCGGCGATCGTAATCCACTTGGCGACATGCACATTTTTCAGCGGCTGATCGGTTAAATAGTTGAAACAGACATCGCCGCCGGAGGAATGGCTGACTAAGTTGACGGCACTGATGTTGTGCTTATCATGCAGGTAGGTCAGAATTTTTTTGAGCTGGGGAGCTTCTTTCTTGGCATGCGTGCTGTCGTCAAAGTACACTAAGATTAAGGGATTGTCTGTCAATGGTCCCAACTGCTTAATGTCGAGATGCCCATTATCAGCTACATGGACGATCATCCGTTCTTTCGCCAGCGAATAGTTTTCGAAACGATCTGCCATCGGTCCGAATGAAGTCCAGTTACTGTCGTCGCCTGGAATGAAGAGGGTCGGCGTATCTGTGTGCTGTACTGTCAGATTTTGCAATTGCTGCAACGAAACGTTCCAGAGAATACCGAGAATGACAATGATTCCCAGCAATAACGCACCAAGAATTTTTAAGAAACGGCGCATAAAAATCACCTTCATCAAATTATTTATAAAAAGAAGTGCAATATTATTGAATGCACAATTCAATTGTGTATAATGAATGGTGAATCAAGGAAAACTCACATTAAAGGAGTGATTGTTATGAAATTAACAGTAACCGAAGCAGCACAAGCTAAATTACAACCATACTTGAATGATCAAGATAAATTGTTGTTGAATTTCGACGATGGGGTCGGCCCATTTTCAAAGGTCGGGACTTGCGCTTTGAACACTTCCTTTGATATTCTGGTCGTCGATGATGTCGCTACACCTGACTACAATGTCGCTGTATCCAGCAACATCGGCAAGGATTTCTGGATCAAGGACTATTCCAAGATCTATCTCGACACGAATATGAAACTTGATATTAAGCAGTCAACTAACACATTAGCCTTATCAGGCGACAGCGGCATCCTTGACAGCAATGTCCAAATCAAGGACATGCGTGGTGCCGAAAAACAGGCTCCGGTTAAGAACTAAATCAAAACAATCCCTAGTAAAAAGCAAGCCTTGTACAGGGCTTGCTTTTTTAATGTCGTTACTTGGTAATTTCGTCTGGATTGATTACACGGACCACGTCACCATGCAGGGCTTCCTTGCCGACTAAAGTGCCGTTCGGCTGAATTCCGACGATCCGATATTGGGTATCGCCGACGATAACATAGTCACCCAGCTGAATATTTTTATAAACACTCATGATGATTCCTCCTTTAAAATAACGCTTGATTCTGTCTTTATCGTAGCACAGTTTAGACGATGACTTGTTAAAAACGCTGTCGATTAAGTTTTGGTAAAGGCAGCCTCGTTTCAGGGCCGCATATGCTAAAATAAAAATATCATTATGGTACAGAAAGGAAAATCAGGCATGTTACTGACAGGGCTTATTTTAATTTGGCTGCTGATTGCACTTTGGCGAGGTTGGGAAAAGGGCTTTTTCGTTGAGATCATTCATTCGATCGGGTATCTGGCCGTTCTGATTGCTACTTGGCTCTTCTATCAGCCGGTCGCCAGCTGGCTGCAAACAGCATTCGGCGGCGGCAATCTGCTGATCTATCGGACCGTGTCATTTTTCGGTCTCTCGCTGATCGGGAGTTTCTTGATCCAATTGATCTCACGGAGTACCCGTTTGATTACGTTTTTGCCGATTATTCACCAGCTGAACTCGTTCGCAGGTGCGGCCGTTAGTTTCATTCTGGCTTACCTTGGAATCTTTATTCTGCTGTCGTTCTTCTCACTGGCAGCCACAGAAAATATGAAGACCCAATATGCGGCTTCACCGGTTGCGCAATTCATTGTCGAAAAGACGCCAGGGATTTCAAGCGATGTCCTTTCGAAGATTCTGCATCATGAATCAACGACTGATACAACTGATACGACAACCAATACGGCTGCTTCGCAATCAGAAGTAACCGAATAGAGTTATTTTGTCCTCCTCAAACGCAAAATAATCAATCAATAACGATGGCGACATCGTTATTTTTTTGTGCGCAAAACCAACGGGCATGCGCCTCTGGAAACGACACCCCGGTGAATTCAATTTTTATCATTGCCAGCAGGGGGGAAAAACAGATACAATAAAGGAAACAGTAGAAAGTATCATTTTTTTAATTCAAAGGAATAAGGTAGCGTAATCAAACATGATAAATAATTCGGAGTCTACATCACGTTCGCGTGTGGGCCAGTTTTTTGTGAATGTGGGCACTTTTTTTTGGAGTGACAAACTGCTGCTGATCTCATTGATCGCCGCAATCGGCACCTCCTTACTACATACACCCCGTCTTTCTTATGTAAACTGGCATGTTGTTGTCAATGTTTTTTGTATCATGACCTTAGTGCAAGTCTATGAAAAGCTGCACGTGCTGGATTTTTTAGCCGGTCGTTTGATCTCGAAAAACAATACTGAGCGTTCCCTCATTCAAACTTTGGTGGCATTGACGTTTGTGACGTCGATGTTTATGACCAATGATATGACGGTATTGACGTTTGTCCCGCTGGTGATTTTGATCGCCTTGCGCTGTTCATTCTCGCCGATCATGCCGGTGACGATGATCACCATTGCGGCGAACTTGGGAAGTTCGCTGATGCCGTTTGGGAGCCCGCATAATATCACGATCGTTTCAACGTATCATTTAGGCATTTTTCAGTTCTTCGGCTATTCGTTGCCGCTGATGCTGATGAGTGTCGTGGCGCTGGCAGCAGTCACGTTTCTGTTTCCAAAGCGCCAGATCAAAGTCGGCGAGCTGCCACAGATTAAGGTCGATACTAAACCGTTGTATATTTTTATTCCATTGACGATTATTGTTTTTTTAACTGTTTTTGAAGTGGTCCCGATGGAAGTGACGATTGCACTGATTATCATTGCAACTTTCTTTTTCGATAAAAAATTATTTAAAAAAGTCGATTATGGACTGTTAATTACGATTTTCTGCTTCTTCATTGCAGTGGGGAATTTAGGCCGTATTCCGGCGGTCGCTAATTTTATCAGCTCCTTCGGCCGGACGCCGATCGATACTTATTTGACTGGGATCGTCACCTGCCAGGTCATCAGTAATGTGCCGGCCATCATCCTCTTGTCGAACTTCACCAAGAACGCCCATGCGCTCTTCCTGGCGATCAATATCGGTGGGCTGGGCACAATGTGGGCTTCGCTTGCCAACCTGATTGCTTATAAACGGTATAAGACTGGCTACGGTCGTGACATTTTCAAGTATGTCATGACGTTCTCCGGTGTGAATATGGCCTTTTTGGTGGTCTTCACGATTATTGGACTTTTCCTGCTTTAAGCATCTGTCGTAGATGATAGAATGAATGGGGAGGTGAGTAATGGTGGCACAAGCACTGATCTCAGTCATTGTTCCGATTTATAATGCCGAAAAATATTTGGACAAATGCATTCAGAGTCTGATCGCACAAGATTATGCGCAATTTGAGCTGCTGCTCGTCGATGATGCTTCTTTGGATGGGTCAGCGGCGATCGCTCGTAATTGGGCGCAGCGGGATGACCGCATTCAATTTGTAGAACAGACTTCAAACCAGGGTGTTTCGGCGGCCCGCAATCGGGGCTTAGCCATTGCCAATGGTGAATTAGTTTGTTTCGTCGATAGCGATGACTGGTGCGAGCCCCATTACTTGGGCAATTTTGCCTTGCTGATGAGCCATTATGATGTCGGGATGGCCTGCTGCAGTTATTATGGCGACTTGAATTTAAAGCCGTTATTCCCAGGCATGAAAACCAAAATTCTCGACCAGGAATCGGCGCTGCAGGCGATTATCAAAACGAGCGGCGACATCAAAGGTTTTCTGTGGAATAAATGTTATCGTCTGAGTGTCATCCGCAAGTATCAGATTCAGTTTGCCGAAGATGTGCAGATTATGGAAGACCAGCTTTTCAACGTTGAGTATGTGCGCCATATTCAGACAATGGTCTATCGTTCCTTGCCGCTGTATCATTATGTCGCCCATCGCGATAGTGCTGTGCATGGCATTTCTCGTGACCGCATTGTGGAAGAGCTGCAGACTTTGAAACGAATCCAGCATGTAATCGATCCAGATTCAAAAACCATTCTGGATTTGATTACTACCAGTCGCAATTCATTGGAAGATGAAGTCCACCATGAAGAATAGTGCGTGACAAAAGTCGGGTCTGCGCATGGAAATTAAAAAGATTCGCTGCAAGTCTGAACTTGGACGTTCAGCGAATTGAATTTAACCGGAATAAGCAGACTTTTGGAATGCGTTTAAAAGGCCTGAAACGAATTTCGTTTCAGGCTTTTTTTGCGGCTTAGAAACTATCTTTAAATAAAGCTGCTAATTTTTTCTGCTCAGGAGTTAATAAATGGTCGTGCCGCTTGGCAATCGAAATCAGGAATAAAGGCTGTTCAGGGTCGCTGAGCGGCAGGGCAACTAAATCATCGTGCGGCGTCAGCGCCGTTTCAGTCAGAAAACTGATGCCGGCATTCTGGCTGACCAGTTGTTTGATTAAATCAATGTCGCTCGTCTGGAGCATGATGTGCGGCTGGATATGGTTCAGATTGCACAAGGTTTGGAAGGCCTGCGGATGCATAAACCCTTCATTCAGCAGGAGAAAGGGCTCATCCTGCAGCTCTTTAAACGCAACTTCTTTTTTCTTAGCCAATGGATGGTCATGGCTGACCAATATCCGATAATGATGAGTCGCCAGCAAGGCGGCATCCAAATCGGGCGCCGTCAACGGTTCGAGTGACCCCAGCATCGCCAAATCGAGCGCTCCGGCCTCAAGCGACTTTAGTAAACGGGCAGAGCCGCTTTCGTCAAGCTGCAGACGGGATAATAAATTTTCAGCAACTAATTTTGGGGCCAAGTGCGGGAAAAAATAATTGCCGATAATTGGCGGCAGCCCCATTTTGATTTGCGGTGTTTTCAAAGCGGCAATTTCACGCTGGACAATCTGCAGTTCTGTGATGATTCGTTGGCAGTGGACGGCAAATTGAGCACCAGCAGCAGTCAGTTCCAGCTGCCGGTGGGATTGGTCCCGTTGGATGAGCTGAACGTCTAATTCAGCTTCCAGACGACGGACGGCATAGGTGATTGTCGGCTGGCTGACGTGGAATTCATGAGCGACGGCGGTATAGCTTTTCAGACGCGTCAGTGCTGCAAAATAAGCTAAGTCACGGGTGTTCATCTGCATATCCCCCTTCATATAAGCATATTTTATCATAACTGGGGGAGTTGACTATATAATTTATTAGCAGGTATGATGACCCTCGGTTAATCGATTAAACAAAAAGTAAGTCATTTAAATAATCACAAAAAAGGAGTCATTCACTCATGACATTAAGTGCAATGGAAATTATCAATGATCCTTATTTGAATAAGGGGACTGCGTTTACTGCGGACGAACGGAAACAGTTCGGCTTAGCTGGGTTGGTACCGCCGGCTGTGCAAACAATCAGCGAACAGGCTGACCAGGCTTATCAGCAGTATCAAACGAAGGCGAATGATTTAGAGAAACGTTTATTCTTGATGCAGCTGTTCAATGAAAATCGTGTTTTGTTCTATTACTTGTTCGGTCAGCATATCGCTGAATTTATGCCGGTTGTCTATGATCCGACAATCGCCGATACGATTGAAAACTACAGCGAACTCTTTGTGCAGCCGCAGGGAGCCGCTTATCTGTCGATTGACGATCCAGAGTCAATGCGGATGACCTTGAAGAATGCTGCCAACAACCGTGACATTCGTCTGATTGTGGTCACCGATGCAGAAGGAATCTTGGGGATTGGCGATTGGGGCACCAACGGGGTTGACATTGCCGTTGGGAAACTGATGGTTTACACCGGCGCTGCTGGCATTGATCCCAAACAAGTCTTGCCAGTTGTCTTAGATGTCGGCACCAACAATGAGAAGTTGTTGAAGGACCCAATGTACCTTGGCAATCGCCATGAACGGATTCAGGGCGATCAATATTATGCTTTTGTGGATCAATTCGTCGATACCGTTGAAAGTTTGTTCCCGCATCTGTACTTGCACTGGGAAGATTTCGGCCGTGATAATGCCGCCAATATCCTCAACCAGTACAAAGATAAAATTACTACTTTCAACGATGATATTCAGGGCACTGGGATTATCACATTAGCTGGGATCTTAGGGGCGTTGAACATTTCGAAAGAAAAATTAACGGATCAAGTTTACATGAGTTTCGGGGCCGGGACTGCCGGCGCTGGGATTACCCAGCGAATCTTTGACGAAATGGTTCAAGAAGGTTTGTCTGAAGACGAAGCCCGCAAACACTTCTACATGGTTGATAAGCAAGGTTTGTTATTCGATGACACTCCAGGTTTGACACCAGAACAGAAGCCGTTCACACGCAAGCGCAGCGAATTTGCCAATGCCGATGAGTTGACGACCCTTGAAGCAGCGGTAAAAGCCGTTCATCCAACTATTTTGGTTGGGACATCGACGCAGCCGGGCACCTTTACCCAGCCGATTGTTGCAGAAATGTCGGCCCACACAGCACGACCGATTATCTTCCCATTGTCGAATCCGACGAAGTTAGCCGAAGCAACCGCTGAAAACCTGATTCAGTGGTCCGACGGCAAGGCTTTGGTTGCGACTGGGATTCCCGCTGCACCGGTTGAATACAAAGGGGTCACTTATAACATCGGCCAAGCCAATAATGCGCTGGTTTACCCAGGACTCGGTTTGGGCACAATCGCTTCAACAGCTAAAGTGCTGAGCGACGGCATGATTTCCGCTGCGGCCCATTCTTTAGGCGGAATTGTCGATCCTGATGAAGCCGGCGCTGCTGTTTTGCCGCCCGTTTCGAAACTCGATGTCTTCTCACAGACAGTGGCGAATGCAGTGGCTCAGGAAGCTTTGGATGAAAAGCTGAACGAACAGCCGATTGCCGATGCCAAACAGGCGGTTGCGGACATGAAGTGGACGCCTGAATATGCCGATTTAGGTTCAGAATTGCAAGCACGTTTGCAAGATAAATAAACAAGCAAGAGTAAATTGAAAATTGTTGGATTGGAGTGTTAAATTTGACTGCATTTATCACCTCAGTGGAAAGTGTCGCTGAAATCGTACTGGTTATTGCGCTGGGTTATCTGTTACAACGGCGTGGTAAATTCGATGGACAATTCAAGAGCAGTATTTCATTTTTAATTATGGATATTGCCTTGCCAGCTTCCATCTTTGTGTCTGTCTTAAAATATTTGACTCGTGACAAATTAGCGAGCCTCTCAGGTGGTCTGTTATATGCCTTCGGTAGTTTTGCCGTTGGGTACTTGATTGCCTGGCTCTTAACGAAAGTACTGCATGTCCGTCCGGGACGGCGGGGGACCTTTATCAACATGTTCGTCAATGCCAACACGATTTTTATCGGGCTGCCATTGAACACGGCTTTGTTCGGCCTGAAGAGCATGCCGTACTTCTTGATTTACTATGTTGTCAACACAGTTTCGACATGGGCGGTCGGAATCTTCTTCATTGAGGCCGATGATCCGACCAAGAAGAAGGACGGTCCAAAAGAACCCTTCAACTGGAAGAAGTTATTGCCGGCACCGTTAGTTGGTTTCTTAGTTTCATTGGTATTCCTGTTGTTAGCCATCCCCGTTCCGACTTGGATCAATGATACCTTGAGCATGGTCGGCGGCGTGGTGACCCCATTATCCCTGCTTTACATTGGGATTGTCTTGGCTGACGCTGGTTTGAAGTCGATTCATTTCGACAAGGATACCATTTGGGCGTTAATCGGTCGTTTCGTTATTGCACCAGCGCTGATGATCTTCTTCTTGTCGCTGGGGACTTCCGTCTTCGGACAAACCGTTCCGTCGATTGAATCCAGCACCTTGATTATTCAATCGGCTGCACCTGGTTTAGCCGTCCTGCCGATTCTGGCCGGCCAATCCCATGGCGATGTCGATTATGCAACCAACGTGGTGACCACTTCGACCGTCTTATTCGTCATCGTTGTGCCAATCTTGATGCAAGTTCTGCGGTTTATCTAGGCGTACGACGACAAACGGTCAGTTTGTTTGAACGTATTTCAAAATTTAATTTATGCCATGGAAAAGGCGTTGCCAATGATGACAGCGCCTTTTTTGTCGAATTTATGGTACACTCGTTTTTGGAAAAACAAGAGAGAAAGTGAATGAATGGAAAAACTCAAGGGACGGTTGGATGCATTTAGCGATGGGGTCATTGCCATCATCATCACCATTATGGTCTTGAACCTGCCAGCGGTGCTGCATGATTCATGGCCGGCGTATTTGCAATTATCTAAAAGTATCGGTATCTATCTAATCAGTTACATTTTTGTCGCCAATATGTGGTACCAGTTTGCGACGGCTTTCAGCGAAATCGATACGATTACCTATCGGATTTTACTGCTGGATTTCGGCTTTTTGGCGTTGCTGTCGCTGATGCCGCTGTTTACCAACATGATGGCCGAAAATACGACCCGAGTCACAGTGATTGCATATGGGCTGCTGTCCTTTTTCGTCAACTTCAGTTTTCGCTCGCTAGCCAAGGCGATCATTCATATGAAGTACACCGACAAATCGGATATGGCGAAGGTTTACACTAAAATTTACGGACAGGGCAACCGCTATTTTACCTTGCTGAATTTTGCAGTTTTGATTTTAGCGTATTTCAAACCGACATGGGCGATTATTTTTTACCTAGTATCGCCAGTCTGGATTTTCTTAGCAAATGGCGATTCACGGCAGGAAATGTTTGATGTCGGTCAATTGAATACCAATGAACGCAAGAATTGGTTGAATTTGACTGATGAACAGCGTAAAGCCTATCAGAATTATCGGCGTGCACAGACGGATGATGAAACGGGCCATGCGCAGCCGACACCGAACGGCAATGTCCAACCGGTAACACCCTCTAAAAAGACGACGCTAGAGCATTTCAACACCCGCTTTTTTAATCGCTGGCTGGACCAGCGGGTCGATCCTCGTACCCGTCAGAAGATTCAGAAACGCATGGAAAACATGACGCCGGAGCAGGAACAGCAGGTGTTTGAGCGCTGGTATCGGCGTGAACAGCAGCTCCGCAAACGTAAACAGCAACGACAGACACATCAAAATCGGAAGCAATAAAAAAGAGCGATTGTATCGCTCTTTTTGTCTGTCTAAAATTTTAACCCGCCTTGTGTCTTCAACCGGTAAGCCGGATGGAAGACTGGTCCCAGATATTGATTGAGCTGGAATCCATCGTGGATGGCTTCGGTATCGAAGTCTTTGGCGATGTGAACGGCCGCTTGCGGCGTCTTGCCATGTGCCAAGGCACCGACAGCGGCAGCTGCAAAGGTACAGCCAGCACCGGCGTTTTTGTCCGTGGCGCGTTTTTGCGAATGCAGCGTTTCGAAATGCTGGCCATCGAAGAAGACATCGATGGCATCGGTGCCGGTTAAGCCTTTACCACCTTTAACGATGACAGTTTGGGCGCCGAGCTCATGAATTTTGACGGCGGCGTTCTTCATATCGTCGACCGTTTTAATCGGGTCCGTTTGCGCCAGTGTCGCCGCTTCGAATAAATTCGGTGTGGTCAGCGTGGCTAACGGCAAAAGCAGATTGCGAATGGCATCGGCAGCGTCAGGATTCAAGACTTCCGTTTCGCCTTTGCAAATCATCACAGGGTCGATGACGACGTTCTGCATCTGATGACGTTCGATGGCCTCAGCGGCAACTTGAACGGTTGGTTCATCGCCCAGCATCCCAGTTTTCATGGCTGCGAAGGGTTGGCCGGCAAACACTGTCTTGAGCTGGGCCTTAAGGATATCGAGCGGCACTTGATGGACAGTGTGCGCCCAATTATGGTCGGGATCCATGGTGACGACACAGGTTAGTGCCAGCATGCCATACGTTCCAAATTCTTCAAAAGTTTTCAAATCAGCATCCATGCCACCAGCGGCACTGGTATCATGACCAGCAATCGCCAATGTTTTTAATGGTTCAGTCATTCCAAAAAGCCTCCTAATGTAAAATCATCATGATGAGTGTCACCGCCGCCAGGAGATTGTTGGTCATATGGGCAATGATGTCGGTATACAAATTGCCGGTCGACCGATACAAGTAGGCGAAAAAGGCACCCATCGAGAAATAAATTAAAAAACTGGAAAATGTATTGCTTTGATGGGCCAAGCCGAAGACCGTTGCACTGATGAGAATGGGGACCCAGAACGAGTCGGGCCAAAAAAGATTCATCAGGATGCCGCGAAAGAGCAGCTCTTCTAGAATCGGCGCAATGATGATTAGATACACCATCAACAGGATCAGGATACTAGGGTGGGCTTTGCCGCTGGTCAGCAGCGAAGTCCAGGCTGCATCATTTTGGGTCGTCGTTTCGTGGGATAGCAATTGGTTCACAACTGATAAAACGGCGGCGGTAATCCGGGCCAGTGCAAAGATCAGAAGTGTTTTCAGCCATTCAGCCTGCGACAGCCGCCATGGTTTGCGACCGCCGGCTTGTTTGAAAATCTGGACAAGCACGTAAATCATCGCAGCGGCCAGTCCGAAGAAGGCAACATAGCCGATACCGATATCCAGCGGTGTCGTCAAATGGTGATTCAGCAAATAGCTGGGCACGACACTGGGGAGTGTGAAGATTAGGTAGAGTACACCAAACAAAAGAAGGCGCCCCCAAAACGGCCATTTTCGTAATGAATGGGTCATCGGTTGACTCCTTTCCAAAGCAGATTTGCTCTATTATACCATTTTAAAAGAGTGCAAAAAGCAGAAAAATGAGGGCAATCACGGCTCCGACGCCGAGCAAAGCCAGTAGAATCGGGCCGATGATGGCGGCGAGTGCAATCAATACAACGACTCCAATCACACCAATGATGATTGAAAATAGGCTGCCGATGATCAGACCGCTGAACCGCAAAATAACCCCAACGACAATGATGGCACAGACGAGCGTAAAGACCCACCAAAAAAAGCCATGCGTACTTTGCTGCTGCATTAAAATCACCTCTTTGCTTCATTCTAAACCCAATTGAACGGCAAGCGGGAAAAGCGTGCTTCGAACAACTTTGAATGGGTTTTCCAAGCCGCACTGCGCTATACTAGAGGTGGAAAAGTGTGCGAAAGAAGGAACGTTATTTATGAAAGCAATCGGTTTTTATCAAGGACTGCCCATTGATCAGCCTGAGGCAATGTTGGACCTTGAGCTTCCCAAGCCAAAGGCGGAAGGGCATGATTTGTTAATTAAAGTGTTAGGGGTTTCGGTCAATCCGGTCGATACCAAAATGCGGCAGGATGCCCCTCAGACAACGACACCGCAGATTCTCGGTTTTGATGCCGTTGGGGTTGTGGCTGAAAAAGGCGCTGCAGTCGAACAGTTTGAAGTCGGTGATCGGGTTTATTATGCCGGCAGCAATCAGCGCCCTGGCAGTGACGAACAGTATCAATTAGTAGATGCCCGTTTAGTCAGCTTGGCGCCTGATAAACTCAGTGTCGCTCAAGCCGCTGCAATGCCATTGACGTCATTAACGGCCTATGAACTATTATTCGACAAATTGCATTTTCAACGGGATCGGAAACAAAACGTAGGACAAAGTTTGTTAGTCATCAATGGGGCCGGCGGAGTTGGTTCCATTTTGATCCAGTTGGCGAAGTGGGCCGGTTTGACTGTTCTGGCGACCTGCAGCCCGAAAAATGACGGCTGGGTCAAGAAGATGGGGGCCGACTACACACTCGACTATCATCAGGACCTCAAACAGCAATTAGCCGGTTTGGGTTATAAACAAGTTGACGCAATTGTAATCTTGCATTCGACGGCTGATTATTTCGACTTAGCCGCCGATCTGATCCGTCCGTTCGGGCACGTGGCGGGAATCGTCGGCACGCCCAACGCCTTGCCATTGACTAAGCTGAAGGATAAGGCCGCCAGCTTTGATTGGGAATTCATGTTTACTAAGTCGAAATATCATTTTCAGATGGCGACGCAGGGAGAAGCACTTCAATTCTTAGCACGATTATTCGATGCAGGTTTGCTGCAATCGACCTTGATGGAAAATATTGATTCTGGTATCAATGCGGAAAACATTCGGCGGGCCCATCAATTAGTCGAATCGAACCGCATGGTCGGCAAGGTTGTCGTTACGGGCGACTTTAACGGCGGCAAATAGTGACGGCACTCTCGTTGCAGCAGCTGTATCAGCACATGAATCAAACCATGGGGCCGCAGGAATGGCTGCAGCCCGGCACAACGTTTGCGCAGACCCCTTGGGAAGTGATGTGGGGTGCCATCTTAATTCAGAATACGAATTGGCGCAATGTCATCCCAGCACTACAGAATTTAGAAGCCAAGACGGCGTTTGAGCCGCAGCGTGTTTTAACGCTGTCAGAAGCTAAAGTGGCTGAAATGATTCATTCGAGTGGTTTTTATACACGCAAAGCGGCGACGTTATTGGCAGTGGCGAGCTGGACTCAGCGTTACGATTTTGATTTAACCAAAATGCGACAGACGTCTGGCAAACAATTGCGGACGGAACTGCTGGCGCTGCGAGGCATCGGTCCTGAAACGGCCGATTACATTTTGATGTATGTGTTAGATGTGCCGCATTTTATGGCGGATAAGTATGCGCAGCGGTTATTCACCCAGCTGGGTGCAACGTATCCAAATAGTTATGCTGCTTTTCAAAAGAAAGCTGAAGCCCAGTTGCAGCTGGACTTAGCCGGTTATCAAAATTTCCATGCCCTGATTGATAACTTCGAAAAAAGTGTCAGGACGACAGCTGATTTTCAAGCATCCTTTTTAAATGAAGTTCATTTAGTCTTTTAAATTGAGGAGGAATCATCATGTTCGGGAAAAAACAAACGAAGGAACAGCCGGTTGAAACGGACGCTAAACCGGTGACGGAAGAAGTGTCATCTGATTTTGAACAAATGCTGGATGTTTTGGACCAGCACCAATGGCTGATCATTCCGATTGCACTGGCCCATGCAATTCCGGCCGCCATTGCTTTTCATGGTTTGTTCAAGACCATGATCTACCATGAAAAATTGCAGATCGAACGTGAAAAGACACGGCGGGCAATCAAGCTCGAACGTGAGAAAACACGTTCCTATAAAGCTCGGCAGCAATAGAAACGGAGGTCAGATTCATGAGCACACATTATCAAAATATTTTAGTGCCGTTCGACGGTTCGCATCAAGCCAATGAGGCGCTCGACAAGGCCATTCAGATTGCATTGATCAATCACAGCCGGCTCGATATCCTGCGAGTAATTGAATCGACACAGTATCATGTCAGTTTCTTGCGTTTGCCGCAGCCGACCGATGATCTGATCGTGAATTTGACCAAGACCACCCAAGTGCAGTTGGAAGATATCAAAAAAGAAGTCGAGCGGCTGGGCTGTCCCGATGTGCGGGTCCACGTCCGCTTTGGCAATGCCAAATCAGTGGTCGGTGTCGATGCACCAAAGGATTATCAATCTGATTTAATTGTCATGGGTGCGGTCGGGGCCAATAATATCGGCGGACGGCGGGCCGGTTCCGTCGCCGCTTATGTCGTCCGGCAAGCCCCATGCGATGTAATCGTCGTTAAGACACCGTTACAGCAAAGCTGATTATTAAAAAAGTTCTGGTCGTGATGACCAGAACTTTTTTAATTGCTTTTCCAATGAATTTTAGTGAAGACATGCTTGCCTAATGTTTGCTGGGCAAACTGGAAGACAGGGTAAGCGCTGATTAGCAATAGGACTGCAAACAGGCTCAGCCGCCAAGTAAACAGATTGACGAGTGAAAAAATCTGCTGGCCCCAAGCAAAGACGGCGACAAAGCATAACATCAAAACACCGACTAGCAGGACTTTGCGCAGGTTGAACGGACGGGATACCTCAATTAAGGCGCTGAAACAGATTGCTCCTGTTACTAGCACACTCAAGGTTGAGGTCGTTGCATAGTTTAAACCGATTACGCTGCCGAGCCACTGAATAACAAGCAAGTAGCCGACGACACATAAGGCGGCGGGCAGAGCCGTTTCCATAATGTTCTTCATAAATTTACCACGTGGCGGATCATAATCCGGATAGAGTGCTAGGAAGAAAGAGGGAATGCCAACAGTCAGCGCTGAAATCGGCGTTAATTGGATCGGCTGGAAAGGATAATCGCCCGCCATGAAAATGTAAATCAGGCTGAGAATGATTGAATAGGCCGTTTTAATCAAGTATAGGGAAGCAACTCGTTCGATGTTGTTGATGACCCGGCGCCCTTCATTCAAGACGCCAATCATAGCATCGAAGTTGGAGTCGAGCAGCACAAAGTCGGCGATGCTTTTAGTTGCTTCACTGCCGGATGCCATCGCTATTCCGCAGTCAGACTGCCGCAAGGCGAGGATATCATTGACCCCATCGCCCGTCATTGCAACGGTATGGCCGTTTGCTTGGAAAGCAGCAATCAATTTCTTTTTCTGGGTCGGGGTGACCCGTCCAAAAATGGTGTGGGTCCGAACTAATTTTTGATAATCAGCATGGTCATCGATTTGGCGCATATCGACAACTGCATCGCATTGATCGACACCGGCTCGAGCAGCAATTTTGCCGACCGTTTCGGGATCATCGCCGGAAATAATTTTGACGGCAACCGACTGCATTTTGAAATATTCCAACGTATGTTTAGCGGTTGGACGCAATTCATCACTGATGAGCAGAATGGCACTTAATTGCCGGTCGGCCGGCAAAGTGGTCGTTAATTGCGTTTCATTTGAATGCACTAACGCTAAAACGCGTAATCCTTCTTGTGTGGCGGCAGAAATCTTATGCTGCTGTTCGTTGCTAAGATGCGCCAGCACAAATTCTGGTGCCCCCATAATCCAGCTGCCTTGCCCTTGGAAGGAAACTCCGCTCCATTTACGTGCCGATGAGAAGGGGACTTGTGCCGTCGGGACCCAATCAGGATGCTCAGGATAGGCCGCTTTGATGGCCAGAGCAGTTTCGTTGTCGTCGTTCAAGGTGAAAACGACAGCACTGGCAGCAGCCTGCAATTTGCCGGCTGCCTGCTGGCCGATCGGAATGAATCGTTCCAGTTTTAGTTTGCCGCTAGTCAAAGTGCCGGTTTTGTCTAAGCAGAGGACATCGACACGAGCCAGTGTTTCAATGGACGGCAAGGTGCGGACCAAGACCCGCTGGCGAGCCAAGTTAAGCGCACCAACAGCCAGTGCAACTGAAGTCAGCAGAACCAGTCCTTCTGGAATCATGCCGACCATGGCGGCCGCTGTGCCTAGAATGGCCCGGTCAAGCGACGCATGGTGCAGCAGACGGGCGGCCATCAGCAAAGCACCTAACGGCAGGATGATGATGGTCAGTACTTTGATGATGCGGTTGATGATTGTTAGCAGCACACTGGTACTTGGTTTTTCCTGTTTAGCTGCATCGGCCAGCCGTGAAGTCGTATTGGCGGATCCGACTGCAGTAACTTGGACATACGCTTGGCCGCTGGTCAGAAAACTGCCGGAAAATAAGCTGTCGCCAGCAACCTTGACAATCGGCAGTGCTTCACCGGTTAATTGCGATTCATCGACTTCGAGTCCCTGTGTTTGGCGGACCAAGCCATCAGTGGGGATTTGGTCGCCTCGTTTTAAAAGCAGAAGGTCATCCTGCACTAATTCGCCTTGATCGATTTTTTGGAGGGTGCCGTCCCGGAGAACAGTTGATGGCGTATTTGCGAGTAACGCCATCTTGTCGATCTGCCGTTTCGAACGGACCTCTTGAAAGATACCGATTGCGGTATTGGCGATTGCGACGCCAAGGAACAATAGATTTTTATAACTGCCGGTGTAAATAATGAAAGCAGCGATAATCAGGTTGATCAAATTAAACCATGTCAGCAAGTTGTCCCGCCAAATCTGCCGGACACTGCGCGTTAACGGTTTCTGGGCAGTATTTTTCTGTCCGTTTGCGATCCGCTGGCTGACTTCCGGTGCGGATAGGCCAGTATTCAGATCGGTCAAATGTGCTGTGGTCATTTCCTGGCCTCCTTTTTAAACCAAGTGTATCACGAATCAGAAATGAGCTTCAGTGAAAAAGCAGCTCCAAAGTGCGATTTATCAGTCTTTGGAGCGCATTCCTTAAGATTTGTCAAAAAATAGGATTGATTGTTGCTATAAGGGCGTTTTTTGCGTGTTTTTTTGTAACAAAAATGGGAAAAACGGTATTTTTAAGATTATAAAATGATATGATAAAGATGAAAAATGAAGAACTGGAGTAGGATAGATGGATTTTGAACGGATCATGCTCGATAACACGAGCTATAGTTATTATCAGTTTTATAAGTTGGTAGAAACCTCACGCCCTGACAGGTACACGATTCATTACTTTGCGCAGCGTGCTGACCAGACTTACCAAAAAACATACAATACGCTGCAAGAGATCAACATGATGATCCAAAAAATCGATCCACAACAGGAATCGATCCTTGTGCCGTATGGGGGCGTGGATACACATCATTTGCGGGTTTCGCTGGATCGATTCCGGTATGAATTGATTCGTCGGAATATTCCGTATCAGCTGCTTTTCTTTATGCTGAAACACCCGCAATCCTCTTTAACGGAATTTTGCGATTACAGCGGCAAGAGCCGTTCGACGATTTTCCGGCGTATGAACCATCTGAATTCAGTTTTGAGCCGCTGCAATCTGCGGCTGCAGTATAAGCACCTGCAGATTGTCGGCGATGAACGTTATATTCGGCTGCTGCTGTGCCAGATTTTTTCGCTGTCAACGCATAACATCGATTGGCCGGTTTCGCCGCAGATCGAAAAACAAGTGCAGGCCGTTCGCAAAGTGGTCTTGGACAACTCTGAGGATTTTGAAAAGATCGAAGATGCGCATTATTTCAATATTGTGCTGACAATTGAATTTCTACGCATTCAAAGCGGTCATTTTGTAAAGGATGACCCCCGTTATGATTTGCTGATTGAAAGCAATCCGAGCTATAAGATGAATGAATTGGAAGAATTTGTCAGCGTTTTGCCGGAAGATGTCCAGCAGGCGGAAATGCATTTCGGTTTCTTTTTGATGAATTTTCCAATCACTTATCGCAATCAAAACGATACGCATCTGCAGAAAATCTTAGCGTACTACAAGTCTTCGCAAAATATTATTTGGCATTTTGTGATGGATATGTTCCATTATGTCGAACGCAAAGCCGATAACAAGGAATTGAATCTGCATTCAGATCCGGTGCTGGTCGGCAATGCGCTGATCATGACGGTCGGCTATTACTTCCTGCAGATCGATCTGCCGTTGTTGTCGTCGAATGTGGCCGTTGGGGGTATTTTTGAGTTTGGGAAGACGTCGTTATACGAACGTCTGAAATTCTACTTAGATCATTTGCCGGCGAAATATGCCGACTTTGTGCCGGTGCGCGGGGCACTCTTGGAACAGTATTATAACTTGCTGCTGCCGACTTATACGATCAAAGCACCGCAGTATCGGCAGACAGTTGGTTTGATGATGCAGACGAATGTGTCGTCATTTCAAGCGTATTCCTTCTTATTCAATGCGATGCCGGAATTGGAGGTCGAACCGTATACGCTTGGTCAGCAATATGACATGCTGATTACTACGTCGGCGGTGTTCTATCGCAAAAATGCGGCGCAAGGCAACTGCTTCTTCTTCCAAGTGGGCGACGATCAGAGCTTGATTCAATTGGCGCTCGATGTGAAGAATTATTATCAGAAACATGTGGTCGATACGTTACGCATCGATTCGAAAAAAGATTGAGTGTTTAAATCCATAAAGCGTTGGGAGGCTGGGACATGGTTGTTGTTCCAGTCTTTTGCTTTTTAATATTAGTAATTTAATTTGCGCAGTTTGCGTAATTTCCGTTACACTGAAAGAAAACGAAAGGAGGCTGGAAATGACCAAGACACACCGCATTTTTGTTATTTTTTTATTGGGAACTTTGAGTGCCTTTGGACCTTTGTCGATGGATATGTATCTGCCGGCACTGCCAGAATTGGAACGGCAGCTGCACACAACCACCTCATTAGCACAGCTGACGATCACGGCCTGCATTTTCGGCCTTGCTGCTGGGCAACTGATCATCGGTCCGATGAGCGACCGCTGGGGCCGCAGAGGGCCGTTGCTATTTGGACTGGCCCTGTTTACTGTGACGGCGTTTGGCGCCGCACTGACCACCAATGTATTTGTTCTGATTGGGTTGCGTTTTTTGCAGGGCATTGCTGGATCGGCCGGTCAAGTGTTATCACGTTCGATCACACGTGATTTGTTTGTCGGCCCCCAGCTGACGCAGTTCTTTGCGATTCTGATGGCAATCAATGGCATTTTTCCAATCTTGGCCCCAATCCTAGGCGGCTTTATTCTCAGTTTTACGACTTGGAAAGGTATTTTCTGGCTGCTGACAGTTGTGGGGGTCATCCTGATTGTGGCCGTTTGGTTCGGTCTGCCGGAAACGCTGCCCAAAGACAAACGTGTGGCCTCCTGGCGGAATATTCTCGCCGATATCCATGCGTTGCTGCATGATCGCAATTTTATGACATATGTGCTGACCCAAGGTTTTGTCTATGCAGCCTTGTTCAGCTACATTTCGGGGGCAAGCTTCGTCTTCCAAGACATTTTCCATATGTCGGCCCAGATGTTCTCCGTTCTCTATGCGATCAATGGGCTCGGCATTGTGGTGGCGACTCGTCTGACGGGTGAATTAGTTCATTTTCATTCTGACCAGACCATCCTGGTCCGCAGCTTGTGGGTCGGCACGTTCGTCAGCTTCCTGATTTTGATCAGCTTGGCGCTGCCGAATAATTTTTGGCCGCTCGTCATCGGATTATTTATCGTGATCAGCTTGGTCGGGATGGTCAATACCACCGCTACCTCGCTGGCCATGCAATCAGTCGGCGACCGGGCCGGCAGTGCTTCGGCCATCTTAGGAGTCGTCATGAACGGCATCGGCGGCTGTCTGTCGCCGCTGATCGGAATCGCTGGCGATCACAGCCAAGTGCCGATGGATGGGTTCATTTTCCTCAGCGAACTCGCTGCATTGGGCATCCTAATCTGGGGACTGTCCTTGTACCGGCGGCCGCAATCAAATAAACACGCCTAAAACAAAAACCACCGGCTTGGGAGGGCCGGTGGCTAAAAGGAGTAAGGGTGTTGCTATGCTTGGGAGAGACATAGCAACGAATTTTCTATTTACTTTGGAGGAGTAAAATGAAAAAAGTTGGGTTCTTATTGGGTTGTTTGAGTTGTAGTCAACTCCTTGACTACAATGAACAGGATACAGGCTAAATGTGAAGAAAATGTGACATTTTGTTTGTGTTTTGTTAAAAATCAGGTGTGGCTTTCGTAAGCAATCATCTATGGGGGGTAATTTTATGAAAGTAACTGCGCTATTTTTTGATTTGGATGGGACCATTGTTGACTCCAACCATGGGATCATGCAGGCGCTGCGGCACACAGTTGATGAAATGGGATGGGCACCGCTGAGCGATGCGGACTACCACTTTTGGATCGGACCGCCGCTAGGAGAGTCGATTCAAAGATTTTATCAAATTTCGGATCAGGAGACGATCAACGAGGCCATTCAGATCTTTAATTCGTACTATTATAAACATGGCATGTATGAGGCACATGTTTATAACGGCATTACGCAAGTTCTGAACGAGCTGCATGACAAGTATCCGATCTATGTCGCCACTTCGAAGCCGGAAAAAATTGCCGAACAAATGCTGGATCACTTTGACATGCTTCAGTATTTGAAAGGCGTTTATGGTTCCGAACGGGGCGCCATCTGGGATCGCAGTTTTGATGTGCTGGGCAATGCGTTTGAACAAACAAAAATTGTTCCGCAGGAAAGCATTATGATCGGCGATCGGCAGACAGACATGCTGGGGGCGCAGCAGAAACAAATGCGGCGGATCGGTGTCTTATATGGGTTCGGGACCAAAACCGAGCTTTTGGAATCCGGTGCGCAGGCATTAGCGGCGCTGCCAAAGGACATTCCTGGCATTGTTGCTAAAATGGATCAGTAAGAAGCAAGCGGTCGTGGCACAAGTCACGGCCGCCCTTTTAAATTCACGTACGTTTTATTTTGACAGTTGGCTTCAAAGTGTTGTACGGTGGAAGCGATTAAAAAAGGGAGGTCCAGATATGAGTGATGAATTAAGTTTGTCGTCCAAAGTTACCTTGAATAACGGTCAAAAAATGCCGGTTGAAGGTTTAGGCGTCTGGAAAGCAACTTTGCATGAAGCATCTTTTGCCGTTGAAACGGCGATCAAAGACGGGTACCTGCTGATTGATACAGCAAAGCAGTACGGGAATGAAGCCGGTGTCGGCGACGGGATTCGCAAAGGATTAGCCGCCACTGGCAAGAAACGGGAAGATCTCTTTATTACTACTAAAGTGTTCAATGGCGACCAAGGCTACCAGAAGACATTGGATAATTTCCAGGGCAGTTTGGATCGATTAGGGCTGGACTACTTGGACCTGTATCTGATTCATTGGCCTGTTGATGGGTTGTACAAGGAAACCTGGCAGGCACTGGAAAAACTGTATTCAGAAGGCAAAGTGAAGTCGATTGGTGTTTCTAATTTCGATCAGGAACATATGGACGACCTTTTGCAGGATGCAACGGTAACACCAGCTGTCGATCAGATCGAATTCAACCCATTGCTGCAGCAAGAAGAGATGCGCGATTATGCCAAGAAAATCGACATGAAGATTGAAGCATGGTCGCCATTAGGTGGCGGCCAAGCCTTGAATGATCCTAAGCTGAAGAAGATTGCCGATCAATACGGCAAGTCGGTTGCGCAGGTCATTTTACGTTGGGACCTGCAGAGCAACATCATCACCATTCCTAAGTCCGTTCATGCACAGCGGATTGAACAGAATGCAGATATTTACGACTTTGAATTGAGCGATGATGATATGGGCGCCATTTCGCTGCTCAATCAGAACAAGCGCAGTTTATGGTATCAGGACTTTGACTGGCACACCCCGCATAAGCAGAATGCTTATCACGATGAAGTCGATCAGTGGCCGGATGCGAAGGACTTCCCAGTCGATTACAAGAAATAATAGGTGCAAAAAAGAGGCTGTGACCTAAGTGTCTCTTTCACGAAAAATGACTCTTTAAAATGCAATTTTTGCATTTAAAGAGTCATTTTTGTTTTAATTGTATAAATTTGCGAAACGCGGTAGCCATCTGGTATTTACATTGCGCAGTAACCAGCTAAGTAAATACCTAGCTGTCCTCGCGGGGGCGTGACAACGAAGTCAAAAAGCGACTTCTGTCCCGCTCCCTTTTAGTTAAGCTTCCTGATGTGCATTTTGGGTGTTGACGAGCGTGGCATAGATTCGTTCGACATCGCTTTGGGTGCCCCGTAATTCGTAATCATCCAAAAATGGGAAGCCGTAATCATGGGCATATCGTTTGGCAGTCAGACAGTACTGCAAATTGAAGTTTTTATTGCCGCTGCCGACAATCCCAAGACAGCGCGTCCGATTGTCATCATAGGCAATGTATTCGCCCAGTGAGTTGGTCATCAACTCTTTGACGCCATTATCGATTCCGTTGCCGCCATCTAAGTAAGTGGGCACAAAGGCAAAATAGGCATGTGATTCACGTTCAGGTGCATCCGCATCTGAAATTTCTTTGGCATGGATGACCGGCTGATTATCGTTCAAAGCATGCTGCTGCTGTGCATAATCGCTGAGTTCTTCGATGAAGGCATGGGTGTTGCCGGAGATGGAAATATATAAAATATAAATAGGAGCTGTCATTTTTTCACCAACCTTTATAGCATTGGTTTTAATGTATCACACTTCTTTAGTTAGGGCGGCTCAATTTCTAGAATCTTTTGAAATATGCTAGAATTAGACCAAAGCAATTCTATGGAACAAAATAGAAGGGAATGGGAATATGCGTGAAGCAGCTCATCATCAACAAAAGACGGCCAAGCCTACTCATCGTGGTTTGAGCCGGTTTCTTGGTTTTCTCCTGACGATCTCCTTATTTGTGACGGTCGGTGCATTCTTAACACGGCAAACCGTTTTAAACGTCAATTATGTGACGAATACGTTAACTTCGTCCCAAAATTTATCTGCAATTACCAAAGCCACGGATAAACAAATTCAGACAGTGGCCACAGAAAATGGGCTGCCATCTGAACTGACGAAAGATTTAGTGACCAAGGCTGACATCAAGACGGATCTGACGACAACTGTAACCAATCTTTATCATGGCGATACGACACCGTTATCGACGAGCACAATTTCAACGCAGTTGACAACGAATCTGAATAATGTTGCCGCTGAAAACAGCCTGACCCTAAGCAGTACAGTTCAAGCGCTGATTCAGCCGTTTATCAATTCCGCTGCTCAAAAAGTGCAGACGAAAATCAGTGACCAGTATTCCTTGAAGAAAGTCGTTGCCGTTTTGCATGATGCTGAATTTTATACAGCCGCCTTATTCTGGGGCGGGCTAGTCGTTTCGCTGGCACTTGGGTTATGGCTCTTTATCATGGCCCATTTGAGCAGTTTCTGCCGTTACTTCGGTGGAGCTGCTTTCTGGGCTGGATTACTCTGGGTCCTCTTAGGGTTTATGGGCACGACTGCTGTAGCTCAGAATATTGTTGTCGGTACGATTGAAAATACCGATGTTGCCAATATTGCCCAGCAGCTCATAACTGGCGTCAGTCAGACTTACATGCTCGGCGGGGCCATTGCCCTTGTCGTCGGATTGGTCTTGTGGCTCTTTTCTTTGATGGGCCGCCGACGTTAATCAATTAAATTTTATGAACAGGAGCTGCACATGTAAATCAATGCGCAGCTCCTTTTTTATTGGTCATGTTAAAATAGATTGATGCAGGTTTGCACAGATTTTGTGACACTTTTTTTAAGCCGGCCGAAAGCAAAGCTGGTCCTCAGAAAAAGAATGGCGGCAGTTGCAATAGGCTGTTTTTGAAGCGACGGGCTTTGCTTGCTAAAAGTAAATTTTGTATAATAAAGTTGATCGGAATATAAATTTTATCATAATCAATCGCGAAACGCCTAAGTTGAGGGCATTGGCACAAGTCTAATTGCAAATGGATTTTCTGTAATGAGCGGTATGCCATTTATTGGAGGGGACTTTCATGGCAGATGAAGATCTGTTATTAAAAGATCAGCTGTGTTTTGCCATTTATAAAACGGCAAAAGAGTACAATCGGTTTTATGCGGTACCGCTCAAAAAGTATTACTTGACCTACGTACAGTACATTACATTATTGGCGCTATGGGAACATGACCATTCGACCGTCAATGACTTGGGAAAGGTTTTGGAGCTCGATAGCGGGACATTGACACCATTACTGAAATTGCTGGAAAAACGGGGCTGGCTGACACGGGAGCGGTCACGTGTCGATGAGCGCAAGGTGATCGTTTCATTAACGCCCAAGGCCAAAAAGCTGAAACCACAAATCATGGCGGAAGTATCTTCTTGCTTGGACAATATGGGGTATTCGTATGATGAGATTCATCAGCTGATTACCATGGTCGATCAAATCAATCAGCGGGTCAAGGATGCTGAAGCAAAAGAACCGCATCTAGCTGAAGTATAATGATGAAGCGGATTGTGCGCACCATCGTAACCTTGATTCCAATTGCGGGGCTGGCCGTTTTTATTTATTTTATCTGGCGGCTCCATGCGGCCGGTTCGCAATCTGCAGTCGCTAAATTACAAGCCACTTTGCAGACTTGGGGTGCGTATGCGCCAATCGGCTTTATGCTGTTTCAGGCGGTACAAGTGTTAGTACCGATTCTGCCCGGCGGCTTGTCAGTGCTGCTTGGTTCCTTGTTGTTCGGATTCTGGGGCGGCATTTTATACAGTTACTTAGGAATCGTGGCCGGTGAAATTGTCGGCTTTTTGCTGGTCCGTCATGTCGGCGTTCGTTTATTGGCTTACTTGTTTTCGGAAAAAAGTTTTGCCAAGTATGAACGAATCGCCGAAAATCAATCGCAGAATATGGAAAAAGTGCTGATTGGAACGTTGCTGATTCCTTTTGCACCCGATGACATCGTCTGCCTCGTTTCGGGACTGAGCAAACTCCCGTTTCGGGAATATCTGGTGACGATCATCCTGCTCAAGCCCTTTTCGATCGGGCTCTACAGCTTTTTCCTGACCTACGTCTTTCATAAAACGATTTAAATCGGACGAATGAGACAGAATTGTCTGTTTTCTCATTCGTCTTTTTGTGTTACAGTGCTCGTTGTGAGTTGGTAGACAAGGTTTTTACGACCCAGCAAGGCCCCATTATTTCGAGTGCGTCATGAAATCGGGGCATGTGTTATAATTACGTTGCCTATGAGGACGCGTAGCAAACGTTTTCAGGATTTTTTTAATTTAGAGATAAGGGACGGATCAATATGCAGAAATCTTCAGGGGATGAGGCGCAGCAAATCAAGGCCTTCTCCCAGGCTGATATTCAAGAGGTTTATCAGCAGCTTGGAACGAGTGCACAAGGTTTAACGAGTGCAGAAGCAAAAAAGCGTGAAGAAAAATATGGGGAAAATGTCATTCAGAAGAAAAAACAAGAACCCCTCATTCTTCGCTTTTTGAAAAATTTCACCAGCCTGATGGCGATCTTACTCTGGGTCGGTGGTGCCGTAGCGATGTTTGCCGGCATGATGACGATGGGGATCGCAATCTGGTTAGTGAATATTATCAATGGGATCTTTAGTTTCTGGCAAGAATTTCAGGCGACCAAGGCAACCGATGCCTTGAGTAAAATGCTGCCGTCTTATGTCCGTGCAATGCGGGATGGCAAGCAGCAGCAGATCTTAGCCCAAGACGTCGTGCCGGGCGATGTGATTGCCTTTGAAGAAGGTGACAATGTCGCCGCAGATATGCGGCTGATTTCTTCCACCGATTTAAAGGCTGATCAAGCCGCTTTAACAGGTGAATCCAATCCGATCGCCAAGAGTTTGAAAGTCGATGCGAATACAAAGGGCCGTTACGACGAGAACAACATTCTCTATGCGGGGACCAGTATTTCAACTGGGAGCGGCACTGGTGTGGTTCTCTCAACTGGGATGAACACCGAATTCGGTCACATTGCGCAATTGACGCAATCGGTCAAACCGAAACCAAGTCCATTGGAAAAAGAGCTCGACGTGCTGACACGGCAGATTTCATTGCTGGCAATCACGATGGGCGTTTTATTCTTTGTTGCCGCCATCTTTATTGTGCATTATCCATGGGCCCAAGCCTTTATTTTTGCGCTCGGCATGGTTGTTGCCTTCATTCCAGAAGGTCTACTGCCAACCGTAACGCTGTCATTGGCTGCGGCCACCAATCGGATGGCTAAGAAACACGCTTTAGTCAAACAATTATCGAGTGTTGAAACATTAGGGTCAACCAATGTCATTTGTTCCGATAAGACCGGGACTTTGACGCAAAATCAGATGACTGTGCAGCAATTATGGCTGCCAAAAGAAAGTCTGACTGTTACTGGTTTGGGCTATTCACCGGATGGGCAAGTGCAGGCGGATGGCAAGCAGGTTGAAGCTAAAAATGATTCGGATTTGAATACGCTGCTGACGGGTGCCGCATTGGATAGCAATGCCCGTGTTGTTGCCCCAACGGAGAAAAACCCGAAGTACACCGTTTTGGGCGATCCAACCGAAGCTTGCTTAGGCGTCGCTGCGCAAAAATCCGGAATCAATTTAGATGATTTGCACAAACAATTGCCACGTGTCAAAGAAATTCCATTTGATTCCGATCGGAAACGGATGACCACGATTCAGAAGGTCAGCGACACCGAACGAGTGGCCTATATTAAAGGGGCACCAAGTGAAGTGCTGGCCGTCAGCACTGCTTATTTGAAAGATGGGCAAGTGCAGCCGTTGTCGGACGAGCTGAAGAACAAGATTATGGCGCAAAATGATTCCTTTGCCAAAGAAGGACTGCGTGTCCTTGGGGTCGGCTACCGTGATATTGTCAAAGGCAAAACCGATTTGCCGGATTCATTAGATGATTATTCGATTGACAATGTCGAACAACAGATGGTCTTTGTCGGGCTGATTGCCATGAGTGATCCGCCCCGTCCAGAAGTGGCACAAGCCATCAAAGAATGCCATGAGGCCAGCATCAAAGTCATCATGGTTACTGGTGATTATGGTTTGACTGCTGAAAGCATTTCACGAAAAATCGGCATTATCGGACCAGATGAAGACTGTGAAGTTGTTACCGGACCGCAATTGGCCAAAATGAACGACAAAGAATTGAAGGACGCTTTACGGGGCCCAATCATCTTTGCCCGGATGGCACCAGAACAGAAGTATCGCATTGTGAACGCCTTGCAGGAAATGGGCAATATTGTTGCCGTTACCGGTGATGGGGTCAACGATGCACCGGCTTTGAAGAAAGCCGATATCGGGATTGCTATGGGTAAAAACGGGACTGATGTGGCGAAGGAAGCTGCCAATATGATTCTGACCGATGACAACTTCGCTTCGATTGTGTCTGCCATTGAAGAAGGTCGGACAGTTTACAGCAACATTCAGAAGTTCTTGCTGTACATCTTGAATAGTAACGCTCCTGAAGCCGCACCATCGATTGCCTTCTTGTTCTCAAATGGTTTGATTCCATTGCCATTGACGGTTATGCAGATTTTGTCCGTCGATTTAGGGACCGATATGCTGCCGGCTTTAGGCTTGGGGACCGAACAAACAGAACCTGGGACCATGCAGAAGCCGCCCCGTTCGCAAAAGGATCATTTGATTTCGAAAGGGTTGGTTGCGAAGGCATTCGGCTGGTACGGTTTAGTCGCATCGTTGATTTCACTGGGAGCCTACTTCTTCGTCAACCATGTACGCGGCGGCTGGCCGAACGTTGCTTTGGCCGCTTCCGGTACCCCAATCTATCGGGAAGCAACAACCATGACATTAGCAGCGATCGTTTTCTGTCAGATTGCCGCAGCAATCAACTGCCGGACTAAGAAGATTTCCGTCTTCAAGATTGGTTTGTTCAGCAACAAACGGGTCTGGGAAGGAATCATCTTCGAAATCTGCTTGATTATTGCTTTGATTTACATTCCATTTTTGCAAGGAATCTTCAATACAGCACCATTGCAGTGGAATGAATGGCTCTTCTTGATCTGCATTCCGATTCCGCTGGTTCTCATCGAAGAACTCCGGAAGTACTTTGTGCGGCGCCATGATGCCCGCAAGAAAGCGGAAGCAATCGCCAACAAAGCTGCTTAAAACAAAAGTCGGAACAAAATTTTTGTTCCGGCTTTTTTGATGATAAACATCATTTGACCAGAAAACATTTGACCGCTTTTCAGTTTAAAAATATACTTAACATAATTGATTTGAATATACCAAGGGAGCTATGAGAATGAAAACGGCAGTTGTCACGGACAGTGCGGCGTATCTCGCACCTGATCTCGCTCAAAAGTACCATATCACGATTGTTCCAATCACCGTTATTTTCGGAAGCAAGACTTATCTGGAAGGTGTCGATATCACTTCGGACGAATTTTACGATAAGCTGAAAAATACAGTGACGTTACCGACGACTTCACAAATTACAATGACGCAGATGAAAGATGTTTACGATCGTTTGGCCGCTGAAGGCTATGATGAAGTCATTTCGATCCATTTATCATCTGGCATTACGACTTTCTTCGAAAATTTACAGGCGTTTGTGCCGAGCGTTAAAAATATCCATGTTTATCCGTTTGATTCCAAAATGGCGAGTGCTGGGGAAGCCGATTTGGCCTTATTGGCCGCTCGGTTAGTACAAGCAGGCAAAACGGCCGCTGAAATCATGCCGATTCTGGCTGAATTTCAGAAGACACTCGGTGTTTACTTCGTGGTGGATGATATCCGTCATTTGCTGCGGACGGGCCGTATCTCCAATAGTGCGGCCTTTGTCGGCAACCTGCTCCGAATTAAACCGCTGCTGACTTTCGATGCGGACGGCAAAATCGTTGCCATTGGCAAAGAACGCACCATGAAAAGGGCGTTTAAATACATTCAGACGCATTTCAGCGACGACATTGCTAATGTGTCCTATCCGGTTCAAGCAACGATTGTGGACGGTTACAATCCGATTGAGAGCAAGACGTGGGTCGATACGATTCAAACCGAACATCCCAACGTACGAATCGAAACCAGTCACATCGGACCGGTTGTCGGTGTTCATACCGGTGAAAAAGTGATGGGCATGATTTGGGCTGCCGATTGGCAGACATTCGAAGGCTAAAAATTTAAGCAAGTAAAAGGGAGCGCGACAGAAGTTGCTTTTTGACTTCGTTGTCACGC
>NZ_JQAZ01000019.1 GCF_001437205.1 Lactobacillus selangorensis | reverse complement strand
AGAACGTGTTTGGATACTTTGACATTCGATTTGATTTTAGTTAAATTAGATCAAAAACAGGAGTTTTTAATCCATGAAAAGCTTTGCACACCATTATAGTAGCGACATCTCTCGTGAACAATTTGAACTAGTCCGGACAGATCTAGAAGGCATACGTAAGCGGACTAAGCCAAGAAAGGTTGATTTATATGATATCTTTTGTGCCCTGCTTTATACCTTGAAAAATGGGTGCGTTTGGCGCGATTTACCCAGCGATTTTCCTAAATGGGAAACCGTCTATTATTACTGGTTACTTTGGACTAAAACGCCATCTCCTGCTGGCATCACTCCTCTGGATAAGGTTTTAAAAAAATTGTCAGCCAACATCGGTTGGCTCAGAAGCGTTCAGTTTATACATCGTTCATCATTCTAGATGCTCAAAGTGTCAAGAATACCGATCCTGCTGAAAGTAGTGGCTACGATGGTGGTAAAAAGGTGAGCGGGATTAAGCGCCATCTTGCTGCAGATATCAATGGGCTGCCGATGGCAGTCCATGTGACAACCGCCAATGTTTCTGAGCGTGATGGCGCCAATGCGCTACTGGCGTTAAACAAATCACAGTTTGACCTGGTTCAACGAGTAATGGCCGATGGTGGTTATACTGGTAACAACTTTGCTCAATCAGTTCAGGCAATGATTAACGCTGAAGTCATTATTGCTAAACAGAGTGACCTTAGGCACGGTCAAGTGACCCCGCAACGCTGGGTTATCGAACGCAGTTTTAGCTGGCTAGGAAAATATCGGCGCCTCTGGCGCAATTGTGAGCGAAAGCTGAACACCAGTAAGATGATGATTAGCTTAGCCTTCCTGCGAATACTCTTGAAAAGATTCTAAACACGTTCTTA
>NZ_JQAZ01000018.1 GCF_001437205.1 Lactobacillus selangorensis | reverse complement strand
TCCCTGAATTCATAGAATAAGCGCAACGCTTGAAACGAGAGGCAGAGAGCCAGCCACCGGTAGAATCCAGGCTCTCACACCGAAGGATTCAAGCGCAGATGACTACGCATTACCGGCAGCTGACTCAGGGACAACGTTACCAGATTGAGGCTGGCTTGAGCGCCGCAGAGAGCCAGGCGAGCATTGCAAAGCGGGTCGGCGTGCATCCCTCGACGATCAGTCGCGAGGTTCGCCGCAACAGCACCCAGAATATCTACAAGGCTGTTTCTGCGGCCCATGAAAGTGATGCTCGTCGAGCGGGTGCGCGCAAGTTTTGCAAGCCGGCGACATGGCTCAGCCATCATCTCCCGGTGTGGCTCAAGCATGGCATGAGTCCGGAGCAGATCGCCCAGCGGTTGAAGCAGGAGCAGCCAAGCCGGGCGGTCAGCCATGAGTGGATTTATCGGTTCATTGCCGCCGAACAGCGCGCCGGTGGTGAGCTTTATACCTATCTGCGACATCGCCGAAAGCGCTACCGGAAACGCTATGGAAGCCACGATCGGCGCGGGCAGCTGCGTAATCGCGTGTCAATCAGTGAACGCCCAGCCGAGGTCGAAAGCCGCGAGCGCCTGGGGGACTGGGAGGGCGATACGGTACATGGACTGGGCGGTAACCTGGTGACCCTGGTTGATCGCAAAAGCGGCTATCTGAGCGCCTATCCGGTCAAGCGCAGAACGCGCCGGCAGGTAACGCGGGCGATCAATCTGATGCTTCAGGGCCATGCCGCTCACACGCTGACGCTGGATAACGGAAGGGAGTTTGCCGGGCATGAACGCATCGCGCTACGGAGCCAGTGCCAGGTCTTTTTTGCAGACCCCTATTCATCCTGGCAACGTGGCACCAATGAAAACACCAACGGTCTGCTCCGCCAGTATTTCCCCAAGGGCAGCGACTTCAGCAAGCTGACCGTCGAAGCCGTCAATCGGACAGTAGCGAGGATCAATCTACGCCCGCGCAAGCGCTTGGGCTGGAAGACGCCGTACGAAGTGCATACAGGGGTGAGCGTTGCACTTATGTGTTGAATTCAGGCC
>NZ_JQAZ01000017.1 GCF_001437205.1 Lactobacillus selangorensis | reverse complement strand
GCGGGCTAATGAGATGGTCACCCCCACACCCTGCGAGGGCTACGCTTTCGCAGGGTGTTTTGTTTTTGGAGGCCATCATCATGAGCGAGTCAGCACTGATCGGGATCGATCTCGGCAAACATAATTTCCACCTTCTGGGCCAAGACAAATCGGGCCGCGAGGTGTTTCGCAAAAAGCTCTCGCGAGCGCAGATGATGCGGTTCTTCGGCAACTTGCCGAGCTGCGTCGTGGTAACGGAAGCCTGTGCCGGCTCTCACTTCATCGCCCGTCAGCTTGCGGCGATGGGGCATACGACCAAGTTGATTTCACCGCAGTTTGTCCGCCCTTTCGTCAAGGGCAACAAAAATGACTTTATCGACGCAGAGGCCATTTGCGAGGCGGCTTCCCGTCCGTCCATGCGCTTCGTTACGCCTAAAACCGAGTCTCAGCAAACCCTGTCTGTCCTGCATCGCATGCGCGAGTCGTTGGTGCATGACCGCACCAAGACAGCCAATCAGATGCACGGTTTCCTGCTGGAATTTGGCATCAGCCTGCCCAAAGGCTCAGCCATCATGAAGCGTTTGGCAGCTGTTTTGGCCGAGCATGAGCTGCCTGTGCGGCTGACAGTGCTGTTGCAACGCCTGCACGATCACTTCGTTTACCTGGATGAACAGATCAAGGAACTGGACAAACAACTGGCTTGCCAGCTGGCCGACGATGATCTGGGGAGCCGTTTGCTTAGCATGCCGTGTGTCGGTCCGATCACCGCCAGCCTTCTGGCTGTAGAAATGGGCGATGGCAAGCAATACCGATGCAGTCGCGATTTTGCGGCTTCAGTGGGCTTGGTGCCGCGACAGTACAGCACGGGCGGCAAAGCCAATTTGTTGGGGATCAGCAAGCGGGGTGACAAGCACCTGCGGCAACTGCTGGTGCAATGCTCCAGGGTTTACATGCAGAGGCTGGATCATCAGAAGGGGGCTTTGGCCGACTGGGTGCGAGCGCTGCTGNGCCGACGACACGCGAATGTGGTGGCCTGTGCCCTGGCCAACAAACTGGCGCGTATCGCTTGGGCGATAGCGGCTCACCATGCGCAATATGAAGCAGGGCCAGACGCCTTGAACGCCTGACCCTGCGGTTGTTGCAGTACCACAATTCACCCTTCAGGTTTTGCGATAGCTGAACAACGGATGACGTGAACGGCCTACCGGCCTGGCGAAGATCCTGACATAAAAATCGGCTTCAGAAGCCGACGGGCTTTTAAGGATCGTCAGGCGCGACTCTCATCGTGGCGCTGGGGCAAGCCCCAAACAGACGCCGGATAGATTTAAGCAAGCCAACCACATCGCCCGTTAATCAGTATTGCAAAAATGGGGGGGACCATAGATTTTTT
>NZ_JQAZ01000016.1 GCF_001437205.1 Lactobacillus selangorensis | reverse complement strand
TGAAGTGAACCCCCTGAGTTGGAGAAAATCCAAATCAGGGGGTTTTACTATGTTCTCTGTAGAAATAAAGAAAAAAGTTATTTTGGAATATTTAGAAGGTAAACCTGCAGGTTTACTCATGAAAAAGTATGGTATCAAAGGATCTGCGACCATTTATCAATGGTTAAGTCACTTTAAAATGTTTGGAATACAGGGTTTAGAAAATGATTTAGAGAAGACATATTACGACTATTCCTTTAAAATGGAAGTCATTCATTGGCGATCGGCTCATCGAGCCTCTTTTCCCGTTGCAGCACAACACTTTCGGCTTAAGAATCCGGTTATTATCTGGGATTGGGAAAAGAAATTACTCCAAGGTCGCCTGAAATCTACAAGAGGACGGTCTTCTAAAATGACTAAGCCTAAAGATGAAAAGACATTAAAACAACTTCAAGATGAAAATGATTTTCTGAGAGCACGGGTAGCTTACTTGGAAAAATTGGACGCCTTAATACAGAAGAAGAAAAAATCACAAATCAAGAAAAAGCCCAAATAATCACTGAATTAAGGCGTGAATTACAGATTAAATTGGCAATAGCATTAAGAGCTGGACATATGTCCAGCAGTAGTTATTATGACGCTCGTAAAAGAAAGTACCAACAAGTCTCTAAAGAGCTTGTACAAGCTATTAAAACGATACGAGATGAAAATCCGGATTATGGATATCGTCGGATCACAATTGAACTGCAAAAGTTAGGATTAAAGGTTAATCACAAAGCAGTTTTAAGAATAATGCGAACAAATCAGCTTCTATGTCATGCCTATGAACGAAAAACTAGAAAATATGATTCTTACAAAGGAAGTATTGGCAAGATTGCCCCAAATCTATTAAATCGACGTTTTAAGACTGATCGACCTTATCAAAAGATCGTCACTGACGTGACGGAACTTCGCTGGGGTAATCGCACAATGGAAGAAAGAGCCTATTTTACAGCTTATATTGACCTGTTTAACGGTGAAGTTCTCCAATGGGACATCAGTCGTCACCCTACGGTGGAATTCGTTACAAAGCCATTAGAACAATTGATTCAAGAACGACCAGATTTAGGTTATCGTATGACGGTGCATTCTGATCAAGGTTTCCAATATCAAAATTGTGTTTATACAGAGCTTTTAAAATCAGCTAAAGCCTTCCAAAGTATGAGTCGAAAGGCAACTTGTCTAGATAACGCAGCAGTCGAAAGCTTCTTCCACATCTTAAAGGTAGGAACTGTCCATAACCACAACTATAGAACCTACGACGATTTAAAAGCTGCATTAACGAAATATATTGAATATTACAATAACAAACGGATCAAAATAAAACTGGCCGGCATGTCTCCGATTGAATATCGAAAACATACCGACCAGAAGGTCGCTTAAATTAACTCCAATTTTTGGGGTTCACTTCA
>NZ_JQAZ01000015.1 GCF_001437205.1 Lactobacillus selangorensis | reverse complement strand
AAAAGATTCTAAACACGTTCTTAGTGAGCGCATTTTGCCAATCCATCTTACCGTCCTTGGTCATCGAATCGTACCACATCAGGTCCAACTTGCTGCCGGCTTTTTGCTTGTATTCCTTGATCAATTGTTGCATGAGCTGTGCGTGCTTTTTGGTTAGCCCGCTCTTCGTCGTGGACTGATTGTTCTTACCACTAGCGGCGGCGTCAAAGCTCTTCACTTCGGGGTCGGTTTCTTGATTGATGAACCAGCCATCAAACCCATAGGCTTTAGCGACCGCTACCAATTTATCAGCCATTGGAAAATGACCGTCCTTATCTTGCTTCAGGAAGTCATTGAGCCATTTGAGCTTACCGCCACTAACGACCTGCGGAAAGAAAACGGTTCCAAGAACGGGCACACCATTTTTATGAGCGGCATCAATGACATCGGCCGTGGGTGGCACGATCAAGCCTTCACCCGCTGAGCCACCCCAGTAGACGAGTTGATCAATATATTGCCAATTTGAGAAGACGTTGGCGTCAAACGTGTTGATGCCGCGGGGCGCATTCCCACTGGTCGACGCGTTCATAATCGATAATGCGACGACTTTCATTTTAGGGTCCTGGGTTTTGTTGACGGTCGGGAGCTGCCACTTGTCGATGCGCTTGGCCAGTGGTACGGTCGCAACATTGTATTTGGCCTGCTTGTCCTTACTGAATTGCCACTTTAGCAGCTGATTAGGAAACCAGTACGGCGCTTCTGGTTGGTTATCCATTCCTTTATCCAGACTGGCTTCAGCGGTCTGTTTGTAGCTGACTTTGCCACTAGATTGCTGGCTTGAACATGCGGACAAGCTGAGCGCGGCTATCAGTAGGGCAAACGTACTCGCGATTTGGCGTTGCCGTCTTTTTCTCATGATACTGTTCCTCCCTTGATCAAATCTGAGTCACCTGACGAAGACGACCATGGTCATGTGGACTAACGATTGAAAGCACCAGATAATGGCGATAAACGGTAATAAATTAGTGCTTCCGAGGTGGCTATCAATCGTCTTGCTGAGTCGTAACGGCTTCGGTAAAGTCCGGCCACACGACTAAGGTCATCTATACATTACTGGTATGTATGATATATAATTTTTTCAGTAAAAGGTATCGACAAATTAAAGGAATTAAGGGACAAAATAAACTAATTGATGACTGAAACAACGCCAATTTAGATGGTTTATCTGAATTTACGCTCACAGCCTGGTGTGATTAGGGCGGGGCTGAATCATGAAAAGATGTATGAAAGCGTTATCGATGTTGCTTTTTTTTGACTGATTGAAGTCGTGTAGTATAATGACCTACCAGGAAGGTGATTAGTTATTAAATATAAAGTTGATAATGGTGAGTACCCGACTGGTAAGGACGCTGTCGATCCCAAGCGGGTCAAATATCTGAAGTTAATTAGTAAGTTAGCAACCTTTACTTGTATTGCGATGTACGTGTCGTATATTCCGCAAATCATTGATAATTTTACTGGTAATCCGGTGTCGCCGCTCCAACCCCTTGTCGCAATGATCAACGGGATATTATGGACGGGGTATGGCTGGTTCAAGACGTATAAAGACTGGCCAGTCATTATCTCGAATGTCCCTGGGGTTATCTTTGGCTTCATCACCGTTTTAACCGTATATGTTCATTAACCATAACCGAAAATAGATAATAACAATCAGCCGACAGATTTTTTGTCAGTTGTATAGCTAATAAATTCCGCCACTTTGTGCTAACATTGACCACAAAATGGCGGAATTTATTATGGATCGGGATTCAAACGTGCTATTCTTAAGCTCAAAAGCAGCCAGCTGAAGACCGCTGGAAACAAGGCGAGTTAGCGTAAACCTGTATTGGTAGGGGCGTCCGATTCGGCTTCCATCCAGCTCAATATCTTTTAATTATCGTTAATGCTAAATAATAATCAGTGCAACGCGTCTTGTCACGAAATATAGGAGGGGTTAATCATGGCGATAATTTCAGTACGCGTGAGTGACGCCGAAAGGGAATGGCTCCAACAAATGGCGATCTTTCATGGAATCAGTCTATCGGACTTGATCAAGCAATATTCCATGGATCAATTGGAAGATGAGTACGACGCACGCGCCCTTGAGCAGGCCTATCAAGCGTGGCTTAAGGATGACAAGCAAACTGTGTCCATGCAGGACGTGCTAGCCGATTTTGATAAACCGGCTGAAGACGAGTAGACGGGACAGATTAGCTTTTACAATCGCATTTAAGGTTCAACAAAAGTCGCTGCGGTTATAATTGGCAACTGCATTTAAGAACGTGTTTAGAATCTTTT
>NZ_JQAZ01000014.1 GCF_001437205.1 Lactobacillus selangorensis | reverse complement strand
CAACTCAGGGGGTTCACTTCAAATACATGATTGTATTCCCTTTTTGCTCGATGTTTAAATTAGACACCTAAAGAAGTATTCTTACTTATCTGATTTATTCTGGTCTGATTGCTCTTCATCTTGTTCATCAGATTTTCCTGCCCCAAATAATAATTTAATAACAGTAATGAATATTGATAAATAGCCACAACACCTAAAACAGCAATAATTGCAATTAAAGCCATTGCGATATAGTTACGAACCGGTTGTAAAATTGACAGGTTCATCATTAACGCACCAGCAATTAAAAACATTACAATGCTAATGACCGAGTTCAAGAATGTTTTCAAAGATCCACTAAAATTGAACCCTCTTATCACGGTTGATATCCAAAGGGCTAAACAGAAGATGGTTATCGCAGTAAAGGCCGCACCAACGATTGAACAAATTGCGTTAATTTCAACATTCTCTGAAGTATATTGCAACGGAATAAAAGCCAACAGTGCTAATAAATATGTAAAAATGGCAAATCTAACTGCTCCAGATAACTTTTTTAAAGACCCACGATCAATAATTCCCCAAAACAAAATCAATATAATACTAACGATTAATAATATTATTGTCATATAAATTCCTCCCCTAACGATAATATTATTATCTGCTAAACACATCTTCTCTGCAACCTTTATGAATATATATAAAATTACATCTCTAACCATGAATAAGGTTCCTTATTTTTCAACGATCATTAACTTTATCTATAAATTTTTAACAAGTGATATGAGTAGCGTCGTTGAAATCACTTAGGGATTGATCAACCAGGTTCCACATTTGACCAAGTATTGGCAAGATTCTAAAAAGACATCATCCATTGATTTGGATGATGTCTTTTTCAGGCTCTACAATATTTGGTGTTGATGATTAAGTTCATCAACACTTTTTTGTATAATGTTTTAAAAAACAAAAAAAGGACATACAGTCCTTTTATCACGTCAACCAACCAAAGTTTAAGTGAAAGAAGTGAATTGTATGTCCCAAAAAAAGTTTATCCGAAATTTGATTGGAATTAAAGATAAAAAGATTATTTTAGATCAAAAGGCAGATATTCGCCCTGATGGCGTTAAGGTTCTATAAGGATTATTAACCTATCAATTGACGGTTTGTTCTTACTGTCATCAACGGACTATCGTCCGAAACGGCCACAAAACTATTACTATTCGTTTTCCAAAAATAAATGAATATCCAGTTTTACTGAAGCTTAAAAAGCAACGCTTTTTGTGTCAATCATGCCACCACACAATGATTGCTCAAACAACTCTTGTTCGACCTAATCACCAGATCTCTGAAAATACTCGGCAAGCTATCTTGCTTAAATTAACGGAGGATCGAACTATTGAGAATATTGCCCAAGAATTCAATGTCTCTCCTGTATCCGTGAATCGGATTATGGGAGAACTGAAAGATGATTTAAAGCCCCACTACGATCAACTACCAACAGTTCTTTGCTTTGATGAACTACGTTCTATTGGCCACCAAATGAGTTTCATTGCCAGTAATGGTCAAACTCATGAACCCATCTTAATGCTCCCAACACGATTTAATAAAGATATCTATCAGTATTTCATCAACCATTATTCATTATCTTCTCGTGAAGAGGTTACCCACGTTGTCGTTGACTTCAATGCTCAATATCAGTCTGTCATTCGTCAGTTGTTTCCTAATGCCCAAATTGTTGCTGACAACTTTCATCTTGTTCAAATGGCCCAAAGGGCTTTAAATCAATCTCGCGTTCAACTAATGAAACATTATAATGTAGATTCTTCAGAATATCGTCTTCTTAAATTTCATTGGCGCCTTTTTCTAATGAATTATGATCGATTAGAAAAGAACAAACCTCAGTGGTTCCCACACCTGCATGATCACCTAACACAAGAAGCAGTTGTTGCTCGTGGCTTGAATCTAGACGAAACATTTGCGAATACTTATCGAATTGCACATGAAATAATCGAATCTTGCCAAAAGCGTAATTGGAATCAATTCGCTCAGGCATTATCAGAAACAGCTACAGTGAATCCATTGCTTAAAACCGTTACAAATACCTTTAAAAAACAGCGTAAGCCAATTCAGAATATGATGTCATGCACTTATTCAAACGGACCCCTTGAAGGGGTCAATCGAGAGATTAAACAAATTAAGCGAACAGCTTATGGTTATCGAAATTGGAATCATTTCAGGCTTCGCATTCAAATTCAATTTAAAATTAAGATCAAAAAAAGAAGACCAATTCGTAAATGAATTGATCTTCCTAAAACTTCGTATCAATACCAGTTGACAGAGAGCCTATTTTATTGACCCTATAAAGGTCTTATTAACGTGTTCCAAAGAACTGCTGATTTCATTTAACCTGTTTTGGCCTAGATTCTGACGAATCTTCGTTCAAAGCATCGTTAAGCCTCATCAGCACCCGTTCTTTGTCACACTTCTAATCATTAAAGTAATGTCTTGCTGTTGATTGTAAGATCTGTGTTCATGTCATAAACGATTGGTTGACC
>NZ_JQAZ01000013.1 GCF_001437205.1 Lactobacillus selangorensis | reverse complement strand
CTTTGAAAACTGAACAAAGTATCGATTGAATCAAATGTGCAGGGCTTTTGCTTCTTATGAAGCTAAAAGCAAAACATTTGCGAAGTCAATTCGCTAGCAAGTAAATTTTTAAAAATGAGCTACAAGCTTATCATTTTATATGAGAGTTTGATCCTGGCTCAGGACGAACGCTGGCGGCGTGCCTAATACATGCAAGTCGAACGAACTTTCATCGAGTGCTTGCACTTGATGAAAGTGAGTGGCGGACGGGTGAGTAACACGTGGGTAACCTGCCCCAAAGCGGGGAATAACATTTGGAAACAGATGCTAATACCGCATAACAACGAAGACCACATGGTCTTCGTTTGAAAGACGGCGTAAGCTGTCACTTTGGGATGGACCCGCGGCGTATTAGCTAGTTGGTAAGGTAACGGCCTACCAAGGCGATGATACGTAGCCGACCTGAGAGGGTAATCGGCCACATTGGGACTGAGACACGGCCCAAACTCCTACGGGAGGCAGCAGTAGGGAATCTTCCACAATGGACGAAAGTCTGATGGAGCAACGCCGCGTGAGTGAAGAAGGTTTTCGGATCGTAAAACTCTGTTGTTAGAGAAGAACGTGGGTGAGAGTAACTGCTCATCCAGTGACGGTATCTAACCAGAAAGCCACGGCTAACTACGTGCCAGCAGCCGCGGTAATACGTAGGTGGCAAGCGTTGTCCGGATTTATTGGGCGTAAAGCGAGCGCAGGCGGTCTTTTAAGTCTGATGTGAAAGCCCTCGGCTTAACCGAGGAAGTGCATCGGAAACTGGAAGACTTGAATGCAGAAGAGGAGAGTGGAACTCCATGTGTAGCGGTGAAATGCGTAGATATATGGAAGAACACCAGTGGCGAAGGCGGCTCTCTGGTCTGTGATTGACGCTGAGGCTCGAAAGCGTGGGTAGCAAACAGGATTAGATACCCTGGTAGTCCACGCCGTAAACGATGAATACTAAGTGTTGGAGGGTTTCCGCCCTTCAGTGCTGCAGCTAACGCATTAAGTATTCCGCCTGGGGAGTACGACCGCAAGGTTGAAACTCAAAGGAATTGACGGGGGCCCGCACAAGCGGTGGAGCATGTGGTTTAATTCGACGCAACGCGAAGAACCTTACCAGGTCTTGACATCTTCTGCTATCTCTAGAAATAGAGAGTTCCCTTCGGGGACAGAATGACAGGTGGTGCATGGTTGTCGTCAGCTCGTGTCGTGAGATGTTGGGTTAAGTCCCGCAACGAGCGCAACCCTTATTACTAGTTGCCAGCATTAAGTTGGGCACTCTAGTGAGACTGCCGGTGACAAACCGGAGGAAGGTGGGGATGACGTCAAATCATCATGCCCCTTATGACCTGGGCTACACACGTGCTACAATGGATGGTACAACGAGTCGCTAAACCGCGAGGTCAAGCTAATCTCTTAAAACCATTCTCAGTTCGGATTGCAGGCTGCAACTCGCCTGCATGAAGTTGGAATCGCTAGTAATCGCGGATCAGCACGCCGCGGTGAATACGTTCCCGGGCCTTGTACACACCGCCCGTCACACCATGAGAGTTTGTAACACCCGAAGTCGGTGGGGCAACCCCGTAAGGGGAGCTAGCCGCCTAAGGTGGGACAGATGATTAGGGTGAAGTCGTAACAAGGTAGCCGTAGGAGAACCTGCGGCTGGATCACCTCCTTTCTAAGGAATAATTACGGAACTGTACATTTGTTCGATACTTTGTTTAGTTTTGAGAGGTCTACTCTCAACTTATAACTGGAAGCGTCTGTCNGTACACACCGCCCGTCACACCATGAGAGTTTGTAACACCCGAAGTCGGTGGGGCAACCCCGTAAGGGGAGCTAGCCGCCTAAGGTGGGACAGATGATTAGGGTGAAGTCGTAACAAGGTAGCCGTAGGAGAACCTGCGGCTGGATCACCTCCTTTCTAAGGAATAATTACGGAACTGTACATTTGTTCGATACTTTGTTTAGTTTTGAGAGGTCTACTCTCAACTTATAACTGGAAGCGTCTGTCGGGCCTATAGCTCAGTTGGTTAGAGCGCACGCCTGATAAGCGTGAGGTCGGTGGTTCAAGTCCACCTAGGCCCATATTTCCAATTATGGGGGCTTAGCTCAGATGGGAGAGCGCCTGCTTTGCACGCAGGAGGTCATCGGTTCGATCCCGTTAGCCTCCATTGCCGGTCCCCAGATCGGCAATGTAACTTTGTTCTTTGAAAACTGGATAGTCTATTCAAATGTTTTAACAATATAATTAAAACCGAGAACACCGCGTTTTTGAGTTCTAATATGAATTAGTTTACAACTAATCGCTAAACTCATTAACCGCGATAACATCGTTATCGTTAGGTTAAGTTACAAAGGGCGCACGGTGGATGCCTTGGCACTAGGAGCCGATGAAGGACGGGACTAACACCGATATGCTTCGGGGAGCTGTAAGTAAGCTTTGATCCGGAGATTTCCGAATGGGGCAACCCAACCAGTTATGCTGGTTATCTATTACTGAATACATAGGTAATAGAAGGTAGACGCAGGGAACTGAAACATCTAAGTACCTGCAGGAATAGAAAGAAAATTCGATTCCCTCAGTAGCGGCGAGCGAACGGGGAACAGCCCAAACCAAGAAGCTTGCTTCTTGGGGTTGTAGGACTGGACTTTAGAGTTACCAAAGTAATGATTAGTAGAAGTAGTTGGAAAGCTACGCCAAAGGGCGTGATAGCCGCGTATACTAAAATCATTACCCTCTGTCCAGGATCCTGAGTACGGCGGAACACGTGAAATTCCGTCGGAATCCGGGAGGACCATCTCCCAAGGCTAAATACTCCCTAGTGACCGATAGTGAACCAGTACCGTGAGGGAAAGGTGAAAAGCACCCCGGAAGGGGAGTGAAATAGTTCCTGAAACCGTGTGCCTACAATTAGTCAAAGCCCATTTATGGGTGATGGCGTGCCTTTTGTAGAATGAACCGGCGAGTTACGCTAGCATGCGAGGTTAAATCGAAAAGATGGAGCCGTAGCGAAAGCGAGTCTGAAATGGGCGCTTAAGTATGTTGGTGTAGACCCGAAACCAAGTGACCTACCCATGTCCAGGTTGAAGGTGCGGTAAAACGCACTGGAGGACCGAACTCATGTATGTTGAAAAATGCTGAGATGAGGTGTGGGTAGCGGTGAAATTCCAAACGAACTTGGAGATAGCTGGTTCTCTCCGAAATAGCTTTAGGGCTAGCCTCGGATGTTTGATCATGGAGGTAGAGCACTGTTTGGGTAAGGGGTCCGTCTTGGATTACTGAGCTCAGATAAACTCCGAATGCCATTGATCATATAGTCCGGGAGTCAGACAGTGAGTGATAAGATCCATTGTCGAAAGGGGAACAGCCCAGATCACCAGTTAAGGTCCCTAAATTCATGCTAAGTGGAAAAGGATGTGGCGTTGCACAGACAACTAGGATGTTGGCTCAGAAGCAGCCATCATTTAAAGAGTGCGTAATAGCTCACTAGTCGAGTGACGCTGCGCCGAAAATGTACCGGGGCTAAGCATGATACCGAAACTGTGGATGGATACCTTTGGTATCCGTGGTAGGAGAGCGTTCTAAGGGCGTTGAAGTCAGATCGTGAGGACTGATGGAGCGCTTAGAAGTGAGAATGCCGGCATGAGTAGCGAAAGATGAGTGAGAATCTCATCCACCGAATGACTAAGGTTTCCTGGGGAAGGCTCGTCCTCCCAGGGTTAGTCGGGTCCTAAGTCGAGGCCAAGAGGCGTAGACGATGGATAACAGGTTGATATTCCTGTACTAATTGGTTTTGTTTGAGCGATGGAGGGACGCAGGAGGCTAAGAAATGCACCCGGCTGGAAATGGGTGTCCAAACAACAAGTCTTGATAGGAGTCAAATGCTTCTATCTTTAAGGACAAGTTGCGATGGGGAGCGAAATTTTAGTAGCGAAGTTTCTGACGTCACACTGCCGAGAAAAGCTTCTAGTGAGAAACAAATTACCCGTACCGCAAACCGACACAGGTAGTCGAGGAGAGAATCCTAAGGTGAGCGAGTGAACTCTCGTTAAGGAACTCGGCAAAATAGCCCCGTAACTTCGGAATAAGGGGTGCTGACCGTAAGGTCAGCCGCAGTGAATAGGCCCAAACAACTGTTTATCAAAAACACAGGTCTCTGCTAAATCGTAAGATGACGTATAGGGGCTGACACCTGCCCGGTGCTGGAAGGTTAAGAGGATGAGTTAGCTTCGGCGAAGCCCAGAATTGAAGCCCCAGTAAACGGCGGCCGTAACTATAACGGTCCTAAGGTAGCGAAATTCCTTGTCGGGTAAGTTCCGACCCGCACGAAAGGTGTAATGATTTGGGCACTGTCTCAACGAGAGACTCGGTGAAATTATGGTACCCGTGAAGACGCGGGTTACCCGCGACAGGACGGAAAGACCCCATGGAGCTTTACTGTAGCTTGATATTGAGTGTTTGTACAGCTTGTACAGGATAGGTAGGAGCCGTTGAAACCGGGACGCTAGTCTCGGTGGAGGCGTTGGTGGGATACTACCCTTGCTGTATGAACCCTCTAACCCATACCACTAAGCGTGGTAGGAGACAGTGTCAGGTGGGCAGTTTGACTGGGGCGGTCGCCTCCTAAAATGTAACGGAGGCGCCCAAAGGTTCCCTCAGAATGGTTGGAAATCATTCGCAGAGTGTAAAGGTATAAGGGAGCTTGACTGTGAGACTGACAAGTCGAGCAGGGACGAAAGTCGGGCTTAGTGATCCGGTGGTTCCGTATGGAAGGGCCATCGCTCAACGGATAAAAGCTACCCTGGGGATAACAGGCTTATCTTCCCCAAGAGTCCACATCGACGGGAAGGTTTGGCACCTCGATGTCGGCTCATCGCATCCTGGGGCTGTAGTCGGTCCCAAGGGTTGGGCTGTTCGCCCATTAAAGCGGTACGCGAGCTGGGTTCAGAACGTCGTGAGACAGTTCGGTCCCTATCCGTCGCGGGCGTAGGAAATTTGAGAGAAGCTGTCCTTAGTACGAGAGGACCGGGATGGACACACCGCTGGTGTACCAGTTGTGCCGCCAGGCGCATCGCTGGGTAGCTATGTGTGGCAGGGATAAACGCTGAAAGCATCTAAGTGTGAAGCCCCTCTCAAGATGAGATTTCCCATTCCATTATGGAAGTAAGACCCCTGAAAGATGATCAGGTAGATAGGCTGGAGGTGGAAGCACCGTGAGGTGTGGAGCTGACCAGTACTAATCGGTCGAGGACTTAACCAAGTAAAAGGTTGTTCTCAAGTTTGAAGAGACTATCCAGTTTTGAGAGAACAAAGTTCTTTCAAACCAAATAGTGTGGTGGCGATAGCGAGAAGGTTACACCTGTTCCCATGCCGAACACAGAAGTTAAGCTTCTCCACGCTGATAGTAGTTGGTGGGAAACTGCCTGCGAGGGTAGGTAGCTGCCGCGCT
>NZ_JQAZ01000012.1 GCF_001437205.1 Lactobacillus selangorensis | reverse complement strand
GTTCGACTCCTACTGGGTGCATTTATCGGGAAATAGCTCAGCTTGGTAGAGCACCTGGTTTGGGACCAGGGGGTCGCAGGTTCGAATCCTGTTTTCCCGATTGAGATTTTGAATCTCATTTTTAACTAAATATGTATTATCGCGGTGTAGCTCAGCTGGCTAGAGCGTCCGGTTCATACCCGGGAGGTCGAGGGTTCGATCCCCCCCGCCGCGATACACTTGTGCTTGGACCTTTAGCTCAGTTGGTTAGAGCAGACGGCTCATAACCGTCGGGTCGTAGGTTCGAGCCCTACAAGGTCCATCGGTGGTGGACATTAAAATTTATATTGTTATCGCGGGGTGGAGCAGTCTGGTAGCTCGTTGGGCTCATAACCCAAAGGTCGTTGGTTCAAATCCAGCCCCCGCAATTACAATGGTCCTATGGTGTAGTTGGTTATCACGCCTGCCTGTCACGCAGGAGATCACCGGTTCAAGTCCGGTTAGGACCGTTAACACTAATGGCTCGGTAGCTCAGTCGGTAGAGCAAGGGATTGAAGCTCCCTGTGTCGGCAGTTCGATTCTGTCCCGCGCCATTACATTTGCAAATATGCGGGTGTAGTTTAGTGGTAAAACGACAGCCTTCCAAGCTGTAGTCGCGAGTCCGATTCTCGTCACCCGCTTTTGTAACAGTTTATTATGTGTTATTATGGGCCTATAGCTCAGTTGGTTAGAGCGCACGCCTGATAAGCGTGAGGTCGGTGGTTCAAGTCCACCTAGGCCCATTGCTTTACCTTATCAATATGGAGACTTACTCAAGTGGCTGAAGAGGCGCCCCTGCTAAGGGTGTAGACGGGCTATACCGTGCGAGAGTTCGAATCTCTCAGTCTCCGTTTGTGGCCCGATGGTCAAGTGGTTAAGACACTGCCCTTTCACGGCGGTAACATGGGTTCAAATCCCGTTCGGGTCATTTAATCAACCATGGAGAATTACCCAAGTGGCTGAAGGGGGCGGTCTTGAAAACCGCTAGGTGAGTAAAATCACGCGTGGGTTCGAATCCCACATTCTCCTTTGACAATTTAATAATATTATCGCGGGGTGGAGCAGTCTGGTAGCTCGTTGGGCTCATAACCCAAAGGTCGTTGGTTCAAATCCGGCCCCCGCAATTGAATGGTCCTATGGTGTAGTTGGTTATCACGCCTGCCTGTCACGCAGGAGATCACCGGTTCAAGTCCGGTTAGGACCGTTTGTAACAAATGGCAATGGCTCGGTAGCTCAGTTGGTAGAGCAATGGATTGAAGCTCCATGTGTCGGCAGTTCGATTCTGTCCCGCGCCATTTATGGAGGAGTAGCGAAGAGGCTAAACGCGGCGGACTGTAAATCCGCTCCTTCGGGTTCATAGGTTCGAATCCTATCTCCTCCATTTATTTTATAGGGATATAGTTCAATGGTAGAATGTCGGTCTCCAAAACCGCAGATGTGGGTTCAACTCCTACTATCCCTGCTTTTATTGATATGGCGGATTTGGCGAAGTGGTTAACGCACCGGATTGTGGCTCCGGCACGCGTGGGTTCGATTCCCACAATCCGCCCTTTTATTGGGATATAGCCAAGTGGTAAGGCAAAGGACTTTGACTCCTTTATGCGCTGGTTCGAATCCAGCTATCCCAATTCAATTTAATTGTGAACAGGATTTGATCCTATTTATGGCGGTATAGCCAAGTGGTAAGGCAGAGGTCTGCAAAACCTTAATCACCGGTTCAAATCCGGTTACCGCCTTTGAGTGTTTTTCATCAAAGGCACTTCACAGATAAACTGATAATTATATTTGGCGATTATGCCGCTGTGGCGGAATTGGCAGACGCGCTGGACTCAAAATCCAGTTCCCGTTGAGGGAGTATCGGTTCGACCCCGATCAGCGGTATCATATAGCATTTTCTTAGGGAAATGTGTAAACGTAAGTGAACGAGAATGCTGTTATATCGGCATTCTCGTTTTTTTGTACACGCGAATAAACGATAGTAAATTGATACTTTACTAACCACTACTAACCACTTTGCTATTTTGGCCCGTTTTAGGCTGTTTTTGGTTAGTAAAAGTTTTTTTGAAACGCCTGTATCCATTGTCCCACATGGTGTACAGCAGTTGCGTTTGGTTAGTAACTTCATAAAACTTTCACCGCCTTTGCTGTTTCAGACTTCTTAAGCCGATTTCACATATGCATATGGATTGTCGATATTATCGTGTCCGAATCGAACGGAAACATATTTCAGCTCGACACCTTTAGCCAGAAGGTAACTGTCATGTGTGTGACGCAGACCATAATTTGGTTTGGGTGGCCGATTGTTTTAAATGTTCAAAAACATCTTTGAATCTTCTATGAGTGTTGTTAAATCAGCTTTTGAAAAAGAGTTTATTTTGGGGCTATTTTTCAACAATTTTTGAGAATTCCACAACTTTTTGCATTGATTTTGCATTGTCATTGGTTCCGGATTTGAAACGCGGTCAAAATTTTTTTAAAAAGAGGATGAAAATGTCATTCAAAAGTGAAACGGAAAATTTGGCATTTTCAAACAAACGATGAATACATTCGTATATCCAGTTATTATCAGTGAGTTTAATGATGATGGCCATTACTATACTGTGACTTCACCTAATATTCCAGGGATGGTGACACAGGGAGATACCTTTTCAGATGCCGTTTATTGGGCAAAAGATGTGATTATCACGATGCTTGCAGACAGTGATATTTATCCAAAGGGACAGGATCCTAGCGACTGGAAATTAAATGACAATGATCGTTTAGTGTATATAACGGTGAATAAGACCATTTGAATAATGGTGATAAAAATAATCTGGGTGGAGAAGCATGTGATTCGTTTTTCACCTGAATGTTTTTAAAGGCTTGCCCCCTAAAAATTCTGTAGCTGAAGAGATGTCTTACTTATTTAAGAATCCCTTATCAGTTCGAGTATTTTTTATCCATTGAAATGACTTCATCGTATGAATCGACACTAGTTGAGGTTGATAATATCGAAGTAGTTGTCTATTGTAAGCGTGCCTTTAGTTTAGTGAAAAGCAGCGGTTCTACCACTGGATTTCCTCCTGAAATGGCACTGATTCTTTATCAAAATCCACTTTCAAAAAGTAAACAAAACGTGTATACTGACGTTAATCACTTCGTTATTTAGCATTTTTGAGGAGGCATTTAGATGAAAATTTTCGTAATTGGTGCAAGCGGCCGTGTCGGGCAGGCATTAGTAGCGCAGTTGGTGCAGGCAGGACATGATGTTTTGGCTGGTTCACGGCATCCTCAGGCAACGGATCAGGTTCATGTCACCAATGTTGTCTTAGATCTCCATGCTTCAGTTTCTGAGCTGGCCAAGCAGATTGGTCAAGTCGATGCGATTTACTTTGTGGCGGGTTCAAGAGGAAAAGATCTCTTACAGACGGATGCTTTCGGGGCTGTAAAGGCGATGCAGGCGGCACAGCAAAATGGCATTCAGCGGTTCATTATGCTGAGCTCCTTATTTGCGTTGCAGCCCGACCGTTGGGATACGCCGGGGATTGCCGATATTCAGGATTACAATGTTGCCAAATTCTTTGCCGACCACTGGTTAGTGGCCGACAGTAAGCTAAATTATACGATTATCCAGCCAGGCACATTGACGACTGATGCACCAACTGGTAAGATTGCGGTCAATGTTGAAGAAGGTGGCGCTAATCCGATTGCGGATGTGACGGCTGTCCTCGTTGCCGTATTACAGCGGCCGAATACGTATCATCAGGTTATTCTGATGCACAGTGGCGATTTACCGATTGAAACGGCGCTGAATGAAATTAAATAGTTTCTCAAAAACGACTCGGTTGGGGGTCGTTTTTTTAACGTTTTTGTGGTACGGTTAGCTGAAAAGTGAATTTTGAAAATACCGCGTCCTTAAGGTAGTTTTAAACAAAATACCGTATAATAAATGGGAAGGAGTGGAGATGTAAACCCAATGAAAATTTTAATGATTGAAGATAATAAATCTGTCTCTGAAATGATGAGTATGTTCTTCCAGAAGGAGAATTGGGATGCCCACTTTGCTTATGACGGAAATGAAGCGTTAGAGATGTTTAATAGTGATCCCGATAGCTGGGATATCATCACCTTGGACTTGAATCTGACCGGGATTGATGGAATGGAAGTTGCCAAACAAATTCGGAAAGTATCCTCGACAGTGGCCTTGATTATGCTGACAGCCCGTGATTCCGAAAGCGATCAAGTTTTGGGACTTGAATTAGGGGCCGATGATTATGTGACGAAGCCGTTTAGCCCGATTACACTGATTGCCCGGATGAAGGCTTTGCATCGGCGGGCTGAATTGGAAGAACCAGAAACGCAGCAGGACAATGGCGACTTTGATGTGGTCACGCCGCACTTTAAGCTGAGTACGAAAACGCGTGAGGCTTATTTAGATGGCAAAGCGATTGAAGGATTGACACCGAAGGAATTTGCGTTGCTGAAGACGTTGGCGCAAAATCCGAAGCAGGTCTTTTCACGGGAACAATTGCTCGAACAGGTCTGGGATTATCAATACTATGGTGGTGAACGGACCGTTGATGCCCACATTAAAAAACTGCGTCAGAAGATTGAAAAGGTCGGCCCACAGATTATCCAAACAGTGTGGGGGGTCGGCTACAAATTCGATGATTCGAGTGTGACGGCTCAATGAAACTGATTTATCGGTATATGCTGGCATTTTTTGGTGTCATTGTAGTGGCACTGGCGATTGTCAGCTTTTCTTTTATCCAATACACATCACGGATGGTCTATAACAACACATGGACACAGCTGGAAGGCTATGCAGATATCTTGCAGAAACGGGCCTTCAGTACGGCCAAAGTATCTGGCGGCGAACCGGCGATTACCTATGAGTTTATTCAGAACAGCGAAGACATTCTCAGCAAACAGAATGTGCACTTTTCGTTTTTCAATGCCAAAAACCAGCAGATCTATCCGCAGACGGATGCCAATACAAATTTACCGGCCGCTTCTTGGAAAAAACTGAAAAAAGGACAGGTATTACGTTTGCCGATGCTGCAACGGTCTCGGGAGCGAAATGCGGCTGATCGGAAGCCGCAGACAGTCATTCTGAAACCTGTTTTTTACAATAATAAGTTACTATTTGTGATTTTGGTCGGTGCGAATGTCGAAAATGTCCAAGCCAACATCCAGCAAATCGAACACAACCTTGTGATTGCCCTGATTATTTCGGTAATCGTGGCAATTATCCTGAGCTACATTCTGGCGCGTTATCAAACCCGCCGGATTGATAAATTGCGTAGTGCGGCGCATCAAGTCGCTCAGGGTGACTTCGATGTTGCTGTTCCGCAAAAAGAGGGCGGCGATGAAATTGACGATTTGGCCGCCGATTTTAATGAAATGACTCAATCGTTGGGCGACCAGCGGGACGAAATCAAGCGCCAGGAAGAACGGCGCAAGCAGTTTATGGCCGATGCGGCCCATGAAATGAGGACGCCATTGACGACTATTAACGGTTTGCTGGAAGGATTGGCCTATGATGCCATTCCAGAAGACATGCGGGGTAAGAGCATCGAACTGATGCGCAACGAAACGAATCGTTTGATCCGGCTTGTCAATGAAAATCTGGATTATGAAAAGATTCGGACCAATCAGATTCCGCTGCATGAGAAGACGTTTAATGCGACTGAAGCCGTGCGCAATATCTTTTGTACAGCTGAAGAATAAAGCGAAAGCACAGAACGATACGATGACACTGCAAGCCGATGCGGATGTACCGGTGTATGCTGATTACGACCGGTTTGTGCAGATTCTCTTCAACATTTTGCAGAATGCGTTGCAGTTTACTCAAAATGGTCAGATTACGGCTACGATTGAACGTGGCTATCAGGAAACCAAATTCGCAGTTGCTGACAACGGAATCGGGATGACCGAAGACCAGGTCAAAAATATTTGGGACCGCTATTACAAAGCTGATCCATCACGTAAGAATACCAAGTATGGCGAATCTGGGTTAGGCCTTGCGATCGTTCACCAGCTGGTTCAGCAGCATGGCGGCACGATCGATGTCCAGAGTCAGGAAGGCCAAGGGACAACCTTTACCTTGACGTTCCCAGACAAGGCGGAAGAAACAGCGTCTGATGATCGGAAGCAATCGGAAGCGACAGACGAATAGTTCGAATTAGCTGCAAGCCCGCTACATGAATTGTGTAGCGGGCTTTTTTTGATAGAATCATGTCTAGACAGGTTTAAAAAAACTTATTCTTGTGGGAAAGCTTTTGCCTTGACACTTGTCTAGACATGTTTTACAATGACTTCTGTAAGTGCTTAATAAAATGCAAAGAAGGTGACATCTTGCAAAGCAAAGCACCCATGATTCATGCCGACTTGCTCAGCAAAATCAACAATGATGTGTATCAGATCGGTGATTTTCTGCCGAGTGAGAACCGGCTCGCCCAGCTGTACGGTGTTTCACGCGAGACCATCCGGAAGGTCTTGAATGAATTAACAATCAGCGGGCTGATCCAGAAGCTCAAGGGAAAGGGCTCAATGGTCATCGGAACACAGCGAAGTGATTTACCAGCGTCAAAATTGATGAGTTACGCTGAAATTTCACAAAAGGCCGATTTAGCTGTTCAGACCAGGCTGCTGGAACGGCGGGATGCTGCTTTACCTGATTTTGTGTTTGACAGCTTGAATACCGATTTTCGGCAGGCCCCAGTGACCTATTTATGCCGGCTGCGTTATTTAGATGAGCGTCCTGTGATCATTGATCGCAATTATGTTTTAAAATCAGTGTGTCCGGACGTGCCAGCTGGTGAAGCCGAAAAATCATTATTTCATTATTTTGAACACGACTGCCATTTGCAGATTGCCTATGCAAAACGGCAAATCACGGTTGAAACGGCCACTAAAGAAGATCAGCAATTGTTAAATTTACATTCACAGGATGTGGTCGTGGTTATTCGTGGGGTAACTAGTTTGACGGATGCACGTGTGATTGAATTCAACGAATCACGACATCGTGCCGATCAGTTTCGATTTGTCGATTTTGCTAGACGCGAACGGAATTAGAAACATTGGAAACATTTGAAGGAGGGATATCCAATGGCTAAGACAGCAACTTTGTATGCACCCATTACGGGGAAAGCAATTGATATCACGGAAGTCGCCGATCCGACCTTCGCAAAAAAGATGATTGGGGACGGTTTTGGGATTCAACCGACGGATACGAAGGTGGTCGCACCAGTCACAGGGAGTGTTGAACTGGTTGCCGGCACGAAGCATGCAATCGGCTTCCGGACCGATGACGGGATGGAAGTACTGGTCCATCTTGGGATCGATACCGTCGAGATGAATGGTGCGCCGTTTACGATTTCCATTAAGGAAGGCGATGCCGTTACAGAAGGACAGCCGATCGGAACGATGGACATCGACATGATCAAAAAGGCTGGTAAAAGTACCGACGTCATGACTGTCATTACCAACACCAAAGATGTCGTCGATAAATTGGAGGCCAAACAAGGCGATGTGACAGCTGGAGAGGCTGTTGCCACGGTTACTTTGAAAGATGCGATGGCAGCCGCCACTGATGAAAAAGTCAGCACCAAACCCAAGAAGGGTGAGGGCAAGTACGACGAATTAGCTAAACAAATCGTCAAAGATGTCGGCGGTCCTGAAAATGTGTCGAGTGTCATTCACTGTATCACCCGTGTTCGTTTTTATTTGAAGGATGATAATAAAGCAAACGATGATGCCATCAAGAATCTCGATGGCGTCATCGATGTTGCTAAAGCCGGCGGTCAGTATCAGGTCGTAATCGGACCAGGGGTCGCAGATGTTTATGATGCCGTTGTCAAACAATTAGGGCCTGGTTTCGGCGATCAGTCGCAGCAAGCCGCTGCACCAAAACGGAAGGCGCCAAAGGGCTTCTTCCCGAAGATTGGGTTTTACTTAAGTTCACTGATTGGGGTCATCACCGCTTCAATGATGCCGATTATCGGTTTGTTGGCTGCCGCCGGGATTTTGAAAGGATTCCTGTCATTGGCAACTTCGTTCAAGTGGATCTCAGCCACGAGTACCACGTATACGATTATCAATGCGATGGGGGACGCAACCTTCTACTTCCTGCCGATTCTCGTTGGCTTCACAGCTGCTAAACGGCTTGGGGCGAATCAGATCATCGTTGCCGTTATTGGTGGTGTGTTAGCTTATCCAACAATCATCAAGTTGTCAGCAACTACCGGCAATATTGTCTTTGGGGTCGGCATGAATGCCACTTTCTTCGGTATTCCGCTCCATGTTGCGAGTTACACGTATTCAATCTTTCCAATGATTGCGGCCGCTTGGATGGCCAGTGTCTTGGAACCATGGCTTAAGAAACACATTTCTGCTTCTGTCAGCATGATTGTCAACCCGCTGCTTGAAGTCTTCTTAGTTTCCGCAGCCGTTTTGATTATTGTCGGACCAGTCATCAGTTTGATCAGTGCCGGAATTGCCGATGGCTTAGTTGCCGTCTACAAAGCAAGTCCAGCCATCTCCGGTTTGATCATCGGCGGGTTCTACCAGTGCTTGGTTATCTTCGGATTGCACTGGGCCGTTATTCCGATTGTTGCCAGTCAGATCGCTACAACCGGCCACAGTATGATCAATGCGATTATTTCTGCGACAATGGTTGCTCAGTCTGGTGCCGTTTTGGCCGTCTTCTTCAAGACGCATGACCAGAAACTCAAGCAATTAGCCGGTGCATCAACCTTGTCCGCCTTCTCAGGCATTACTGAACCTGCGATGTACGGGATCAACTTGAAGTACGGCAAGTGCTTCGTCACAGCCAGCATCGGCGGTGCCGTTGGTGGTTTCTTAACTGGTTTGCTCCATGTCAATATGTGGGGCTTCGCTGGTTCGTTCATCGGGTTTGCATCCTTTATCAATCCAAAGGGGCTCGACAGCAGCTTCTGGGGCTTCTGGATTGCATCCTTATCTGCCTTAGCCGTTTCCTTCGTTTTGACCTGGATGTTTGGCTTCAACGAATCCAAAGCCGGCAACAGCCACAAAGGGGTTAAGAAAGTTCGCCTTGGCAGCCGTGAACCAGCCATTAAATAGACAAACAACGTTTAATAACAGCAGTTTAGTCGGAATTTAACGGTGAATCCAGGTTTTTGGATTCAGGGGAAAGTTCACTAAATAAAGTTGTTTGAAACGTATTTAAAAAATAGCCACAAGAAAAGGCAGCGGATTTTATTCCGATGCCTTTTTGAGTGTGCCGATTGGATTTGTCAACGGCTTTGGTTTAGGTTGGTAAAAAGGAATGGTGCGAAAACTGGTTGCTGGATTGCCATCAATCAATTCACGGTTGGTAGTTAAGAGAACCATGGTCACGCCTAATTGTTGCGTCATTTCACGGAACAGCGTCAGCGATTCACGAATGTGCGCCACCGATTCACCATCCAGCAGGTTGTCCATAATCAGCAGTTTCCGACGGGCAATCAAGTTTCGGTATAATTGGACGTAGAAACGCTGCTGACGGGTTAAATCACGTCCCATGGTGCTTAGAAAGCGTTCATCCGTGAGCGGATCATAAGGACGGATGCGAAACTTCTGCTGATGCTCATTTTTGAAGGAATCTTCCCAAAAAATATTGTCACGGGCCGACAGATACGGCAGAACGAGATCGAGTTCTTGAGAGATGAAACCCAATGGATGCGTTGTTTTATTTTGTTCATCATGGAGCCGGTCGAAATAATATTGAAATGTTGCAGTGGCCGTTTCTTGGTCGGGTGTGTAGATGAAATATAAGGTGGCTTGATCGAACAGATGCTGAAATTCAAGCATGAATGAGGAAGCCTGTTTTGGTTTAAAAAGCATTCGCTCAACCTCGTTTCTGAATAGAGTGCTGCCAGATACGGCTGGCCAGCCATGCTGAGCACCAGCTGGCTGCGGCAATAAAGAGGCCGCCCAGTCCGCCGTAAGTCGCTAGCAGAGATGGAAATTGGAAAAATTGATCCGGATCTTGTCCAGGACCGAATAATAAAGTGTTGCCGTTAAAGGGTGTTAAACGGGCCTGGAAAATTTCACGAAGCAGGCGGTTAAAATTTGTTCGGGAAATATTGATTTGATTTAGTGCCTGCATAAAGGCCTGCTGGTTGAGATTTTGAAACATTGAAAGTAATGATTTTGAAAATAAGAGAGTCAGTAGGAAGAAAAAGATGAACGCAAGGACGAAAGTCAGCAGGGTTTCCCCCATAAACTGGCGGCCGATAAAAGCGTTGCTCTTGCCCGCAAAGCGATAGATGCGGAATTCCTTACGACGCGAACGGAGATAGATCGCAATAAAAAGCAGAAAAACGAGGGCACAAATGCCGATGAAAAGCAGCAATCCGAATTCATAATGCTGAATCAGCTGCCGATGCACTTTCTGCATTGGTCCAAGCAGCTGTACTGCATGCTGATGGGTCTGTGTCGGCAGCTGGTAGAACCGGCTGTCAAGCTGATTTAATGATTGTCGTTCCAGTACGATCATCGTACTCAGATACAACGTGCCGCTCAGGAAGAGGAAACTCCACAAAACAATTCCTAACGCAAATTTACGGTGGTAGAGAAGACTCGCCACAGCTCGTTCCAAAAAACGCACACCTTTTCACCTCTTTAATAATGAGTATAGAGCCCATTTTTGAACAAAATGTGAATTTATTAGCAAATATTCAGGAAAGACGTCTGAAAAAATAAAGTCGTGTCATATCAGCAATCTGTTTGCATTTAAGCAGGCAGATTGCACCAAAAAAGACCCGTTTTGCAACGGATCTATTTCATCAATTATTATTATTATCCGTGGTCGAAGAACTGCTGCTGGAGCTGCTTAGAATCGAGCTGCTGTTATCAGCATCATCGGTTTCGCTGCTGCTTGGGACGGTGGTAATGTCACTCTTTTTATCGCCTTGCAGTTCGGCCGCATCTGTCTTGTACAGCTTGGTCGTCGACTTGTTGCCATTCTTTGAATACAAACTCGTCGACTTGTTGCCCAGACTCTTCCGGAGTTGTACCAGTTTCTGATACCCATCCTGATAGTTATAATCGCTTGGATTGACTGGCTTGAAACCGGCCGGCGTGTAGAAGCGCAGCAGATTCTTGTTGTTGACCGTATCGGACAGCGACAGTTCCTTATCGACCTTCTTCTGATCTTTGTCGAGCGTCGCCTGTGTCATCTTGTCCGGCGTGATTGCCTTGCCAGTTGCATTGTCATAGACAGTGTCGCCTAGAACAGTGTACTTCGGGGTAACGAAGTTGTTATTTCGGAAGGCAACGACCTGATCATGTTGTTTGGATAAAAGGTCGGTTCCGAAATGGATGTAGTTCGAATCGTCAATGCCAAGCAAGTGCATTAAGGTCGGCAGAGCGTCAATCTCACCGCCGTACTGGTTCTGAATGCCGCCCTTGAGGCCTTTCATGTGAATCATGTAAGGAACACGCTGCAGCTGGGCATTATCGAAGTTGGTCCATGTATCCGGATCTTTGCCTAATAATGGGGCCAAGGTTGTGTTTTCAGAGTTTGATAATCCATAGTGATCGCCATAGAGAATGATAATCGAATTATCATACAAGCCGGAAGCTTTCAGATAATTGAAGAATTCATGGACGGCTTGATCGAGATAATGTGCCGTCTGGAAGTAGCCGTTGATGGCCGAATCACTCGTACCGACGTTCGGAAAGGTACTATCCGTCTTTGTCAATGGGAACGGATAATGGTTGGTAACAGTGATAAATTTGGCATAGAAGGGCTGCTGCAATTGTTCGAGGTATTTCGTCGACTCGGCAAACAGCAGTTTATCCTTCAGGCCATATTCCAAAGTCGTGCCTTGCGAAGTATCGAAGTAGCTGGAATCGAAGAAGTACTGGTAGCCTAAGTTCTTGTAGACATTATTCCGATTCCAGAAGGTGCCGATATTGCCATGGAAGACGGCACTGGAATAACCAGCGGTCTGATTGAGAATGGCCGGTGCGCCTTGGAAGGTGTTGTCCGAACCAAGGGATGAGAAGACAGAGCCTTGCGGCAAACCATAAACACCGGTTTCAAGCATATTTTCAGCATCACTGGTCTTCCCTTGACCGACTTGATGGAAGAAATTCGAAAAGGCCAAGGTATTCTTGCTGTGGTAGAGACTGTTCAAGAACGGCGTCACTTCTTGGCCGTCGACTTTGTCATCGATCAAGAACTGCTGGAAACTTTCCAGATGGATGATGATGACGTTTTTGCCTTTCGCAACGCCATAATACTTGGGATTGGCGGCAGCATGGTGCTGTTTGACGAAACTAAGGACATTATCCATATCGGAACTATTCGCTTGGGCGCGTACCTGACTGTTGCGGGCCGTTTTAATCGCATCATAAGCCGTAAAGGCGTCGATTCCCAAATATTTGACGATATAGTTGCGGTCGAACGTCCGAGTCAGCAGCTGCGGCCGGTTCATTTCACTGACCGACAGGTTGATCCCAAACAGTGCGACTGACAATGAGGTCAGACTGAACGCCTTTAAATTGGAGTAAGGGCGTGTATCGACTTTAATATTCTTATGGAACAGTAAAAACAGCAGAACGGGAATATCGAGCCAGTAGATAATATCGTGCGGCAGGAATAAGGATAGGGTACTTTTTCCGAGTCCGGCTGAAACTTTGTCATAGCCCATGATGGTATTGATCGTCAGAAAATCGGTAAACTGGCGATAATAGATCACGTTAAAGTACAAGAGGGCCGTATTGGCGGTGAAAATCAGCAGCAGGGTGATGTACGAGACCCAGGGCCGCTTGATGTACATTGCAAAGCTCAATAAAAAAAGCGTGGTCGCGATCGGATTGATCCATAAAATGACCCATTGCAGCGGATCGGACACACCAAGTGTGAAGTCCAGATAGTAGGCAATGATCGTTTTGATGCAGAACAGGATCACCAGCAGAATCAAAAAGCCGGTCCGACTTTGAGGCAAGCGCATGCCTTTCAGACGTTTCATAAATAGCTTCCTTTCACCGGATGAACGGTGTTTTCGAAATTTAGAATTCATTCTAATCCATTCTATTCTACCGCGCCCCTTGATGTTGCGCAAATACTGGCCAAGGGGTTTAACGCTTCCTTAAGAAAAGAGACAGCCGTTAATAAACCATTAAGAAAATAGTAAATAGTCGTTAATCAGGCGAATTATTTGCTATGATAGACAGGAAGAAAGCAGGGGCTGCCAATGATCTTTTTAAATCCACTTTATCAACAAGTCGCACAGACATATGCGACCCGGATCAATCATTTTCCATTGATTCGACTTATTTTTTATAGTCTTGATAAGACGCTATTCTATTTTTTGGTGTACTGTGTCCTGCGGGGCTTGTGGTGGATCATACGTGGCCGCCAAAAACACGCTTTTTCCTTTAAACATGAACTGCTTTTAGCCGTTTTTGTCATCTACTTACTGCTGCTTTTTACGCTCACTGTCTTTCGGGGAATTTATTTTCCATGGCAGATCGATTGGAGCCAGCATCAGCAGCTCTGGCAGATCAATACCATTCCCTTAAGAGAAACACTGAAATTATGGCAGGGCAAATCCAAACTCGATTTCTTCTATAATTTATTCGGCAATATTGTCTGGTTCGTTCCGTTTGGGTTTCTTTTCCCACGTCTTAAGCAGGACAAACGGCGGGGCGCCATTCAGACTATTTTTCTGGGCGCTTGTTTATCATTGTCGATCGAAACACTGCAATTTTTCATCAATACTGGTGTAGCGGATGTTGACGATTTGATTTTCAATACGATCGGAGCTGCCGTCGGGTATTGGCTGTATCGAAAATTTTCTAAAAAATAGCATCACCGTGATAAAAGGTACTTTACCAATAAAACGAGATCTGACGAACGTCGGGTCTCGTTTTATTTTGACGTCAAAAAAAGCCCCTCAAACGAGGGACTTTTCAATGACATGTTAATTAGTCTGTCATGACTTGCTTGTCAAAGACTTCGATGTTGTCAGCACCGCCGTAAACGTCTTCCCAAGGAGTTGCATACTTGTCAAGGATGTTGTTGAGTTCTTCAACGTTTTCCTTGCCTTGTGTATCCAACCAGTTGATCAAACCATCACGGCCCTTGTCAGCATATACTTGGACACCGTCTAACCATGTTGCACGGCCGCCTAAGATACCTGAGAAGTGGTTGCCTGACTTGCCGGCGAAGATCAATTCATCACGGAATTCTTCAGCCGGAACACCAGCTGAGAGATAGATGAATGGACGATCAACCACGTCGTTTACGCTTGCGAAGATTTTAGCAGCTTCGTCTTGGCTGTAAACTGGTTTAACGCCGTCTTTAGCATATCCTTCAACCATGGCGAAGTTAACTGGAACTTCAGCCTTGATGACATCGATATGATAGTTAGGCTTGTTGAAGTCTTTCATGGCGTTGATAACCAATTCAGGCTTTTCCTTTGCATATTCGGCGCTCTTTACATCCGGAATACTGTCATCGTAAGTAACGATTTCAACGAACAACGGAATATCAGCTGCTAAGCCTTCATCACCGATGCGTTCCAAGAAGGCATGCTTGATGTCATTGATTTCGTCAGGATCGTTAGGGTTGTAGTAAACCAAAACTTTAGCAGCATCGGCACCCTTAGCGAGTAAGCGTTGCATGCTTTCGTTTTGCAGCAATTCTGGGTAACGGCCCTTGGTGTTGACATCGTAGCCAGTCTTTTCGTAGGAAAGAATCAAACCGGCACTCGGATCCTTAGCTTTCATAGCTTTGAAGCCAAGTTCTTCATCGGTTAAGATGGCGGAAACATACTTGGTCAATTCTTGAGAAACGAGTTCCTTGAATTCATAAACCTGTTCAATGTTGTATTCCTTGCCAGCTTTTTCATCAGCAGCCTTCATGATCTTCTTCATAGAACCACGTTGGTCGATCGCTAAAGCAGCAATAACACCTTTGTCATTTGATAATTGATTTAATTTATCAAATTTACCACGTGAGATGCGTTTTTTTGCCATGTGAAAATCCCTCCAATGAGTTTTTCAATATACAAACACATTGTAATCGTCTTCTTTTTTTTTAGCAAGTTTTTGAAAACATCTTTTTGACCACTTGATTTGCTCAAATTTTGCAAAAAATTTAGCGTCCTTAAATTGGCATAGACCGTGACCTGATCGCCTTTTTCATTGACGCCGACAAAAAAACTAAAAAAAACGGTTGCATACTCAATTCTTTTTCTGATAGAATAGCTTATCACGTGTTAACTTATTTCGTTATTCCGCTGATAAATGAAAGCACTACCGGCATAATAGGGCTTTTTATTTTCGGAAAGGAACTTTATTTTTTAGACGTTCCATGAATGCGCTTTAATGAAAAAATAACAGTTGACCCAGTATTACTTTATAGAGAGAAAAGAGAGGAAGACATGAGTATTTTAATTGCCTTGATTCCTGCGATCGCTTGGGGATCAATCGGGCTTGTCAGCGGGAAATTAGGCGGCAATGCCTATCAGCAAACATTAGGGATGACGATCGGCGCCTTGATCTTCGGGTTCGGGACTTATTTCGTTTTACATCCGACTTTAAACACAGTTACTTGGATTATCGGAATTTTATCTGGTTTGTTCTGGGCGTTGGGCCAGAGCCAGCAATTCCAAGCGATGAAAAATATGGGGGTTTCCCGAGCCGTTCCAATGTCGACGGGGATGCAGCTGGTTGGGAACACCTTGGCCGGTGCCATTTTATTTCATGAATGGACTTCTGGGCGCGACTATACATTAGGGACCATTGCATTGCTCGTCTTAGTTTTGGGCGCAACATTGACTTCTCGTGAAGATCCACATAAGAAAAATTACCAGACGGCCGAAAATGATGTCCGCAAGGGGATCAGTGCTTTGCTGATTTCGACGTTAGGCTACGTGCTGTATACGATTGTCGTGGACTTCGGCCAGCATAAATACGGGATTTCAACGGTCGATTTTGTTTTGCCGCAGTCGATTGGAATGATTATTGGGGCGGCAGGCTTTGCTTATGGACATGAAGCCTACACCAGCAAGTTCACCTTTAAGAATATCGTCACAGGGTTATTCTGGGGCGTCGGGAACGTTGCCATGCTGATGTCTATTCCGAAAGTGGGCTTAGCTACCAGTTACTCGCTCTCACAGATGGGAATCATTATTTCCACACTCGGTTCCATTTACTTATTAGGTGAAAAGAAAACCAAACGGGAAATGGTGTACGTCGTCAGCGGCTGTTTGTTAGTCATTGCCGGCGGGGTCCTGTTAGGAATCATGAAAGCATAACTACCTATATAAACTATCACGGTACCGTTCAAAACGGCGCCGTTTTTTTTGAATTGTATTTATCATTAATATTGCTTATATTAACAATAAAGAAGGTGAATAAATGACAGCCAAACGAATCATTTCGAAGGCCACGCAGCAGAACTGGAAACGGCTCGGGAAAAATGGACATCAGCTGACGAAGCGCGCCAATAAAACAGAATCGACGCTGAAAAATATTCCTAAGAAGTATTTGCGGCAGGCAGAGAGTGCTGAACGAATCACGGCGCTTCTGGATTGGGGCCAGCAGCATGAACCAGATTTTGACACGTTTATCTTGAAATTGGCCTTGCATGCGGTCTTGGCAGCCCAGCAAATTACACCTGAGCATCAGGCCCGCTTTAAACAAGCTGTTGGTGTAAATGATACCTTGCCAGCTGAGGCATTATTTGATTTTATGCCGGAAGAACCCGATTTATTGGGTGCTTTGTATCAGACGGGCCGGACAGAAGGAACTCGTAATAAAAATGGGCTGTACTACACGCCGGCTTTTGTGACGGACAAAGTGGTACAGCGGTTAGCACCTAATCAAACGGAGACTTATTTAGATCCGGCATGCGGCTCGGGGGCGTTTTTAGTACCGCTTGCACAAGCAGGGGTGCCGCTGGACCATCTGTACGGAACGGATACAGACCGGATTGCAGTCTTGCTGTGTATTGCCAACTTGTTATTACGGGTCCCGAATGCAGCAACTTATCCCCACATCTATGTGGCCGATTTTCTGACTGGTGCCGGCCTGGAAAAACTACCATTGCAGTTCGGCCATGTGCTTGGCAATCCGCCTTGGGGAGCTAAAAAATTTGCGGTCAATCGGCAAAAGTCGTTTTTAGCGCCGAAAGCCGATTCATTTGCCTATTTTCTTGAATTTGGCTTGCAAAAGGTCGTTGCCGGCGGAACGCTGACGTTTATGCTGCCGATTTCCTTTTTGAATGTGGCTAGCCACGCCGATATTCGGCGTTTGGTACTGACACAGACGACGATTGAACAGATTGTCCTGCTCGACCATTTATTTACGGGTGTTTTTTCCGATGTGATTTGTCTGCATCTCAAACAGCAAATGCCGGCAGAACACCAGATTCAGTTTCGAAAACAAACCAAAGTGATTGCGACCCAACAAGCCGACTTTTTACAGGCGACGCATTACAATCTGCTGCCGCAGACAGACTTTGATCAGCAGATTATCACCAAACTGCGGTACAAGGGTCATTTGACCTTACAAAACAGTCAATGGGGCTTGGGCATCGTTACCGGCAACAATAAAAAATATGTTCTGGCGACTGCGACGACGGATTCGGAACCGTTAATCACCGGCAAAGAGCTGCGGCCGTATCGGCTTGCACCGTTGACCAAGGCAATCGTTTACCATCGCGATGCCTTTCAGCAAGTGGCGCCGGATACTTTATATCGGGCATCGGAAAAATTATTGTACAAGTTTATCAGCAGTCGGCTGACGTTTTCTTATGATGATCAGGGCCGGCTGCCGCTGAATAGTGCCAATGTGTTGATTCCGGATGTACCGACACATAGTGTGAAAACGGTGCTTGCTTGTTTGAATGGGGCGCCGCTAAATTATGTCTATCAACTAAAGTTTGCGAGCCCGAAAATTTTGAAGGGTGACCTGCAGGCATTGTGGTTGCCGGAATTGGATGCGGCGGAACGGGCTAGACTGGAAAAACTTGTAGCAGCGTTATTGGCAACGGCGCCGAACTCATTGGCCGAGAAACAAGCTCAGGCGGATATTGATGCCGAATGGTTTCGTTTTTATGAATTGACCGAGCCAGAAATCAACCGGATTAAAGGAGTGCTGGATAAAGATGCATTTGAAGGATGAATTGGAAAAGTTGGTCGCCCAAACAAACGACCAGCAGGCACAACAGTTGTTTCAAGATTTAGCAAATCAGAAATTTAAAGGAGTGCCGCCGTTTGCGAAGGGCAGTGATTTACTGGCCTACCTGCTTAGTCATGATGAGTTGACGTATGAGAGCTATCAGCAGCTTGAGCAGCAGTATTCAACCGAAAATGAAAATTTAAAGTATTTTCTGCTGGGCCCCCGCAGTTTTGGCGAGGAACTAATCGATCCCCGTCTGATTGCGAAAGACAGTCGCTTTGAATCGGCCCATGATTCGGCTGATCCAGAAGCGAACGGGTCGTTCGACGCGTTTATCAAAACAGACGCTGTAAAGATCAAAGTCGAGATTAAGGCGACTCGAGCCGCTTTTTCCAAACAGGGCAAGCAGGATTTGTCGACGATCGTCACGCGAGCAATGTATTTAGGGGATGAAACCAGCGGCCGCAAATTTGATTGGAACTTTCAGCAGATTAAACCGGCTATGGCCGATGTTTTCATATTAGTGGGAACATTTGTCGACGGCTTCAAGTACTGGGTCTTCAACAGTCAGGAAATTGCCAATCATGATCTGGGGTTTTCAAAGGGTCAGCATCGGGGCAATGTCGGCGAAGGACAGCTGCATTTTAATTTGAAGAATATTCATGCTTTAGAACCGTTTCTCGTTTCTGAAAATCAGCTTGTTTCGGCGGCGATTGCGAAGTATCAGCAGCTATCGAAATAAGTGCGCACTGCGGCTTTTTACACCGATGAGTGCCTCTTTTACCAGTGCTTAACGTTGCTTTATTTAAATGTTATCGGTCACAAATGAAAATTCTTTTAAAACGATTGCATTTTTTGCGAAAACCGACTAAAGTTAAATTGTGTGTTAGTGTAAATTAAATGGGAGGAAGTATTATAAATGGCACAGATTTCATTTGATTCATCCAGTCTTAAGATGTTCGTTCATAAGAATGAACTCGGCGAGATGCAAGCCATGGTCACAGCTGCAGATCAAGAAGTTCGTCAGGGAACAGGTGCAGGTGCTGATTTCCGTGGTTTCTTGAACTTACCACGTGACTACGATAAAAACGAATTTGCACGGATCAAGAAGGCCGCCGCAAAAATCCAAGGCAACTCAGAAGTATTCGTTGCAATTGGGATTGGCGGTTCTTACTTGGGTGCACGTGCAGCCATCGATTTTCTCAGCAGTACTTTCTATAATATGGCCCCAGATCGTAAAGTTCCGCAGATTTTCTTTGCTGGGAACTCCATCAGCGGTTCATACTTGCATGATTTAGTTGAACAGATCGGCGATAAAGATTTCTCGATCAACATCATTTCCAAGTCAGGGACAACAACTGAACCTTCAATTGCTTTCCGTGTCCTCAAGGAAAAGCTGATTAAGAAGTATGGCAAGGAAGGCGCACGCGAACGTATCTTCGCTACAACTGACCGTGCTAAGGGCGCTTTGAAGTCCGAAGCCGATGCTGAAGGTTACGAAGAATTTGTCATTCCCGATGATGTCGGTGGTCGTTTCTCCGTCTTGACAGCTGTTGGTTTGTTGCCAATTGCCGTTGCCGGTGGGGATGTCGATCAATTGATGAAGGGTGCCGAAGATGCCCGTGTTCAATACAGTTCAGACAAGTTGAATGAAAACGAAGCTTATCAATATGCTGCGTTGCGCAACATTTTGTACCGTAAAGGCTACACAACCGAATTACTTGAAAACTACGAACCAACCTTACAATACTTCTCAGAATGGTGGAAGCAATTGATGGGTGAATCCGAAGGTAAGGATCAGAAGGGTATCTACCCATCATCCGCAAACTTCACCACAGATTTGCACTCATTAGGCCAATACATTCAGGAAGGCCGTCGCAACTTGTTCGAAACCGTTGTGAAGGTTGAAAAGCCAAATCATGATGTCACAATTCCGTCCGAATCTGACAACTTGGATGGCCTCGAATACTTGCAGGGCAAGACCATGAATTATGTCAACGACAAAGCTTACCAAGGCGTTGTCATTGCCCATAACGATGGTGGTGTTCCTGTCATGACTGTTAAGATTCCTGATCAATCTGCCTACACATTAGGCTACATGATTTACTTCTTCGAAGCAGCCGTTGCTGTATCTGGTTACTTGAATGGCATCAATCCATTCAACCAGCCAGGTGTTGAAGCTTACAAGAAGAACATGTTTGCTTTGTTAGGCCGTCCTGGTTATGAAGAATTAACCAACAAGTTGAACGAACGCCTTTCAAAAGAAGACCACGAAAACTTAAAAGCTTAATTTAAAGAACCCAATGAAAGGACCCTCCGGTTGCGGAGGGTCCTTTTTTATGGGGTTGAATTTGGTTTTAATTCGGTATGGAAAGATTAGGAACTGTCGATCGGTAATGCAGTTAAAACAACAGGAAATCGACAGATAGCTTTAAGACTGCCAGATCAATATTAGTGTGTTTTGACATCTATTTTGGTTAAGAAAGCGCTGCTTAAATTTTGCGATCGACAATTATTAGTGATTAAAGTCTGATATAATAGGGGATATTAAAGGTGCAGTTTTTATTTAAACAATATGGAATGTAAATATCTATACAGCAATTGCCGGAGCGGACGGAGAAATGTTTTTATTTAAACAATATGGAATGTAAAATAACTCTTGCAGAGCTTTCTCGGCACTACGATAGGGTTTTTATTTAAACAATATGGAATGTAAATTCTGTCACAGTTTGGGGCGACGGGGGAACCGATCTGGTTTTTATTTAAACAATATGGAATGTAAATCAAGCATTGATTCTTCATCATCTGAAAGCAAGAAAGTTTTTATTTAAACAATATGGAATGTAAATCCTACTAAGTCGAGAACATAATCGAATTTCATTCTGTTTTTATTTAAACAATATGGAATGTAAATAAAGTAATCTCTGGAATTGGGACCGCGTTTAAAACGCGTTTTTATTTAAACAATATGGAATGTAAATATGAAAGTTGATAAAACAGCAATCAAGAAGCTGATTCGTTTTTATTTAAACAATATG
>NZ_JQAZ01000011.1 GCF_001437205.1 Lactobacillus selangorensis | reverse complement strand
CCAATTTTTGGGGTTCACTTCAAGTCCTTTTTTCGTATCCTGTTTAAAAATGGACCCGCACGCCGAATAAATTAGGCGTATAGATGCACCATTCACCAGGCAGATTTAATTGCTGGTCAAGTTGCTGCCGGACCGTGACCACCTTCTCTGGAAAAGCCAGCGTCATTACGGTCGGACCGCCGCCGCTCAAATAGGTGCCCATCGTTTCGAGGGCCGCCGCTGCTGAGCGAATCTGGGCTAATTCAGGGACGAACTGGGCCCGGGCCGTTTCATGCAACGAACCTTGATTGATGACTCGTTTAACGGCATCAAAATCATGTTCCAGCAAAGCGGCAATCAAAACATTGGCTGCACTGCTTTTCGTGACGGCCGTTGCAAACGGCACTTCAGCTGGTAAAACACTACGACTCGTTTTTGTCGCCAATGTTCGGGGTGGCAGATACGCCAGTAACCGCACATCTGGAAACGATAGCTTAACGGCGTCGCTCCACTGATTTTGATAATCGCCCACAACGAAACCACCGAAAATGGCTGGTGCGACGTTATCAGGATGGCCTTCTAATTGAACGGCCAGCTGCAATTTGGCTTCATTATCCAAACCAAGTTGTCCCAGCTGATTCGCCAGCTCAATGCCGGCCACAAGCATCGCCGAACTGCCGCCGAGCCCCATTTGAACGGGAATATTGCTCGTCAGCGTCAATTGATGTGGCGTTACGTTCGGGCATAACGTCGTGACAATTTCGATTAGCGGATTCGTCGCATCACTTGGCACGAGTGCGCCTAGCTGGTGCTGCAGTGTCCAGTTTTCCTGTTCCGGCCCGACGGTTAGCGTCATTTCAGCGGATAACGCCAAACCTAAAGAATCGAACCCAGCGCCGAAATTCGTCGTTGTGGCTGGTACAATTATTTCCATGTTAATCTGCTCCTAACTCACTTGCCGCAGCTTGCCACGACATTTGCCGCACACATAACGGCGCGTATTCATACGCCGATGCCGGGTGTAACGCTGGCCGCATTCCGTACAAATATACAAATAGGTCGGCTGTTTGGCCTTCGTCGTCGGCAAGGCCGGTGCATAACGGCTGCCGCCGACTTGCTTTAATAACTGCTTGAAATCCCGGTCACGATGGCGATAGCCCCGACCGGTCAAATGCAGATGATAATGGCACAATTCATGTTTGATGATGCCGACTAGGACCGGCATGCCGAACACCTGGTACATTTTCGGATTGATGTCGATGTGATGGTCCTGCAGATGATAACGTCCCCCTGTCGTCTTCAAGCGATTATTGAAGAACACTTCATGCTTAAAGGGGCGGTTAAAATCGGCCAGCGAAATCTGGCGAACGAGTTGTGTAAGTTCCTGATTATTGATGATCGTTCACCTCGTTTTTAAGTTAAGACAATTATACCGATTTTACAAGCTGGGTTCAAAAAAGTCCAGCAGGTCGGATAAGGTGAGCTGTGCTTTCTGTTCCTGCCGATAATCAGCGGCAATACGGCCGTTTTGCAGCACTAATAAGCGATTGCCGTATTGCAGCGCATCCTGCAGATGGTGGGTAATCATCAGACAGGTCAAATGCTGTGCCGTAATCCGTTCCTGTGTGAACTGCATCAGCTGCCGGCTGGTTTTGGGGTCGAGCGCCGCTGTGTGCTCATCAAGCAGCAACAACGCTGGTGTTTTCAATGTTGCCATCAGCAAACTCAAGGCCTGACGCTGGCCGCCCGACAGATTACCGGTCGGCGTGTCCAGTTCCCGTTCCAAGCCATTGCCAGTTTGGGCACATAAAGCGGCGTATTCGGCTAAGTGCTGTTTCAGCCGGCGGGGCCGCAAACCACGGTGCCGGCCCCGTTCTTGAGCCAATAATAAATTTTCAGCGACCGTCATGCGGGGGGCCGTGCCTAACTTAGGGTCCTGGAAGACACGACTGATTAGTTTGGCACGTTGAACTTCCGATTGCTGCGTGACATCCTGACCCTGCAGAACAATCCGTCCGGTTTGGGCCGGCAGATTACCGGCAATTGTATTGAACAGTGTCGATTTGCCGGCCCCATTCGTTCCCAGCACCGTCACAAAGTCGCCCGGCTGCAATTGCAAATTGACCTGTTTCAGCAATTGTTTCGGCTGGTCATTTTGCAAAACCGTCGTATTGATATTTTCGAGCACCAATTGTGGTTCAGTCATCGACCGTCACCCCTTTCTTCAGCATCCGCCGAATGTGATATTTATTTTCGAACATCGGCAGCATCATGACCAGCGCCAGCACGACAGCTGAAATCAATTTGAAATCGTCGGTATTGAAGCCTAATTGCAGCACAATCAATAAGATAAAACGATAGAAAATACTTCCGCAGGCAATCGCCACTAACCGCTGGTTCATGCTCAAATCGCCGAACGCCACTTCGCCGATAATAATCGCCGCCAAGCCAATGACAATTGTGCCGACGCCCATATTGATGTCGGCATAGCCATTGCTTTGGGCGATGATTCCGCCGGCTAGGCCAATCAAACCGTTCGACAGCATCAGCCCCATAATTTCCATGCGGGGCGTTGAAATGCCCAGTGCCCGTGCCATCGTCGGATGGTCGCCTGTCGCAATAAACGCCTGTCCCAATTCCGTTTGTAAAAACAATGCCAGCAGGATGATGACCACTGCGATGAACACCATGCCGACGACGACACTATTGAAATAAGGGGGCAGACTTTCAAGAAAACGACTCGTAAAGATTGTTTTCACATTGAGCAAGGAGACGTTGGCCCGGCCTAAAATACGCAAATTAACGGAATAGAGTCCCGTCATGACCAGGATTCCGGCCAAGAGCACCGGTACATGCCCTTTGGTTGCCAAGACCCCAGTCACCAATCCGGCCAGCATACCGGCACCAAACGCCAATAAAGTTGCTAACCATGGTGCGGCGCCATGTGTCAAGGCGGCGACACAGACGCTGGCCCCAAACGGAAAAGTGCCTTCCACCGTCATATCTGGAAAATCTAAAATACGGAAGGTTAAAAATAAGCCTAAACCGAGCAGCGCCCATAACAGTCCTTGCCCGATTGCCGATACAATCAAATTCATTGGATAACCTCCCCTTTTTGTTGTGCTTGTTGAACGAGTTGTGCCGGAATTGTTAGGCCGATTTTGCGGGCCTGCTTTACATTCACGACTAATTTACCGTTCCGGACAAAGTGAATCGGCATTTTGGCCGGCGCCTTGCCGTCCAAAATATCGGCGACCTGTTTGCCCGTTTCAATGCCTAATTGATACTGGTCGACACTGATTGTGGCAACACCGCCTTGTTTGACCATCGTATCAACAGATGGAAAGACGGGAATTTTGGCTTTATTTGTCGCCGCTACCAGCGTCTGCATCGCACTGGCGACGGTATTATCAGTCGGCACATAAACAGCTTGCACTGCGCCGGCCATTTGTTCAGCTGCCTGATTCATATCATTAGTCGAACTAATCGAATAAGTTTTTAAGGTAAAGCCGGCCTTTTGGGCGAGCGGCTTCAGCAATTTGACCTGTGCGACCGCCGAATCGTCACTCGATGTATAAATGACCCCCAATGTTTTTAGATTGGGCAGCAATTGCCGAATCAGTTTGAGCTGCGCTGCGATTGGTGCCTGGTCGGACACGCCGGTAATGTTGCCGCCGGGATGGGCATTATCTTTCACTAACTTGGCCCCCTTCGGATCTGTTACCGCACCTAGCACGATTGGCGCCGTCTTCGTCGTTGCCGCCAGCGCTTGTGCCGCTGGTGTGGCGATTCCGACCCGGACCGCCGCCCCTTCCTGCTGAAATCGTTCGCTCATCGATTTCAAATTGCTCTGATCCCCTTCGGCATTTTGAAAATCAATTTTAACGTTCTGGCCGGGCACGTAGCCTCTTTTTTTCAATTCGGCGATGATGCCTTTATGAATCGCATCAAGGGCTGGATGGGTCGTCAGCTGCAGGATGCCCACCGTCGGCTTGGCTGCCTTCTGTTGCGGCTGGGCCTGCTGCACAAATGCATACAGCAAAAACAGCGTCAGGATGGCTAAGGTAATTCGTAATCGTTTCATAATTTCTCCTCCACACAAAAATAACCTTCGGACAACGCACAATAGCGTTCTCCGAAGGTTATTCCATGTTAAAAGGTTCAATTGTTCCGTTGAGTCCTTTTGCCATCGTCACCGTTCAGAAATCATATCCGGCCACGACTAAACTGCGTGACAACTAGATACGAACGCTACTGCTTTCAGCATTCTCGTCCGTACTAGTTGTACAGACGCTAGTTAGCCACGCCACCAAAGATTGATTTGTGAAAATGAACGGTCGTTCGACATCGCAAGGACTCCTTTCAATAATTGCTTTTAATTTTAGCAAACTCCAAATGATTCGTCAATCTGAAAAAGAGCGTCCACAAGCGAAAACTTGTGAATGCTCTTTTCAGAATTGCTATCAAAACATCTTTCCAAGTGCCAACAGTTGTCGGTCACATGCTTAGGCCATAATCTTCTGAATGGCACGCGACATCCGATCGGTGGCTTCATCCTGAGCCTTTTCGGCATCATGGAACATCTCGACGTTGACTTTTTTGTCGTCGCCAAGACTATCGCACATCATTTGGCAGCCATCGACAAACTGCTGGTAAGCACTGCTTAAAATGTGGTGATTGCCAATCAGACGGGCTGGTGCTTTAGCGTTTTTCAAATTGATGAGGGCCTTCTTGTAGTGATCGGTCCCCGTCTGGAATTCCGTCTGGGTCTTTTTGTAATCGGCAGCGGAAATGTCGGCCACCTTGTTATCGGCGATTGCTGTCTTCAGTTTTTCATAATAAGGATCCATTTTATCCTGATTATCTTGTGTGATTGAAATCATCGAATTGATTTCATTCGCATAATTCACGGCACGTTGTTGTGTTTTATTCATCGTATCGACTCCTAACTGTCGTTGCAAAAACATTTGCAATTTTGTTGCCCGTTGCTCGGCACACTCTATTATAAACGTCTTTTAACGACGGTGCACTGCCCGTTGAACTGCCTTGACAATTTCGACGATAACAACCAGGGCGAGCGAAGCCCCAAAAACGATGCCCCATTGGTAAGCATCCAGCTGGGTCACATGGAACAGACTGTTGAAACCTGGGATGACGATGGTAGCTGCCAACAGGAGGAATGATGCTAGAATCGACCAGTTGAAGGTCTTATTGCGGAATAACCCGACGGTGAAAATCGACTGATGAAGCGACTTGACGTTGAACGCATGGAAGAGCTGAATCAAGCCTAAAGTAGCATAAGCCATTGTCAGTGCATCCGCATGCGCCAGACTAGCCGAGGCATGCACTGGATACGTCAAGGCTAACCAATAAACGAACAGCGTCAAACCGCCTTCAAGCAAGCCCTGATAAATGATAGATGAGAAGACGCCGCCGGAGAAGAACGTCGACTTCCGGCCCCGTGGTTTCTGGTCCATAATGCCGGGTTCGGCTGGTTCGACCCCTAACGCAATCGCTGGAAACGTATCTGTGACCAAGTTAATCCATAAGATTTGGACCGGTGCCAAAATCTGCCAGCCTAAAATGGTCATCATAAACAGCGTCAAAACTTCGCCTAAGTTAGCCGATAGCAAGTACTGGATGACTTTCTGAATATTGGCGAAGACTTTCCGGCCTTCTTCAACGGCATCGACAATTGTGGCAAAGTTGTCATCGGCCAGCACCATGTCACTGGCACCTTTAGAAACTTCGGTCCCAGTGATTCCCATGCCGATTCCAATATCAGCCGATTTCAGCGCTGGCGCATCATTGACCCCATCGCCAGTCATCGCCACGACTTGACCCTTTTTCTGCCATGCTTTGACGATTCGAACTTTGTGTTCCGGCGCCACACGTGCATAAACGGAATAATTGGCGACATTCTGGTCAAAAGTCGGTTCATCCATAGCATCGAGTTCGGCACCGGTCAGAACGGCGGCATCGTCGCCAGGCTGGATAATGCCCAGCCGGCCAGCGATTGCTTCGGCAGTGACACGATGGTCCCCAGTAATCATAATGGTTCGAATTCCGGCGTTGCGGGCTTCTTGAACGGCCGCCGCTGCTTCGGGGCGTTCTGGATCAATCATGCCGACCATACCGGCAAAGATGAGGTTGTTTTCGACGGATTCGGAAGTCACTTCATTGGGAAGCTGCGTAATTTCTTTGTACGCCATTGCCAGCACTCGTAAGGCCTGCTTTGCCAGATCATTATTCTGGGTCAGAATTTTGGTGCGTTCGGCATCCGTCATTGGCTGAACGGTCCCATTTTCATCAACGTATTGGGTCGTCCGTTTCAATAATTCATCGGGCGCTCCTTTCGTCGTGACTAGGAAACGAGCGTCCCCTTGTTTTTCAATCGTGGTCATCAGTTTCCGTTCCGAATCAAACGGAATTTCAGCGACACGAGGCATCTTCTTCAGGACCTGACGCACATCATAATCATGGTCGAGCCCGTATTTGACTAGGGCTGTTTCAGTCGGATCGCCTAAAAACTGTCCTTCGGCGTCGATTTGGGTATCGTTGGCCAGATTCATTGCTTGCAGGGTCATATCATCTTTAGCAATCGGTGCATCGGCCTTTTGCAGCTGGTTATGCGTGAAGACTCGTTCGACGGTCATCTGATTCATTGTCAAAGTCCCCGTCTTATCAGACGCAATAATATCGGTGCTCCCTAACGTTTCAACGGCTGGCAGTTTGCGGACCAGTGCATGGCGTTTGGCCATCTTCTGTGTCCCTAAGGCCAGCACAATCGTCACAATGGCCGGCAAACCTTCTGGAATTGCGGCTACGGCTAAGGAAATCGCCGTCAGCAGCATGTTCTGCCACGTTTCCGACCCTTTCATCATCCCGACCACAAACACGATTACGGCCACAGCCAAGATCAAGTACGTCAGATTTTTCCCTAATGAATTTAAGTTGTCCTGCAAGGGTGTCTTGGTTTCATCGGTCGCATTGAGCATCCCGGCGATTTGCCCAACTTCGGTGCTCATCCCGGTGTCGACAACGACCCCTTCGCCACGACCATAAGTGACATTGCTGTTCATGTAGGCCATATTTTTACGGTCGCCGATGGGAATATCGGTGTCGTCGAGTGTTTGGGTTTCCTTATTGACCGGAACCGATTCACCCGTTAACGCCGATTCTTCGATTTTCAGGGACGCCGAATGCAAGAGCCGCATATCGGCTGGTACGACATCACCGGCTTCAAGGAGAACAATATCTCCAGGTACCAAGTCTTCACTCTTGATGGTTTCGACTTGGCCGTCCCGTTTCACATGAGCCTCCGGTGTCGCCATTTCTTTCAGGGCATCAATCGCTTCTTCGGCCTTCGATTCCTGAAAGACGCCGAACAGCGCATTCAAAATGACGACGGCCAGAATGATGATTGCATCGGCGGCTTCGCCCGAAAAGGCGGCGACCAGTGCCGCAACCAGCAGCACGATAATCATAAAATCTTTGAACTGGTCTAAGAAACGCTGCAACCAGGTCTTTTTCTTGGTGGCGGCTAACTGGTTATAGCCGTACTTCTGGATTCGTTCGTCAACTTGGGCACCGCTTAAACCTGTGCGGCGGCTATCGAGTTCTTTCAGAACCGTTTGCTCATCCTGAGCATAAAATGGCGCTTGTTTTTCTGTTGCCAAAATGAATCCTTCCTTTCTGTCTCCTCGTAAATAAAAAGAGACTTATGGCAAGACCGCTCACGCAGTTTTGTCATAAGTCTCACTAATTAAGTCTGAACCAGAATTTTGCCTTGCTGGTGATTCAGACGCAGTTGCAAAAACTGCTAGTTACTCCCTTACGAGCTCGTACATAATATAACAGGTCCGGTCCCCTAAAAGCAACCGAAATCCCTTTTTATTTTAATTACTTCCAGAACGTGTCGAAAACGGTGATCGGCAGATGGCGTTTATGCTGCGACTTCAAGTAAGTCGCTTCAATCGTTTGGGCGGCCTGTTCTGAAACTTCTTTGCCTTCCAAATAATCATCGATATCTTGATAACGCACGCCTAAAGCCACCTCATCGGGCAGCGCTGGTCGATCGTCTTCCAGATCGGCCGTCGGAACTTTTTCGTACAAATGTTGCGGGGCACCCAGCAATTCCAGCAGCTGCTTGCCTTGGCGTTTATCTAAACGCCAGATTGGGGTCAAATCGGCGCCCCCGTCTCCGAATTTCGTGTAGAAACCCATCACAGATTCGGCGGCATGGTCAGTCCCCACAACAGCGCCGGCACGAGCACCAGCAATTCCATACTGGGCAATCATCCGTTCACGAGCCTTGATATTGCCTTTATTGAAATCGCTGATGGTGACCGGATTGGCATCGATAGCTTGTTCCATCCCGTCAACGGCTGGCTTGATGTTGACCCGCATTGTTTCGTCGGCCTGCATCCACTCAATCGCCGCCATCGCATCAGCTTCATCAGCTTGTTCGCCATATGGCAGACGAACGGCGATGAACTTGTAATCCGGATTTCCCGTTTCCTGACGCATTTCGGTCATGGCCATTTCAGCCAATTTGCCGGTCAAAGTTGAATCCTGGCCGCCAGAAATCCCCAGTACATACGTCTTCAAAAACGTGTTTTTCTTTAAATAGGCTTTTAAGAAATCAACGCTGCGGCGGATTTCTGTTTCTGGGTCAATCGTCGGCTGGACATGTAATGTTTCGATAATTTCTTTTTGTAACGGACGCATCTCAAATTCCCCTCTTACTTTTTGTCGCTGTAAAACGACTTGTTGGCTTTGTCGTATGAATACTGATTATGGCTGGCCGTAATGTCATACTGGATCAGCTGATAATCATGCAGCAGTGTCTTCTGTTTCTTGGTCAGTTTGCTTTCAGAAATATACTGACCTTCATTATTCATCAGTTTATTCCGTTCGGCAGCTGGGAAGTGATCGAGAATTTCGGTCATCAGCGCATAGTAGCCGGAAACACGTGTATTCGTCTGTTCAAGCATCATTGACGTGAACATGTTCGGTGTGACCACTTTGCGGCTGACATTCTTCTTGCTGTGGTTGCTGTAAATGAAATAATCCGTCAGATGCATCTTATTGTCATACTTCTTCATCTTCGCCGAATTCTCCGACTTGAAGGTGTAGGCACCTGGCAAATGATCGCCATACCAGACAACTGTGACATCCTTCTTCTCGCTCTTTAAGTGCTTCATCAGCATCTTCAAAGCGGAATCGGTGTAAACCAGCCCCTGCGAGTAAGTTTCAACACTCTTCAGGCTGCTAGACGTCAAATCGCCCGTTGCTTTGATTGTATTGTGATAATAATCGGAGTCCCATGGCGTGTGATTCTGCATCGTCGACAACTGGATAAACTGGCCTTTGTTCGTTGCATTGACCTGTTTCAGCAATTGTTTATACGCCGAATCATCAGAGATATACGGACTCTTGCCAATCTGCTTGGTATAGGTCAGCTTATCGCTGCTTTCGGTATTGTAGAACTTCTGGAACCCGAATTTCTTGAAGACGTTAGTCCGGTTATACAGGTACGGGGTGTACGGATGGATCGCCGTCTTCGTCTGGAACAAATTCGTGATAACCGGAATATGGTTGACTTTCGGTACAACGTACGTATATGGCACCGTCATGCTGGCCGAGAAGTTATCCATGCTCAGACTGGTCAACGCTTCAAATTCAATGTCAGCCGTCCCGCCGCCATAACCATAACTATCCATCAAGCCGGACGTGTTGTTCTTCTTGATTGAATCCAGGTATGCGGCTGGATTCTTGGACAATGTGACACCTGGCACCCGGTTCGGATTGGCATAACTTTCGCTCAGCACATAAATGACAGTCTGTTCGCCGATTGTGCCCTTACGAGTCTGATTAATCTGCTGTGCTTCTTTTTCATATTTCCGCACAACTCGATTGATGCTCTGCTCGCTGTAGCCGCTTGGTTTATACATCGTTTTGACCCGCACCATGCTGAGAATACCCATGAATTCGCCGTTATACCGCAAATGCACAACGGGCGCCTGCGGATAGGGCAGAAAGTTCAGCTTTTTCAGCACATAGTTTGTCGGCGATTTCGTCTGGGTCGCAAAATTATTTTTGTAATCGGGCAGCTTCCAAATCAAGAATCCATATACTAACGGTGTGATGACTAAGAAAGTGACTCGTGATTTCCATTTCAGGATTTTGCCGGTCTTGAAATGCCGTTCGAGCCAGGCCATCAGCACGATCACCGCTAAAACGCCGATAATAGCGGCAGCAACCGTCCCTAGATTAACCATCGCCATGATTGCCGGCAGATCATTGATACTATAAATATCCATCGGCATGATTGGTTCATTTCGGGCACCGATCTTCAAATAATTGGCGACTGCAATGACGATAATCGTAATCGAAAAGATTCCGCCGGCCACAAAGACCCGGTTGAAAATGGCTAATAACGTCAGGAAGAATAATTCAATCAGCAGCAAGTTGATCAATTGAATCCAAAACTGCGATGTTAGCAGCCACGCCGTTAAGTACGCATCAAAACTGCAGTTGACGAGCAGCATGTACAAATTAGCCACGACAGCCATCAGCAGCGAAACGAATAAAATCGGCACCAATGAATGCCAGTTGGCACTGAACCGCCGGAATAAATACTGCCGGAACAGTTCAAGCAGATAAGCGCCGATATATAACGCCGCTACGACGACAACCAGTTTCAGCAATAAATGCAGCGGCCCGTCCTTTTCCAGAATCGTCTGCCCATTCAACACGTTCGTCCATAAGTAATTTTTAAATAAATAATGGTTTGTTACCAGATACAGGCCGAATAAAATCGTCGGATTCAGAAAATGCGCCAACCGCCAGCCACGAACGGGATACGTCCGCAATAATGCTAGGAAGGTGAAGGCCCATGCAAAAATCAGCAGGCTGTAGCTGTTCGTTAATAAGTAGTTGTAATTATCGGTAATCCCGACAAAGAACCCGATTTTCGGGGCGACAAAATCGGAGAACAGCAGCTGAATGGCTGCCAAAAGCGGCATACTCCAGAAAATAATCCGCAGTACCACCTTGTGCGCCGAATACCAATCACTATGCTGCTTCAGCGTCCAGCCACACAGGTAGAGAAAAACGCCCCATGTGAACGGATTAGACGCAAAGTCGATTACCGGCAATGCAGATGGATAGCCCGTAATCGTCGGCACAATCGTCAGAACGAGCGCCAAAATAAACAGCAGCCGGTGCAGCAGCTTGAGCGGCAGTTGTTTCAAGCCCTTATTAAGGAACGGGCTCAAAAGCAGCAGCAAGATGCCGACCGTTACATTCGAATCGAGATCGAGTACCACTGGCAAAAATCCCGACCAGAGCTGGTCAAAATGATATGGCACCAGCCCAAAACCAATCAGCAGAATGGCCAATGTGACTGAATAGAAAAAGACTTGCCGCCAAATCGGTACAATATCCTGCTTAAAATGGAAAGTACGGGTCGCCCCCCACATTCCCAGAATCAAGAAGACAAGATCGACCGCAAAGGGGCTAGCAGCAGACAGCAGCTGCAAAATAATCCGGCGGCCGCCGACACCATTTGCAAACGTCCACGGTACCGTGGTTGCAAACGCCCCGAGCGTGAATAAACAGAGGATCAAAACGCCTAAGCGATTGATTCGTTCCTTATTAATAGACACTATTGTAATGACTCCCTTGGTTTATTTTCCTTGTAGCAACGCTGTATACAGCGACCGGACATTTGTAGCCAGGCGGGTCGTTGAGAAATGTTCTTTTGCATAATCATGAAATTGGATGCCCATTCCAGTCAGCTGGTTGCGAGCCCACGCCACATGAGCAGCCTTCATGGCCCGAACTAAGCCCTGCTGGTCCTGATTGGCCACTAACCAGCCGAATTCAGGTCGGGCAATGATATCGGGCACACCGCCGACATCAGTACTAATGGCGGGCACGCCGTTGTCAGCCGACTCCAGCAAAACGGTCGGAAAACCTTCCGAAATCGAAGAAAGGACCGACACATCGGCATGCTGATAAAACGGTTTGACATTAGTCTGGAAACCGTCAAAAATGACCTTGTCCTCCAAACCGTACTGCTGAACCAATTTTTCCATCGGTGCTTGCAGTTCGCCGTCGCCGACCATGTGCAGTTTGAAGTCGAAATCCAGTTCATTGGCAGCTTCGATCAGCAAACGGGGATTCTTCTGTGCCGTTAACCGGGCAACATTGACCAGCGTGAACTCAGGCTGTTTTTGAGCCGGTGTAAAGGTGTCGCTGAATTCCAAACCGTTAAAAATAACACGAATCTTCTTGGCCGGCACCCCATGACTGAGCAGAAACGGCTTATACCGCCGGGTAATCAGAAAGACTTCATCCGGCTGCGACAAGGTCCACGTGCTGATCGGATATAAAATTTTGCCGAACAGCCCTTTATTGAGATAATCGACCTTGGGCAAAGTGTGCAAAGTCAGGACCCACTTGGCATGAACCCATTTTTTGATCACGGATAAATATAAATTGACACGTGGTCCATGTGTATGAACGACGTCAAAGTGATTGTCATTGATATATTGAACCGTTCGTTTTAAAACCGACGCATCGAATTTGCCCTGCTGAGCCAAAACGTGGACCGGAATACCGGCATCACGAGCACTTGCCGCCACTGGGCCATCCTCATAGACGAGCAGTTGGGCATCCATATCAGGTTGTTGGTTGAGGGCTTTGAGGAGTCCAATGATATGGGTCCGTCCGCCGCCAGTTTCATTTCCAGCATTAATATGTAATACTTTCATAAAAAGTCCTCCTTAAAAAGAACATTCTAACTATTTATGATACCATGAAACACAGGAAGCTAAAGATCAAATATGAAAGGAATTATAAATATGTCATTCCCAACTGTAACTGTTTTAGGTGTGCCGTTTATCAAGGCCACCAATGCGCAATTTTTAAACCAGCTTTACCAAGATCTCAAGCAGCACAAAAATCGTTTCGTCGTCACGGCCAATCCCGAAATCGTCATGTACGCCCGAGATCATCATGATTATTTGAATACAGTGCTTACTGCCGACTACATTACACCAGATGGGATCGGAATTATCCAAGGTGCCAAAATCTTAAAACAACCTTTACCAGAACGCGTCACCGGCTACGATACGATGCTGGCCCTCTTCAAATTTGCGAACGCTCATCATTTAAAAGTCTATTTACTGGGCGCCAAGCCGGAAGTAATCCATGCCGTCTTACATAAGCTGACCGTCGAATATCCGCACCTCGAAATCGTCGGCGCACATGATGGGTATTTCAAGGATGACAGCGACATTCTCAATACAATCCATGCGAAACAGCCGGATCTCGTTTTCGTAGCAACCGGCTTCCCCAAACAGGAAGAATGGATTGCCCGTAACCGGTACCTCTCCGACAGCGTCTGGATGGGTGTCGGCGGCAGTTTCGATGTCTTTGCTGGCGCCGTTAAACGCGCCCCGAAAATTTTCCAAACACTGCATCTGGAGTGGTTCTACCGTTTGCTGCAGGAACCGAGCCGTTACAAACGGATGCTCGTTCTGCCGAAGTATCTGGGACTCGTCAAAAAAGAAGCCAAACGAAATTAACACTAGAAAGAAGGATTCCACTTGCAAAACGCACAATCCGACGGTGCTCGGCAATCCTGGCTGCATCGTCTGCTCGTAGCTTGGCCGTACTGGCTGACCTTCATTTTCATGTTCGGCTGGAACTATATCACGCCCTACTTCGATGATGATCTGTATTATTTGAAGGAAACACCGCAGCTAATTTTTTCACAAGGTGTCCATGATTACTTTTATTGGAACGGCCGCTTTGTCGGCCAATCGATTATGCGGAGCCTGACGTCGGGCAACCGCATCCTTGTTTCGCTGCTGAATGCATTGGTATTCACTTTGCTGCTCGCCTTAATCTTGACCTTTGCCCGGTCACGCACCGACCAGCACACGACCGTTTATAAAACGGTGATCGTCATCTTATTTGCCTTCGTCTTTTTACCGGCTTTCGGACAAACTGTTTTATGGCGCTCCGGCTCCGGCAACTATCTCTGGACAACTGTAATCAACTTGTCGCTGCTGTGGGTCTACATCAAAACGGATTTCCTCACGACAAAGAAAAATGCGGCTGGCTGGGTCGGCGTGCCTTTCTTTCTCCTGTTGGCCTTCATCGCCGGCTGGTCGAATGAAAACACCTCTGGCGGTACCTTTATCGTCCTGTTATGCTACACCGGCTACCGGCTCGTTCAGAAACACCATGTCAGCTTGCTTCATTATTTAGGCATGGGCGTTTTTCTAGTTGGTTATGCTTTTCTGCTGCTGGCGCCAGGCAATAAAATCCGCACCCAGCAAACGGCTACGGCTGCTTATAAGCAGGTCGGCTTTATTCATCATTTTCTGACCGGCTTCACTGCCGTCAATGCCTCGCTGCTGCAACCGTTATACATCATTTTCATCGTCCTCATAGTGGCGGCCTTTGTGCTCACCTTCTATTTCAAACGGGATGGTTTCTTGATGTTCAAAGCTGGTGTCTGGACGCTGGCAGGTATTCTGACGATTTATGTCCTCTCCTTTTCACCAACGGGTCAAGACGGCGGCCGGGCCTATTTTGGCGGAATCGTCTTCATGATTATCGGCTTTGCGACCCTGTTGCCGAATCACTTTGCACAGCTAGACCAGTTTCCCGGTTTCTTTTTTCAAACCTTTGCAATCCTGCTGTTCATTTTGGGCGGCCTGCAAGTGGCCACCGGTTTCGTAGATGCCTACAAAGCCGGCGCCGCCCTGAAAACACGGTATGCCTATGTTCAGTCCCATCAAACGAAAAAGGTCCTGAAAGTCGCACCGCTCTATTATTGGCCGCAGACAAAATACGCTCTGAACGACAACCTGCAAGAAATCGGCACTGATCCAACCGCCTTTCCAAATGATGGTTACAAAGATGCATTCGGCAGTCAAGTCGTTATTGACCCGTCTAAATAAGCGCCAAACACAAAAAAAGTTCCCGCACTGCAATTTTTTGCAATGCGGAAACTTTTTTATTTTGACCGGTCAATCGGACCGTATGTTAGTCTTTTTCGATTTGCGGGTTAAAGAAGAAACCGGCCAACGTTCCTTTGAGGATTGTCCGCACTTTTAAGCCCCGATACTGGGTCGGCAGGGCAAGAATCCGCAGGAAGGCGTAAAGACGCCGTAAGAGCGTTTCTGCGAGATCACGGCCGCCATTCTTGCGTGCCATGTACAAACGATTGCGATATTCGTAATAATAACGCTGAATACGTGGTACGTTATCATTTTCTTTGACAATATCGTTGACAATATTATGCGCCATCTTGTGATGAATCAAACTGTCGCCGACAAACAAACCTTCAAAGCCAGCTTTGATTACCCGTTCCGTATATTCGATATCATCGCCCCAAATGAAGAACGGTTTAATCGGATAACCAACGGTCGCAATTACCTGACGAGGCAACAGCACCGATACAAACGAACTGCTAGCCACCTTAGTGACATCGTCATCAGAATATTTATCCCAGTCTTTAGCCGGTGCTTGGACGTTCATGACAGCTGGCGAACCATCTTTCCAGCGGACGTTGCTGCACAAAAAGCCGATATCAGCCTTATCGTGCATCTGATTTTCCTTAGCCATCAATGCCTTTAATGCATCGGCAGTCGGAATCGTATCATCATCCATCACCCACGCAAAATCGTCCTTGGTATAGCGCATAAAGTACTTCAACCCATTGTTGAAACCGCCAGAACCGCCGACATTGTCACGGAGTTCAACTGGCACGACACGCGAATCTTCCTGTGCCAAATCATCCAGATAAGCCTGTGTATCGTCGGTACTATGATTATTAACGACAATAATTTTAGCCAGCGGATACGTCTGCTCACGTAACGCTTGGACACATTCTTTTAATAGTTCGAGCCGATTATAGGTTACGACTACTGCATCTACTGATTGCATCATTTTTCTCCTTCACATAATCCCTTTAACGGTGATTAAAGTTTAACTGCGGATGACGTTGTTCATTATGCGTCAAGATACGTAAAGTATACCCCATGTAGAAGCCAAGTAAAATCGAGGCCCCTAAGAAGTCCATTACGTTGCCGCTGTAAAATGACAAACCGACCATCATGGTGACGGAACCGGCAAACATCGTATTGCGCATCGTCAGCAGCTCACGCCAGTAGCGCAGCAGCCGGTAAACCATGTAAATGATTGCTAAGACATAAGGTGCCAGCAATAAGAAGGCCCCGATGTAACCCATTGAATAATACTGCGAAACAAAATCACGTTCCAAATTGGCGATATTATTCATACGGATATAACCAATCCCCAGCCAATCATCTGATTTGCGGTTATCAATCTGTTTGACTCGTTCCAGCATTGCTTGTTCCGTCTTGCGGTTATTCAAGCGGTCCTGCACTGGCCAGTTCATGACGCCCCACCAGAAGTATGGGTCATCTTTATACGGATAAGCCTTCGTAATGAAGTACGGATTGATCGAATACTTCGGATAGTTGCGTTTGATGTAACGGACCAGATTCTTACGGTTCTTGTGGTGCATCAAGTACTTCAGTTCCTTGACGCTGTTATCCTTTTTCTCCTTCTTATGCCGTTCCTGTGTGGTCTGCGCATCGAAACTCGTCCGATTCAGCGCCGGCGAATGCGGCATAATGGCAACTGCCATTACCCCCAGCAGCAGCAAAACCACAAACGGCCGCCAGTTAAAGGAAATCTCTTTGCGGATAAAGGCAAAGAACAAATAAGCAACCACCACAAAGGCAAAGGTTAACGCCAATCCTAATGCTGCTGCTTTCGTACCCAGCATCAGCATCGCCAAGGTCTGGAATACAGCCAGAACGATGTTTTTCCACTCTGTATCAACAAGTAAATAGTAGAAAATGAGCGGTGCCAGCAGCAATTCAATTGCCGAAGTGGCATTGGCATAGTAAAAAAGCCCTTTCGATGCAAGGTTAAAATAGCTCCAGCTGCCGTTGTTGCTGAACCAGGTGAAGATGTTTCCAGTAATCCAGCTGTTGGTCCCCCCATGAATCTGGTCCCCATAGGAAGCCAGACTAAAGGTAAACAAATTCAGAATCACAATACTGCCTGAAACGAGCAGCACCAAACCACGTGTGATATTTTCAATTACCGTTCGCGACAGTTCGATATGGTACCCCAGAATAATCACAAATAGCGGAATGACCATTCGGATTAAGTAGAAGAGTTCGCTCACCATCGAATAATTAAAATTCCCTGGTGTGTATGTGTGAACCTGAGCAGCGTTGATCGTATGGAAGATGAAATAAACACCCAGTATCAGGGCGTACCCCACTAAAAACAAGTCCAAACGCCGACTATGATGCGTGATTAAAAATAGGACCGCCACGATTGCAATCAGCACAATCCGGATAATCGTCGATGGTGAAAACTTGAACCAAGTCGTGATTGGCGGTTGGTATAAATAGTAGATATCCAAAAATGGCTGTATCAAGATAAAACCGACAAACAATCGTCGTAATGACTTTTGCATTTCCAATCCTCCATTTTATTTCCATTGCATTTCCAAAAATGGTCAGGAAGTCTCTTAAAAAGTTTAACATACCTCCCCCCTAAATGTCCGCTTCGACCCCCGATTTCTGAAAAACCTTTAGGTGGATTTAAGAATTGCCGGCACAAAAAAAGAGCCCGCATCGTCATGCGAACTCTTTCGATTCAATTAATTTTTAAAATTAGTTGAATGATACATACATAGCGTTAACCCATTGGTTGCCGCCTAAGTTGTACCATGTGTCACCGTTGCTGTATACGGCCTTCTTGAATACTTTCCATGAAGTACCGTTTTGTAACAACTTGCCTGTAGCGTTCGTCCAGTTTGGTTCTGCCCAAACCTTTGTAGGAACGCCAGATGTAATTGTAGCTACACCGCTGACATCAGTTGTTGTGTAACCATTGTTTGTTGTAGCAGCAGATGTTGTAACATCTGAAGCCTTAACCCATTGGTTTGCACCAAGGTCATAAGCAATGATCTTACCGTTTAAGGTAGCAACACGTTGTACCTTCCATACGGAGCCTTTAGCCAATGGATCTTGGCCATTTAAGGTTGTTGTTGTATCGTTACTGTATACTTGAGCGCCATCGGCAACTGTAACTGTAGCGTTTGTAGCTGAGTCAGGGTTGCTGATAGAGATCTTTGTGTTAACAACTTGGATGTAGAATGTGAATGTTGATGAAACACCATCATTGTTTGTAGCTGTAGCAGAAACAGCATATTCACCGCTTGTTGTCATGTTCAATGAGCTCAGGTCATAAGTGATCTTGCTTGATGGAACACGGTATGCAGCAGTTTCACTTAACCATGTTTGGAGGTTAGATGATGTTGGTGTACCATACTTAGCAATAGCTTCCTTCATAGCAGTTGAGTTTTGGAAGACAACTGGAAGTGCGCTACCATCTTTTAATTGTGACTTGATAACTGAAACAACATCACCGGCAACGCCTGTGTTGGCGATAACGATTGGGTTGCTTGAAGTTGTACCAATTGTACCAATTGTGATACCTGTAACAGGGGCACCAGCATTTTCAGTTGATGTGCTTGAACCTGTAGCATTTGTGTAAGTAATAGTCTTAGAAGCTACGGCATTGTAGTTACCATCTTTGTATGCAGAAAGAGTAACTTTGAATGAGCCTTCTGCAGCAGTTGTGTCTTTAACTTCGTCAGTAGTTGTATCGCCGCTGATTGAAGCAGAGAAATCATAACCTGATGCAAGAGCTGAATCTAAGCCAGAATCCTTTAAAGCATCCTTTAAAACAGGGTTGCTTTCAACATCTGATGCAGATAATTGCTGACCATTTAATTGAGCAGCTTGTGCATCTGTTAAACTGTAGCCAGAGTTGTTAGCCTTTGAGCTGTTGAATGATGCATCCAAAGCAGCCTGAACAGTTTGATCATATGTTGCTGATGTTACGCTAGGGTTAACTGTAGCAGCGTTAACTGATGTAGCAGCTGTTGCAACTGGTGCAATTGCCAATAAAGCAGCGGCACTAACACCAAAATACATAGCCTTTGAAGATTTCTTCATTATGGTATTCCTCCTCAAATCTCATAATTTAATTGATACCAGTCTTGATTATAACATGCTTCGCAGATTTGTACAATTATAACTTGGTAACCATACCATCCATTGAAACCGTTATCGAAAATATGTAGTCAAAACGGGTAAGAATCACTTTAAATACCAACAATGAAAGTGTACAACAATTCACTGGTAAATACCATTATTTTTTGCCTGAACAAGTTAACAATTGGATAACAGAGGTAACATTTCTGTGACATTTTCGGCCGGTGTTTACTGTTTTATGACAGTTTCCGGTTTAAGGGGGCTATCTTTCTACTTGAAACCGGTATATAATACGAGTTGGTATTCAGCCAATATCGAATCAATCATAATTGGAAAAGGACGCAGATGTGTCCTTTTTTCTTACCATAAATTAGAAATGAGGTTCAAACATGGCAGACAAGAATTTCTTCAATGAAGCTGAGGCTAATTATCAGAAAAACAATCCGGATATGGACAGCACCTATCTCGCCGTCCGGAATGGCAAATACACCGGCACCTATGATTTGAACTTGGAATGGGGCCGTCCTTCTTCGCCGGATATTGCGCCCCTATTATCAAACGTTCCTTTAAAGGAAGTTATTGCCGCTGGCGACAAACTATCCCAAAACCATTATTTGATGTTCCAGGTCAATATTGATGAAGATGAATTCAATAAAGCACAAAACGAAATGAACCACACTGGCCAGGAGTAAAATCCCGGTTTTTTTATTTTACAAAAAAGGGGTTACATCCCTATTCTGACGCGCAAGATGGTATAATAATCGTGTACAAAGGAAAAGTTAAAAAGAGGGTGTAAACAATGAAAAAGCGTTTATCATTTCGTTTCTTATTGAGTTGTTGTGCGGCCTTGTTAATGGGCGGTTTATTCCTGACTGCGACCCCAGTCCAGGCGGATATGCCACAATACGATACCATTCTGCCGGTTCAGCAGCCGTCTGTCGCGACAATCACGCAGACCAGCGTGCCTGTTTACAATAGTCCGGCCACCGTCGGCACGACCCAGCGGTTGACTGGCCAGTATCTGGCGAAAGGAACTGCTTGGAAAATCAATCGCTTTATCGTTGTCAATCGGACTGATCCTCTTTCAACCGGCTGGATCGATCTGGGTGCCAACCAGTGGGTCAACATGCAGGACGTAATTTTTACCCAGCTGTACCGTGATGCAAACAATACCAACGTGCAGCGCATTTATGGCATTACGCCGATTGCAACAATTACACCGGCACAATCCAGTGTACCGGTTTATAACAGTCCTTACACCGGAGCCGTTCCGACCGGCGAAACTTTGCCAGCTTGGAGCCGTTGGAAAATCCTGCGCATCGGCCACTCGATTGATGGAGCCACCTATTATGATTTAGGCAGCAACCAATGGATTAGCGCCACAGATGCCTTTTTCCCAGGTGCATAACCGTTAAAATCTAACAAATACAATTTTTAATCAATACGAAAACAGCTCGTGAAATGTAGAAGTACATTTCACGAGCTGTTTTTTTTATGCCAAAATACTCATGGCAAACGGGATAAATAACTGGCCTGCCGGCGATTTTCGGTATGCAAGCGAACTAGCCGCATTCCCAGATACAGCCAAGTGATTCCAGTGACAATCATGGACAAGTATTCGAGCCACGTCGTCTGATAACCAATTGTGACATAATTGAGGCCCCGATTCATCTTCACAGCAACCGTCCCCCGTTTGCTGTTCTGCAACGGCACCGTTTTATGGTTCAGCTGTGCCACAGTGCCTTTATACCGTGCAACCGGCAAATCCACCGTCACATTGTCCCGAGTTGTGCTGACGAAAAAGACGAGCTGATGTTTCCGATTGGCTTGCGGCACCAGCCGTTCGCGTTTGCCATCCACATAAGCAATATGATTGGTAATTTGAACAACATACTTTTTAGACTGTGCCGAAATATACTGGTTCATTCCCAGCACCTTGCGATCTTGCGGTCCAGGTGCCATAATCGTGTTCCCGGCGAAATGGACGGGTGTCGTTTTCTTACCGTGAATATATCCGGAAGCCCCTACCAACCATAAACCTGCACATAATCCAATTAGGGCCAGCAGCGACAGCCATTTCAGCCGTGGCACCGGCAGCCGTTCAAACAGCAGTGTAAACAAGTAAGCCGCAATCATTGCTCCGAAAATAGTCGGGAATAACAATAATCGGAACGGAAACTGAATCACATTCAAAACCGTATGCTGAAATAGCTGCCATGGGAACAAACTTGTCGTCATCAGCCAGGTCAGTACCCCCAGCAATTCAATCACTTGAAATGAATGACTGAGCTTTTTGAAAAAAACGAGGCCGAGTATCAAGGCAACCAGCATGATGACGCCGCCGTTATAGGTATTATGGTTCCAGCCTAGGCTGTCATTATTCTGCACTGTGGCTAGCAGCATTTTCCAAAACGGCTTACCGGCCAGTTTGCGCACCGCCGGCTGGGCAAACTGCTGATACTGTTCCTGCTCCAGAAACGGAAACACAAAGACGGCTGCCGCTAAAACGGCCATCACGCCGGCGAGCAGCAGCGAAAGCGTCCGCTGCTGCTTATGATTCACAAACCAGATACTGACCGCCCAAGTCAATCCAATAAAAACGAAAGCGATAAAGGCCGATAGCACGTGCGACAGCAGCAGCAACGCCAACCCAGCCGTAAATAGCGGCCAATACCGTGTGTTACGATACAAGATTTCATATAATCCGATCAATACTAGCGGCAAAAAGGTCAGTCCGAAAAATTCGCCCAGCGCAAAACGAGGAAACAAGTCAATCAAACGATACGAAGCAAAAGAATAGAACACCATAAAGGCAAAACTCATTACTCTCGAGCTGCTGAACAAGTGCATCGCGTAGTAAGCAAGCAGCGAACCGATCGTTAGATAAAACAGCATTCCAAGAAAGAGGGCCGTCGTCGGGTCGGCCACATGTGCCGCCAACCATGCAAACGGCAGCAGTGTGACCCATGGATAGAAGAAATTGACACCGTACCCGACCCGCATAAATGAATTGGCACTAATAGCCGGAAACGACCAGCCCCCTTGTTTGAGATACGTTGTCAGTTCCTTGATCCGTTCCAAATGATACGGCAAATCATCACCGGTAAACAACGAGCCCTTGCTCCAGATTGGCCATAAAATCAGTAATGAACAGCCGATTGCGCTGAGCAGCACAAATAAGGCATTCATTAGCTGTGATTCTTTTTCATGCCGCACCTGCTGACCCTCCTTTGCCTGTAAAAAATGAGGGCCGGAACAAAATACGTCCCAGCCCCCTGTTGAATCCTAGTCTTTGTCTAACTCACGATGGACTAAGTTTTCACATGCTTCGATGACTTGATCCATATTGTAATATTTATATAAACCTAAACGACCGCCGAACAAAACGTTCGGATCTTGTTTGGACAAATCACGGTATTGTTTGAAGAGATCGTTGTTACGCTGGTCATTAACTGGATAGTAAGGTTCGTCGCCGCGTTTCCAAGTATGCGGATATTCACGAGTGACGATCGTCTTATCCTTGTTGCCCTTGCCGAATTCGAACCATTTGTGTTCGATAATCCGAGTCCAAGGTGTTTCGGCATCCGTATAGTTGATGACGGCATTGCCTTGGTAATTATCCATGTCGAATTCTTTCGTTTCAAACTTAAGACCACGATATTCCAATGTTCCTAACTGATAATCATAGAAACCATCGATTGTGCCTGTGTAAACGACCTTCGGATAATCATTCAAATATTGTTCCTTGTTAGCCAAGAAATCAGTATTCAATTCGACGTCGATCAAATCGCTGTCGAGCATTTTTTCAACAATCTGCGTATAGCCGCCAATCGGAATTCCTTGGTATAAATCATTGAAGTAGTTGTTATCGTAAATGTAACGCACTGGGAGACGGCGAATAATGAATGCCGGCAAGTCTTTGCATTCACGCCCCCATTGTTTCTGGGTGTAACCCTTAATCAGTTTTTCATAGATATCGGTCCCCACCAATGAGATTGCTTGTTCTTCCAAGTTTTCCGGCTTCTTGCCGTCCATTACCTGGCGTTGTTCGTCAATCTTTGCCTTGGCTTCGGCAGGTGTCCGGACGCCCCACATCTCACTGAAGGTGTTCATGTTAAACGGCATGTTGTACATTTTGCCTTTATAGTTGGCAACCGGCTGGTTCGTATACCGGTTGAATTCGGCAAACTGCTGGATGAAACTCCAAGTCTTCTTATTGCTGGTATGGAAAATATGGGCCCCAAATTCATGGACTTGGATGCCATCGACTTCCTTCGTATAGATGTGGCCGGCAATGTGATCGTCTTTTTCAATCACTTTGACACGCTTGCCGCGTTTGGCGGCTTCATAAGCGAAGGTAGCACCGAATAAACCAGCGCCGACGACTAAATAATCATAGTTCTGCATATGTATCCTCCTTAGTTTCTCCCTCTATTATACTGATTTTAATGCCTTAAAACGACCCTTTTTAGTTATCGCTAGTAATGTCGTCCAAAGCACCGCTCTTTTTCAGGGATTGATAATCTTTGGCCAATTTCGTCAAATCCCCGTTGTTAAGGTCTTGGCGAGCATCATTAAACCGTGAATCGGCGTAAACTTTTTTGACGATTTTTTCGTTAGCTGTCGTCGACTTGCCGTTCACTTTCGAAATCAGCTTAGCGGCGTCTTTTTTGTTGTTGGCCGCAGCCTGAATCTCAGAAAGCGGTGTTTCATCCAGAATTTTTTCGATTTTAGCCGCCGTGGCTGAATTGGTTTTCTTCTTGACGACTGTTTTAATCGCTGTTTTTTCGACTTTATCCGTTGGTGTGTCGCTGCCGCCGCTCATCTGCCGGAACGTATTATTGATCGGCCGGTACAAAATGAAACAAGCGACCACGATCACGGCGATGATCAATAAAGCCCATCCCCAGACATGACGGCGTTTTTTATTGCGGTGATGACGATGATGTTGATGATGCTGATGTTGCTGGTCCATGTTTGACCCTCCTATTGCAGTTAGAAATCGCATTGCGTTTATTATAAAAGAATTTCCGAACTGGGTAAATCATTTTGCCCTTAGATTTAGTCTTTCTTAACGTTCCAAGTAAAACTCGAACCGTTCTCCGACATACTGGGTCCGGACGTATTCGAACGGTTCCTTCGACTTCAAAAATGAAATCTGGCGCAAGCGCAAAATCGCATCGCCCTTCTTTATTTTCAGATATTCAGCAATTTTTTCGGAAGCCACCATGGCCGATACATTCTGCTGGGCGCCGCCTAATTCGTAATGGCCCTTCGTTTCCAGCGTATGGCAAAACGAGTGCGTGATTTCGGCTTTGCTGAAGCCTTTGACCAAACTATACGGAATCGTCGCCACTTCAAAACAAATTGGCACATCGTCGGCATACCGAATTCGTTCCATCCGGAGAATCTGCGCATCATCCGGCAGCTTCAGTTTTTCGATCTCGCTTAATGACGGGTCGGCGACATGGTACGAAATCGTCTTCGTCGACGGCTTTTTGCCCTGATTCAGCATTAAATCAGTGAAACTCGTCACACCCGACATCTTTTCCTGCACTTTTTTGTTAGCCACATAAGTGCCGGCGCCAATCCGGCGTTCCAAGATGCCTTCATCAACCAACGTCTGAATGGCTTGCCGAAGTGTCATCCGGCTGACCCCAAAGTCGAGCGCCAGCTCGCGTTCTGAAGGGATTCGGTCGCCAACCGCCCATTTGCCTGCCTCAATATCCTTGCGAATTTGATTATGTATTTTGATATATACCGGTAACTCCACCCTAATCATCCTTTCGTCTGCGTCAGCATTCCTCCATATTATAGACGGTCTATACCATCTAAGTAAACTATCATTTCACAAGAATATCCGGTAAAATAAAGGCAATCTCATCGGAAAGGAAGCGCTGTTATGCTTCGTATCGCAGATATCGGGCTCGGCAATATCGCCCAAAAAGCTTATTTGCCCGTCATGGCCCAGCTTCAGGATCGCGTCGAATGGCACATGGTCACTCGCAATCCTGACAAACTTGCTCATTTACAAAAAAAGGATGGTTTCCCTTACGCCACCCACCAATTAGACGCTCTCGACGCACTTGATTTGGACGCCGTCTTCATTCACACACCGACTCAAACTCACTATCGGCTCGTCAAACGTTTTTTGGAACAAGGCATCAACGTTTATGTCGACAAACCCCTCAGTGAAAACTTGGCCGAAGTCGAAGAACTCTATCAGCTCGCCACCGCCAAACATGTCTTGCTGACGGTCGGTTTCAACCGCCGTTTTGCACCGTTAAATCAAAAACTGCATGCCGTCAAAGACAAACAGCTCATCCAAGTTGAGAAAACACGTGAAAAGGCCCTTGACCCCGTCACTTTCACCACTTACGACCTCTTCATCCATGTCATCGACACCGCCCTCTATTTAGCCGATTTTCCACAGCTGGAAAATCCGCAGTATTGGCTCCACGCCGATAACGGTGCCTTCCAGCAAGGCACGATCAGCCTGCAGACGAAGGAACAGCAGATTACGATGACGCTGAATTGTCAGGCCGGTACCAACCGGGAAAGCAGTCGCGTCGAAACGCCCTTTGGCATTGATACAGTCACTGATTTGAGCACATACACTACTGACAGTGCCCAAACAAAAAGCATCCATGCCCCTTCGGACTGGATGCCGACTTTGGAACGGCGTGGTTTTCAGCCGCTGATTTTAGCCTTTATCAAAGCATTGGAAACCAACGGCCAAAATCCGGTCTCGCCCGCTTCGAGTCTGTTATCGCATCAGCTGTGTACCGATTTTATCCGCCACACTCAGCTTTGATTCGATTGGTCTTTTTGAATCGTCGCTTCGACAGCCTTGATTGCCGCCGTTGCAAACCCGTTTTCTTGCAACGCCAAAACGCCCGCCACTGTTGTGCCGCCTGGCGAACAGACTTGGTCAACTAAGTCCCAAGGCGATTTTTGACCGGCCAAAACAGCCGCCGCACTGCCCTGAACGGCTTGCGCAGCGATTTGGTCGGCCACCGGCTTTGACAGCCCCGCTTCAACGCCGGCTCGTGCTAAAGCGTCAATGAAAATGTAGGCAAACGCTGGTGAACTGCCGGCTAATGCACTGACGGTCGTAAAATCTGCTTCCGGCATTTCAAGTGCCGTCCCTAATTGCTGAAACACAGCAAGCATTTGCTGGGTCGCATGACTTGCTGCTTGATCATTGCCCACCACCGCTGTAAAGCCTTGATTGAGCGCCACATTGACATTCGGCATGATGCGCACAATGGCCAGACCCGGCAGAATCGCACTCATTTCGGTCAGGGAAACGCCGGCAGCCATCGAAACGACAATCGGCATGCTCTCCGTCAATGGTTTGCGTTCATGCGTCAATAGGTCGAGAATCTGATTAGCCGGTACCGCCAGAAAAACGACATCGCTCGCCAGAATCACGGCTTCATTGCTGGCTTGCGCCGTTAAATGCATTTTTTGGGCAACCTGGTCGGCATGTGCCTGATGAAAACTATGTACATTGATATCCGTACTGGAGACCGTCTGGGCTTTCAATAGCCCCTGAATGATGGCTTGTGCCATGTTGCCAACGCCAATAAATCCATATTTCATCTCTGCACCTCATTTTTTTCTTTTAGCGTATCACAAAAAGAACAGCCCTCATACCATGAGGACTGTTCTTTTTATTCTTTGCTAGCCAGTGCCTGAAACGGATGCCACTGCGGCCGGCCGATAAAATACCCAAACGGTGCAATGCGATAACAGAAGAAGGCGAATAAATAGGAACAACCCGCCACCAGCAGATAACCTGCCGGTAAAAGCAGCAGCACACCCCAGCTAGGCAAGGCGGGAAGATTCAACAATCGTTCCAGCAAAACCAGTCCCAACGTCTGATCGAGATAAATTCCAAAACTGATTTTGGCACCGTTTTTGATGAACCATTCGACTTGTAGTGGAATTCCCTGTTCACGCCACTGCGCATATTGCTTGCCGACCCAGAAAACGGTCAGAATCATCAAGGTGTCGAATACATCCATATACGGCTGATGCGGTGAAGTGGCGGCATCATAGCTTAACCCGAGTACCCCCATATTCCACCATTGAACATAAACAATCGTTCCAAAGGACAGTGCAATCGCAAGCGCCGCCACCTGATAAATATGAGCCTGCAAAAACGCATAAACTTCCTTGTAATGCAGGCACAGATAAGTTCCGAGAATAAAATAGAACTGGTAGGAAAAAGCGTTGATGCTCATCGCTTTGAACCAATACGGCCAATTACTTTTATCCAGTTGCGGAAACAGATATTTGATCACCAAATCGATTCCAATTTGGAAAATAAAGCTGAGCGATACAAGTATCAAGTGCTGCTGCGAAAACTTTTTAAACAGCCAGACAATGGCTGGGAAAGCTAAATACAGCTGCATAATCAGCAGCATGAAATACATATGAAAACTGCTGCCATGAATCACAAGCGTATAATATTCTATTTTAAAATGAGCCGCCGTAAAATGAGTGCCGCCAATCAGCACCAGCAGCGATAATAACAGAAAATTCCACGTTAAATACGGCCAGATACTGCCATTAAACCGTTTTTTATAAAATGTTTTCCAATCGTGCCGATCATAATAATTAAGCGTCAGCACCAGTCCGCTGATTAACAGAAAGCCATTACGGCTGAAGTGAAACATCAGACGAATATTTTTCAGAAAAGCCGCCGAATTTGAATCAGCAGCCATCGCCGCAATATAAATATTGATTGTATGATTCAACAGGACTCCAAAAATGAAGAAAAGCCGCATAAAATCGACTTCATGCAAGTACGGGCGTTTTGCCTTTGAAATTTGCTTGGTCGCATTCAAACGTCATCACCATCCTTTAACTTCTTTCCAGAATAACAAGGACGTATGAATGTAAATTGGATAAAAGATGAATAAAAGACGCCGAAACCCTTAAGAATCTCCAAAGCCGGATTAAGATTAGATGAAGTCGCCCAATATCGATGCTTTTAAGGCACAATAAAAAGCTTGCCATCAAGAATTGGCAAGCTTTTCCGTTGTTCTTATTCTCACGCTCTGATTGGGATAGCTGGATTCGAACCAGCGCATAAAGGAGTCAAAGTCCTTTGCCTTACCACTTGGCTATATCCCAATAAAAATGGAGGAGATAGGATTCGAACCTATGAACCCGAAGGAGCGGATTTACAGTCCGCCGCGTTTAGCCTCTTCGCTACTCCTCCATGACGATATTTCAACTTAATTATTTTAGCGAAAAAATCGTCATTGTGCAAGTGTTTTCTATAAATTTACCGTCTGTAACGTATTTTTCCATTCAGTCATGAAATCGGCACTCTCCCATTCCGGCCGGAAACGGGTGCGTCGATACCCAACCGGCTGGTGAAGATAGGTCGTGGCTCCCAAAGTCAGCGGCTGATTGCGAAAGTGCAGATGGCCGAAATAAGCGTAGCGCACTTGGGATTGTTCTAATAACTGACCAGTGCGATTACTGCCCAGCAAAGCATTTGCCATATTCCAATACGACGGCCGTTTGAGCTGATAAACCGTAAACGTGTCACGGGGCACAAAATGAGTCAGATACAGCACTTGTTTGTGCTTCTGCTGTGCTACGTCCAGCCAATGCTGCGTCTGCTGCAGCGCCAGTTCCAACCGTTCCGAATCGGTCATGGGTTGTTCAATGACGCCATCAATCCAAAAGCCATGCTTCCACTTCAGAAAATCAGCATCAGCGGGAGTCGAGGCATTCTCCGCAAAACTATAGTCGTACCAGCCATTCTCCCCAATCACAACAAAATCGCTGTTGGGAATTTCCAACAAGCGATTGTGTAGGTATTGCGGACTCAGCGGACTTTCCAGTTCGTCAAACGTCACGCCGCGCACCATATCATGATTGCCACTGACAAAGTAAGCCTGTGTCGAAGTTCCCAGCTCATTTTGCAGCTTGTCCATGTAGTCGAGGCTCTTCGGCATTTCATTGAAGAGATCGCCTGCATTGAAATAATAATCATAATGGTGGGTGGCTAAATATTCGGCCTGCTGTTTCAATAATTCAGCGGCATCTAAACGGTTGACATCAAAATGGTTATCGCTGCTTAATCCAACTTTCACCATATCAGTTAGTTAACGCCATCCATCAGTTTTTCAATTCGTGGCGTCATGAACAATAAGATGACCCCAAAGAGAATGGTAACAATCCCGACAACGGTAAAGTAAGTAACCTCAGTGCCAGGTGTGTAGAGTTTAACAACCTGTGCGTTGATCGCCTGTGCGGCGGAATCAGCCAGGAACCACATACTCATCATCTGTGACTGGAAGGCACGTGGCGCTAATTTCGTTGTAACCGACAAACCAACTGGTGAAATCAGCAGTTCCCCGATTTCAACTAACGCCCAGCTAAGCACTAACCATAATGGACTGACCTTTGTATGGGTCCCAAACATCAGTACTGGGATGACCATAACTAAGAAGGAAATCCCGGCGAAGAACAGCCCGTAATCGAATTTCTTCGGTGACGATGGCTGATGCTTCCCCATTTTGACCCAGAGCCATGCAAAGAACGGGGTGTAAATAATGATAAACAACGGGTTCAAAGTCTGGAACCAGCTGGCTGGAATTGTGAAACTCCCCAACTGCAGGTTCGTCTGCTGGCTGGCAAATAAGGCCAGAACAACGGAACCTTGTTCTTCAATTGCCCAGAATAAAACGGCGGCGATGAATAATGGAATGTAAGCTTTGACACGATCGCGTTCGACCGTTGAAATCTTCTTGCTCATCAGCATCATGATGAAGTACCAAACTGGAATCAAGACACCAATGATACTAATCAAGAGAATGATATTATCCACATTCAGCACACCAACGAAGTACATTGCGATTAAGACCACGATCACCGCTAAGATGCCTAAAAGAATCTTGCGGACCATTGGCCGACTTTCGCCTGGCTTCAATGGATCTGGTGCGACTAAACTATCTTCCGTTAAGTATTTCTTACCATCAAAGTAGTACATGATCAAACCGATAAACATCCCAACCGCCGCAATGGAAAAGCCCATGTGGTAGTTGTAAGTTTGTCCGATCCAACCCACAATCAGCGGTGCAAATAAGGAACCAAAGTTGATCCCCATCACGAAGATACTAAAACCGGAATCACGCCGGATATCATCTTCACTGTACAAACCGCCAACCATTTCAGAAACGTTCGGCTTCAATAACCCAGTTCCTAAAACAATCAAAGCAATCGAAATGAAAAGTGCTGGTGCGCCAAACGGGGTCGAGAGCACGATATGTCCGAAGATGATTAAAATCCCACCCCAGAAAACACTCCGACGGGGACCAATCAGACGGTCGCTGACGAATCCGCCGATCACACTTGACATATAAACTAAGGAACCGTAGATCGACATAATCGAAGCAGAGGTCGATTCACTGAAACCTAAGCCCCCATTGCTGACCTTTGTGTACATATAGTACAGCAGGATGGCACGCATCCCATAGTAGCTAAATCGTTCCCAGAATTCGGTAAAGAATAAGGTTGATAAACCACGGGGCTGCCCAAAAAACGCATGATCTGAATCTCTAGATTTCACAGAACCAACTTCCTTTCAAAAATTCCACATAATTTTCTCATAAACCGTTGAATCTGGTTTTACAAAAAAAGCCTCAGTGAATAAACTATCCACCAAGACTTCGATCCATGCCGGCTGCAGGACTTGAACCTGTGACCCTCGGTTTACGATACCGATGCTCTACCAACTGAGCTAAGCCGGCAAAATGACCCGGACGGGATTTGAACCCATGTTACCGCCGTGAAAGGGCAGTGTCTTAACCACTTGACCACCGGGCCATTTTAACATCAAGTATAAATAGATAATATTAATATTATACTTGATAATTATTAGATTTGTAAAGAGTGATTCTTAATAAACTCTCATTAAAATAAAAGTTTATCAGAATCGAGATAAAAAAAGAATGACGCGACCACTTAAGGCCCGGTCATTCTCTCCGACTCCGACTGTCAGACTCGAACTGACGACA
>NZ_JQAZ01000010.1 GCF_001437205.1 Lactobacillus selangorensis | reverse complement strand
TCCAATTTTTGGGGTTCACTTCACATTCTGAAAGGAAAAAGTACACTTTTAATTATCCGTAAATGCCGCCATGACGCGGTTTATGAGCTATTTTTCTGCCCGTTCCAGCACCGTAACACTCTCCACATGCTGTGTCTGCGGGAACATATCAACTGGCCGGGTTGATTTGGCTGTGTAGCCGGCTTCTTGTAAACGAACGAGGTCACGAGCCAATGTGGCCGGATTGCAGCTGATGTAAATCATCTGCTGCGGTTTCAGATAGGCAACTGCGTCGATGAAGGATGCGGCCAAGCCCTTGCGTGGCGGGTCAACGACCAATGCATCGACCTTCAAATCGTCATCCTTCCATTTTTGGATAACGTCTTCGGCTGGTCCCAACGTAAATTGGGCATTGTCGATGTGGTTGAGTTTGGCATTGTGCTTGGCATCTTCAACGGCCTGAGCGACAATTTCAACCCCATAAACCTGCTTTGCTTCCCGTGCCAGCAAAAGCGAAATCGTTCCAATGCCAGAATAAGCATCGATGACGGTTTCCTGACCGGTCAAATGGAGCTGATCGAGCGCTGTCCGATACAGCCGTTCGGCCTGAGTTGGATTGACTTGATAGAAGGATTGTGCCGAAATATCGAACTGCAGGCCTAAAAGCGTATCTCGAATGGTCGATTTGCCGGCCAGCACGGTCGAATGCGGCCCTAAAATGACATTGGTTGCCTTCAAATTAACATTATGCATGATGCTGACGACTTCAGGCAATTTATTTTGGATGGCCGTTACAATTTCCTTTGCATGCGGCAGTTTTTTCGTCTTGGTAATCAGCACAATCATCGTTTCGTGACTGTAGTAACCCCGCCGCACCATAATGTGGCGAATCACACCGCTGTTTTTCTCCTCATGATAAGGTTCGATATTGAACTGCCGGAGAATGTCCCGCACGACCACGATGGCATGATCGATGGCCGGATCTTGGATAAAGAAGTTTTCCATCGGCACCAGGTCATGGCTATGCGGCTTGTAAAAACCAGTGGTCAATTGGCCATGAACCATACGGACCGGAACTTGCGCCTTATTCCGATACCCAGTCGGATTCTGCATCCCCAACGTTGGGGCAACCGGAATATCAAGATGGGCTTTTTGATATAGATTTTCGATCTGCTGCTGCTTGAATTTAAGCTGGGCTGGATAGGCCAAATGCTGCAGCGGCGCAATTCCGGTTTGCGTAAATTCCCGACCAGCAACAGCGACACGGTCTTCGCTGACTTTGATATATTTCGTGACTCTGGCAAAACCATATGTCTTGTTGACCTTGGTCACTTTAATCTCGACTTCCTCACCAGGCAGTGCATTTTCGATGAACAATGGATAATGTTCAATCTTAGCCACCCCTTGAGCGGCGTAGGTCAAATCGGTGATTCGCACTGTCAGCACATCGTTTTTATGGACTGGTGTTTCTACTTTCATAGTTTCCTCCTTTTAAAAAAACTGCGGCAAACTGCCACAGTTTTTTTACGACTCTTATTCAGAATCTTTTTCATTCGTCAGTGCCGGTGTTTTCCCGACTTGCACGGAATCATCGACTAATGCTTTCTTAGGAATCGCATCGACGTTGGCATACATTTCAATGTGCTGACGCAGATTGACAAAATCAACCGGCGTATCACCGCCGTATTCACCATCGAGGTTGATTTTTAATGGTTCTTGACTGCTTGGCGTCTTCACAGATAAATGCTGTGTCTTGGTGTAAATGATGCGCGGATCGTTGACATGGCGGCCGCCATTGAGGACACGTGCCATCAATTGCAGCAGGTCGCCCATATTCGCCGTTTTGACGACGATCAATGAAAACTTGCCATCACCGAAATAGGCATCGGGAACCAGCTGTTCAAAGCCGCCGACTGAATTGGTCATCCCTAACAGAAACATTGACGCTTCCCCATCGTATTCGCCATCATCATACTTCAGCTGCATCGGCACAGAATTGATTCTCGGCAGCATTTCCGCTCCTTTAATCAAATAGGCAAAGTAGCCGAAAATCGATTTGAATTCAGACGGTACATCATAAGTCAGTTCGGTAAAAAAACCGCCGCCGGCAATATTCATAAAATATTTGTCGTTGGCCTTGCCGATATCCATTTTGAGGGTTTTACCTTTCAAAATGACTTTGGCGGCTTCGACTGGATCTTCACGCGGGATCTTAAGCGCACGTGCATAATCATTCGTCGTTCCGGCCGGAATGATTGCCATTCGTGGTCGGTGTTTCAATCCGGCAATGCCGTTAACGACTTCGTTAATCGTCCCATCGCCGCCGGCAGCGACAACAAGGGCATAGCCATCCTGAGCAACACGAGTGGCCTCATGCTGTGCCGACAGCGGTGCCGGGGTCGTTTGAAAGGCACTCGACTCAAAACCAGCTTCTTCCATAATGTTCAAGATATCCGCCACAGAGCGTTTCATTGCCTCGCTGCCCGCCGTTGGATTATAAATCAATCGCGCCCGATCTCGCATAATAAATCCTTCCTTTGTTTCAAAATTTCAATTAACGTGCCTTTAAAGCCGCCATCAATAATTGATTGACCACTTTCGGATTGGCCATCCCATGTGTCTGCCGCATAATCTGGCCGACCAGATAACCAACCGCACGATCTTTCCCATTCTTAAAGTCATCGATCGACTGCTGGTTATTATCTAACACATCTGTGATGATCGGATTCAATTGGTCCGGATCAGACAACTGAATCAACCCTTTGTCTTCGACCCATTGCCGTGGTTCCGTTCCATTCGTAATGATTTCCTTGAAGACTTTTTTGGCAATCTTAGAAGAAATCGTCCCATCTTCAATCATCTGAATCATCGTAGCCAAATGGGCTGGCGTTAATTTTGTTTCTGGTAAATCAACTTTATTTTCATTCAAATATTGGTTCACGCCGCCCATCAGCCAGTTGGAAGCCAGCTTGGCATCGGCGCCGTCGTTGATTGTCTCTTCAAAGAAATCTGACATTTCCTTGGTATCGGTCAGCACCCCTGCATCGTATTCTGGCAAACCGAGTTCATTGATGTAACGAGCCCGCCGTTTGTCCGGCATTTCTGGAATGTGGGCGGCAATGTCATCAATCCAGTCTTGGTCGATTTGAACACGAGGAATATCTGGTTCAGGGAAGTAGCGATAATCATCGGCCCCTTCCTTGACACGCATTAAGACGGTTTCACCAGTTGCTTCATCGAAACGGCGTGTTTCTGGACGAATTGTACCGCCGTTCATTAAAATACGGGCCTGCCGTTTTTCTTCGTAAGCTAAGCCTAAGCGAACATGGTTGAAGGAGTTCAAGTTCTTCAATTCGACTTTTTGACCGAATTCTTTCTGGCCGATGGGACGAATCGAGATGTTGGTATCGACACGCATCGACCCTTCTTCCATCTTGACATCGGAAGCGCCGGTAAACTGAACAATTTTACGCAGATTTTCCAAATAAGCGTAGGCTTCATCTGGGGAAGTCATGTCGGCTTTCGACACGATTTCAATCAAAGGCGTCCCCTGCCGGTTTAAATCGACATAGGAATATTGACCCGTATGGGTGTTCTTCCCAGCATCTTCTTCGACATGGAGTTCTTCAATCCCAATCTGCTTCGTCCCACCATCCGGCGTCGGAATCTCGATGTAGCCATCTCGAGCTAACGGGACCTCATGCTGGGTAATCTGATAGGCCTTCGGGTTATCCGGATAGAAATAATTCTTCCGATCAAAATGCGTATCATGGGCAACGTGGGCATGGAAAGCCAATGCGACCATGATCCCTAAGCCGTAAGCGCCTTGGTTGACGGTCGGCAGAACACCTGGAAAGCCCCAATCGATTACATTTGTGCTCGTGTTCGGTTCTGCACCATAAGTGACGGGTGCCGGACTAAACATCTTCGAATTGGTTTTTAATTCAACATGGACTTCGAGCCCAATCGTGGTTTCAAAATTCATTTTGCGGCGTCTCCTTCCATGTTTGGTGTTTGTTTATGAAAATCGGTAGCTTGTTCGAACGCAAAGCCGGCCCGATAAATTGTATTTTCAGCAAACGGCTTCCCAATCAGCTGCATCCCAATCGGCAGCCCATCGACAAATCCAGCTGGAATTGAAGCCGATGGATTGCCTGCTAAATTAGCCGAAATTGTTAAAATATCGTTCATATACATGGTGACTGGGTCAGAAACCTTTTCGCCAATACCAAAGGCTGGCGTTGGTGTTGTCGGGCCCATAATCAAGTCATGGTCTTTCAAAATATCATCAAAATCTTGTTTAATGAGCGTCCGCACTTGAGCAGCCTTCTTGAAGTAGGCATCGTAATACCCAGCGGACAAGGAGAATGTTCCTAACATGATTCGGCGCTTGACCTCATCGCCGAACCCTTCAGAACGGCTCTTGACGTAAACGTCTTCCAACGTCTTAACGTCTTTGGCACGGTAGCCATAACGAATGCCATCGTAACGCTGCAAATTGGAGCTGGCTTCACTAGATGCAATGATGTAGTACGTCGGCACTGCGTATTGAGTATGCGGCAAACTGACTTCATCGATTGTAGCGCCTAAGCTCCGCAAAGTATCGGCAGCCTTCAAAATGGCCGCCTTCACTTCAGGCTGGACCCCTTCTTGGAGGTATTCCTTCGGCATCGCAATCTTCATCCCTTTGATATCGCCGTTTAAGTTGGCGGTAAAATCGGGCACTGGATTGCCGCTGCTGGTGCTGTCCTTTGTATCCAGACCGCTGATGGCATTTAACAACAACGCATTATCGTAAACCCCACGAGTCAGTGTCCCAATCTGGTCGAGACTGGAGGCAAAGGCAATTGCACCCCACCGTGAGACACGGCCGTAAGTCGGCTTCATCCCAACGATGCCGTTGAAAGCAGCTGGCTGACGAATCGAACCGCCGGTATCTGTCCCTAAGGCAGCCGGCACAAATCCAGCAGCAACGGCTGCGGCCGAACCGCCTGATGAGCCGCCAGGGACCTTCGTATGATCCCAAGGATTGCTGGTCATTTGATAAGCAGAGGTTTCAGTGGAGGAACCCATCGCAAATTCATCCAAGTTGGTCTTGCCGATGGTAATCATCTTGGCGTCATTCAGCTTTTGAACAACGGTCGCATCGTAAATCGGCTTGAAGTTGTCGAGAATTTTGCTGGCCGCAGTGGTAATTAACCCTTTGGTAACAATATTATCCTTGATGGCAACTGGCAAACCGGACAGGACATCTTGCGGATTGATACCATCTTTGTCGACTTGAGCCGCTTTTTCAAGGGCCCGTTCGTCATCGGTCCGTAAGAAGGCCTTGATGTCTCCGTCTTGGGCATGAATGTTAGCTAATGTGCCTTGAATCAGGTCCTTGCTGGTCAATTCGTGATTGACTAACTTATCATGCAGGGATGTTAAGCTTTCGTTTAAATAATTCACTATTCGTCTTCCCCCTCATCAATGATCGCTGGCACTTTGATTAAGCCATCTTGTTCCTCTGGCACGTTTTCCATCAGTTCCTTGCGTGGTGTGCCCGGCTTGGCTTCATCCTTGCGGAACACGTTGACCAAGTCGCCAACATGCGTGGTTGGTTCAACGCCGGTCGTATCAACTTCATCTAATTGATCGACCATCTTCATAATTTCATCGAGCTGGCTGGTGAAATGGTCTAATTCGGCATCGCTGAAAGACAGCTTTGCTAATTCAGCCACATGTTCGACTTGCTTTTTTTCGATCATTAAAATCCCTCGCTTTTTAATTCAGAGCACCTGTCAATGAATCTTTAACTTTTCTTATTCTACCATATAACGCAAACAAGTTAAGCCGTGAATTAAACCGAATAAAAAAGAAGCGGCAAAATCGCCGGCTTCTTATGAAAAAACATTTCAATTTAGTTCCTAAAGCTTGCTCTTTTTAAACGTGTTCGCAGGCACTGATTGCTACGTTTAAGTCACTTTGCCCAAATTCCTAAAACCAAGGAATTTTGGTCAAAGTTTCCTTAAGCCTTCGCAATCAACCCGTGCCTTCTCGCACTCTAATACGAGCCGAATACGTGCGAGTAGAATTTCTTCTGGGTAGCGGTACGGGCTAAGAAGGCTTGTTCGCCTTGAACGGTCTTGATATTGATTTCAATATCGACACCGCTTGGCAAGTACTTATTAGCCGCTGTTGCGACGTACTGAGTAAAGCTCATGATTTCCGTTTCGCCATAGAACTGCGTGTTGATGGTGATGTTCATGCCCTTGAGTTTGCCATCTTCATAATGAGTCTGGGCGGTGACGCCGCTCAGGTTCGGGAAAAAGCTCTGGATATTGGTCTTGAAATTGGAGAAGGCGGTCGCATCGCCGCTGCTGCCGGTCTTTTCATCTTCGACGGCAGGTAATGAGTAATTAGCTTCGTTGAGCTTATGCCAGCTGGTAATCTTGTCAGACCCCTTAGCGGCCACTCCATAATAAATGTACGTCCCGCCGACTAGACTGTCCTGCGGAGCCAGCTGATACAGGCCGATCAGGATTGGCACATCATTGCCGACGCTCTTCTTGGCCCGTAATCGTTTAACGACTTTATTGGCAGCTTCCTTGCCTTTAGCGACCATCGTGTCCGTCGGAATGTCCGTTTGATAGGTCGAACCATACGCTTTTTTAGTGTAGTAATCGGTCTTATTGAGGCCGATTCCGACGCTGATGCCGCCTAAATTATACTTACTGCCGTTCTGCTGGACGAAATCCTGTTCTTCAATTTGTTGGATGTAGATTGGATTCCGAGTTGTCTCGCCGGTCTTGCCGTTGCTCTTCGGATTCAAGCCGTTCGGATCGCTGGACGACTGCCGGCCTAACCAAGCTTCGCCCATCGTCTTGGTAATTTTCTGACCTTCTTGGAAAATATAATCCTGAGTCGAAAATTCTTTCTTCGACAATGTCAGCAAGCCGCTTTCAAAGCTTTTAACATTGTACGTATTCGAATCCTGCGAAACGGTCAAGCCTCGAGCTGCACTCGTCTTGTACTTGCCATTTTCAATCAGGCCTTCATACATACTCGAATTCGACTGGCCCGTTGTCTGGTAGCCCGATTTGGTCGTCGTCGATTTCGTTCCGCTGCTGGAAATATTCGAATTTTTCAGATTGCCGCACCCTGCCAGCAGCAAAATGCTGGCCATCACGGTGCCTAAAAAGACATATAAACGCTTACTTCGCACTATTCTTCCTCATTTCAAAAACGATAGATTAGTCTGCTGCTTCATTTAAATAGGTATCAAGCTGATTTTCATCGATGATTTGAACACCTAACTGTTGGGCTTTCGTGTACTTGCTGCCCGGATCAGTTCCGGCCACAACGACATCCGTCTTCTTGGACACGGAGCCGGTCACATTTGCCCCCAGATTTTCAAGCCGTTCTTTCAGGTCGTTGCGTTTGTAGCCTTGCAGTGTCCCGGTCAGAACAACCGTTTTGCCCTTGAAGAAATTATCCGGCTGTTCAGCCGTTGCGGCGACTGTGCCCAGATAAGTCATGTTGACGCCAGCCTCCTGAAGGGCATTCAGCAGGACATGCACTTGCTCATCTTGAAAATAAACCGTCAAGCTATCGGCGATTGTGGCTCCCAAAGTCGACACAGATTCAATTTCATCCTGACTCGCTTGGGCCAGCTTTTCCATCGTGCCGAAGTGTTCGGCCAGCAAACGAGCCGCTTTGGAGCCGACATGGCGAATCCCTAACCCAAATAATAACCGTTCCAGCGAGTTTTGCCGACTGTTATCAATCGCATTTAATAAATTGTTAATCGATTTTTCTTTGAACCCGTCTAATTGGCTCAAATCATCCGCAGTCAGCTGATACAAATCGGCGACATCCTTGACCAAGTGATGATCGTAAAGCTGATTAACCACACTCGGTCCGAGTCCGGTAATCTCCATTGCATTCCGAGATGCAAAATGAACCATTTGTTCACGAACCTGCGCTGGACAAGCCGGATTGATACAACGTAACGCCACTTCATCATCGAGATGAACCAGTTCGGCGCCGCACGATGGACACGTCGTCGGAATTTGATACGGCTGTGAAGCTTGCGGTCGTTTATCCATGACAACGGTTGAAACTTCCGGAATAATATCGCCGGCCTTGTGAATCAGCACCGTATCGCCAGGCCGAATGTCTTTTTCCTGAATCATATCGGCGTTATGTAACGTCGCTCTGGCCACAGTAGTCCCAGCCAGTTGGACTGGATCCATGACCGCAGTCGGCGTCACAACGCCGGTTCGTCCCACCGTCCATTCAATCGAATGAATCACCGTCTGCGCTTCTTCTGGCGGAAACTTATAGGCAATTTCCCAACGAGGCACTTTGACGGTGTTGCCTAATTGGGCTTGCAGTACCAAATCATTGACCTTAAGCACGACCCCGTCAATCCCGTACGCCAAATCATCTCGAATGGCCTGATGCTTTTGAATGTAAGTATCAATCTGCGTCATTTCGGTACACAACTGATATTCAGGATTGACGTTAAAGCCTAATTCTTTGAGTGTTTTGAGGGCTTCGTTCTGAGTGCTGACTTGCAGCCCATCAAATGTGACAATCGTATACATAAAGGTGCTCAAATGCCGCCGTTTAGTGACATTGGCATCGAGCTGTCGCAAACTGCCGGCTGCGGCGTTGCGAGGATTGGCAAAGGTGGCTTCCCCATTGGCTTCTCGCGCTTCGTTCAGCTTGGCAAAAGCTTCCTTCGGCATGTAACACTCGCCCCGGACTTCAATCGATAACGGCTGACTTAATGTTTCCGGAATCGATTCGATTGTGCGGAGATTTTTGGTGATATCTTCACCGATTGTTCCGTTGCCACGAGTCGAGCCTTGAACGAGCTGGCCGTTTTCGTAAATCAAATCGATGGCTAGACCGTCGATTTTCAGTTCGACGTTATAGGCTAATTTCTGGTCTGTACTCTTTTCGAGCCGCTGATTAAATTCATTTAATTCTTCAAACGAGAAGACATCGCCCATCGATAACATTGGAATCGCATGTCGGACTTTGGTAAACTCCGGCAGGATTTCACCACCGACATTCTGAGTGGGAGAATCCGGCGTGACAATTGCCGGAAAAGCTGCTTCAAGATTCTGCAGGTCCCGATAGTTTTCATCATAAACATGGTCCTCAACTGTCGGGGTATCCGCTGTATAATACTGTTCCCGCCATTGATTCAGCTGGTCACGTAATTGTGCGGCTGCCTGACTGGCTTCCGCTTCGGTCATTTGAGCGACCGGTTTTGCAAGCGCCATGGTTCGGTGCCTCCTTTGCACATACTTTTCTTCTATTATAGAACAGCCAGCCGCAAAAGAAAAAGGGAGAGCGTGACAAAAGTGTGTCCCACTCCCCCTATAAATTTGCTTTTATTCGGTCACTTTTTCAATCGGCGCAAAGGTCGCTAACAACCGTTTGACGCCCATCTTCGGAAAGGCAATATCGAGTTCGGCGTCAACGCCATTCCCATTGACTTTGACAACCGTTCCAATGCCCCACTTCTTGTGTTTGACCTTATCGCCGGGCTGCCAAGTAATCTTATCGGCGCCGGTGCCCTCATTACGAGTGACAGTCGCCGTCTTCCGTTCACTGTACGTCGGTGCTGTGGCACGTTCATAACGTTCCCGAGCCCGTTTCAAAAACGGCGATTCTTCCTTGTTCGTCATGCTGCCGGCCACCGGTGTTTCCTGGTCGAGCAGTTTTTCATCGATTTCGCCGATAAACCGTGAGGCCGGATTCGACTGGTGCCGTCCATACAGCATCCGTGAATACGAATTGGTCAGATACAGTTTCTGCTTGGCACGTGTGATTCCCACATAGGCCAGCCGCCGTTCTTCTTCGAGCTCATCTTCATCTGCAGCGGCCCGTGACAATGGGAAGATGCCTTCTTCCATGCCGACCAGGAAGACAACTGGAAATTCCAGTCCCTTAGCGGCGTGTAACGTCATCAAGGTCACTTCCTGCGCATCTTCATCGACATCGTCTTGAGCCGACACTAATGCCAAATCAGCCAAGAAATCGACGAATAAATCGCTGTTTTCATCTTCCGGTTCATAACTGGCATCGAACTGCTGAGTTACCGATAATAATTCGTTGATGTTATCAAGCCGGTTTTGCGATTCGAGGTTATTTTCGGCTTCGAGAGCTTTCTTATAACCGGACTGTTCCAAAATGGCTTCCATCAATGAAGTGACGGTGATATCCGCACTGTCTTTTTCCTGCTGCAGCTGCTGAATCATCTTCCCGAACTGCACCAATGTATTGCGCGCCCGGCCGCTGATCGGCGACAATTCTGCATTTTGAGCAGCTTCCAATAAGGTCCAATCGTGTTCATCGGCAAAATCGGTCAGCTTCTGCAGCGACCCAGGCCCGATTCCCCGTTTCGGCGAATTGACGACCCGTTCAAAACTGAGCGAATCGGCCGGATTAACGACTAAACGCAGATAGGATAAAACGTCCCGAATTTCCTTCCGATCGTAGAATTTGTGGCCGCCGACCATTTTGTAAGGGACATTCGACTTCAGGAAACTTTCTTCGATGACACGTGACTGGGCGTTTGTCCGGTAAAGAACGGCAAAATCGCCATAATCGAGGTGATGTTCCTGACGGGCTTCCTGAATTTTGGACACGACGTATAAAGCTTCATCATGTTCATTCTGCGCCCGATAATAGGTGATTTTCGGCCCGTCGTTATTATCCGTCCACAAACGCTTCGGTTTACGATTGGTGTTGTTTTTGATGACATCATTGGCTGCATCAAGGATCATCTTCGTCGAACGATAATTCTGTTCGAGCATTACCGTCTTGGCATCGGGATAATCCTTCTCAAAGTTAAGGATATTTTCCATATTGGCCCCACGCCAGCCGTAAATACTCTGATCGGCATCCCCAACGACACAGAGATTGCGGTATTTAGCACTCAGCATCCGGACTAATTCGTACTGGGCTTCGTTAGTATCCTGATATTCATCGACATGGACATACTGGAATTTAGTCTGATAATAATCGAGCACGTCTTTATCCTGCCGGAATAATTGAATCGTCTTCATAATTAAATCATCGAAGTCGAGCGACTGGTTGAGCAGCAGCCGGCGCTGATATTCGGTGTAACATTTAACTACCGTTTTCTGAAACGGATTGTTGGCATCGGCGTCTTCGGCCAGCATTTCCGGCGTCTTAACGTCGTTTTTGGCATTGCTGATGGCCCCCAAAATAGCCTTCGGGTCGTATTGCTTCGGATCAATGTTGAAGTCTTTGACAATGTGCTTCATCAAGGTCAATTGTTCCGATGTATCAGCGATGGTAAAGGCCCGGTTCATGCCCATCTTATCGATATCACGGCGTAAAATCCGGACACATAACGCATGGAAAGTCGAAACCCAGACATCGTCGCCGCCGTCTTGAAGCAGCTGATTGACTCGTTCCCGCATTTCTTTGGCCGCTTTATTCGTAAAAGTGATCGCCAAAATGTGCCACGGCAGTACCCCTTTGTTCTCAATCAAATAAGCGATCCGCCGTGTCAGCGTTCGTGTCTTGCCGCTGCCGGCGCCCGCCATAATCAGTAATGGCCCTGCCGTCGTTAAAACGGCTTCTTGCTGTTTATCGTTTAACCCGTTTAATAATGCTTCTCCAGCCATGCAACTATCCTTTCTTGCTTACGCAACTGTGAATATTGAAAAGGCTGGCGCAAACGAACCAGCCTTCGTTCCTGTAATTTGTTGCTTTTATTATATCAAAAAAGCGTGCCCGAAAAAAGGCACGCATGAACATATGTTTGCAAAAAATGTTTTCTGAAATGTGTTTTGACTAAGCGCCGCTAAGCACGCTTTTATTCTAATCCGACTCGTTTGAAAATATCGTCGACATGCTTCAGATGCCAATGATAATCAAAAGCATCGTCAAGGTCGGCTTCCGTCAGGTATGCCATGACTTTATCGTTATGTTCGAGCAAATCACGGAAATCACGATGCTCATCCCAAGCACGTGCCGTTTCTGGCTGGACCAGGTCGTAGGCTGCTTCACGGCTCAGACCTTTATCAATCAGCTTCAGCAGCACCCGCTGGCTATAAATCAGGCCATGGGTTTCATTCATATTCTGAATCATCCGCTCTGGGAAGACGGTCAGGTTTTTGACGATATTGCCGAACCGGTGGAGAATATAATCCAATAATTCGGTTGAATCAGGTAAAATAATCCGTTCAGCGGAAGAATGGGAAATATCCCGTTCCGACCACAACGGCACATCTTCAAGTGCAGTAATCGTATGGCCCCGCAGGACACGGGCTAATCCCGTTACATTTTCGGAACCAATCGGATTGCGCTTGTGCGGCATGGCCGAAGAACCTTTCTGGCCAGCAGCAAAGTGTTCTTCAACTTCATGAATTTCGGTCCGCTGCAAACTGCGGATTTCGGTGGCAAACCGTTCAATCGAAGTGGCAATCAAAGCAATCGTCTGAATGTATTCGGCATGGAGGTCACGGGGCAGCACCTGTGTTGAAATCTCCTGTGCCCGCAAGCCAAGGTGACTCGTGACATAAGCCTCGACTTCCGGCGGAATATTGGCAAACGTTCCGACGGCGCCGCTAATCTTGCCAGCTTCGACCCCACGAGCTGCATGTTCAAACCGTTCTTGGTTCCGTTTCATTTCAGAATACCAAGTCGCCAGTTTCAAGCCAAATGTAATCGGTTCGGCATGGACACCATGCGTCCGGCCAATCATAACGGTATCTTTATACTTCTTCGCTTGGGTAGCCAGAATATCGAGAAACTTCTGAATATCTGTGCGTAAAATATCATTGGCTTGTTTCAGCAAATAACCTTGTGCTGTATCGACAACATCGGTCGAGGTCAGGCCATAATGGACCCACTTTTTTTCAGCCCCCAATGATTCGGAGACATCACGTGTAAACGCCACCACATCATGATGGGTGATTTTTTCCAAGCGGGCAATTTCTTTGGCATCGAATTTGGCATTGTCATGAATTTTCTTGGCATCAGCCGCTGGAATCTCTCCCAATTTTGACCATGCTTCAACGGTGAGAATTTCAACTTCGAGCCAATCCTGATACTTATTCTGATCGGTCCAAATTTGTCCCATTTCTGGGCGTGTATAACGTGCTAACATAAATTTCTCCTTTGTTTTAAACATTCCAGAGGTCGGTTGCATTGACCTGATTGGCTAATTTACGTAGATCCTGTCCGACAATCGTGACATGTCCGATCGCCGTTTCATCACTGATTGGTCCGTCCAGCGGATAATAATGGAAATGCCAGTCCGGCTTGATCTGAATCTGGGTGAACGACGCACTGATCTGCTGCTGCTGAATGCGGGCCATAATGCCTTCCTTCAATAAATGCGGTTTCGGCAGCGGCCAGCAGCAAAGACTGCGCAGGTGCATTTCATACTGGGAAAAGTCCATTGTTTCTGAGAAAACATCGCCGGCATCCAGCGGCCCAGGAATGACGCTTTTAACATAAATTGTATCGGCACTCGTGAGGAAGAATTCGACACTGAAAACGCCGCAATAATCGATGGCATTGCCGATTTGACGTGCAATCCGTCTGACTTCATCACCCACCTCAGGTGCAATCCGGGCTTTGATAACGGATGCCGCTAATTCCTGATCCTGGTAGTGACTTTCGATGACGGGATACGTCGTCAGAGAACCATCCTGGTCTTTGGCCACCACGACTGCCAATTCTTTCTCGCAGGGAATCCACGATTCCATGATATAACTGCCATGCTGCAAGTACGGCGCACTACCAGGAATATCATCGGCACAGTAGATGACATGCTGGCGTTCTTTGCCCAATCCTTTTTGAATCGGCTTGATGATGCATGGATAACCAATCGAATCGACCGCATCATAGACGTCCTGCACATTCAAAACAGTCGTATAGGGGGCAATATTAATGTTGTGGTCATTCAGGAAAACTTTTTCCAAATAGCGGTCCTGAGTGATCGACAAAATTGCCGCTTTCTGCGGAAAATAATGATGCTGTGCATATTTTTGCAGCAGCTCGTCATCGGCATTTTCATCCATTAAAATGGTGCAATTACTGACTTCGCCTAATTTGGCCAAGTCCTGCGCACTAGCTAGGCTTCCGATGAACTGATAATCCGCCACCTGCAGGGCTGGATCCGTCGGACGAGCCGCCAAAACGGCAATATGAAATCCCATCGCTCGTGCCGTCAGCGCCAGCCAATACGCACGCATGCCGGCACCAATGATGCCAATTGTTTGTCCTGGATAAATAAAAGTTGCCACACGCTTTTCCTGCTTTCTAAACTCATTCAATACCCCTATATTATCATATTTTAACGACAATTCTGCGCACTCGCTGCCGTTTCTTGCGAACGCATCCTGCTAAAGGCCATAAAGAAAGAAAATAACTTTCGTTCAGATCCCCTCTTTTAAATCATTATTGATCTTCATCCGAATCGCGTTCATTTAAACCGACATCTTCCTGCATCCGCTGGCCGGCTTCATGGTGCGGCCGGTTAAAAATCAAATTCAAGCCAACGGCCGAAATACTGGCCATCACGATCCCATTATCAAATAACAGCCGCATTGTGGCTGGCAGAAATTGGAAAATCTTGGGATAGAACGTGACTCCCAATCCCATGCCGATCGAAATCGCGACCACCAGCAGATTCTTGTCGCTGGTGAAATCGACTTCTTGCAGCATCCGAATGCCTTGGACAGCCACCATGCCGAACAGAACCAGCATCGCTCCGCCTAAAACAGGCGTTGGGATGATTGTCGCCATCGCCCCGATTTTAGGCAGTAATCCCAGCAGCATTAAGAACGCCGCTGAAAAGTAAATCGGCTTTTTTGTTTTGATGCCGGATAACTGGACTAAACCAACGTTTTGCGAAAAAGCGGTATATGGGAAGGTGTTGAAAATACCGCCTAAGATAACGGCCAATCCTTCGGCACGATAGCCCTTCTTCAAATCGGTGCTGGAAATTTTACGATCGGTAATATCGCCTAAAGCAAAGTAAACGCCGGTCGATTCAACCATTGAAACGAGCGAAATCAGAATCATCGTCACAATCGACGACCACTCAAATTTCGGTGTGCCAAAGTAAAACGGCTGCGGAAAATGGAACCAGCTCGCCTCAGCAACTGGTTTCAAGTCAACCATTCCGAACATGGACGCCACTAAAGTGCCGACCAGCAGCCCAATCAAAATCGCAATCGACTGGAAGAAACCCCGGCCCCACACATTGATGGCCAAAATAATCAGCACGGTCAGAAAACCGACGCCCAAATTAGTCAGACTGCCGAAACTAGCAGCAGTCGGCGTGCCGCCGCCTAAATCCTGGAAGGCAACCGGCATCAGCGTCAATCCAATGACGGTAATCAGCGTCCCGGTCACTAATGGGGGAAACAGCGCTTTGATTTTTGAAAACCAGCCGGCAATCAAATAGATAAAGATGCCAGCAGCGATAATGGCCCCATACATCGTTCCAATCGAAAAGTTTTTTCCAATCATTTTAAGCGGCTCGACGGCTTGAATGGCACAGCCCAAAATGACGGGCAGGCCGATTCCAAAGTAACGGTTGCCATAAACCTGCAGCAAGGTCGCTACGCCGCACATAAAAATATCGATCGACACCAGATACGTCATCTGCAAGGTCGAAAAATGCAAGGCCCCGCCAATCATCAGCGGGACCAGCACCGAACCGGAATACATTGCCAGCAAGTGCTGGAGCCCTAAAACGGCCGCTTTCGGTGTCGATACTTCCTGCGGCTCAGTCTGCATGACGACCGCCTTTGTCTTCAGTAAAGACCACTTGGCCGTTGTCGAATGCCTTGATGCGCGCCAGCGATTCGGTCCGAATGCCACGTTCGTCCAGCAAACGGCGCCCTTTCTGGAAGGTCTTTTCGATAACAATGCCGACCCCCGATAAGGTCGCATTGGCTTGTTGGATAATATCGATTAACCCTTCGACCGCCTGCCCATTGGCCAAGAAATCATCGATAATCAGCACATTATCATTTTCATTCAAGAACTTCTTCGAAATCGAAATGTGATTATTGACTTTCTTCGTATAGGAATAAACGGTGGACGTGTACAAATCTTCTTTCAGCGTAATGCTCTTATGTTTGCGGGCAAACACGACCGGCACATGGAACTGATACCCAGTCATCACAGCAGGTGCGATACCGGAAGATTCGACCGTTAAGATCTTAGTGATCGGTAAATCCTTGAAACGCTCATAAAACTCTTGCCCCAAAGCAAACATTAAATCAGGATCGACTTGATGATTTAAGAAGTTGTCCACCTTCAAGACGTCTTCCCCAAGTACTTGCCCATCTTTTTTGATACGATCTTCTAGTAGTTTCAAACGTAACGCTCCTTTTCTGTTTTGACTGCAAATTTCCAAAATTGAACAAAAAGGCCCCTTTTTTCGAATAAAAAAGGAGCCAATACGCCACTTGATCGTGCTTATAGTCCAGAATTTACGGCTCTGGGTAGAAACTTGTCAACCTTATTATGACATTATATAGGCAGCCTCTGTATGAATTTAAGTTACAACAAGTCTAACACAAAAGCCGGCGAAACACAATTGCCTTTCTAGGCTTTTCATACGTTCTTTCATTGATCATATTGGCTCAAATGATACGTTTCAATCACATTGATCAGCTTCTCCGCATAGCTCGGATCAGTAGCATACCCATCATCGGATAGTGCTTGTGCCGCCGTACGATAATTTGTTGCCTGCAGGACATCCGAATACTGCTGCGGATTCCAATCGGTCCCGTTCGCAAGCAGCTGTGCATGCGCCAGCAGCGAGGCATCATCGTTTGCATAGACCCGAAAACGGGCATGAACTTCTTGCCATTCGCCATTCACATATTCCCGAGTCGTCAGCACCTGCGAATTGGCTGGGTCCTCACTTTTGACGCCAAATAAATTGTGATACCGGCTCGCCAGCGAACTCTGCCCCCAATTGCTTTCGAGCGCCGCCTGTGCCAGCGTGATACTCGGCAGGATGTGGTACGTTTTCTGTAATTCTTGTGCATACGGCGCTAAATTGCGGATAAACTGCTGCCGCTGGGCTTGGACCGACTCGCTTTCCTGCCGGGATTGCTGATTCACATCAAAATCGACGGCATTGCCTAAGAACCGAGCCCCGATGATGACCACAAACGTGGCGGCCAGAAGAATGCCCAGAAAGATAACGATCAGATTGGCCTGCTGCTGTTGCTTGCGACCCCGTTTTTTTGCCACAAATGTCCCTCTTTTAATCGTTCAGCTGTTTTGCCCAGGTGAGCAAGTCAAGCTGATGCGTTTCGATGGCCCGTTTGATTTGAGCCGGCACAACGAAATCAAGCTGATCATCAAGTCCCCATTCCGCATACGAACAGGATAAGCGCAGATAAATTTGCGCCGTATCCTGCTGAAATTGGGCCTTGCAATATGGTGCTGTCAGCCATGTTTGGGCAATCAAGGCTTTGGCCTGCTGATAAATGGCCGCACCCCGCATTTCCTCTTCGGGCAATGTTTTGGCCCGCTGGATTACTTTATGCACCAGCATCCATTCGTAGTCGGTGAATAACCGCCGCACACTTTGCTGTTGAGCTGGTGTCGCATGCCAATCAACCGGCACCTTCTGCAGCAATTCGTCCATCGTCCATTCAGGATGGGTCTGGCAAAAGTTTTCTAAATTATGATAGCGCTGCCGAATGACAGCCCGCACGATTTGTGCAAAAATAGCATGATTCATTTTAAAAACTCCCTTTTCCGTTAAAAATGTCATTATAATTACCTTCATTTTACACAACTCGTCCGTAAATGAGTAACATTTTCCCAGAATTTTACGCAAAATAAAGAGATTTTATGAAGCGCTTTCGAATCAAGCCATAATTTAGTCTATAATAGAAAGTATTCATTCCGTAAAGGAGCGTTCTGCATGACAAAAACTTTGAAGTGGGGCATCATCGGTCTCGGTGCCCAAGCGAATAATTTTGCAACGTATTTTGACCAGCCCGACGGCGTTCTATATGGCGCCGCATCCCGGCATCTTGATAAAGCCGAATTATTTACGCAAAAACATCACATTCCGCATGCATACGGCAGTTACGCCGAAATGCTTGCCGACCCGGCAATTGATATTGTTTACATCGCCACACCGCATAACTATCACATCGAATGGATTCTAGCGAGCTTGAAAGCCGGCAAACATGTTCTCTGTGAAAAAGCCATCACGATGGAAAGCAAGCAGCTGAACACAGCCATTACTTTAGCTCATGAAAAGCACCTCGTTTTGGCCGAAGCAATGACAATCTATCACATGCCGTTGTTTGCCGAAATCAAACGCCAGCAGGAAAAACGTGCTTTAGGCCCGTTGAAGACAATCAATGTTTCCTTCGGCAGTTATAAAGAGCTCGACCCGAAAAATCGCTTCTGGAATCCCGATTTGGCGGGTGGTGCGCTACTTGATATCGGCGTCTATGCCCTATCATTTGCCCGTTACTTTATGAGTGCGCAATTACTGGCGACTCAGATGAAACGTTCCAAATCAGGCGTCGACTCGCAATCAGCCTTTTTGATTACCGACGAACCTGGCGAACAAGTCACCGTTGCGCTCAATCTCCATGCGAAAATGCCGAAGCAAGGCGTCGTGACCTTCGAAAACGGCTACTTTACCGTCATGGACTACCCACGTGCTGATACTGCTGTTCTGACTCATTCCGATGGTCAAAGCGAAACAATTGAAGCCGGCGATGCCACGAAGGCGCTCAACTATGAGATTCGCGATTTTCAGGAAGTTGTGCGGGGCAACCAGCCCAACGATACTTTGCAGCTGACACAAGATGTCATGAATCTGATGACGGCGGCACGGCGGGAGTGGCATTATCTGTATCCCTTCGAAAATGCCAATGATTTAGATTAAATAAGACAAGCCAGTCCAAATTGAACTGGCTTGTCTTATTTGACTAATTTGCGCATTGCTTGGGCCTCTTCGAATCGATCGGTGATGATGCCCGCTACATGCGGTGCCGCAAACAACTGCCGCATCTGCAGCGGATCATCGACCGTCCAAATGCGCTGCGGTTCATTCAACTGCGGTTCATAATGTTCCACATGAACGGCTTCCAAAGGTGCGGGCGGTGTCATTTCGGCCGGAATCCGGCTAATCAGCCACGCCGTTTTCATCTGCGGTGCCAGCAGCCGAATCGTTTTGAGACTCTCCGGATTGAATGAGGAATAGATAACCTGCTTCTCCAAATGAAATTGAACGACGTATTTTTGCGTCAGTGCCTCAATACCGGGATAACGAACTAAGCCAGTTTTAAATTCGAGGTTGACTAGTACATCATACTGACTGAAAATCGTTAACGCCTCTGCCAATGACGGAAGCGGCTCGTCATTGGCCAGCCGCAATTGCCGCAGCTGTTCATATGTCATGTCGACGATGCGGCCGGTGCCGTTCGTGGTGCGGTCAACCGCTTCATCATGCATAATCACTAAACGTCCATCCGCACTCATCTGCACATCGGTCTCGATGCCGTCGATACCATGCTGGCATGCATATTCAAATCCTTCCAAACTATTTTCCGGAAAACGGGCCGGATACCCTCTATGTCCAAAAATGGCTGTTGTCATTGCTGCTCGATGCTCCCTTATTCCTTATTGCTGCTGATTTCTGTTCACTTGATTGGTCTTTTGAATAGCAGCATTCGTATTCGTTTCGGCTGTCCGCAGTGCTGTTTGAACGTCGGCCCCGCCGTAAATCTGCTGCATCGCAATTTCGATATTACGGCGTTCCTCCTGAATATTTCCGAAGTAAGCGCCGGCAGTTGCAGCATTCAGATGCCCTTGTTTAAGCTGTGCAATCGGCACTGCCAAGGCTGGCTGCTTACGAATTGCAGCGGCTAAAGTTTTTTCATGGCTGGCACGTTGATTGACTGTAAAATAGCCGGTCCCTAATTGCCAGGCGGCCTGTGCTTGCGGTGTCATTAGGAACTTCAGCAATTGCCAAGCACCCTCTTGGACAGCCGCTGGTTTATTTTTAGTAATCCACAAGCTGGCACCACCGATCGCAACGCCATTTGCCTGAGTTCCGTCTGGATGCGGTGTAAATACCACACCGTATTTAAATTTAGCGCTTTTCTGCATTTGACTCAAGAGAGCCGAGCTCTGCATAAACAGCCCGACCTTTTGCGCTAGAAAGGCTGCATTCTGGTTATTTGCGGCGGCCGAGCCCGTGCCCAGATTTTGAAACGCCCCCTGCTTGATGACATTCTGCAGCCACAGCATGCTTGCTTGCATCGCTGGTGAATCCAACGTCGCCGCTGTGGCTAGGCTGCGACGGCCATTGCCATGATTGACGATGACGGCATTTTGATTCGCCGCCAATTCTTCCGGCAACCAGCCGTAAATCTGCAGGGTCATCCCCTTAACAGCCCCATGGCTCCGCTTTGTCAGTGCCACTGCTGCCTTAGTCACATCGCTGTATGTCGGTGCCAGCGGCAGATTCGGCACCGCATATTTTTTGAAAAGATCCTGATTGTAATACAAAACCGAACTGGAAGAATTAAACGGCATCGAGGCTAAACTACCCTTGATACGGTAAGCCGCCGTAACGCCTGGATATAACTGGCTTAAGTCGTAGTGGTCCCGATCGACAAACTTTTGGACCGGTACGGTCGCCTTCAAATCCAGCATCAGCGCTTGATTGGCCTGATCGCTCTGAATCACATCTGGCGCGACATTGCTGCCGACCGTATTCGCATATTTCATGACCGACAGCTCATAACTGCCGGCGTAAATCGGTTTGACCGTATATTTCGTCTGGCTGCGGTTGAAACGGCGAATCAATGCAAGCAGCACTTTTTCGTTAGGCCCATTCATCGAATGCCAGAAGGTAATTGTGGTCCGACTCGAATGATGCTGGACTGGCTGCGGCCGCAGCGCAAAAATGAACATGGCAGCGACGGCGCTAACAGCGGCCAACCCCATCATCCATTTCCATATCGTGTGTTTCATCCCTTGGTCCCTCCTGCATTCAAATTGTGTTTAAAGAATTTCTGCCCGCAAATAAGCAGCACCAGCGTCGGCACCAGCACAATCATCGCAGTGGCCATCAACATCCCCCAGTTGGCGAACGTGTCCTCTGACTGCAGCTGTTTCAATCCGACCTGAACTGGACGGTAATCGTCTGAAAAAGTCGTAATCAGCGGCCAGAGATATTGATTCCACTGGGTCAAGAAGGTATATAGTCCGAACGTGACCAGCATGCTGCGGCTATAGGGGACGACGATTTTCCAGAGAAACTGCAGCTGGCTGAGACCAAGATATTGGCCGAAACGGACTAAATCGGCCGGCAGCTGCAGAAACGCCTGCCGCAGCATAAAAACGCCAAAGGCTGAGGTGAAAAACGGCACGGTCAGGCCAGCATAATGGTCTAGCCAACCAAATGCCTTGATTGTTTGAAAATTCGGGATAATCTGCGCTTCGAACGGCAGCATCATCGTCACTAAAAAGACGGCGAATAGTTGTTTTTTATAGTGCAAATCACTGAAGACGAAGGCATCAGCCGCCAAGGTGCACAATAGCAGCTGGCCGAATGTAATCAGCCCCGCTGTCACTAGGGAATTAGCCAGATACCGAATTAGCGGCGTCGTCAGCAATGCCTGTTCATAGTTATGCCACGAGAGATTTGTCGCTAAAAAACGGCCGGCGGCAATTTCTTTAGTTGGCAGTAACGAGGCCCAAAAGCCCAGCAGAAGCGGAAATAGCAGGAGTACAGCGACACCTGTCAGCAGTAAATACTGCAGCCCATTTTTTAACCTGTTCATGCGTAATACACCTTCCGTTCTGTGTAGTGGAATTGAATCCACGTCACGAAAATAATCAGAACCGTCAGAATGACTGATTCGGCGCTGGCGATGCCGACATGATGAAATACAAATGCATCGAGATAAATTTTATAGGCTAGAAAATTGGTGGCATTGTCCGGACCGCCGCCCGTAATCAGATCAATTTGCGCAAACATTTTAAAACCATCGATGACTTCGATCACAAACAGGAAAAATAAGGTCGGCGAAATCATCGGTACCGTGATTTTAAGTGTCTGCTGCCAATCCGACCAGCCGGCAATAGCGGCCACTTCGTAATATTCAGGCGCCACATTTTGAAAAGCACTCAGCAAGATTAAAAAGGCAAAGCCAAGTGCCATCCAGACACTGGTCAGAATAACCACAATCTGCGCCCCAAGCGGCGTCACTAACAAGTTCACATTTGGCAGCCCGATTGCCTTGAGCATCAAATGAACCATTCCAACCGATGGATTAAACAGAAACAGCCACAAAATGGCAGCGGCCGCTGCACTTGTCCCCATAGTACCGGCAAATGCAGTGCGGAAGACTTTCATCCGCCGCAATTTAAGCGTCGCCAGCCGGGCTAAAACAATTCCGATGAGTAGGGTCAGCACCGCAAAGACCAGCACAAAAACGAATGTTTCGCTCAAGCTTTTCAGAAAGAGCGGGTCCTTGAATAGTGTCCGGTAATTCGCCCAGCCGACAAATTTAACCGCTTCGCCCCGCACATTAGCGGCAAAAAAACTGTTATAGATGGTTTTACCCATCGGATAAAAGACAAATACACACAGAATCAGCACCGACGGCAATAAAAACCAGACGGCCGGCTGACGGACTATTCTTAAATGTGCCCGCACTGTCTGCTGCGATGCTGCCACAGTGCGTTTTAAGGTTTTATCGGCCTCCATCAGCGACACCCTCCTTGATTGCTGCACCAGTCTGAGCATCGAATAAATGCCAAGCACCCTTTTGGGGTGGCACTGCCAGCTGCAGGCGGCTGCCAACAGCGACCTCGAATTGCTGCGGTATCCGGCTGACCAATTGCTGGCCGTTACAATCGCTGAAAATCAGTGTGTCATTGCCCAATTGCTGTACATCTGCGACCGTCGCCGGCAGTGCCGCCGTCCCGGCCGCTGCTAACGGGACTAGTTGTTCTGGCCGGATGCCGAGATGATAGTGCCCTGCCGGCAGCGCAAATGGGACCGGCACCGCCTGCTGCGCCGCAAATTCAGTGCCAAGACTGAACTGATTGTGCTCATTTACCGTAATCGGCACGATATTCATCTCTGGCGTCCCGATAAATTTGGCGACAAATTCATTGGCGGGATGATTATACAGTTCCAATGGCGTTCCCAATTGCTGAATCTGTTCTGCATCTAAAACGAGAATCCGGTCGCCCATCGTCATCGCTTCAACCTGATCATGTGTCACATAGATCAGCGTCATGCCGATTTCCCGATGCAGCCGGATAATTTCAGCCCGCATCTCGGCTCGCAGCTGCGCATCCAAATTGGATAGTGGTTCGTCCATTAAAACCAATGGCGTTTTGGCGGCCAAGGCTCGGGCCAGACTGACCCGCTGCTGCTGGCCGCCGGATAATGCTTTCGGTTTCCGATCCCGCAGGCCGCTTAAATGGACCAAATCTAAGGCCCAGTCCACCCGTTTGTTTTTTTCATTTGCTGAAAGCTGCTGATTGTCCAGTCCGAACCGAACGTTTTGAGCAACGTTCATAAAGGGCAATAAGGCGTAGTTTTGAAAGACCATCGACAGGTTGCGCTCCTTCGGCGGCAAAGCCGTTACCTCCCGCTCATCAAAATAAATCTGACCAGCTGTGACACTGGTCAAGCCGGCGATAATGCGCAGCAAAGTGCTCTTGCCAGAACCCGACGGCCCGACCATCACAAAGAATTCGCCTGGTGCAATCGTCACTGAAATATCGGATAAAACTTGCGTGTGCTCGAAACCTTTGGATACATTCGTTAACCGAATACTCATTTTCCTCATCTCCTCACCCTTAAGATTACCGGTTGTTTGTAAAAACATCGCTTGGTGTCTGTATGGATTGCGTAATTTTTCTGTAAACGGGTCGTTAAGAAAACAGCAGTAGACGCTAATTTTGCCGACACCAAAAGGAGCATGCCTAGAGTCGTCGATGACCTAAGGCATGCTCCTTTTAAAAAATTTCGAACAAGACCATTTTTTTATTTTAAGCGCCAGTGCCTGAAACAGTGTCGTTTCTTTGGTTCGTACCATTTGTACAATTTAATAAGATATTATTAAGTTGCCTTTCAGGCCAGTTTGATCGTGTTACAATGACCTACGGAGGTACCCATAAATTTTTTTATAAACACTTCCGTTAAAATTTTAGCATGCTTTTTTCACTGTGTCAGATAGGAGGCTTGTACATGCGTAAACTTAATGTTTTAGTAACAACTATTGCGTCGTTTTTCGCGTTTCAGGCCACACAAAATTCTGTTTTGGCGGACCCAGCTACAAATGCGGCTAGTTCCGCTTCTGCCAGTACTACTGCTGCCAGTACGGCATCCAGCTCATCAAGTTCAAGCAGTTCTAACAGCTTAGGACTGACCATCGATGGCGATACCAGCGACTGGGATAATGAACCGATGACCGAACTCCACGAAGATGGCGATACCAACGATTACGCCAATGCATCGCTGCTGGCCGACAATAAAAACGTCTATTTCTATATCGATACGGCCGTCAATGGCTCCAGCAGCGGTGCGCAAGGCTGGGGCTACAAAATCACCGTCGATGGCAAGGTTTACGATTTGTCGATGACAAATTTATATTCATCTGGCGGCAATATTGGTTCGACCCATACCATTACAATGGACGCTTGGGATGAAACCGACCAGCAGGATTACAAATTACCTAACGCTGCCGCTTACGAAACTCGTAAAGCGGTGGGCAGCAATGGGCTGTACACCAGCTTGATTGAGCTGTCGATTCCATATGGCGATTTAGGCCTGCCGTCAACAGCCAGCCAGCAAGTATCAATCACCGTTAAAAATTCCAACATCGGGACCCAGACCTTATATGCGACTGGGGCCAGCACTGGTCCAGTCATCAGCGCCGGCGTCGGTCTGTCCTTTGCACTCGTCGGTTTTACCTATTATGAAAAACACAGAAAGCAGGCCCATAATGCATGAATCCACTTCTACTAATTGGAATCATTGCATGGTTGTACCTGATTTCGATTTTAAAACGTTCGAATTTGTCCGCATACTACTTTATCATTGGTAGTGTGGGACTTTTCTTTATCCTGATTGCACTCAGCAACCGTTATTGGGTCTGGTTTTTTACCCATGCCGTCATCAATAGTGTTTCCATCTATGGCGCCCTGACCCATATGTGCCGGCTGTATGTCAAATATGGACTAGTCTATATCGTCAATAACGGCGCTCCGGTCACGATGTCGATCGATTATGAATGTTCCGGAATCATCGAAACGTGTGCGTTTGTGGCACTGGTTTGTTTCTTTCCTGTTTATAATCGCCAGCAGCGGGTCCTGATTGCGCCGCGTGGCATTCTGTGGATTTATCTCAGCAACGTGATTCGGCTCATCACTGTGATTCTGATCGTCCACTTTGCCGGCGGCAGTCAATTCTATCTGGCCCATTCAATCATTGGACGAATTCTCTTTTACGCACTCGTGATTGTACTGTATTACCGCACCTTCACCTATTCGCAAATCACACGTTCCACACAGAAAGCTTGATGCGTATGCATGCTATTTTGACAATGACCTTTTTTCAAATGGGTTTCTGGCTCACTTGGGCAATTATTCCATTACTAATCGAAATTTTGCCGGCACTCTATTCGGCGGTTCGTTTGATAATCAAAAGCCGCCACCGGATACCACCGCTTGTTCCGGAAAATTTTCCGTTTATTACAATCATCATTCCAATTTACAATTCGGCCGATACGCTTTATCGCTGTATTGAATCCGTAGCCGAATCGACTTATCCGACCAGTCAGATTCAGATTCTGCTGGCCGACAATCAAAGCAGTGACGATAGTTATGCCGTGGCACAAAAAGCCGCCCACTACTTTGATGACTTGAACATGCAGTATTTTCAAACTGAACAAGGGAAAGCTAAGGCACTCAATGCGGCTATCTTTGCGGCACTTGGCACCTACGTGATCAATATCGACAGCGACGGTATCTTGGAGAAACACGCCCTTGTCAATACAATTCTTGAGTTCGAACGCAAACCGAAAGTAGCCGCCATGACCGGCACAATTCTACCGCAGAAACGCGATATTGAGGACACTCGTAATCCGTTTAAACGTTTATTAAGGGATAACGAGTATGTTGAATATGCACAAGCGTTTTTAGCCGGCCGGCAGATTGAAAATGATCAGAACCATTTGTTTACACTCTCCGGTGCCTTCTCTGCATTTCGGCGGTCGGCTCTGCTGCAGACACAGCTGTATGATGTTGCTACAGTCGGCGAAGACACTGAACTGACGTTTCAAATCCGCAACCAGTTTAAGCACGGCCTGGATTTTTGTGCAACTGCGATTTTCTACGTCGAACCGATTTCGGGCTGGGCCGAACTATACACCCAGCGTCAGCGCTGGCAGCGGGGCGAACTTGAAGTCATGCACCACTTCGCCGGCGCACACGCCCAGCTGCGGAATTTTTTCCGTAATTTTCTGGTGCGGCGTCTGATGCTTGACCACACCTTCATGTTTCCGAAAATGATCTGGCTGTTTGCGAGCTTTGTCCTATTATTCTTTGGCTATTCGGGCGAGACGCTGGCAACATCTTATCTAGTCATTTACTGGCTGTATGTCTTTATAACGGCAGTCAATTTTATCAGTGTGATGCTCACCTTGCGTTCCTTTTTGGATGAGGAACGTTTTTTCCTGAGTCGTTGGTGGGTTATCTTCACACTGCCGCTTTACAATTTTATTTGTTCATGGATTCGGCTGATTGGGATTATCAATGCCGCCACTAAAGCATCCGAATGGAACACGACGAAAGCGTCTGATGAATCGCATCAATTTCGGCAAGTCATTAAGGGCGACTGGCGTAAATTAAAGGAGAAAAGGGGAGAGTAGCGATGGCGACAAAATACCGCACTTACAAGATTCGGGCCTTTTTTAATGCCAGCCATTCGCTTGCCACCACTACCGTTAAACGGGACAAAAAGACCCACAACCACACTTGGGAAGTTGTCTGCGAGGTCCATCTGAATGATCCGGAAAAAGCCGATGCTGATCAGGCTAATCGTTTGATTAGCAACACGTTGAACACGCTTTCCGGCCATAAGCTGAATCATCTGGAGCCGTTTCGAAAATTAGAGCCGACCCTTGAAAATGTGACCGAATACCTGGCGGATGAGCTCGACGTCGATTTGGCCGCAAAAAAGGTGCAATTGCTGCGGATTGAAGTCGGCATCTCGCCGCTCCGTTACTATTGCATCACGATGATGAGGTGATTCCATGCAGAAATATTTATTAACACCCAGCAAACGGCTGATTCGGTTTTTATTTGCTGTGTTATTCGGGCTGACCGTTTATTTTGCGCTGACAAGTCCGAATCTGATTGTTGGGGACAATGCCAAGACTGGTTCAGGAACGACCCTCGTCACTTCTTATTTCATTATTCTGATGGTCGGTCTGCTCGTCGGACTCTTCGCCTTCCCGCACTTCCATGATTGGTTTACCAGTCTGTTTACGACCCATCGTCAAGTGACTGCCCCACTTCTAATGCTCTTTGTGATTGCGTTTCAGGTTCTTTTTGTCGCCGAAATCCATCCAGCAATCGGGTTCGATGTCGATGCGATTCATCAGGCACTGACCAATCACGGTCGTATCATCCAGTCCTATTTCAGTTTCAACTTCAACAACATGCCGATGCTGCTCCTTGAACATGGGCTCGCAGTCTTATTTGGAACGACCTCATGGCAGTTCTTCGACTTTGTGACCCTATTTTTAGTCGATGCATCGGCGTTTTTAAATCTCCTGAGTATTTATGTGCTCGACAAACGGCATGTCGTGCATCTGATTTACATTCAGGCGGCCTGGCTGTTGGTCTTTCCAATGATTGTCGTCCCTTACACCGATATGTGGGTGCTGCCGCTTGTGTCCGCCTATTTGCTTTGTTATCTAGTCGTTCGCAACCCAGTCTCCCCTGTGTGGTTGCGTATTCTAGCTGGTCTCGGTTTCGGCCTCTTTACCGCAGGGGCTTACATTTTAAAGCCTTCTGCGATTGTGCCAGTAGTAGCCATCCTCATCGTCACTTTCTGGGAAGCCCTCCAAACCAAGCCGCAGCGCCACCAGCTGCTGGGCGGCAGTCTGATTTTTCTAGGGCTGGCGGCCATGACCAGCGCCAGTTTCATGGTACTCAATCACCAAGTGACCCATGAAAAATATTTATGGGTCAACCAGAGCCGTGAAATTCCAGCGATTCATTTTGCGAGTATGGGGGCTTCCGGCCAAGGTGGTTATAATGCCAAAGATGCTTTGAAAATGGCCGAATTGCCGAACAAGCAAGCACGAGTGGCCTATTCGAAACGGATGCTCATCCAGCGCCTCCGGCATATGGGCCCGATTGGCTATGCCGCCTTTCTCTATCGCAAACAGCGCAACGATACGGCTGACGGAACCTTTGCCTGGATTAAGGAAGGCCATTTCATCAAGAAAACAACGAAGCCATTTGGTCATGGTCTGGCTCGTCTGTACCGCAATTTTGTTTATTTGTACGGTCCGAATTTAGGTGATTTTCGGTATATTGCTCAATTAGTCTGGGTCGTTTTGTTAATGATTATCCTCTTTAACTGGCGAGCACCAGATTCGATTTATCGCATTTTACGGCTGGGTATTTTAGGCGGTTTTATGTACCTGCTGCTGTTTGAAGGCGGGCGCAGCCGTTACTTGATTCAGTTTTTACCGCTGTTTTTATTATTTGCCGGCTTATCGGCTTCCGATTCATGGCGGCGTTTTAAGGGACTCTTTACTTGGGTCGATTTAAAAGATTAGCATGAAAAAAGCGCCGCACAAAATTGTGCGGCGCCTTTTAGGCGATGCCTATTCAGCGATCACTTTTAGTTTGTCGTAATTGACCACATAATGTCCGTTGAAATCTTCGAACATCTGCTGGGAAATTTTTGCACCGGGTTTGAAAGCAACGAGTGCGCTGTTAGTATACTTCTTTTCAATCTTGCCATCGAAATTCGGTAAAGCGTGTTCCTTCACAACGTGGACCATGTCGCCCACCTCAAACGCACTGTTTTTTTCATTGACGGTAATATCTGTTAACTTATGACTGCTATAGCCTGCCATTTACAAAGACTCCCCTCTGTCATCGTGTGCGCATCCTTGATACTGCACACGGTCTGCCTCAGAAAACTAAAAAAAGAACCAGTCGCTGAACGGCCAGTCCTTGAAAAATTAAACTTTAATTAGTTTTCTTCTTTAACAACGTTAACGGCTTGTGGGCCACGGTCGCTTTCTTCAACATCGAAAGTTACGTTTTGGCCTTCTTCAAGCGTCTTGTNGCTGAGAAATGTACGAATACATCGCTGCCATCTTCGCGAGTGATAAAGCCATAACCTTTTTCTGCGTTAAACCATTTTACTGTTCCATGTTCCATTAGAGAATTTCCTCCTTGTGTTGTTTGACCAACACGTCATATTTTTGCATTTCTTGTGTGGTACATATGGAAGAAAGTTCTTTGAGAAACATTTCGCACCATAGCCATTCAAAAAGTACATCATTAGTATAGCACACCGACCAAAAAGCAACAAGCGTCTATTCGGTAAAAAAACTGAAGCTGTCCGTTGGCAAGCCGGTCATTTTACGGTAGTATAAGCGTATACAAATCAGATAGGAGCAGATTTTATGAAAAAGTTATTTACGGGGCTCATGACACTGACACTGCTCCTCGTTTTAACAGCGTGCGGCCGTTCAATTGATACGACCAAACAGGTCAAGGAAGATACCCAGACAGTCATGGCCGATATTAAAACACAGCGGCGCTTGCTCAATCAAATTGAAACCAGCTTGCAGAAATCACAGCAGCTGTATGAAAAAGATCGTAAGAAGTATCCCAATCAGAATCTACTGAATGTTAAGGAAAGTGCCACCGCTAAGAATCAAGCCGCCCGGCTCAAAGATTATCAAGAATTCCAGTCCAAACAGTCCGAAATCAAGACAATCAGCGCCCGGCTCAGCAAAACGGCCGATCAAAAGGTCGATGGGATGCCGAATCAAGCCATTCAAAACTTTGTGCAGAGTCTGAAAATCTCGCAGCTTGATGCCAATAATTTCGATAGTTATATGAAGGAAACGGCCAAAGGCGAAAAGAACTTCTTTGCCAAGCATATCGATCCGGACGAAAAACAGAGCGATCGAGATGCGGCCGTCAGCCGGCTCAATCAGTACTACGGTGCCGATTTCCAGCAAGCCGACATTATGCGGGTCAATCTCAATACCGTTCAAGTCAATGCCAAACAGCTGCTTAAAAAATTAGCTGAAAATAGCGATTAACTAAAAAAGGAACGCAGCAGCGTTCCTTTTTAGTTTCGTTTAAACCGCAACAACGGAACACCGACTAACGGAGTCACAATTGCTGCCAGAATGGCTTCGCTGATGGCGTTGACGCCGACAGCGGCAGTCATTACCCACAGGAAGTTATTGACGTTGGTGTGCAGAAGCCCAGCCGCCTTGCTGCGGTAAAACAGCCAGGCAAACAGGACGACGAGCACCGAATTGACCAACGCCCCAATCAGGCCGGCCAAACTCATTGTCAGCGCTGGTTTCATGTGCTTGCTGAGGTGCTGATAAAGCTCGCCGGCCACATAGCCAACAAGAACACGAGGCACAACAGCGATGATTGGATTTGTAAACAGCAACAACGATAAGGCATCGCCTGGCGACGTGTAAGCTTTGAATAAAGCAACTAAGCCCCAGACGATCCCTAAGATGGACCCATCACGTGGCCCTAAAATAACCGCCCCAATAATGACCGTCAAGTGAACCGTCGTAATCGCCGGCACACCCGGAATGATGTTGATGTAGCCAAACATCGGCACGGTGCTCTGCAAAATAATCAAAGCAGTAAAAATGGCTAAAATACTAATTTCATAAGTCCGATTCCGTGTTTTCATTGGCCGCCTCCCATCGTAATGACTGATACACCGGTTTAAAATGCAGCTTAGCGTACAACTTCTGCGCCGTTGCGTTCTGCTGCAGCACACTCAATTCTAAATACGCCAGCTGCTGTTTGTGCGTCCATCGCTGGGTCTGGCGGACCATCTCAGAGGCAGCGCCATGGCGGCGGAAAGCAGGCGCCACGTAGAGCATCGCCAAGTAGGCATATTCCTGCGGCACAAACAAATCGTTCTGCGGCGTCTGCGTCGTAAACGTCTGACTAAAGCCGCCGACCTGCCCATTTATTTCTGCCACCAGCACGAGCTGCTGTGAATCTTCAATGCGCGCCTGTTCAGCAAAAAAGTCGGCTTCGTAATGCTCCTGGTAAATGTCTGGACGCTCGGTATGCATTTGAGTCACAAGTTGTTGCTTCAACTGGCTCAATGGGCCGATGTCACGGAGCGTTGCAGTTCGGATCGTCATCTGACATTTCCCCCTCTCTTCTCGAATGATTGGAATTATATTGTAACAGAATCCAAATTTAGATGCGATTTTTTCGAGTTTTAATTGACAGTTTTTTAAATTTTCGCTATACTAATATAGTTGTTAAAGGTTATGCGGGCGTGGCGGAATGGTAGACGCGCAAGATTAAGGATCTTGTGAGCATTATTGCTCATGGAAGTTCGAATCTTCTCGCCCGCACTCATTAAAAAGGACTTGGAAATTTTCCAAGTTGAAGTGAACCCCCTGAGTTGG
>NZ_JQAZ01000001.1 GCF_001437205.1 Lactobacillus selangorensis | reverse complement strand
TAAACAATATGGAATGTAAATAGGTTAGTGTAACTATGCTTCTTAGTCAGGTGGCCGGCGTTTTTATTTAAACAATATGGAATGTAAATTTCCAAGATGACACAAGGTCGATGTCCCCCGAAACGTTTTTATTTAAACAATATGGAATGTAAATTCTTACGCTATCACGCTCAAGCGCCAGCATCGAAATGTTTTTATTTAAACAATATGGAATGTAAATGATACGGACGACAATCAGCAGAAACGGATGGGCAAGTTTTTATTTAAACAATATGGAATGTAAATTAATGTGCGGTGAGATACATGTCTTCATCTGCACTCCGTTTTTATTTAAACAATATGGAATGTAAATAACCTCAACAACGTTGATGCAACGGGGGCTTACATGTTTTTATTTAAACAATATGAAATGTAAATTACGCTGCTTCATCTCTTTGCGTCTACCCATTCCGGTTTTTATTTAAACAATATGGAATGTAAATTCTTCTGCTGATTTTGCTCTATATCCTCGTTACATGGTTTTTATTTAAACAATATGGAATGTAAATGGTTGTGATGAAATTCAACGCGTTTTGAATTTGAAAAGTTTTTATTTAAACAATATGGAATGTAAATGGTGGTCACACTGTTTCGGTTGACTGGTCCGGCAATGTTTTTATTTAAACAATATGGAATGTAAATCACCCAAAAAATCCCTCTCACCCCAAAAAAATATAAGTTTTTATTTAAACAATATGGAATGTAAATGTGTGTCCGAAAGCAAATCTTTCAAGATGTCTTCATTGTTTTTATTTAAACAATATGGAATGTAAATAGTTTTCTTTCTTGGCATCGTGCATCTTGCGAAAATCGTTTTTATTTAAACAATATGGAATGTAAATCGAGGTGTGACTGTTCCTTGCTCGATCCGTTCAAGCGTTTTTATTTAAACAATATGGAATGTAAATTTTGGTAAATGCCGTGACAACGTGAATGTTTGATAGGTTTTTATTTAAACAATATGGAATGTAAATGTTATGGACGGTCGATTGTATCGTATTCAAACACCGTTTTTATTTAAACAATATGGAATGTAAATGACTTACTAAAAGAGCATAAAACTGGAATTTTAAGAAGTTTTTATTTAAACAATATGGAATGTAAATGCAAAAGAACGTGAGAAAATCATGGCTGATTTTAAAGTTTTTATTTAAACAATATGGAATGTAAATAAAATACACCCCGATCCCTTACTTTTTGATAGCGTCATTTTTATTTAAACAATATGGAATGTAAACATGCAAACAAAATTACAATTGGCTGGTCTAGTTTTTATCTAAACAATTATAGATATTAAATGTTTTCGTTATAAGAAAACATATGCAAGATTGAGGCTAAAAAAACTAGCGATTAAGGAAGTTTTGTTGTATTCTATGTAAACGGATACATAGATAAAAAGAATATAAATATTAAGTCATTTTGTTCATTTATGAATTTTAATCCTTCATGATTTTATATTTGTTTATTACTTCTTAAAAATATTTGACGAAGCATAATATTGTTTTTATAGTTTAGTTATGTTGAACGTATGTAAACGTTACGCAATGTAAATTCATATTTTTATATGTGCTTTATTCTTTTATTTAAACAACATGGAATGTTACATGCCTTGTTAAGGAGGTGATGCTTTATGCAGATAACAGGAAACGAGGTCAATTATTATTTTGTTTGCAAAAGAAAGTTATGGTTATTTTCACATCAAATTAACTTTGAGTCTGAAAGCGAACGAGTTCAAATCGGCAATGTGATTGACAAAGAGACTTATGATCGTGCGCATAAACAGATTATGGTAGATGGTGTGATTAACATTGATTTTATTCAAGATTGGCAAGTGTTGCACGAAGTTAAAAAAAGTAAGGCAATCGAGCCAGCAGCCGAGTTTCAATTAAAATATTACCTTTACTACCTTAAGGAGAGGGAAATTCCGATCGAAAAAGGAATTTTAGATTATCCTAAGCTAAAAGAGCGGCGTGAGATTTTTTTAACTGCGGATGATGAAAAGATCATTGAAAAATTATTAAATGAAATTAAAACAATTATTGACATGAAAATACCACCGTCAAAATTGAAGAAACCTATTTGTAAGTCGTGTGCTTATTATGAATATTGTTTTAGCTGAAGAGAGAAAATAATATGGAAAGTTATTATTTATTTAGCAGCGGAAACCTGCAACTTAAGGACAATGTGATTCGTTTAACCACAGCAGAGGGCCGCTACAAAGACCTGATGATCGAGCAAACAAGGGATATTTATTTATTTGGAGAAGTTACAACGAATACCAAATGTTTGAATTATTTGTCACAAAATAAAATTCCACTACATCTTTTTAACCACTACGGATATTATGCGGGCAGTTTTTATCCTCGTGAAGCAAATGTATCTGGGAAATTACTCATTGAGCAAGTCAAAGCAGAACTGGACTTAGAGAAACGTTTATATATTGCACAGAAGCTTGTAGACAGTGCAGCACATAATTGTTTACGCAATTTACAATATTATCGTACGCGTGGCAAAGATGTTAATGCTGAAATTGCCCAGATAAAAGCATTGCGAAAAGAAATTCCTCGTTCAAAGAATATCCATGAACTAATGGGAATTGAGGGTGATTGGCACGCCGTTTATTATTCAGCTTGGCCGGCAATTTTTAATACGAATACTGGATTTACAAAGCGTGTTCGGCGACCGCCGGATAATCTAGTGAATACACTCCTGTCTTTTTTAAATATGTTAACTTATAGTGCATGTTTATCGGAGATTTATGTCAGCCAATTAAATCCAACTATTAGCTACTTACATACGCCTTCTGAGCGTCGGTTTTCATTATCATTGGATATTTCTGAAATTTTCAAGCCGCTTTTAGTAGACCGTCTTATTTTTACGTTGGTTAACAAAAAAATGATTACAGAAAAGGACTTTGAGCTTGGTTCTAATAATTGTTACTTGAAAGAATCGGGACAGCAAAAGGTACTGCATCAGTTTGATGATCGTTTAAAACAAACAATTATGGATAAAAACTTACATCGCAAAGTTTCATATCGAAGACTGATGCGTTTAGAATGTTACCGACTGATTAAGTATTTGCTTGGTGAAGAGGAATACGAACCTTTTAAAATGTGGTGGTAAGATGTATGTTATTCTAGTTTACGATATCAGTATGGATCGCAACGGGACCCGGACTTTAAGCAGGGTTTTTAAGACTTGTAAAAAATACTTGAATCATGTGCAATTGTCCGTTTTCGAAGGGGAGATTACGCCTGCACAACTAATTCAGTTAAAAGCTGAACTTAATCATTTTATTCGTGATGATTTAGATACAGTGATTATTTTTAAAAATGCTAATAAAAACTGGCTAAAAAAAGAATATTTAGGGATTGATGTATCTGAAAGAACATCGAATTTCTTTTAAAGGAGGTGAAAAAATGCGTTTTACAATAAATATGCAAATGTCAAAGGCTGGGACAATTCCTTATGATTATCGGTCGAATGTCGTTTCTTTACTTAAGTACAGTTTGCAAAAAGTAAATTCTGATTTTTATACAAAACTATATGAAAATGGTAATCAACAAAAATGGTATACATGGAGTTTATATGTTCCGAAAGGAACGTTTGGGCCTAATGAAATCCGTTTGAATGAGGATGAGCCGCGATTGATACTCAATTTCAGCTGCCTTGATCAACAAATGGCAATGAATGTCTATAATGCTTTTAAGTGGTTAAGTGGCAGTGTGATTCGTACGCCGCATCGTTTTTCTGGCGATATCTTGATTAAGCATTTAACCATTAAAAAATATTATTTAACACCGATTAAGACGACCCAAATTGTGGTGAAGACCTTGTCGCCAATCGCTGTCCGTGATCATCGTGCTAAAAATGATGATTGGTATTATTCCGTTAACGATCTTAATCATTTTACACAAATCTTGAAACGGAATATGACGACTAAATATGAACCATACCTAGGCAGCTTGACTCAGCAAATGGTTAACCAGTTTCAAATTTTACCAATTCAACCAAAAATGACAGTTGTTAAGTGTTATAACAAACAGCTTGAATGCTCAACAGGGATTTATGTTTTGCAGGGGTCACAAGAACTGCTTGAACTAATCCGTGACGGTGGTTTGGGAAGCCAGACTGGACTCGGATTTGGATTGCTGCAAATTGTCTAGAGAAAGGGGAAGTCTCAATGACGCAGATCACATTTGACATGAATGATTGGCTGACTAATGCGAGCTTGGAAGGTTTGTATCGAATTTTAAAGAATGAGGGGCATGAACCGCAAATAAATAAGCTGGGCAATGGATTTTCATTCTCTAGTGACCTTCTCGATAATTTTCCAAAAATGTACTTTCATTTTTTTTTGAATCAATATCAAGTGATTTCCAGCTATGCCAAGATTATGGCTTATGAAGATAAGTTGAATCAATGGGAGAATGAACATTATCAGAATTTTAGCTTTGATGATTTTAAAAATTTTCGCGATTATTTACAAAATATTCTGAAGTATTACACCAAAAGCAATAGTTTTAAAAAAATCTATCCATTGATGACAGATTCACTGGATGTAATAGATGCCTTGAAAACTTTGACTAAATTGCCAAATGCAACGACAGAAAAAGCTTTTAATAGCAAGAAGGACGCGATTATTCAGGCGGTAATGCAAGTCAGTGTACAATTGAAGCCGATTTATGCCTATTTTAATTCACCGCAAGCAAAGCAATATTTTCCAGTTTTAAGTACTTTATATACGGTTGTTAATAATACTTGGAGTAATTTGTCCTATTTTAATCGAGGCAATAAAGAACCCGATTTTTATGTAGCTTATGCGCAAACGTTTGTTGATCCTGTCAAAACATATTTGAATGAGGAACATTCAAAAGATAAATATCGGTGCAGCAGTTGCGGTCGTCCGATTGCAAAGCGTGAATTTTCATATTCCTTTTTAACGGACATGGGGTTTGATGCAGCACGTAAAACTTCTAATGTTTGGGATTTTAATAGCGACCTGTATATCTGTCCGATTTGTCAATTAATGTATAGTTGTGCCTCAGCTGGTTTTAATTTTGTGAATGGACACGGTTTGTTCATCAACGATAGCCATGATGTTCAAGGATTGACCAGTACGAATGAACGAATTGCAAGTAGCATTTGGAATACACGCGTAAATAGTAATGGGCGTTATAGCACACCATATGCGGCAATGATTACGGCTTTGACGGATGAAAAACAAAGCAGTTATGATTATTCATTTGAAGATGTCCAAGTGGTTCGTTACGAAAATGAACATTATCAATTTAATTTATTGTCGAAGAAAGTCCTTCGTGTTTTCCAAAAGAGTAGAAAAGCCTTTCACACAATTCGATCGGCAAACTTTACGTTGAATGGCTCTCGTCATTATGTTTTTGAAGATATTGCAAGCCACGTGATCAACAGTCAGAATTTGTTCTTATATACGAATCAGCTTTTACGAGTGAAGGCAACTAATCCAAATAATGCCTATGTATTTGGAAGTCAGGTTCAAGCCATTTTGGAAATCAATGCAAACTTACTGGAGGAGATCAATGATGACTGAGGATAGTCAGACAAAAGGATTCAATAAAAAGCAGTTGTATTTTATTCGTCGTGACGGTTCAATACTGCGTCGTGGGTACAAAGGCAATAATGTGAAAAAGGCAGACGGTATTGCGATTAAGTTATTGGATTATTTGCGTGTGAATAATCGCAATCAATTTATGAATTTAATTCTTAATTCTTATATGTACGTTGGTGAAACTGTTCCAAGTTTCTTTAATGAAGTTTTTCAATCAGATGAAGTTTTTCAAGAAGTAGGATTAGCATTTGTAACCGGATTGTTAGGTGGATTTGAAAAGGAAAACGCAACGGAGGCATAAAATGATGAAAAAAATGGGGTTAACCGCAACAATTCTCTTTTTAGCAGAGAGTGCAAACTATGGGGAATCTTTGGGAAATGTTGCTAATTTGAAGAAAATTACACGTGGGAATGGGTCACAGTATACATATATTTCACGGCAGGCATTACGCTACAATATCGTTGAAGAATTAGATGAGCCCGAAGCACCAGTTACGCAGGACGGTGAAAATAGCAAAGCTGTTATTCAGTTCGATTCATCTGCAACTATTGCTGATTATCCAGAATTAGATTTCTTCGGATATTTAAAGACTGAAAAAGGTAGCAATGGGGAGAAACGGTCCGCAAAGGTACGTCTTTCGAACGCAATTTCGCTTGAGCCTTACATGGGAGATAGTGACTTTCTAACAAACATGGGATTGGCCGAACGTCGTCGTGCCGAAATCAAGGATCCTAAAAAGAAAGATGAAATTCATAATTCAATTGCACAATCACAAACACAACGTTCTTACTATCGCTATACAGTCACAATCGATCTTGATAAAATCGGAATCGACCCGATTGGTAATATTCAGATTTCCAATGATGAAAAGTCCCGCCGTGTTCAACAACTTTTAGACACACTGGCTTTCTTGTATCGTGATATTCGTGGTCGCCGAGAAGATTTAAAGCCACTTTTTATTGTTGGAGGTGTTTATGATGTTAAGAATCCGTTATTCCAGAATTTAGTAAATGTGGACAATAACGAAATCACAATTGATCCAATTGCGAATACAATTCAGGAGCTGCAAACAAAAGATGAACAGGATGAGACCGTGGTTGGGATGGTGCCTAAACAGTTTTCCAATAGTGATGCTTTAAAGACACAACTAAATGCTAGTTCAGTTGGCGAAACTATTAAACAGCTTAAGCAAAAGGTCGCTGATTACTATGAAAGCAATTAGAATCAAGCTCTCACAGGAAACGGCTAATTATCGAATGCCGACGAGTTTTGACTTGCGTCAGACTTATCCGTTGCCGCCTTATTCGACTGTCATTGGTATGGTGCATAGTTTGTGCAATTTCAAAGAATATAAGCCGATGAAAGTCAGCGTTCAGGGAAAATATTTTTCGAAGACGAATGATATGTTTACCCGGTATCAATTTAAGCCAGGTGCTAAATTTGAAGAAGGACGTCATCAGCTGGCTACAAGTCAGGGTTATGGAATCAATGTCGGTCCAGCACAAACTGAACTCTTAGTCAATGTGCATTTGATTTTGCATATTATTCCTGAGGATCAAACACTTGTGGATGAAATTGCGGCAGCTTTTAAATATCCAAATGAATATCCAAGCTTAGGTCGCCGTGAGGATTTAGCTAATATTGAGGATGTTCAGGCAGTGGAGATTGAAGAACATGAGTTAACTGACGCAGATGAAACCGTTCATGATGAAGAAGCAGCTAAAGGATTGGCCGCCTATCTGCCTATTTCGATGATCATTGATCGGGCTGATCCTGATTTATATATTGAAGGGGCTTCCGCTTCCTATACAGGAACCGTATTTAAACTCCCTAAAAAGTATGAATTAGTTAAAGTTGGCGGTGGCAGAAGTGCTCACTATATCCGTCAGTGGACAGAGATGGAACAAGTTGTTTATACATCGCAATTTGAAGCAGATCCTGAGAAAAAGTATTTGTTTGATGGTACTCATATGATTTTTCCAGTGTAGGGTGAATGAAATGACAAAGTTTACTTATTTTGCAAAGTCATCTATGCCAGATGGAACTCAGAAAACGATTGCTGCTCATACGAATGATTTGATTCAGCAATATCAGCTTTTAAAAAAGCACTATCCAAAAGCCATGTCAGAAGAGGCGTGGCTTTTGCTGGAATATGCATGTGTGGATCATGATTTAGGCAAAATGAATTTGAAGTTTCAGAAAAAATTAAAAAACCACCAGCATATGCTTCCTGGAGAAATGCCGCATGCGATTTTGAGCATCACGTTACTGCCAACACAGGAGTTAGCAACTAAATTTCCTAAAAAAGATGTTGCCGCGCTCGTAAAAGCCGTTGCATATCATCATTACCGTGATATGAGCAACATTGAAAAAATAGATTACCGGAATGAAATTAAGGCATTAAAGGATCCGGCGGCAAATTTTCCATTTGATCAGATCCATTCAAATGTGAAATTGAAGGAAAGTACTTCTTTACGGCCATTGTCGCCGGCATATTTCAATTTGAAGTCCAAAGCACGCAATGATCATCCTGAAACATTGAACTATCCGCTTTATGTTCTTCTCAAAGGATTGCTTAATCGAATTGATTATGCTGCTAGTGGCGGCTATGAAGTAGAGCTGCCAAATGATGGTTTTCTGCAGAAAGATCTGCAAGAACATACTTTAGCCACTTGGCAGAAAAAGAATCCACATGCACATTGGAATCAAATGCAGAAATATGCCCAAACACACGCAAATGGGTCGCTGCTGATTCGTGCGCAAACGGGGATGGGTAAAACGGAAGCCGCTCTTTTATGGGCTGGTGATGATAAGACCTTCTTCACATTGCCATTAAAGATTGCAATTGACAGTATCTATGATCGTATCCAGTCTGAGGTTGTGCAGGAAACACCACGATTAGATAAGCAAGGTAAGCAATTGCCTTCTAATTTAGTTGGAAAGCTAGATTCTGATTTTGATGATTTTATGGTGCAAGTTTCACAGAAATTAAATCCGACTGACACAAGATTATTTGGAAATGAACTAAAGAATTGGTCATTACCATTAACCGTGACAACACTTGATCAAGTGTTTAACTTTACATTTCATTACATCAATTATGAGCAGAAGTTGGCTACCTTGGGCTATTCCAAAATAATCATTGATGAAATCCAAATGTATGATAGTCAATTGTTGGGATATATTCTTTATGGATTGCAACAGATTGTCCAAATGGGTGGTAAATTTCTAGTGATGACTGCAACAATGCCACCGTTCATTTGTGATTTGATGAAAAATCAAGGCTTGCAGTTTGATTTACCACCTGCATTTTTAAATGAGAATCTGCCTGTTCGGCACAATATGAAAATCATTAAACAACAAATTAGAGCCGCTGAGATTGTTGAGCAATATCATGATAATAAGGTATTAGTGATTGTTAATAAAGTAAAAACAGCAATGACTTTGTTTGAACAATTGCAAGAAGAAGTGGATGATCCAGGTGAGGTACATCTGATTCATAGTCGTTTTATTCATCGAGATCGTGTTGCCAAGCAAAATGAGATTCTTAAGTTTGGTAACAAAAATACAAAAGGACATGGCATTTGGATCGGCACACAGATTCTGGAAGCATCGTTAGATTTGGATTTTGATGTGCTCATCACAGAACTCTCTGAACTAAATGGCCTTTTTCAGAGAATGGGTCGTTGTTATCGAAATCGTGTTTATGCAGGTAAAGAGCCAAATGTGTTTGTCTTCATCGGTGAAAATGCGACTCAATACCCAACATATATTGTAGACAAAGGACTGTTTAGACTTTCTTACAAAGCACTTGAAAACTGGCAACAGGGGCCAATTGACGAAAAAACAAAAATGCAGTTGATTGACCAAACGTATACGACTCAGAATGTGAAGGTAAATGCACCTGATTATTATGGATCCATTACGAAAACAGAAGCTTATTTAGCCGGAATTGCAAACGATCAGAAATCGAAGGAAGAAGTAGACAAACTGTTTCGGGAGATTGATTCACAAGATGTGATTCCAAAATCGGTGTATTTGGAGAACAAAGGAAAAATTGATGATCAATATCGTATTTTGAATCCAGATTATTCCGATAAGAAAGTGGATTGGCGCAAGAAAAACAAGGCAATAGTAGCATTAAAAGATTTCCTAGTGCCAGTGACTCATTTTCAATTTAGTGCTTTGAGAAAAGCAGGGCGCATTGATGAGGATACTTTAGGAAAAGGAAACTTCAGATATACTATTGCGGATACTCACTATGATGATGAGAAAGGTCTTTCAATTGAAAAAGAAAGTAAAGGGGATAATTTTATTTAACTGTCGATGTCAAATATTGTGAAAAATAGGGGAAATCGACAGTTTGTCAAAATGTTGAAATGAATACATTTGACAGCTTGGTCTAAGAAAGGATTACTTTTTTAACGCAAAACAATCAGATCGACAAATCGGTTACTTTGAAGATTGATATATTAGTATCTAATAGGACAATCCCTTTTTATTTAAACAATGTGGAATGTAAATAACATATTGATCATAGGTAGTGTTGATTGGTTTGACCTTTTTATTTAAACAATGTGGAATGTAAATGAAGATGTGCAAACGACTATCAACTTGCTGAAGCGCCTTTTTATTTAAACAATGTGGAATGTAAATCTTACTATGATTGATAGTTTTTTGTTGAAGAACCACCTTTTTATTTAAACAATGTGGAATGTAAATGTCATTAGAGTTGCGCCCATTTCGGTGGAAACAGAGCCTTTTTATTTAAACAATGTGGAATGTAAATTTGTGGTCGGTCAGGAAGTTGAGGGCGACGGGCTGCTTTTTATTTAAACAATGTGGAATGTAAATATGTTCTTGACTGCGGCCTCGGCCTTCTTCGATAATCTTTTTATTTAAACAATGTGGAATGTAAATTTGAAATTTGATGACAAAGGCAACTTGGTCATGGATGACTTTTTATTTAAACAATGTGGAATATAAATTAAGCGCGTCATTGAACGATCCGTTTAGGATCAACTTTTTATTTAAATAAAATGAAATGCATTTTTTATTGGCAATATAAAGCGGAATTGTAGCAGCTTAAACATCATTTCTGCCATCGGCAAATTTACGGCAGGCAGGACTCTGTTATGGTTGTGCATTTTCTCGCAGTCGTGATATCCTTAAAGTGTGACAGGGTTCTAACAGCCCTGCCAGTTGGAAAATTTTGGTAAACATGATTTTCTGACCTCCTACAGTTAATGAAGCATCTGCCTGTGCAGGTGCTTTTTTTGTTTTGCAGTGGCAACGATTATCAGCGGTCCGCTGATTGCCGTCACCTTTTTGAAGGTTCATTTATTAGGTGCGTGGCTGCCGGTGTGGGGACCATGGAATCGTTCGTTTTTTGCGTTAGGAGCTGATAAAATCAGCTGGTCGATTTTGGCGTTAACGGCCGTAGTCGGAGTATTGGTCGGCATGTACAGCAGTTTCCTATTCGGAAGACAACAGCAAGGTTGATGAATGTGATATCAGATTAAAAAATTGAATTGCGAAGGATTTAAACGGTCGTTGGCGGAGTTTGGTAAAAAGCACCAAAAGGGCATTAAAAATTGATAAAAAACTATTGTAAGGGATTTCAAAAGGCTTAAAATAAAGAGGGTAAAACACTTTTTATTAGGAGGAATGAGAGGATGGATTATAAAACATTAAAGTTGAGCAAAGATGGGATGCCAACTTGGGATGCAATGCTGCCGATTGTTCTTAAAACGGCTGCAGGACAGAAAGAATGGACCCGCAAGGAAATCGAAACAGCTTCGGCAGATGCTTTAGGTTTACCGGAAGATTTACGTCAGAAAAAATATAAAAATAGTTTGGGTAATGTTATCGAAAATCGAGTTGATTTTGCATTAAGCGATTTATCGATTGTGGGTGCAATTTCTCGTGTCAGAAGAGGTGTTTATCAAATTACTGATGTTGGCAAGAAATTACTGGAAACACCAGATAATATTAACGTTGATTATTTACATAGTTTGCCTAAGTATCAGGAACATCAGGCTGAGCTGAATACACGGAATCAGCGTCAGGATATTGCCGAGGATGCTGGTGACGAAAAAGAAGCCGATGATGATGTGGCTGAACAGATTTTTGAAAAAGTGAGTGCCTACAATAATAAGGTGGGTTCCGAATTATTGGATCGTATTCAATCGGGGTCACCGACATTTTTTGAAAATTTAGTGGTTCAATTGCTGATTTCAATGGGCTATCAAGGGCCTAACGGAACTGCACAAGTCACACAAGCAACGAATGATGGCGGCATTGACGGAATCATCAATCAAGATCCACTTGGTACTCGAACGATTTATCTACAGGCAAAACGGTATAAAAAAGATAATGTGGTTCAGCGGCCACAGATTCAGCAATTTGCTGGTGCCATTCATTCGCATAATGGGGTATTCATTACCACATCCAGCTTTTCAGCCGGTGCGACTGAAGAAGCAAAAAAATCAGCAATTGTTTTGATCGATGGTATTCGTCTAACTGAATTGATGTTGAAGTACCATGTTGGGATTCAAACCAAACGTAAATATGAATTAGTTGAAATTGATGAGGATTTCTTTGAGGAGTAAAATCCTCGTTTTTTATTTCCCTTTTGCAATCGCTTGCATTACTATGAATAGGGAAGCATGAATGTGTTCACGTGCTTATTTGTTGCACGGCGAGTAAGCTGGAGCAGAGGATAGGAAGGAGTCTTTCGATGAAGAAGATTATCAATAACGTCGACGATGTGGTTGCTGAAATGGTCGACGGCATGGTGCGGAGCTATCCGCAAATTGTCAAAAAATTACCAGATACAGAGGCGATTGTTCGCAACGATGCTGATCGAGACAAGTCGATTGTCGGCTTAGTCAGCGGCGGTGGCAGCGGCCATGAGCCGACACATGCTGGTTATGTGGGTCAAGGGATGCTGTCGGCAGCTGTTGCTGGGCAGGTTTTTACGTCCCCGACACCCGACCAGATTTATGCGGCGATTAAGGATGCCAACCATGGCAAAGGAGTTTTCCTAATCATCAAAAATTATTCCGGCGATGTGATGAACTTTGATATGGCTAAGGATATAGCCGACATGGATGATATTCCCGTCAAGTCGATTGTGGTCGATGATGATATTGCGGTGGAAAACAGTACGTATACGCAGGGACGGCGTGGGGTTGCCGGCACTATTTTTGTGCATAAGATTTTAGGCGCCGCTGCTGATCAAGGGGCCGATTTAGACCAGATTGATTCGCTTGCCCATCAAATCGTGCCGAACATCAAGACGATCGGCGTCGCTTTGTCCGGTGCAACTGTACCGGCAGTCGGCAAACCTGGGTTTACACTGGCCGATGATGAAATCGAATACGGCGTCGGCATTCATGGCGAACCTGGTTATCGCAAAGAAAAACTGCAATCATCGAAAGATATGGCCCATGAGCTGTTGGAAAAACTCGGTAGCGAGTTTCATTTCGAAGCTGGGCAGCACTATGCCGTTTTAGTCAATGGTATGGGGGCAACGCCGCTCATGGAACAGTATATTTTCATGAATGATGTCCTCAACGAATTGGACAAGGATGGCGTGAGTGTCGATTACACCAAAGTTGGCAATTTCATGACATCGCTCGATATGGCTGGCGTATCATTGACCTTAATGAAATTGGACGATGCACATTGGTTGCAGAATCTCCAATATCCGGTTAAAACAATTGCATGGGGGGCTTAAACATGTTAACCGTTGCAAATACGACGAAATGGCTACAATTATTTACCGATCAAGTCAATACGAATCAGGATGCGCTGAATCAGTATGATACGCCGATTGGCGATGGCGACCATGGCAGTAATCTGGCACGTGGCACCACAGCGATGATGGACAGTTTGAATAAAGCAGACTTGAAGAGTGTTTCTGATGTCTGGAAGACGGCAGCGATGGCGATTATCAGCAAAGTCGGCGGTGCTGCTGGGCCGCTTTATGGGACGGCCTTTTTGGAAATGGCTAAAGCTAGCAAAGATCGACCAGCCGACGACATTGCCGTACAGCCGCTGATTGATGCCAGTTTGAAGGGATTACTCAAGCGAGGCGGCGCTGTTCCCGGCGACAAGACGATGGTCGATGTTTGGACAGATGTCGATGCGGATTTGGAAAAAGGACCGTTAACGTCCGATCAGGTCAAAACGGCCGTCGAGAGCACGAAACCGATGGAAGCTAAAAAAGGTCGTGCTTCATACTTGGGCAAGGATTCGGTCGGTCATCTCGATCCAGGTTCCGTTTCATCGGGTTTCTTCTTCGAATCGCTGATTCAAGAGGGGGAGATTCAATGAGCTACGGAATTTTAGTTGTGTCGCACGTCAAGGAAATTGCCGACGGGGTGCTGAAGTTGATTGCGCAAGTCGCAGCAGATGTTCCAATTACCACAGCCGGCGGCACCGATGATGACGGCATTGGTACAAGTGTTGCCAAAATCACGTCGGCCGTTGAGCACAATGAGGGCGATGAAATTTTAGCGTTCTATGATTTAGGCAGTGCCAAGATGAATCTCGACATGGTAATGGAATTAAGCGACAAAAAAATTCATCTTTATAATGTAGCGTTGGTCGAAGGAGCCTATACTGCCGCTGCATTGCTGCAGGCCGGTCAAGATTTACCGACGATTGAAAAGCAGTTGCAACCATTGAAAATTAAGTAAATAAAAAGATCCCGTTAATCGGGATCTTTTTTCGACAGATACACGTTATGGCTGCGGGGAAATTCATAGGCCAGCAGTTTTTTTAATAAATGGTGGGCTTCTTGCGGCGACAAGTTTTCGAAGTCACGGGTCTGGTAGCCCTGTTCATGGATCGTAATCGTTGAGCCTTGTTTCAGCAAGGTGACGGTGCGGTCCTTTTTGAATGTCAATAATTTAAGTTCACAGTTATCAGTTCGTTTAAACAGCTGTTTGACGCGTTTCAGAACGGTTTGTTTGGGGATCATTTTCATGCTTGTTGGGCCAGGAAATGATTTGCCTTACGGTCGAACTTTACCTTTTGAAGAATATCGGTGATGTAGACGACCTGGATCTGATCGTGGGTATGTAAAAAGGCAGCTCGATAAAAGGTCCGCCCAATCCGGACCTTGAGTTCGAACAAGTGCGGCATATGACCATGGACGGGCTTGATTTTGGCGGGCCGCTGCTGGAGATAGAGCGGCAGCTTTTCCATGAAAAACTCGGTCAATTGGGCTTGTTGCTGGGGGTCGGTGAAATAAGTTTGGACATAAGGAGTAATGGTAACGTGAAAATTCTGCATGGTGACGCCTCGAAATTATTTTTCTTTTAGTATACCATTGCGCAATTTTTAAAGGCGTTTGCGTAATGGTTCTTAAAAGGAGGGATTACAATGCAATTATTGATTTATCCGGTCATTTTCGAACAGCATGAACAGATGGTAACGGCATGGGTGCCCGATTTGGATTTTAAGGTGAATGGCTCATCGCATCGGATTGTGGTCGAACAGATTCGGATTTTCTTAACCGATGTTATACAAAAACGGCCGCTGCCGGTGCCAAGTGAATTGTGCGATTATAAGGTCGGCAAACATGAATTAGCGGCGTATGTTGCCTTCGATGTGGCGGTTCTGAAAAATGAACCGTCGGGCTGGACATTTCGCCAAATGATGCGGACGGCCTGGGAGCTGCGGATGGGGGTCAACTGTATTTAAAGCATTGACGAATCGCCCTGAATTCCCCATAATATAAGTAATGGAAACGATTTGAACGGAACAAGGGGCAAGCACTATGAAGACATCCAAAGAGCAGGGGCCGACGAATGAAGAGCTACTGAATCGCATTCGCGATTTTTATGCGGAACATGGCCGTGCACCTAAAGAAAGTGAATTTGACAACGTATCGGTGGTTATCCGTCGTTTCGGCAAGTGGAGTACGGCCCTCAAGGATGCTTTAGGCAATGAAATCTCTTGGGAGCTGGGAAACTATACCGATGGCGATCTTATTAGTATGCTGCGGGATATGCTGATGCGGACTCGTCAAGAAATCGGCAGTGTGCCGACGAGCTTCATTTCACCGAAAGCCTATGTGCGGATTCAGTATCATGACCACGATTCATGTGTGGTTCCACGAGCTTTCATCGAGCAGCATGATTATGCGATTCAGAATCATTTTGGCAGTTGGGAAAATGCGCTGAAATTTGCGGCGATTCAGCGGCCGCGTGCATCGAAACGGCCGGGTCAACGGTCAGAACAGGGTGAATTGGATTTAAATTGGGATAATTTAGACGAATAAAAACCTCCGTATTTTTTACGGAGGCTTTTTATTTAGTCATTCAATGTTGCCACAAACCGCATAAACGCTTCTTGACCCTGCTGGTCCTGCTTGAAGACGCCGGCGTCGCTGAGGACACGGGCGAAGACAGTACCGATAGCTTGCTGGAGAATGGTGGTCACGTTATTGGCGTTGATGTCAGGATGGGCAGTTTGCAGCTGTTCGGCCCAAGGACGATGCATAGCTTTCATATCGTTCGGTTGGCCCAGCAGGAATTTGCGGACTTCGGCCAGCTCTGGTTTCAAACGGGGCGGCAGGATGGCCCGGCCCATGACTTCGATCAGGCCGATGTTTTCCTGCTTAATGTGCTGAACATCGGGATGCGGATGGAAAATACCATCTGGATACTGGGCTGAGGTTTGGTTATCCCGGAGGACGATATCGATTTGGTAAGCACCGTCTTGGGTGCGGCGGGCAATCGGCGTAATGGTGTGATGGGGTGTTGTACCGGTGAAGGCCTGCACATCAACCGTTGCATCGGAATAGGTGTCCCATTTAATCCGGATTTGTTCGGCAGCGTCGCTCAGCTGTTTTTGATTATCACTGGTCAGACGAATGACACTCATCGGCCAGTGGACGATGCCAGCCGAAACGGCCGGAAAATTCGTTAACTTAAAGTTAGCGACAATAGGGGCGACTTCCATTGGAAACGTGTGACGGCCGCCTTGATAGTGTTCATGGGTCAGAATCGAGCCCCCGACGATTGGCAAATCGGCATTGCTGCCGACAAAATAATGGGGCAGCCATGTGATGATGTTCAGCAGATTGACAAAGGTCAGCCGGTTGATTTTCATCGGCCGGTGCTCGTCAGCCAGAAAAATCGCATGCTCAGAAAAATAAGCATATGGCGAATATTGAAATTCCCATCCGGCACCGTCGATATCGTGGTGAATCATGCGCAGGTTGGCTCGAGCAGGATAGTCGGTGCGGCCGTAGTAGCCTTCGTTTTCCTTGCACAGTTGGCACAATGGGTACTGGTTGGTCGTCGGTTTAGCTAAACGGGCGGCGGCAATCTGTTTGGGGTCTTTTTCAGGTTTCGAGAGGTTGATCGTGATTTCGAGGTCGCCGAAAGTGGTCGGAGTGTTGAAGACGATATTTTTGGCGATGGCACGCGTCTTGATGTAATCTGTTTCCTGACTGAGGGCGTAGAAATAATCTGTCGCCTGTTCTGGTGAAATGGCATAACGGCGTTGGAATTCATGGTTGACTTCACTTGGCAGTGGATTCAAAAAATTCATTAATTCAGCGCCTAGGTTGTCACGGGCACTCTGCAGGTCGGCGATTTTCTGATTATGAATGGCCAGGTCGACCAGCTGATTGCAACTGGTGGTCAGGTCTGGGGTGCCGCTGAGAGCGGTGTCGCTTCCGACCAGATGCAAAATGCGATTAAACAGGTAATCGGCATCGAGGGGCACAAAATCGCTGGTGGATGAAGCAATGACTAATTTGGCAAAATGGGTAATCAATCCTGATGTCACAACAAAGCTTCCTTTCTGGTTAATCCAAGCGTTTCGGGCCGTCTGCGATTTCGGCGACGTAGAAATCGGCGTCATAACCAATGGCGGTGCGATAAGCAGTACCGACATTGTGTTCGAAATCGTCAAGCTGGTCTTTGGCGACAATAGCGATTGCACAGCCGCCGAATCCGGCACCAGTCATCCGGGCACCGAGTACACCGGGCTGCTGCCAAGCGCTGGCAACCAGCGTATCGAGTTCCTTGCCGCTGACTTCGAAATCATATTTCAACGAAATATGGCTGGCGTTGACGAGTTTGCCAAAGGTTTCAAGGTCGTTGTCCTGCAAGGCAGCGGCGGCCAATAAGGTCCGCTGGTTTTCAGAAACGGCATGACGGGCCCGTTTAATCAGTGTTTCATCGTCGATTAAATAAGTATTTTCATCGAACTGTTCGTTATTGAGGTCGCCCAGACTATTGATGGCAAGATTCGTCTGGAGCTTGGCCAGGGCAGCTTCGCACTGGCTGCGGCGTTCATTGTACTTAGAGTCAGTGAGGGCTCGGCGTTTATTCGTATTCATGATGACGATGACATAATTGCCGAGTTTAATCGGAATCAATTCATAATCCAAAGTGTTTGTGTCCAAGAGGACGGCTTGTTCTGCCTGGCCCATTTGAACGGCAAATTGGTCCATGATACCGGACTGGACGCCGATGAATTTGTTTTCTGTTTCGACGCCGATCTTGACTCGTTCAATGGGATCGATGTCGAAGTCGTTGAGATCGTTTAAAATCTCACCGAATAACATTTCAATCGAAGCTGATGAGGACAGACCGGCCGCATTCGGCAGGTCGCCTTGGAGATAGGCATCGAAACCGTGTTTGATGGTGTAGCCGTGTGCCTGGATGAATTTGACCATTCCTTTGGCGTAATTGTCCCAGTCGCTGGTATTTTCGTTGACTAGGTCATCGAGTGTAAACTCAAGGATGCCGGCGTCGGGGAAATTGGCGGAATAGAGCCGGATTGTTTGGTCGTCACGGCCAGCGACGGCAGCGTAAGTCCCCAGACTGATTGCACAAGGGAAGACGTGTCCGCCGTTGAAATCAGTGTATTCACCGATCAGGTTGATGCGGCCGGGTGCAAAATAAGTATGCTGAGCGGGTGTATGGAAAATTTCAGTAAAATCGTGGCGTAATGTGGCTGTTTTCATAATTTATTTCTCCTTAATGTTGGTTGCTTTGTCGTAAAATCAATTGACTGCTTAACTTGAGATTAACCGGAACCGAAGTGGTGCCGTCGAGCTGACTCTGCAGGACTCGTACGGCCTGTTGTCCCATTTCAGTAGTGGCGACGTGAACGGTACTGAGACTTGGTGATAGGTAGCGGCCGACAGCGAGATCGTTAAAGCCGATGACACTGACTCGGTCGGGAATGGCAACATGGTGTTCCTGCAGGGCTTTGATGGCGCCAATCGCTAGGGTGTCGTTGGCAATGAAGAATGCTGTTGGCAGGCTGGAGCCCAATGTTTTGATGGCGTCATTCATCAGCTGGTAGCCGCTGTCAATCGTAAACGGACCGGTAAAGATGAAGTGTTCGTTATAGAGACTGTGAGCCTGCAGTAAGGTCGTCAGAATCTCCGTACGAGGATCGGCCAATAACTGGTGATCGGTTGTTTCTTCCTGGCCGGCCAGCATGCCAATCTTCGTTTGTTTCTGGTCGATGAACAGCTGCAAGATTTGTCGCAGCGGGGCGACAAAATCGGTTGTCACACAGCTGATGCCAGCGGACAATGTGTCCTGATCGACGACGACAACCGGCAGTTTGGTAGCTGCGAAGGCCGCCAGCTGATCAGGACTGTATTTTCCTAAAGCGATAATACCGGTCAGACCATCCGTTTCCGGCAGCTGCTGGTCGGAAAAACTGCGGACAATGTCGAAATCAGCATTGCTTAAGGCGTTCTCGACGCCGAAACGGATGTTGCGGTAGTAAAGGTCGTCCATTTCGGCAGCTTGCGAGTACCATTCAAGAACGGCGACTTTGCCGGCGGCCGTTTTAGGATGTGTCTTTTTTTTGGTATAATTTAAATCTTCAGCGGCGGCGAAGATTCGTTGGCGTGTTTCAGCACTGACTTGCAGTGTCGTGTCAGCATTGAGCACTCGTGAGACGGTGGCGCTGGATACATGTGCTGCTTGCGCAATATCTTTAATCGTTGCGATACGAAAGCCCCCTTGCGAATTGAATCCGGTTTCATTGATAAGCTTATTATAATCTTTTTAGTAAATCTTTCAATGGTTTTAGTAAATAAAAAAACGTTCGAATTAACGAACGTGTTTCAAGTCTAAAATATTGTGTTTGATTTGATCTCTGACCTGCCGAAAGACGGCTAATTGCTGGTCGGGGGTTCCGGTCGCATGGGCTGGATCAGGCAGCGGCCAGTGCAGTTTTTGAACAGTGGGCGGCGTTACAGGACAATGGTCACGGGCATCGCCGCACAAAGTCACGACAAGGTCCGCTGTTTTGAGGACATGCGGATCGATCGGCTTGGCAAATTGTTTGGAAATGTCGATGCCGTCTTCAGCCATAACCTGTACAGCACGTGAATCGAGTTGGCCGGGCGCAATACCGGCGCTTTGAACGCGCCACCCAGGTAACAGCGCTCGAGCGTAACCCTCCGCCATTTGGCTGCGGCAGGTATTGCCAGTACACAGGAAATAAATTTTTTTCATTGCGGACAGCTCCTTTTTGAGTTCATTATACAGAAAATACTTGACGAACAGGACCTCTTTCTATAAACTTAAAGTGTTCCAATTATTGCCCGCTGGTCAAATTGGTTAAGACGTCGCCCTCTCAAGGCGGAGTTACGGGTTCGATCCCCGTGCGGGTGATTTTTAAACGTCCTTTCTTGTTTAGAAGGGGCGTTTTTTGTGTTTTTAAAACTGTTTTCATTTCAGGCTGCGTTTTGATGTTCTAATCTGCCTTGTATAAGTGTCGGAAGAATGCTGAGCAAGGATAAAATAAGGTCATTCTAAAGTGGTGCCACTAAAAAAGAGGCTGTGACATCAGTGCCTCTTTCACGAAAAATGACTCTTTAAATGCAAAAATTGCATTTAAAGAATCATTTTTGTTTGAACAGTATAAATTTGCGAAACGCGGTAGCCATCTGGCATTTACATCGCGCAGTAACCTACCTAGCTTTTACAAAGCTAGGTAAATGCCTAAATGGTCTTGCGGGGGAGGCTACGATGAAGTCAAAAAACGACTTCTGTAGCTCTCCCAAGGCTGAGTAAATGCCTAGCTGTCCTCGCGGGGGCGTGACAACGAGGTCAAAAAGCGACTTCTGTCACGCTCCCTCACAAAGACACTATCCATTATAAACGGCATCGATTCGCTGCCGCATCAGCCATTCAGGCACATTGGCGAGTCGAGCGGCGGTGGCGGTGATAACGCTGATATGCGGGCTGTTGAACAGTTGGTGCACATTGGCCTTGTCGATGACTTTCAGAAACGCCTTGTTGTGCTTCATGGCAAGCTCGGTGTCATGCCGAACCATGTCTTCCGGCAGCAGCAATGCTGCAGCTAAAGATTCAACCGTCCATTTTTGCATCGTTTTGTCATCTTCGCTGAAGTCAGAAACGTAGTCGACGGTTTTCAGAATGAAACTCGCGAAGCCTTTGCCGACAATCCAGGCCTGTTCAGGATAGGTGACATGGCTATCTGTGATGATCAGACTGGCTTCGACCATCTGGGTATCCTCGCCGACTGCTTTCTGGGGATGAATCATGAAATCAGTCTTGAGATCGGCACTGTAATTGATGCGCATATGCAGGGAACCGGCCATCGCCAGTAAATCAACACATGTTGCGTCATTGTAGACTTTCAGTCGGCCGAGAAAATTACGTAAAGTGGGAAAATCCCGCATGATGTCGCCATAAACGGCGGTCGCAGCGTACCAATCAACGCCTTCTTGATCATCGTTCGCCTGTTTTGACTGCTTTTCCTTGCTTGCTTTTTTGCTCATTGTCAAATTCCTCCTCCAAATTGGAAACGCTTGCTTAACCTATTTTACGCCCTTTTAGGACCGTTTGTCAGCCAGATTCGTAAAAAAGCGTTTTGGACCGTGGCAGCTGGCGAAGCTGGTATGATAAAGCTAAGGAAGGTGAAGGGTATGGTGTTCGCAGCGTCAAAAGTGTTGGAGATGGAAGTCGGGACTTCGTGGGCCGAAGTGATCAGCACGATCGGGTCGATCGTTGCTATTTTTCTAGTTATCTGGCAGGTGAAACGGTCGGCGGATTTAATGCGCAAGGAGACCCAGCTGCGTAAAGACAATAGTCTGTATGTGAATGCCAAATTTGCCCGTCCCATTTTAGAGGTCAAATTCAACCGGAAAGCCGTTGCCAGTAATCAGGACACCGTAGCGGTGCTAGCCGATGAAAAACAGCGCCGCCACGCTCACGCTGCTTATGTAAATGGGGAACATCTGCCTATGCTGACGATCGCCAACTATTCGGACAATCGCATCGCCGAACTATATGTGACGGTCCATTACGAACGAGCCGGCGTTGAGGACTATTGCAGCGGGGTTCAGCATGCTGTCGCCAGACCAGGGCAATTGCAGTTTGTGCCGGCCGTTTTCTTAGACGAACTGGATCAGCCGCTAGCAGCACTTGCCAGCCAGATTCAAGCTATCACGATTGAAGGTATCACGGTCAAAAACGAAAAATTCCGGCTGAGCGTGATACTGCCGATTCACCATGGCGAACTGTATCTGGGGCAGCTGCACCGTGAACAGTGGGAGTTTGACTTCTTGAGCAATCCAGTCGACAAGCATGGTCAGCGGACCCGGAGCAATCATGATTTGACACCGCAGGAGGTGCGGGCAATCCAGGATGATGTCAGTTTGACGGCACCATTGAGTGCGCTGCCGGTGCGGCACTGAAGCCACGAAAAAAGGACCTTGCTTCTGCAAGATCCTTCTCACGCTCATTTATTTCTCTCTTTATTTAATAGTAGGTAATGATTAAGCTTCTTTATGATATTGATTATGATGGAACCAAGCAACACCCTTGTCGAAGAAGGCAATGAAGTCATTGCTCAGGTACAGGATATAAGTAATGAATAAGACCCAGTTGGCGCCGCCCTGCATGGCGGTGATTCCCCAGAGGGTAACGGACATCAGGCCCTGTGCCAGCCAGAAGTAGTATGTGTCGGAGAAACGCAAGGTGGTCAGCAGCGCACCGGTAATCCCGATTGCAGCGGCGAGTGAATCGATTGCTGGACGTGGGGAGTTGGTGTAACGGGATTCAAAGAAATACAATGCGGCTAAAACGACCACAAAGAATAGGGCGAACAAAGCCCAGTTGCGAGATGAATGCTTGGATTCCTTAACGGTCCGGACCCGTTCGTTGACATTCTTCGCCCAGCCTGGCATGAGCAGGACCGGCAGATCGAGTAATAAGATGTAGACGGTCTGTAGCAGCATGTCGGAGTAATTTTTGGCGGTGAAAGCCACGTAGATATAAATCAGCGCACTGACCAATCCAAAGATCCCATTCAATGGTTTGGTGTTGGTAATACTGATGGTGCACGTAAACCCAAGCATCCCAGCCAGCATAGTCATGATCGAATCAAAGGTGATTGGGGACAAGAAAGTCGTTCCGCCGATGATGACAAGCCCAATAATCAGCAGGATGTAACTCCGTTTGGTCCAGCCCTTCATTTGTTCGACGTACCAGCTCGGCTTGAGCACGCTGGTGAGCGCAATATCTTCGTGTTGCTTTTGTTCTGATTGTTGCATAGAAAAAACCTCTCCTTTAGGATTTATTTAATGGGTGGCCAGTAAATGAGAAAATTTAGCCACGAACTATTATGCAATGAAAAAAAGATAAATAAAAGGGGTTGCTTTTTCGACTAGATGGTGCGGTCCAAACTTGGTTGTACACTACCAATAGTGGCTCGTGCCCATCAATCGGGCGGGGAAATCCCTTTCACAGGGTATAAAAAAAGAATTCGAATTTTTTTCGAACTCTTGTGATGATTCAGAAATTCACACGTTGCGATTGGTCCAGATCTGCAGTAATAGTTCTCCGAATAAAAACAGGCAGTATAAGCTGCATCCCCAGGCCGCAAAGCGTAGAATGAGAGCTGAAACGACCTGGCTGGCTGCCAGCAAAACGAGGTCGAGCAAAAAGAACTCGAGCAGCTGGACCGTCAGCTCATGCCGGATTTTTTGGGCTTCTTGTTTAGAATGCTGTGCCACATTGCCAGCCTTCTTCCTATTCAAATGACAATTCCACCAGCAGGGCGTGCCGATCGGTCAAATGGGCCGTCGTCATCCAGATTTCGCCGAAATGGCCAAGGTCCTTGTTGGTGATCCGCTTATAGAAGTAGGAAAGCAGGCCGTAATTGCGGGCAACATACTGAGTTGGAAGCCGCCGGACATGGAGCCGCATTGGCGGGAATAATTCCTGTCCATCCGGAAATAACACCAAGTCCGATAAGGTGAAAGTAATGACGTTTTCGTATTGATTGAGTTCGGTCCGGACACTTTCAGGGTGCTGCTGGACATACTGCAGAATTAAAGTATCACTGTCAAATTCGTTCATGACGTTCTCCTTACAAAAAAATTTATTGTAAAACGGTCGTAACGCAGTCGAATATGCTAACATAAAAAGCAATCGCGTTAATTGCTTACATTATAGCATTGGAATCGAAAGATTGGGAGTGAGGGTTGATGACTGCATTAGATCTCTATTTTGTTCGTCATGGTCAGACCGATGCGAACGCACATAGACGTTTACAGGGCATCATGAACGAACCGCTCAACGAAACGGGCCGCAAGGAAGCTGCCCATACACGGGACACACTGGCCAAAATTCCCTTTATTGGGGCCTATGCTAGTGACCGCAGCCGGACACGGGAAACAGCGCAGATTATTTTGGCAACGCACCCGGAAGTGACTGCTAAGACGACAACGGCCCATTTAAGGGAATACAACTTCGGGTCGTTTGAAAATATGCGGGACATTGACATCGGCCGGTTGATGGTTGCCCATTTCGGTGTCCGCAAGATTGCTGCCAGTTTACGGTCGCCGGCGACGTTTATTCCGCTGATGGCGGAGGGGTTCACAGCGATGGACCAGACCGGCGTCGCTGATACGCAGGAAACGGCCCTCGAACGGATGCAGACACAGATCGACGAGATTAAGGCCGATTTTCCGAACGGCGGCAATGTGCTGGTCGTTTCGCATGCTTTCATCATGAGCTTGTATTTGCTGGCACTTGATCCGAAAGTGAAACTGCCGATTTCGATGCCGAAAAACGCCAGTGTGACTCACGTTCATTATGATGAAAACGAGATTACGATCGGTGCCGTCAATGCCACGAGCACCAAACAGCTTTTTTCAGTAAAATGACAGAATGTCGCTTGCAATTCAAGCGCATTTTTTATATAATGACAACACGTCACATGACAAGATGTCATTTAGTTATTTCATGAAAGGAGCTTTTTTGTGCCCAAAAAGACGTTTTTTCGTCTGCCGGAAGCAAAACAACAGCGTTTGATGACTGCGGCTCGAATTGAATTCTCCCGAGCTCGCTTCGAAGATGCTTCGATCAGCAATATCATCAAACTGGCTAGTATTCCGCGCGGCAGTTTTTATCAGTATTTTGAAGATAAAGCGGATATTTTTGATTACTATGTTCAACAGATCTTTGCAAATATGGATGCAGAGTGGAAGGCGTGCTTGGAAGACAAGCACCATGGCGATTTGTTTGCCGCCTTCCGCGATTTCTTTGCACAAAAAATCGTGACGGTCCTGTCGGGTCCGAACGCCGCTTTTTTCGAACGGCAGTTTACCCACGTCGACCGGCTGAATGCGTCTAATAAAGAAGACCATCAGCAACGGGCGCACAAACATCCGCATCATAAGAGTATCGAACGTATGATTTCCAATGTTACAATCGACTATTCCAAACTGAAGATTGACACGCCCGAAGATGCGGCCAATCTCTTTAGTCTGCTGATGCTGATTGTCATCCAGTCGTTAGGGTCCTACTTCCGCCAGAAAGCGGCCGGAGTAGTGGTTCCAACAGCTGAAATTGTGCACATGTTCAATCACGAGCTCGATTGGCTCGAATTCGGGGTCAGCAAACCTCAATTATAAACCGGCGAAGGGAGTTTTAAGATGTTCAAGTTAGCCAAAGGCCGAGTGTCCTATCCGGCCGTGCTGGGCGCCATTTTGTTCATGATCGTTCAAGTGGTTGCCAACCTATACTTACCAAATTTAACGGCGGACATCATCAATAATGGTGTCGCCAAAGGGAATATTGCCTATATCTGGAGTGCCGGTGCGAAAATGCTGGGCTTTTCACTGCTTAGTGTCGCCGCTGCCTTCGGGAACGTGTATTTAGCGGCCCGGACGTCACAAGGATATGGGAAAAATTTACGTTCCGATATTTTCAGCAAAGTCGTTCATTATTCGAACGATGAATTGGATCAAATCGGGACCAGTTCGCTGATTACCCGGACCACCAACGATGTCGTCCAGATTCAGAATGTCGCTATGATGTTCTTGCGGATGATGATTCAAGCACCAATCATGCTGGTTGGGGCAGCGTTCTTAGCTTATCAAAAGAACCATACTTTGACGCAGATTTTCATTTATGTCATTCCAATCCTGATTGTTTTGATGGGAATCATCATGATTTTTGCCGTACCGTTGTTCAAGAAAATGCAGACCAAGACCGATAACATCAACTTGGTCTTCCGTGAAGGCTTGACTGGGGTGCGTGTCATCCGGGCTTTCCGTCAGGATGATTTCGAACAGGAACGGTTTGATGGTGTCAACCGGGATTACACCCAGAATGCCACCAAAGTTTATAGTATTATGGCGATCGTCTTCCCAGCCATGACCTTGATCATGTCCGGCACCAACGTAGCGATCGTTTATTGGGGCGGTCATCTGATTGCCAACCAAGTCATGCAAGTCGGGAATTTAGTTGCCTTCATGACTTATGCCATGCAGATTCTGATCAGTTTCATGCTCTTATCGATGATCTTCGTCTTCATTCCCCGTGGGCAAGCTTCAGCTGCTCGTATTCAGCAGGCCCTCGATTTGAAGTCGGATATTACCGATCCCAGCGATCCGGAGAAACTGGAAGATAAGCCGGTTGCTTTGAAGTACGACCATGTCAACTTCCGGTATGAGAATGCTGAAGCGTTGGCACTCACGGACATTGACTTCTCGGCCACGGCCGGGCAGACTGTTGCCGTCATCGGCGGGACTGGTTCCGGGAAATCAACTCTCATCAACCTGATTCCCCGTTTGTATGATGCTTCCGATGGGAGTGTCAACGTCGACCAGACCAATGTCAAGGATGTTACTCAGCATGATCTGCATGGGCAGGTTTCGTTTGTGCCGCAGAAGGCCAATTTGTTTACTGGGACTGTGCGGGACAACATGCAGTTCGGGAAACCCGATGCAACTGATGATGAAATCTGGCATGCTTTGAAAGTGGCTCAGGCAGATGGCTTCGTTAAAGAAGAAGGCGGCTTGGACATGCACGTCGAACAAGGCGGCGGCAACTTCTCTGGCGGCCAGCGTCAGCGGTTAGCCATTGCGCGTGCTCTCGTTAAGAAAGCATCCGTTTACGTGTTCGATGATTCATTCTCAGCGCTCGATTTCAAGACCGATGCCGATTTGCGGGCGGCCTTGAAAGCCGACCCAGAAATTCAGAAGAGTGTCGTCGTCATCGTCGGCCAGCGTGTGTCGACCGTTGCCGATGCCGATACGATCTTAGTTCTGGATGACGGGAAAGTTGCTGGTAAAGGAACACACAAGGAATTATTAGCCAATAACAAGACTTATCAAGAAATTGTCAACTCACAGATTCGAGAGGGGGACGACAAATAATGGCAGAAGAGACAAACAAAAATCGTCCGGCTCAGTCACAGCAGCATCATGGTCCCGGCGGTGGTCGCGGCCCTGTCGAAAAGGCCCAGAACTTCTGGCCAAGTGCGATGCGGCTGTTACGCTATATGTCTGATCGGACGGTGGCACTGATTGCCGTCTTAGTTTTGGCGATTGCCTCCACCATTTTCCAGATTCGGACACCGAAGATTTTAGGGAAAGCGACTACTGAAATCTACAAGGGCGTTTTGAAGGGAACAGCGGAGCAAAAGGCCGGCATTCCGGTCCGCAGCTTCCCAATCGACTTTGATAAGATTAAACAGATTATTATCACAGTCATCATTATGTATATTGCTTCAGCAATTTTCAGTTTCTTGCAGCAGTTTATTATGACCCGTGTATCGCAGCAGACGGTTTATAAAATGCGTAAAGAACTTAAGTATAAGATGAAGAAAGTGCCGATTTCTTATTACGACACGCATTCAAACGGGGATATCATGTCTCGTGCTATCAACGATATGGATAACATTGCTTCCACCTTGCAGACCAGCTTAACGCAGATGGTTACCAGTACCGTCACGTTTATCGGAACGCTGTGGATGATGCTGTCGATTTCATGGCAACTGACTTTAATTGTGTTAATTACCCTGCCATTGAGCCTGATTGTTGTCGGGATTGTGGCACCACGTTCGCAGAAATACTTCGGTCAGCAGCAGTCCAGCTTGGGCTTGCTGAACAACCAGGTTGAAGAAGATTATGCCGGCCAATTGGTCCTCAAGACGTTCAACCGTGAAGACCAAGCTACGAAAGACTTCGAAGTTCAGAACAACAACTATTATCAAGCCGCATGGAAGGCCCAGTTCATTTCTGGGGTCATCATGCCGTTGATGACGTTCATCAACAACTTAGGCTATGTTTTCGTCGCTGTTGTCGGTGGGATTCGAGTTGCTCATGGGCAGACGACTTTAGGGGACGTTCAGGCGTTTCTGCAGTACACGCAGCAGTTCTCGCAGCCGATTACCCAGCTTGCCAATTTGACGAACACGATTCAGTCAACGATTGCCAGTGCGGAACGGATTTTCGAAGTGCTCGATGAACCCGACATGACCAACGAACCATCTGGTTTGAAGCCAATTGCCAACGATCCTAATATCGTTGAAATGGATCACGTTCAGTTCGGCTATTCGCCAGATGCACCGCTGATGACGGATTACAACTTGCAAGTCAAGCCAGGTCAGATGATTGCGATCGTCGGACCGACCGGAGCCGGCAAGACGACCATTATCAACTTGCTGGAACGGTTCTACGATGTCACCGGCGGCTCGATTCGTTATGAAGGGACCGATACTCGTGACATGAGTCGTGAAGACCTGCGCAGCCATTTTGCCATGGTGCTGCAGGACACATGGCTGTTCACTGGGACCATTTGGGACAATCTCAAATATGGTCGTGAAGACGCAACGGATGATGAAATCTTAGCCGCTGCGAAAGCCGCCCATGTCGACACGTTCGTCCGGCAGCTCCCAGACGGCTATAACACGGTTCTCAATGAATCAGCTTCCAACATTTCACAAGGGCAGCGCCAGTTGCTGACAATTGCCCGTGCGTTCGTTGCTGATCCGCAGATTCTGATTCTTGATGAAGCGACGAGTTCCGTCGATACCCGGACCGAATTGCACATCCAGCATGCGATGAATCGTTTGCTGAAGGACCGGACCAGTTTCGTCGTTGCCCATCGTTTGTCAACGATTCGGGACGCCGATAACATTATCGTCATGAACCATGGGAGCATCGTTGAAACCGGGACCCATGATTCCTTGATGAAGAAGAACGGCTTCTACGCCGATCTCTATAACAGCCAGTTCACAGGCAACATGACCGCAGATGATTAACCAGTTTAAAAAAGAAACTGTCGCTCAATTGGAGCGGCAGTTTTTTTGTGGGAGGAATGGAGGTGGGGATAAAACGTGTTTCAAAGTGCAAACAGCTTGTTTAATCGCACTTTGTCGTACGCTGTGCGTCGTCTTCCTTGTACTTTTTGTCAAAGTGGCGTTAAATGAAGGGGAAGATTGAAAATACGGGAGTGAATGAAATGGCAACGTTTAAAATTGCACCGGAAACACGCATCGGCTTTTTGGCTTTAAAAGTTCAGGATTTAGACAAGATGACAGAATTTTACACGAACATCTTAGGGTTGCGGGTGTTAAAGCGGACGAATGACCAAGTTTATTTAGGCACCCAGGTCAATCAGGAAGTGTTGCTGACGTTCCGGCAGATCGATGGGAAGACCACTGATTAACCGCTGGCTGGAATGACTCATTATGCGTTCTTGCTGCCGAATGATGCCGATCTCGGCAATATGTTGGAGCATCTGCAGCAATTGGGCACACCGATTACAGGCGTTTACGAAAATGGGTACAGCCGTTATTTCGACCTCGAAGATCCTGAGGGCAATGGCGTCGAATTTGCCATTGATAAAGCCATCGAATCGTGGCACAGCAATACCCAATATGACTGGAAGAATGAAGTCAGCAAAGAAATCGATGCAGCCGTTGTGACTGACAAGGCTCACGGCAGCTATGACGGCATTCCAGCCGGGACTACGATCGGTCACGCTGAGCTTCAAGTTGCTGATATGGACGCTTCCACCAACTTTTATGTGCATGGTCTCGGCTTTGGCATCAACGATGTCGCCGGTTCCGACCAAGAGTTTTTAGCCGCTGGTGATTATCATCATCATATTGGCTTGGAACTGATTGAAAAGCACGATGTCGTTGTTCCACAGGAGAATAATTATGGACTTGATTACGTCAACTTATTGCTGCCGAATCAGGATGGCATGGATTTGATCCTCGATAACCTGCGTTCAGAAGAAATTGAATATTCTTACAACCAGGATCATCAAGTTTTGATGGTAACTGATCCGAACGGCATTCAATTATTATTATCACTTGCTTAACAAGAAAATCAGGGGCTGTGACTGCGGTCACGGCCTTTTTGTGAAAAAGAGGTCCTTTTATGTTTGCACAAACCGCTACTGAAATCGAAGCACTTGTCCACCAGCACATCGTTCCCGGCGTCTCGTACGCACTGCTCAAAAACCAGCAGGTCCACCAGAATGTGCTGGGCCGATCTGCTTTAGTGCCGCAGCCACGCCCGCTTAAGGTCAATATGCTGTACGATCTGGCGTCTTTGACCAAGGTGATCGGAACGACGACGCTATTGCTTCAGCTCTTTGAAAAGGGGCAGTTGTCGCTTGATACACCAGTGCGGAAGTACTTACCCGAATTCGGCGATGACCGGGTTACGATTCGTCATTTGATGACGCATACTTCGGGGATTCGGGGGTATATTCCAAATCGGGATGCGTTGCCGCCGGAGCAGCTGAAAACGGCCTTGCTCCACGAACACGTCAACGATACGTTTGAAAAGCAAGTTGTTTACACCGATGTCGGACTGCTGTTTGTCGGCTGGATGATGGAAAAAATCGTCCATGAACCAATCCAGCAGGCGCTTACCGAACGAGTTTTACAGCCGTTGCAGCTGCGCCATTCGACGTTTCAGCCCGACCCCCGTCAGTGTGTGCCGACCGAAGTGACACCAGAACGAGGCGTTATTCAAGGTGTCGTCCATGACCCGAAGGCCTACACGCTGAAGGAACATGGGGCGTCAGCCGGATTATTTGCTCCCTTGAGTGATTTAATTGCCTTTGAACAGTTTATGTTAGGGCAGGCCGACTTGCCGGATGCACCTATTCAGCAAAAGACGGTTGCAAAGCTGTTTCAAAACTATGCGCCTAATAATTTAGGCCGTTCGATTGGTTGGGATTTGCGTTTTGACCCAACGGACGGGCATGCGTTGCTGTATCACACTGGGTTTACCGGCACGTTTATGCTGATCGACCGTCTGAAGCAGAGCGGCCTGATTGTCTTATCCAATCGTATTCATCCGACCCGTGACAATCAGGTTTTTCTGGAGCGGCGCGATCAGATTATCCAAACTTTTTTACAGGAAAATAAGTAAACAAAAACGACTGTCTTCGCAAAATGAAGACAGTCGTTTTTGTTTCGAGGCTGAAATGACTCAGCCAGTCTTTTAAAAATTATGTTTTGCTTCTGGTACGTCGACGGCGGCGTTTTGGATGTCCAATTCATCAACTGGTGTCAGGTCGGCATCGGGATCGGCGGCATGAATGGCTGCCTTGAGCAATCGGCGTGTGATTGGGGCATTGTGCGTCAGAATCGGGCCATGGAAGTAGCTGCAGAAGGTATTCTTGTAAATGGCGCCTTCTGTGCCATCTTGGCCGTTGTTGCCGTGGCCGCTGACAACATGGCCGAGCGGCTGTTCTTCGTCGCCCAAAAAGGTCATCCCGTTATGATTTTCGAAACCGTAGTAATTTTCATCGAAAGCATCGTTGTGAATCTCGATGTTGCCGATGAAACGATTGTGATCCTGGCTCAGTGTATAGTGGCTCAAGGCACTGATACCAGGAATTTTTTCGCCATGGGCCCCAATGTAATATTGACCCAGCAACTGATAGCCGCCGCAAACAGCCAGCAGCGGGCCGCCGTTTTCGATGTAATTCGTCAGTGAATCGGCCTTGTTCTGGATATCCTTTGAAATGACGACTTGTTCGTAATCCTGGCCGCCGCCAAAAAGGACGAAGTGGTACTTATTGGCATCAAACGGAGTATCGAGGCTGACAAGGTCGACGTTGACCTTGATGCCGAGCTGTTCGGCGTAGTATTTGAGGACGAGGATATTGCCGAGGTCCCCATAGGTATTCATGAGATCGCCGTATAAATGGGCAAAATTAAGTTCCATGCTTTTTTCCTTTCCTTACATTCTGTTGGCAACGAGCTTCATATCAGCAAACTTCTGGCGCAGCTGCAGCATTGAAGTGTAGTTGGCCAAGACGTACAAGTGATCAGTGGGAACTTGTTTGAGTTCGTCGATAAAGTGGTCGAGATCCTGATTCGGATGGATTTTATCGTCCGGTGCACCGGCAATTTTGAGCCGGAACGAAATGTCGCTGACCCGATCGCCGCCAGTGACAACGGCCGGTACGTCATTATTCCGCACAAAGTCTTCGAAATTGCCGTCCCAAATCCAGCTCGTATCGATGCCATCGGCAAAGTTAGCATTGAGCAGCCAGCCAAGCGAGAAAGGCTGAGCGTCAGTCGAAATCATGTCGAGTACCTGGTTGAGTCCGACTGGATTCTTGACCAGAATCAAAGTCAGTTTTTTGTCGCCGAGCTGAATCACTTCCTGCCGCCCGAAGACTTTTTCATCATATTGGAAGGCTTTTTCGATTTGGGCTGGTTTGACGCCGAGAAAACGACCGACACTGTAAGCGGCTAAGGCGTTGTAAACATTATATAGACCGCCGACTTGGATGGCATACGGGCGTTCGTCGATACAGAACTGTGAGGACGTTGGGTCCATATGGATTCGTTTGGTAACCCGATACTTCAAGGCCGGCCGGTGGAAACCGCAGTGCGGGCAGAAATATTTGCCCAAGTTGCTGTAAGTAATGAATTTATAGTGGAGAATATGGTTGCAAACGGGGCAGAGGACGCCATCTGTGTTCGGTGTTGCCACGACGTCGCCATCCGGCTGATCGTCGAAACCAAAGTAAATAACTGGATTCGGTAATTTTTCCGAAGCAAACAAGGCTTCATCGCCATTTGCAATCACTGTCGCATTGGGAGCTAACTTGATGCCTTCGAGAATTTTGTCGTTGGTTGTATAGATTTCGCCATAGCGATCGAGCTGGTCCCGGAAGATATTCGTCAGGACGAAGGCTTTCGGCTTCACATAACGGCTGACCAGTTTGACGTTGGCTTCATCGACTTCGAGGACGGCCAGTTTCCGCTGGTGCCGTTTCGGCTTCTCCTTGTCGGTCAGAAACGCTGTGATGATTCCTTGTGTCATGTTGGAACCACTGGGATTGGTCAGAATCTGATCATACTTTTGGGCCAGCACTTTGACGATTAGCGAGGTCGTCAAGGTCTTGCCGTTGGTCCCCGTCACGAGGATGACATCATAATTGCGGCCCAAGTCCTTCAAAACGGCTGGGTCGATTTGTTCAGCAATGCGGCCTGGGAAAGAACTGCCGCCCTTCATAAATGTGTGCAGGAACCAGTAGGACGATTTGCCGACTGTTTCTGCAAAACTACTGCGAATAGTCATGTGTATGTTCCACCTCTTTGATTTGAAATAATCTTACCATATAAGAAGCTAAATTTGAAACGTTCGCATGCCGCAAGACCTCGAAATTTGCAATTAAATCGAGTATACTTGTTACAGAGAAAACAAAGGAGTTGGCAAGCGTGGCCCAATTATTTTTCCGTTATGGTGCAATGAACAGTGGGAAATCGATCGATATTTTGAAGGTCGCCCATAACTATGAAGAACAAGGCAAACCCGTTATTTTAATGACCAGCGGGGTGGACGATCGGACTGGTGTCGGTCAGATCGCCTCACGAATGGGATTGGAACGGGCAGCCGTCCCGATCTTTGCAAAAACGAACATCTTTGATTATGTTGCGGCTCATCGTGATCACATTGCTTGTGTCCTCATCGATGAAGCTCAATTTTTACAGAAACACCATGTGTTGGAATGTGCCAGGGTCGTGGACGAACTGAATGTGCCGGTCATGACGTTCGGCTTGAAGAATGATTTTAAAAACGATCTCTTTGAGGGGTCGAAATATTTATTATTATATGCCGACAAGATCGAAGAAATGAAGACGATCTGCTGGTTCTGCTATCGGAAGGCGACGATGAATCTGCGTGTCCACGATCACAAACCAGTTTATACCGGCGAACAGATTCAGATTGATGGTAATGAGTCCTATTATCCAGTGTGCCGGGAACACTACTTCAACCCGCCGCTGGATGAATTGCAGCAGGACCCACGCACAGAAGATATTAGCGAAGGGGAAGAAAAATGGCAGTAATGGACAAAATGTTCGAACAGCTCGATGGGCTGGTCGATCGTTATGATGAATTACAAGAATTGATGTCGGATCCCGAAGTCATCAACGATACGAATCGTTACCGCGACCTCATCAAAGAAGAGGCCAGCATGCGGGATGTTGTGGCCAAGTACAAGCAGTATAAACAAGTACAAGATGACATCAAAGAAAGCGAAGAAGTGCTCCGTGAATCCAAAGACAGCGACCTAGAAGAGCTGGCCAAAGAAGATCTCAGCGAACTTGGCAACAAGAAGGAAAAGCTCGAGCATGATATCACCATGCTGATGCTGCCGAAGGATCCTAATGATGATAAGAACATCATTATGGAAATTCGGGGCGCCGCTGGTGGTGATGAAGCCAGTTTGTTTGCCGGCGACTTGCTCAGCATGTACGAAAAATATGCTGAAAAGCAGGGCTGGAAGACGGAGATTATCGATTCCAATCCGACCGAAGTCGGCGGTTTCAAGGAAGTCGTTCTGATGATTACCGGCGATAGTGTCTTTTCAAAATTAAAGTATGAAAATGGGGCTCACCGTGTGCAGCGGGTCCCCAAGACCGAATCGGCCGGCCGGGTGCACACGTCGACAGCGACGGTCGGGGTCATGCCAGAATACGATCAGGTCGATATTGATATCGATCCAAAGGATATCCGGACCGATGTCTACCGTTCCAGTGGTGCCGGCGGTCAGCATATCAACAAGACATCTTCGGCTGTCCGGATGACCCATTTGCCAACCGGGATCGTTGTGACGATGCAAGATCAGCGTTCGCAGCAGCAGAACCGTGCCAAGGCGATGCAGATTTTGCGGGCCCGTGTCTATGATTATTATGAAACACAGAACCAGAACGAATACGATGAAAAACGGAAATCCGCCGTTGGGACAGGTGATCGTTCCGAACGAATCCGGACGTACAATTATCCGCAGAATCGTGTCACTGATCATCGCATCGGATTGACTTTAAACAAGCTCGATAAGATTATGAACGGCGATCTCGATGAAATCATCGAAGCTTTAATCTTGTCCGATCAGACCAAGAAGCTGGAAGAGCTGAATGCCTAAAACGTATTTTCAGCTCCTCCAAGATGCGACTCAGCAGCTCAAAACACGGGGGCAGGAAACGACAGCCGCCGCTTATTTGCTGACGGAACGGCTGGGCTGGAATCAGACCCAGCTGCTGGTTCATTATCAATCCGCAGTGCCAGACGCTGTGGCCAAGCAGTTTGCTCAAGATCTGGCTCAGTTCGAGCAGGATGTTCCCGCCCAATACATTATTGGACGGGCCGATTTTTACGGACACTCGTTCCAAGTGACGCCGGCGACCTTGATCCCACGCCCTGAGACGGAGGAGTTAGTCGAATGGGCTCTCAATACTTTGCCTAATCAGCCTCTGCAGGCGGTCGATATTGGGACCGGCACTGGCGCCATTGCCGTTTCACTCAAACTGGAACGGCCAGCCTGGCAGCTGACGGCGACTGATTTATCGGCCAGCGCTGTGCAGGTGGCCCGAGCCAATGCTGCGCAGCTGGGGGCAAAAATTACCTTTAAACAAGGCGATTTGTTTGCACCGCTTGCCGGCCAGCAGTTCGACCTGATTATCAGCAATCCGCCGTACATTGCCGCTTCCGAAAAAGCGGTCATGGATGCTTCTGTTCTAAAGTACGAGCCTCAGGGAGCACTGTTTGCCCCTGAGGATGGCCTGCAGTTCTACCGGCGGTTTGCGCAGCAAGCACAAGCCTATTTGCGGCCGCACGGGTGGTTGTTCTTGGAATACGGCTATCACCAGCAGGATTCGATTGCCGCACTGTTTAAACAGTATTTTCCAGCATTAAAATTACACTTTCGGCGTGACATTGCCGGTCATCCTAGAATGATGGCCGGACAACTCGCCGAATGAGGGAGGTTTCCATTTTTGAAGACAGTTGTTTTTAAACCAGATCAAGTGGCTGCGGCTGCTAAATTGATTCAGGACGGGCAGCTCGTGGCGTTTCCAACCGAAACCGTTTACGGTTTAGGGGCCGATGCGACCAATCCGACCGCTGTCAAACAGGTTTACATCGCTAAGGGGCGTCCTAGCGATAATCCATTGATCGTGCATGTTGTTTCGGCGGAACAGGTCAAACAATATGCCGTTGATCCATCTGGCCGTTTTAAGAAGCTGACGGATGCCTTTTGGCCGGGTCCGCTGACGATGATTTTGCCGTTGCGGCCGCATGCCTTTGATCCAGTGGTGACCGGCGGCTTGAAGACAGCTGCCTTCCGCAACCCACGTAAACAGATCACACTCGATTTGATTCGTGAAGCTGGCGTGCCGATTGTGGGTCCTTCTGCGAATACTTCCGGCAAACCTAGCCCTACTACTGCTGAACATGTTTTGCATGATTTAGATGGTAAAATTGCCGGTGTGCTTGATGGTGGTCCGACCGACGTTGGCGTCGAATCGACAGTGCTCGATCTCAGTGTGACTACACCAGTGATTCTGCGTCCCGGTGCTATTACTCGTGAAGACATCGAAAAGGTCATCGGACCGATTCTGAACAATCACCACCATGTTGCTGCTGATGAAACACCGAAGGCTCCTGGCATGAAGTATAAGCATTACGCACCGAATGCTCAGGTCGTGGTAACCCATGCGGCTGATTTTCCGGCTGCCATCAAATGGGCGCAGGCACAAAATGTGCCGTTCGGGATAATGGCAACTGATGATATTCTGAATGCGCAGAATGTCGTTCGTTTCAAGGAACAATTTTCATTAGGCGATTCCGTTACCTCAGCCAGCAAGCATCTGTTTGACGGCTTGCGCTACTTTGATATGTATCCCGAAGTCAAAATTATTCTGGCCGAAGGATTCGACAAAGAGGGTTTAGGAATTGCCTACATGAACCGGTTAGAAAAATCTGCTGGGCAAGTGCATTTCAATGCGCAGACGAATGAAACTGAACAAAGAAAACAATAGATATTTCATTTCATGGCTGAATAAGCTATAATTTGAACAGCTAGGTTGAGGGCGGTCATGGATCGCAGCTCGGCCTTTTTTATAGAATGAGGGGGTATGTGAATGAATTTTAAAGAAGACGACCCAGAATTATGGGGTGCGATTGCCAATGAAGAGCAGCGCCAGCAGCAGAATATCGAACTGATTGCGTCCGAAAATATTGTGTCACCAGCTGTCCGAGCAGCCCAAGGCAGTGTCTTAACGAACAAATACGCTGAAGGGTATCCTGGCCACCGTTTTTACGGTGGTTGTGAATACATCGATGTCGTCGAAAATCTGGCGATTGATCGGGCTAAAGAATTATTCGGGGCTGAATATGTCAATGTCCAGCCGCATTCCGGCTCGCAAGCCAACATGGCCGTTTACCGGGCTTTTTTGGAACCCGGTGATGTCGTTTTAGGCATGAGCCTGACGGATGGCGGTCATTTGACACATGGATCGCCCGTCAATTTCAGCGGGCAGACGTATCACTTCTATAGTTATGGTGTCGATCCTGAAACAGAACAGATCGATTATGATGCCGTCGCCGAATTGGCCGAACGGGTCAAACCGAAGATGATTGTCGCTGGGGCTTCTGCCTACAGCCGCATCATTGATTTCAAACGGTTCCGTGAAATTGCTGATCATGTTGGGGCGTACTTAATGGTGGATATGGCTCACATTGCCGGTTTAGTGGCCGCCGGCTTGCACCCTAGTCCTGTGCCGTATGCGGATGTCGTCACTACGACGACCCATAAAACCTTACGGGGCCCTCGTGGTGGCATGATTTTAGCTAAAGAACAATATGGCAAGGCACTCAATTCGGCCGTTTTCCCTGGCACACAGGGCGGCCCATTAGAACATGTGATTGCTGGCAAAGCAGCCGCTTTTCATGAAGCGCTGAAACCGTCGTTCAAAATCTATGCCGAACAAACAATCAAAAACGCCCAAGCGATGGCTGATGAATTCAAGCAAGATAAGCGGGTACGCGTCGTTTCCAATGGGACGGATAATCATCTGATGCTGGTCGATGTGACTGGTTTAGGTTTATATGGTCGGGATGTGCAGAATCTATTAGACGAATTGCACATTACTGTCAATAAGAACACGATTCCGTTTGAAAAGAATGGTCCTTTAAAGACCAGCGGCATTCGAATCGGAACACCGGCAATCACCACTCGTGGGTTTAAGGAAAAGGAAGCCCGGCAGGTCGTGCACTTTATCCTCGATGCAATCGAAAAACGGGACGATCTCAAGGCTTTGGAGCAGATCGAACAGGATGTGCTTGCCTTGACGGCCCAATTTCCGGTCGCACAGATCCAATATTAAAAAAAGAGCCGGTTATAGCCGGTAATTTGCGGTAGAATAGAATCAATCAAATTGAAAAGGTGGCTGTCCAAAGATGGGAAAATTCACAGTTTTGAATCATCCGTTGATCCAACATAAGTTGACGATCATGCGCGATAAGAACACAGGAACCAAAGATTTCCGTGAAATCGCCAGCGAAATTGCCGAACTCATGGTCTATGAAATTACACGCGACTTACCTCTGAAGAGTGTTGAAATCGAAACACCGATGGGGAAGACCGTTCAAAAAGAACTTGCCGGGAAAAAATTAGCCGTTGTGCCGATCTTACGGGCCGGCCTCGGCATGGTCGATGGCGTTTTGCGTCTGGTACCAGCAGCTAAAGTGGGTCACATCGGTATGTACCGTGATGAAGAAACCCTTGAACCCCATGAATATTTCTTAAAGCTGCCGCCGGATATCGAACAACGTGATGTCTTTGTTGTCGATCCAATGCTGGCAACCGGTGGTTCTGCCAAAATGGCGATCGAAGCTTTGAAGAAGCATGGTGCCAAAAATATGCGGCTGGTCGTTTTAGTCGCTGCTCCAGAAGGTGTCAAAGCGATTGAAGAAGCCTTCCCGGATGTCGACGTTTATGCAGCAGCATTAGATGATCATCTCAACGATGACGGCTATATCGTCCCTGGGTTAGGGGACGCCGGCGACCGTCTCTTCGGGACTAAGTAAAACGAGATAGATAACTTGAATATGACTGTTGCAGCCATATTTTGTGAAAGGCTGAGACAAAGCAAATTGTCCCAGCCTTTCGTAGCTTTTCGTCCAATTGGATGGCTGATGTGCAAATGGGTGCGGTTCCATTAGCGATTTTTCATATCGTTGATTGCATTTTGCTTTTAAATGCCTATACATAGGTTTTTAGCAACAACCTAAATTGCTCTTTTTGAACGAAAAAAAGTGCAAATCAGTTTTGAATTTTATGAAAATTGGTGGTATAGTTTCAAGTGTGTTTAGGCACGCTCATTGACCATTATGTGTGGTAAACTAAAGCTGATTATCATGCAGCCATGCATGTGCGTGCCGAATTGTCAGTGGCTTTGATCATTTCCCAAGCATACATAACAGTTCTAACACGCTTGATTCTTTCGGAAAGGAGGAAAAATTTGTGGACGAAAAGTATCCAATTGTCAGCCTCTACGGCTTACGATTTAACTTGGCAAATGATTTATCGGCTCTGATCAGCTGTATCATTATCTTTGCAGTTGTTTTTGCCCTTTCACGTCATTTGACGATGAAACCGAACAAAAAGCAGAATGCATTGGAATGGATGGTTGATTTTACCAACAATATTGTGAAGAGTGCAATGCCAGGTGAGGAAGGCAAGCAGTTCTATCTTTTGGCTTTTGTTTTGTTCCTGTACATCTTTATCGCCAATCAGTTGGGCTTGATCATTCAAGTCATCTTTAATGGATTCACCTGGGTTAAGAGTCCGACTACTGATCCGGTGATCACCATGTCGTTTGCCCTGATCGTTTTGCTCCTCTCCCATTACTATGGGGTGCAAAAGTTTGGGTTCAAAGGATACTTGGCCAATTTCGCAAAGCCGGTCAGCTTCTTGCTGCCGATCAACCTGTTAGAGGAGTTCACCAACTTCTTAACGTTGTCACTGCGTCTCTACGGGAATATCTTTGCGGGGGAAGTTCTGTTGAACTTACTTGCTAAAATGGCGTTGAGCCATGGCTGGATCACGTCAATCGTCACAATGCCATTGGAAATGATTTGGCAAGGATTCTCGGTCTTCATCGGGAGTATCCAGGCCTTTGTCTTTGTAACATTAGCAATGGTTTACATTTCTGATAAGCTTGAAAGTGAATAAAAAAATCCTGAGGAGGAATTTTCAATGAATTATTTAGCAGCAGCTATCGCGGCCGGATGTGCCGCACTTGCAGCATCATATGGTAACGGACATGTTATTTCAAAGACTGTCGAAAGTATGGCCCGTCAGCCAGAACTCGCTGGTCAGTTACGGACAACTATGTTTATCGGTGTCGGCTTAATTGAAGCCGTTCCGATTTTGGCGATCGCGATCGCTTTCTTGATCCTCTTCGTCTAAGACGAACGTTTACCGTTGGTACTTTATTTAAGGAAGGAGTGTTGATAAGTTGCCTACAGACTTCATTTTATTAGGTGCAGCCAAGTCTGGTTTATATCTGGGCGATTTTCTCTTCATCCTGATTTCATTTTTGATCCTGGTCGCACTCGTCGGGCATTTCGCCTGGAAACCGGTTGCGGACATGATGCAAAAACGTTCCGATAAGATCTCGAACGATATTGATAACGCTGAAAAGTCACGTCAAGATGCTGAAAAGTTGGACAAACAGCGGCAAGATGCCTTGAAGAATTCACAAAATGATGCCAACAAGATCATCGAATCTGCGAAGGATAATGGTGAGAAACAGCGTCAGACGATCATTACCAACGCTCAACAAGAAGCACAGACTTTGCGCGAAACTGCTCAAAAAGACATTGCACAGGAACGCCAGGACGCTTTAGACAGTGCTCGTAATGACGTTGCTGACATTTCAGTCGAGATTGCCACCAAGATCATTGGCAAGCAATTGAATGCCGCTGACCAAAAGGACTTGATCGATTCGTATATTGAAGGGTTGGGGAAGTCCAATGGCAATAAGTAAGTATACGATCGGCCAACGTTATGGGAAGGCCTTGTTTGAGTATGCACAAGAACAAGATCATTTACAGTCCATTTATGATGAATTGCTGACCTTGCGTGAGCTTTATCAACAGCAGCCGCAGTTAGGGAATGCATTGACTAATGCAGCCCTAAGTCCGGAACAAAAGGAAAAGATCTTTGTCACGATGCAGGGGCCGTTCAGCCATGAGATGCAGAGCTTTATGAACATTGTGTTCGGCAATAACCGAATGAATGATTTATTGCTCATGATCGATGACTTTGAAAAACGCTATGACGATGCGATCGGTCGGGTACAAGCTACCGTTACGACGGCAGTTCCGCTGACCGATGAGCAGGCACAGCATTTGGAAACAGCCTTTGCCAAACGAATCGGGGCCAAAACAACTGTGTTAACACAGAAAGTTGACCCCAGCATTATGGGCGGTGTGATCATGCGGGCCAACGATCAAGTGATCGATGGCAGCGTCCGCACCAAACTGATGCATATCAAGGAACGTTTAACGCAACAAAATTAGAAATTAGTTAGAAGAGGTGAATCCAATGAGCACCAAAACTGAGGAAATCAGTCAACTCATCAAGCAGCAGCTTGAGGGCTATGAAGACGACCTAAACGTCAATGAAGTGGGTATCGTCACTTATATCGGTGATGGGATCGCACGTGCTCATGGTCTAAATAACGCCTTAGCGAACGAATTATTGCAATTCCAAAATGGGACATATGGTATGGCGCTCAATTTGGAAGAAAACGATGTCGGGATTATCATCTTAGGGAGTTATGATGATATCCGCGAAGGCGACCAAGTCAAGCGGACAGGACGGATTATGGAAGTGCCTGTCGGCGATGCTTTGGTAGGTCGTGTAGTCAATGCCTTAGGTCAGCCAATCGATGGCCTGGGCGATATTAAAACAGATAAAACGCGCCCAATTGAATCACCGGCGCCTGGGATCATGCAGCGGCAGTCCGTTGATCAGCCTTTACAGACTGGTTTGAAGGCCGTCGATTCATTGGTTCCAATCGGTCGTGGTCAGCGTGAATTAATCATTGGGGACCGTAAAACTGGGAAGACTTCGATTGCCATCGATACAATCTTGAACCAAAAGGATCAGGATATCATTTGTATCTATGTCGCAATTGGTCAGAAGGAATCAACTGTTCGGAACCAGGTTGAAACGTTACGGCGTTTCGGTGCCTTGGACTATACCATCGTTATGATGGCCGGTCCGTCTGAACCAGCTCCGATGCTTTACATTGCCCCATATGCCGGGACAGCGATGGGTGAGGAATTCATGTACAACGGCAAGCATGTTTTGATCGTGTATGATGATCTTTCCAAGCAGGCGGTTTCTTACCGTGAAATTTCATTGCTGCTTCGTCGTCCTCCAGGTCGTGAAGCTTATCCTGGTGATATTTTCTATACCCATTCACGTTTACTCGAACGTTCAGCCAAATTGAGCGACAAACTGGGTGGTGGTTCAATGACCGCATTACCAATCGTTGAAACACAAGCCGGTGATATTTCCGCTTATATTCCAACTAACGTTATTTCAATCACTGATGGGCAGATCTTCTTACAAAGTGATCTCTTCTATTCTGGGACCCGTCCGGCTATCGATGCTGGGGCTTCTGTCTCCCGTGTTGGTGGGTCGGCACAGATCAAGGCCATGAAGAAAGTTTCCGGGACATTGCGTCTGGACTTAGCTTCATACCGTGAACTTGAAGCCTTCACGCAGTTCGGTTCCGATTTGGACCAAGCTACACAGGCTAAGTTGAATCGTGGTCGCCGGACGGTTGAAGTTTTGAAGCAGCCGTTACATCAGCCGCTGCCTGTTGAAAAACAGGTCTTGATTCTGTATGCCTTAACGCATGGGTTCCTGGACAGTATTCCAGTTGACGATATTTTACGTTTCCAAAATGAACTGTTTACTTACTTTGATAGTAATGATGCCGATCTTTTGAAGACGATTCGTGAAACTGGGAATTTGCCAGATACCGATAAACTCGATCAAGCAATCAAGGACTTTTCAAAAGGCTTCCAGCCATCTAATCAGCGTCAGGGCTTAACCGGCGATGATGATAGCGAAAAAGCTGATTCGGAAGCTGTTCAGCCAGATCAGCAACCGGATGTCACAACGAATTAAAGGTGGTGGACAAATTTGCCTGATTCTTTAATGGATATCAAACGCAGAATTGCTTCCACAAAAAAGACCAGCCAGATCACCAGTGCCATGCAGATGGTTTCTGGTGCGAAGTTAATGCAGATCGAAAAGAAATCAGCTGATTACCAGATTTATTCATCTAAGATCCGTGAAATTGTTACCCATTTAGCCGCTTCGCAGTTATTGGAAATTGCCCGGGCCGAGGCCAATGCCGTCGATCCTGAGGAACGCCAAAAAGCAACGAAGAAGCTGACCGTCAGCAGCTTGCTGCGGGAACGGCCAGTTAAAAAGACCGGCTACATGGTCATCACAAGTGATCGGGGCTTAGTCGGCGGATACAATAACACCGTCATCAAGGCGATGATGGACTTGATTCATCAGGAACATCAATCGCCAGATGAATATGTCTTCATGGCAATCGGCGGAACTGGTGCTGACTTCTTTAAGTCACGGGGCATGAATTTGGCTTACGAATATCGTGGCGTCAGCGATGTGCCGACGTTTAACGAAGTCCGTGAAATCATTTCGACAGCGGTCTCAATGTATGACAACGAGGTTTTCGATGAACTCTATGTTTGTTACAACCATCATGTCAACTCATTAAGTTCCGCTTTCCGTGCCGAAAAGATGTTGCCGATCAACGATTTGGATGTTTCTGAAGTCGAAAACAAAGGCGAAGAATACATTACCGATCCTGATCCGGACACCGTTCTGGATGCGATTCTGCCGCAGTACGCTGAGAGTCTGCTCTACGGAGCCATCATGGATGCCAAAACGGCGGAACATGCGGCTTCGATGACTTCGATGCGCAGTGCAACGGATAATGCGAAGGATTTGATTTCAGATCTATCAATGCAGTTTAACCGTGCTCGTCAGGCGGCCATTACCACAGAATTAACTGAAATTTCTGGTGGTGCCGCTGCCCTTGAGTAGCATGTACAGATTGAAAATAAGACGGGAGGAAATAGCCGCATGAGTGAATCAATTGGTAAAATTTCACAGGTTATCGGACCCGTCGTCGATGTCGAATTTCCTTTAGACAAACCCTTACCCGATATTAACAACGAACTGAAAGTGCAAAAGAGCGATACGGAAGAGACCGTTCTTGAAGTGGCTTTGGAATTAGGCGATGGTGTTATGCGCACGATTGCCATGGAGTCTACTGATGGCTTGCAGCGTGGGATGAAAGTCAAGGACACTGGTGGTCCGATTTCCGTACCCGTTGGTAAAGAAGATTTAGGGCGTGTGTTTAACGTCTTAGGGGATACCATCGATGATGGCCCTGAGTTTCCTGCGGATTACCGTCGTGACGGGATCCACAAGGATGCTCCAAAGTTCGATGAATTAAATACATCCACAGAAGTGCTCGAAACTGGGATTAAGGTTATCGATTTGCTCGAACCTTATCTCCGTGGTGGTAAAGTTGGATTGTTCGGTGGTGCCGGTGTTGGTAAAACTGTTCTGATCCAGGAACTGATCCACAACATCGCCGAAGAACATGGTGGTATTTCAGTCTTTACTGGGGTCGGTGAACGGACCCGTGAAGGGAACGACTTGTACTTTGAAATGAAAGGTTCAGGTGTTCTGAAGAATACAGCCATGGTCTTTGGTCAGATGAACGAGCCGCCTGGTGCTCGTATGCGTGTTGCGCTGACTGGACTGACAATTGCGGAATACTTCCGTGATACGTTGGGCCAGGATGTGTTACTCTTTATCGATAACATTTTCCGCTTCACACAGGCTGGTTCTGAAGTTTCCGCCCTGTTAGGCCGTTTGCCATCTGCCGTTGGTTATCAGCCGACATTGGCCACTGAAATGGGGCAGTTGCAGGAACGGATTACTTCAACTAAGAAGGGTTCCATTACTTCAATTCAGGCCGTTTATGTTCCTGCCGATGATTACACTGATCCGGCGCCAGCAACAACGTTCGCCCATTTGGACGCAACGACAAACCTGGAACGTAGCTTGACTGAACAAGGGATTTACCCAGCCGTTGATCCGTTGGAATCTTCATCAAGTGCTTTGGATCCAGAAATCATTGGGGAAGAACATTACAAGGTTGCGACTGAAGTGCAGCATGTTTTGCAGCGTTACCGTGAATTGCAGGATATCATCTCGATCTTAGGGATGGATGAATTGTCCGATGAAGAAAAGACGATTGTTACGCGTGCCCGTCGGATTCAGTTCTTCCTGTCACAGAACTTCAACGTTGCCGAACAGTTTACTGGCCAACCCGGTTCTTACGTCAAGATCGCCGATACTGTCGAAGGATTCAAAGAAATCCTTGAAGGCAAGTATGACGATCTCCCTGAAGATGCCTTCCGTCTGGTCGGACCAATCTCCGACGTGGTCGCAAAGGCTAAGAAGATGGGCTACAACGTCAGTGAAGATGATACTGCTGAAGAAGTAACTGCCGATAAAGCCGCATCAGCTGAATAGGAGGCGTTAAAGTATGGCGGAAGAGGAAAAGGTTTTGACCGTCAATATTGTGACGCCGGATGGTTTGGTCTATGACCACCATGCCCGGATGCTGGTCGTCGAAGCTTTAGATGGACAACTTGGGATCATGGCGAACCATGAACCGTTGATTGCACCTTTGAAAATTGGTGAAGTCCGGGTCACACGTGTCGATAGTACCGACCATGAAAATGCAATCGCTGTGAATGGCGGCTTCCTTGAAGTCAGCCATAATGTCGCTTCGATTGTGGCCGATAGTGCTGAACGGGAACGGAACATTGATTTGAACCGTGCCGAAAGTGCCAAAGCACGTGCTGAAAAGCGAATCCAAGCTGCTAAAGAGAAACATGATACCGATGAGTTGCAACGGGCCAACATTGCTTTACAGCGTGCTGTGAACCGGATCAACGTTAAAAATCACCGGTAATGCTAATGAAAAATCGTTTCGAATGATTCGTTCGGAACGATTTTTTTGTGCACTCATTTCTTTTTCTCGTTTGCAAGTTATGCTAAACTTTAACCAAACAGAAAGGGCGGTTCAAATGCGTATTTTAGGATTACAAGCGCTTGTGACGATCATTAGTCACTTGGGGTTTATTTTATTGTCGTTCAGAGGGCTGCAGGCACTGCGGTTCGATCAGATTCTCAAAAAGAATCATGATTTCGAAGGACGGCTGATTATTGTTTTCTTGGCAATCGCCATTGGCTTTACGGTCAGCACCTTCTTCCTCAACATTGTCGACCAATCACGAAACTTGTTATTTTTATTCAAATAGACTTTCTTAAGAAAGCAATAATGACGCTTGAACAGTCGCTTTTTGCGTGTGAAAATATGTTATAATCAATAAATGAGTATTGAAAATAGAGGTGAATCTAGTCCATGGCAAAAGATCTTGGAATTGATCTCGGGACAGCGAACGTTGTTATCAATCAGCAGGGAAAAGGAATTGTGCTGAACGAGCCGTCTGTCGTTGCGATCGATGCACATTCAGGCCATGTCCTGGCGGTCGGACAGAAAGCCTACGACATGATCGGGCTGGCGCCTGATGATGTTCAGACGATCCGGCCTTTGCAGCACGGTGTGATCACCAATTTTGATGCGGCCGAAACAATGCTGGCGACGTTTATCGATCAGCTGCACGTCAAAGGTTTCTTCTCGAAACCGACGATATTGATCTGCTGCCCGACTAATATCACGACCGTTGAAAAAAGTGCGATTGAAGAAGCGGCTGAACAAGCTGGTGCCAAAAAGGTTTATCTCGATCTGGAACCGAAAGTAGCAGCCGTCGGAGCCGGTTTGGATATTTTCCAGCCCTCCGGCAATATGGTGATCGATATTGGCGGCGGCACGACGGATATCGCCGTTCTATCAATGGGCAACGTCGTAACGAGTGATTCGCTGCGGCTGGCCGGGATCGATATGGACGAGATGATCCAAGCCGATATCCTAAAACGGCATAAACTACAGATCGGGATTCGCGCCGCCGAACAGATCAAAATTCAGATTGGTGCTGTTTATGGCGCCGATCCGGATCAAAAGATGGCTGTCCGGGGGCAAGATGTTGAAACAGGGATGCCCCGCACGATTACGGTGGCAGCTCCTGAAATTCAGCGGTCCTTGCGCAAAGTAGTGCAGAAGATTCTGAATGCAGCCCAAGCCGTTCTGGAGCAAACCCAACCAGAACTGGCGACTGATATTATCGATAAAGGCATCATGCTGACTGGCGGAAGTGCTTTGATTACAGGGATGGATAAAGCTTTATCCGCTGCCCTGCAGGTGCCGGTTGTCCTGGCAGAACGTCCGCTAGAAAGTGTTGCCTTGGGAACGGGTATTTTGCTGCATGATCTCGAACACCAGAAGCAGCATTAGCGAGGTGAATCATGAAAAATAATTATAAAGATTATGCACGCCCGTTATTGAAAAAAATTGGCTGGGTCATTGTGGGCATGCTGATTGCAATTATCATCGGTGCGATGGTCGGTTATCATCTTGCCGATGGCGGCAATCCGTTTGCAATCTTCAATCCTCAGACATGGCAGCATGTCATCGATTTTACACGCTAGAAGGTTAAACAATGAAATGGCTTAGAAAAGGAATGGTTGCCTTGGTTCGTTTTTACCAATTGGCGATTAGTCCGTTGTTTCCACCGAGCTGCCGCTATTATCCGACCTGTTCGTCGTACATGATTACCGCACTTGAAAAGCACGGGCCCTTTTTGGGATTGATCATGGGGATAGCTCGAATCTTGCGCTGCAACCCGTTTATTCGGGGTGGCTATGATCCGGTGCCGGATTACTTTACAGTGTTTCGGAATAAGCAACCCGATGCCACTAAATCAGCAGAGAATTAAGGAGTATTTATATGTCTAAGAAAGAACGGAATATTAAATTAGAATTGACCGATGCAAAACGGGACGGTATTGATGTCGCTGTTCTGCAGATCGGCAAACATGAAATTGGGTATGTCAAGCCAGAGGGCGAACGCTTTGATGCCTATTTGGCCGGCAATGAAACGCCTTTACACGCCAAAACACAAGATGATGCGATCAACGAACTGATCATGCAGTATCATCTTCATAATCACTAGAAAAGTCGAGGTGGCAATATGCAACGAGAAGCCAGTGAGCGTGCAAATCGCGATTTAAATTCACGAATCGACTATGGGATCATTTTATCTGTCATGTTATTGGCTTTGATCGGCTTAGCCGCAATTTACATTTCAACGTCACATGATACGACTGGTGCCAGCCCGTTACGGGCGACGATTATGCAGGGGCTATGGTATGTCATCGGCGGGATCGCGATTGTTGTGATCATGCAGATGGATTCGGAACAATTGTGGAAGATTGCCCCATATGCGTATGGGGTCGGCCTATTCCTGCTAGCGGCTGTTTTCATCTTTTACAGCCGAGCTTATTACGCCAAAACCGGGTCGAAAAACTGGTTTGCGATTGGTTCGATCACGTTCCAGCCTTCTGAAATCATGAAACCGGCGTATATTCTGATGCTCGGACGGGTGATTACCCAGCACAATGACGAGTACCCGCACACAACGAAGAACGACTGGCTGCTGATCGGCCGGATGTTGTTATGGACACTGCCGATCTTTATGCTGCTGACGCTTGAAGATGATTTTGGGACATCGTTAGTCTTCTTAGCCATTTTCAGCGGGATGGTGCTTGTTTCTGGTGTGACTTGGAAGATTCTGGTGCCGATTGCTTCGATCGGGGCTGTTGTCGGCGGTTCGGCGTTAGCCCTTGTTCTGTCGGATGGCGGACAGGCGTTCCTCAGGCATTTCGGTTTCAAAGCCTATCAGTTTGCCCGTGTCAACACTTGGCGGAATCCATCGCAGGATACGTCTGGAAATGGGTATCAGCTCTGGCAAAGCATGAAGGCAATCGGTTCAGGCCAATTATTTGGAATCGGCTTTAATAAATCAAAGGTCTATGTCCCCGTGCGGGAATCTGATATGATTTTCTCGGTTATCGGTGAAGATTTTGGTTTCATCGGCAGCTGTTTCGTTATTTTAGTTTACTTTATGCTGATCTACCAGATGATTCGGGTCACGTTCGATACGAAAAATGAATTTTATGCCTATGTTTCGACGGGGGTCATTATGATGATTCTGTTCCATGTGTTTGAAAACATCGGGATGAATATTGGGCTCTTACCGTTAACCGGGATTCCGCTGCCGTTCATTTCACAAGGGGGTTCCTCCCTGCTGGGGAATATGATCGGGGTCGGCATGGTGATGTCGATGCGGTATCATTACAGGAGTTATATGTTCAGCGACCAAGGCGACTTCTAAACGGAAGCCGCACTTCCGAAAACACCCACACTGGGTGTTTTTTATTTAGCTGACAAATAAGTTTTTAATGAGATATAAAAAAGATTATTTTCATAAAAGTATTGACAAGTGCAGGCATAGCTCGTATGATAAGAAACATAAGTTATGTCAAATTGATATTTGAAACGAAATGAATGGGAAAGTAATCGACTGAGACTGTACAGAAAACTCATATTCGCTGAGAGTGAGGTAGGGAGCGTCGGTGAAAATGGCCCAGAATCGGTGCACCGAGCGCTTTTGCGTCAGGCTGCAATGAGTGGCACACATTATCGTGCACGCGTATCGGCATTATTTGCCCGTACGTTAGTGAGGGACTCGTCTGTAAAGATGGGCCCGAATTTAGAATGGTAACGCGTCAGCTCGCTTCTAAGGAAACTTAGGAGCGGGCTTTTTTGTCGCATGGGGAGAATTGCAGCGGAGCTAGCCCGCTGCGACCAGTCATTTCAACACATAACGAAAATTTTGGGAATAAGAGAGGATTTTTAAAATGAAAAAATTGAAACGTGTCAGTTTAATGGTCTTATTATTGCTAGTGACGATCGTCGTTGCGGCTTGTGGGAAGCAAACAGCCGCTGCGAAAACACAGACAGTTAAAATCGGGATTATCGGCAGCGATGAAAAAATCTGGAAACCAGTTGTTCAGAAATTAAAAAAGGAACACATCAACTTAAAGTTAGTTACCTTTACGGATTACAACCAACCAAACACCGCTTTGCAGCAAGGTCAAATCGACTTGAACTCATACCAGCATTCTTATTTCTTGAATAACTGGAACAAAGCACATCATGCCGATCTGGTCAGCATCGGCAAGACCGATATCGGCCCAATGAGAGTTTATTCCAACAAGATTACCAAACTGAGTCAGTTGAAGAAGGGCGATAAAGTGGCCGTTCCAAACGATGCCACCAATGAAGGCCGGGCCTTACAATTACTTGCGAACGCCAATTTGATTACTTTAGATAATGCCAAATTGCCAACCAAGAAAGATATTAAGAGCAATAAGAGCGGGATTGTGATCGAAGAATTGGATGCCACCCAAACAGCGCATTCATTGGATGATGTCACTGCCGCTGTGATCAATAACGGGGTCGCCGCCGATGCGAACCTCAATCCGAAGAAAGCCATTGCCACTGAAAAGTTGACTAAGCAATCCGAACAGTGGATTAACATTATTGTCGCACGTAAGAAGGATGCCAATAACCCGACTTACAAGAAAGTGGTCAAGGCCTTCCAGACGGAAGCAACTGCCAAAAAGATCAAGCAAGTTTACAAAGGTTCCACTGAAGAAGCTTGGAACTTGAAATTGAAATAAAGGAAGGAGCTGCAACGATGCAACCAGCCATTGACCTGCGTCATATCGATGTGACGTTTCACAATAAAAATAAAACAGTCCATGCCGTCCAAGACGTCTCCCTTGAAGTTGAACCAGGCGATATCTACGGAATCGTCGGTTACTCCGGTGCCGGCAAATCGACGCTGGTTCGTGTAATCAACATGCTCCAGAAGCCCACCAGCGGTCAAGTAATCGTCAATGGACACAATATGGAAACGCTGAAGGCAAAGGAATTACGGGCCGCCCGCCGTAAAATCGGCATGATCTTCCAGCATTTTAATTTAATGAATGAACGGACGATCGCTGCCAACGTAGCCTTCCCATTGCAGGATGGACCGTTATCCAAGCAGGAGCGCCATGAAAAGGTCGCTAAATTGCTGGAACTTGTCGAATTATCCGACAAGGCTAATTCCTATCCATCGCAATTATCAGGCGGTCAAAAACAGCGGGTCGCCATCGCACGCGCCTTGGCCAACGATCCGGAAATCCTGATTAGTGATGAAGCAACGAGTGCCTTGGATCCGAAGACGACGTTATCGATCCTGAAACTGCTGCAATCTTTGAATCAGCGGCTGGGTTTAACGGTGGTCCTGATCACCCATGAAATGGATGCCGTCAAGGAAGTCTGCAACAAAGTCGCCGTTATGGAAAATGGGCGGATCATCGAACGAGGCAGTTTGCTGGAGCTGTTCAGCCACCCCAAAGAAAAATTAACCCGTGATTTTATCGAAACGTCGACCCAAATCAATCAGGCGTTGCCGAAGATTTTGGCACAGGACAACATCAAACATTTGCAGCCCGGCCAAGTTTTAGTCAAATTAGCTTACCAGGGGGCGAATACGGACGAGCCGTTAATCAGCGGGTTGTATCAGCATTATGAAGTCGCCGCCAACATCTTATACGGCAACATCGAGATTCTGCAGCAGACTCCGATCGGACATCTGGTTGTTGTTCTCAGCGGGACACCGGATCACTTGGACGATGCACTGGAAAACCTGCGGACCGACCAAGTCACCGTTGAAATCTTAAAACAACCTGAGGAGGCGCATGACTAATGATGACTGAAATTGCACGCTTAATGCCGAATGTCGTTTCCAACTGGTCGGAAGTTGTTCAGAGTACCGGCGAAACGATTTATATGACGATTGTGTCCGGAATCTTTGCCGGTATCATCGGCTTGATTCTCGGAATCGCACTGGTTATCACCCAGGACGGCGGCATTCTGGCCAACAAACCCGTTTATCAAGTTCTGGATAAGATTGTCAATTTATTTCGGTCGATCCCATTCATTATTTTACTGGCAGTGATTGGGCCGTTTACGCGTTTGGTTGTCGGCACAACGATCGGGACCACCGGGGTATTAGTCCCGTTGATTGTCGGGTGTGCGCCGTTTTATGCCCGTCAGGTTCAGAATGCGTTATTGGATGTCGCACCTGGCATCATTGAGGCCGCTGAGTCGGTTGGCGCCGGACCATGGTCATTGATTTTCCGAGTCTATTTACGAGAAGGCGCACCTGACCTAGTGCGGGTTTCTGTTGTGACGATCATCAGCTTGATTGGTTTGACGACGATGGCTGGCGTTGTCGGCGGGGGCGGCTTAGGCAATCTGGCCGTCAGCGTCGGTTACCAACGCTTTGAAAATGACATCACTTTATTTTCGACCTTATTGATCCTCATCATGGTTTTCTTAGTGCAGGGGATTGGCGATTGGATTGTTAAAAAGATTAGCCATTAACTACCGTTGATTGATTGTGCCGACGTCTCATTTTGTGTATGATGAAGAGGGATAAGGAGCGCTTTCAAATGACAGAAGATCTGAATGATTTCTTAAAAACACGTCTATATGGTGTTCCACAGCTGAAACCGGATGAAAAACGACGCTTTTTGGGTAATTTTCAAGAACGTGTTGCACTGGCAATCACGGTGTCCCAGCTTCGTAGTGCAAAAATGTATGCACTGGTTGCCCAGATACTGCAGCGTTATCCCGAATACCGGATTTATTTGAATGATAAGCTTGGTCAACACTTGCTGAATCAATATTTGCAGCTAGCAGTTGAACTGAATTATCCGTTCACGATCCTGCACCAGGCGAAGATCCGGATCGATCATCCGCTGCAAGAGGATGATTTCGGATTGGTTTTGGCGTCACCGGACCAAAAGATCCAGCGTCCAATTTTAATCTAATAATGGAGTGGTAATGGTGGTCGATCAAGTCGCACAAACACGACAACAATTGAAAAAAATACAGCAGCAGTTCATGGCCGGCGAGTCCTTCCATGAGCTGCCGGAACGGCTCAATCAGCTCGCTAAACAAGTGACTTATGCGGCGGACAAAACGCCCGTCGTTCTGCCTCGTGATACGCAGACGGCATTAGCCCGTGTCAAACAAATCGATGATGAACTCAAGCAGAGTGATGAACCGCAGATTTCCAATGACGATCTGCAGTTTCTGCTTGCTCATCTAGGGGTGACGAATGCCCGTTTGCGTGATCGTGGCGTTTATTTCCTGTTCAATGATCTGATTCGTTTAACGGCGTTTACGCCGGAACAGGAGGAGTGGCTGGTCATGCAGCTGATTTCGCCGGCTTATATGTTCGACCACATTCTCGAACCGCATAATAATGCCGTTTTTAAACGTTCATTTGCAGTCATGCTTTTAGCAGGGCTGCTTTATGCGGATCGGCATTATTATCATGTCCTGTCGTCTGCAGAAATCAACGCTGTCATTTTAGCGATGGCGACGTATATGCTGCTAGAGCAGGATGGCCGTGGTTACATCGATCATAAGGGCTGGGCCCATAGTTATACGCATATCGGTAATGTACTAGATGAATTGTTTCAGAGTACTGTTTTGAATCGAGCCAATAAACTGTTTCTGCTGGCGGCATTTTATACTGGCTACCGGCAGATGAACGATCCGCTGATTTATGGGGAACCGCAACGATTGGCGATGGCCGTTGCTAATTTGACCAATCTCAATACGTTGTATACCGATTATTTATTATTGATTCTTCAAGATTGGCAAAAAGAAATCGCCCAGCTGCAGCCGGAACAGAACATTGCGTTTTGGAACCGTTGGTACAATCGGGATCGGCTGCTGCAGTCGATGCTGGTGCGGGGGGATCAGCCGCAGAAGATTCAGGATTATTTGGGCAAGATTATCGATATGTATTAAAAAGGGGAGTTTAGAGAATATGCAGGAGATTGAGGCAGTTATTTTTGATATGGACGGGGTGCTTGTCAATAGCGAACCGTATTATTTTGACCGGCGCCGTGAGTATTTTCAGCAAGTTGGTTTGCACCTGACTGAACAGCAGTTGCTGGATCTGGTCGGCGGAAATTTGCGGGATCTGTGGCCGCAGCTGCTGCCGGGCCGGACGGCCGCGCAGTATCAGCAGTTGCAGGATGGCTATCGGGATTATAAAGCCGCCGATCCGATCGATTATCGCAAACGAGTCAATCCGGATGCCAAACCGACTTTGGATTGGCTACATGCGCATGATTTTAAGGTGGGACTCGCTAGTTCCAGTGATCTGAATGCTATCAACGCTATGCTGACGGCGAACCATTTCGAAGATGAATTTGATGTTGTGGTCAGCGGGATGTCGTTTACCCGCAGCAAGCCGGATCCAGAAATCTATCTCAATACAATGCAGCAAATGCATGTTGCGCCTGAACAGGCCATGGCGGTTGAGGACTCAGAAACGGGAATCGCAGCTGGCGAGGCGGCTGGCATGACTGTGGCTGCGTTAGCGCCAATGGATGCCCGGTTCACCGATTCGCAAGCGGCCGCTGACCTGCATATTCAGCACCTGACCGATCTCGAAACCATTTTAAGGCGGCCATAATAAAAAGCGCTGGCAAAATAAATATTTTGTCAGCGCTTTTTATTTTGAAAAAATCAGTTTTCAATTTTGTTGAGACCTTGGTGTTTCAGTGCCGGGAAAACGTGCCGGTCAGACCAGCCGATGATTGCACCCTGGAAGAAAAGTGCGACCAACGTGCCGATGTTGACGGCATACAACTGATGATCGAGCAGCCAGCAGAACACCATAATGACAACTGGCGGAACGATACTGAGCCACATTGCTAATGCCGCACGTCCATGACAGAATTTGAAACGGATAATTTGCATCAAATCATCATTGGGGTGCAACACCCAATTAACTCGCTGGTAAATCGAAATGGCAATCGCCACCAGACTAATCCCAAATAGATCAAGTATCACTTTCAGCCACAAAGGCAGTGAATTAATCGGCGTCTGCAGCAAAAGGTGCGTAAACAAACCGACTAAATAACTATAGGGCAGCATGAAAATAAAATTGCCGACCATGCGAGTCCAATCAAGTTGTTCCAACAATAAGGCATTGGCGATCACGACCAGAATACCATACAGCATCAGGATCGTGAACAAGTTTAAGTGGATCAAATGCATCAGGTTCACGGCTGAGGCGGTCCAAAGGGCACTCCCTAAGTTGAGGGCTACCGTCAGCCCATTACCGAATGTATTGAGCAATAAGGAAATAATAAAGTACGTCACCGCTGCCTGACGGGACAACGGAATGCTTTTTTGCTGGATCAAATTGAGAACACCTTTCTATTTTTTCTGTTGCTGGGACTTTTTGCCGCCTTCGAGTTCATCCAAAGCCGTCTTCAAGCCCTGTTTTTGTTCGGGTGTGACTTCTGGATAGGCCAGCGGCAGTTTTTCGAGACGGGCATTGATAATCTTGGAAACGACGAGGCGTGAGAACCATTTATCATCGGCCGGGATAATGTACCACGGATTTTTAGGCGATGATGTCGATTCAATAGCATCATTATAGGCTTTTTCATACTGATTCCAGTATTTGCGTTCCTTGATGTCCGATTCGGAGAACTTCCAGTTCTTTTCCGGCGTTTCAATCCGGCTCTCAAAGCGGCGCTTCTGTTCGTCTTTGGAAATGTGCAGGAAGAATTTGAGAATCATAAAGCCATTGCGAGTTTCATAATTTTCAAATTGATTGATATCGTTGTAACGATCCTTGAAAAATTTCGGTTTGACATCAGCAGCTGTTTTGATGCCTGGCAGGTGTTCACCGGCTAAAATCTCTGGATGGACCCGGTCAACTAAAACATCTTCATAATAAGAACGGTTGAAGATGCCAATTTTGCCCCGTGACGGCATCGCTAAATGGCAGCGCCACAAGTAATCATGACTGAGCTCTTTTTTAGACGGTTGTTTGAAACTAGTTACTTCACAGCCTTCAGGGTTGATTCCGCTGAAGACGTGGCGGATCATGCCATCTTTCCCAGCAGCATCCATTGCCTGCAAAACAATCAGGACCCCATAAGTCCCTTCGGCGTACAGCATTTGCTGACGAGCCGCCATTTTTTGAATGTCATCCTGAATATCCGTCTTGATTTGTTCTTTTTTGTCTTTGTATTTTGGCATGGGGGTCGTCTTCAGTTTATTCAGTTTGAGATTGTCGTCCCCAGTGTAGCGATATTTTTTTTCAAAATTCATCGGTCAGCAGCTCCTTTAACAATTTAACTCTACCATACACCAAAAAAGGCCTTAATTGGGGCTTGAGATGCGTTATCTTTCATTTTTGTAAGGTACATGAATTGATCTAGACCATTCCGCTTTTTTCTGCTAAAATAAGAAAAAAGATAATTTCAATGAGTGGCAATTATATTTGATGCAATTGAGTTGAGGAGGCCAATGATGATTATTATTTTGGGTGATCAGATCAAACGGTATCGTAAGCAGTATGGGCTGTCGCAGGCCGAACTTGCTGAAGGTATATGTACACAAGCCACAATTAGTCTGATTGAAAAGCAGAATAAGATTCCCAACATGAATACGCTGATCATGATCTGTGAACGACTGGGGATTCAATGGACAGACGTGATCGTTCGGCAGGAAGCCAAAAACCGACGTAAATTGGGTGAGGTTGATCAAGCTTGGATTAAGGACGATTATCAAACTGTGGCAGCACAGTTGGCAGAGATGCATCCGGATCATTTGAAAGATCCGTATGATCTGCGGCATTACAATGTTCTGATGGGCTTTTTGAAATTGCAGTTTGAACAAGATTTAGACGAAGGTATTTATTATCTGACGAAAGCACAACGGGTGCCGATTCATGAAGAAACTGATATTTATGGGGCACTGACCTTATTGGGAATGGCCATCGCTTATTATGCGAAGCATCATTATACGCATGCTAGTGAGTATATTAGTGCGGCGCGACATCTGATTGACCGGCTGCCGGAAAATTTCGTGGCATATAAGAATGCCAAGATGTGGATCTGCATTTATCAAGGCCGGGTTTTATTGAAACAAAACGAGTGGCAGGCGGCAATTGCCGTGACAACAGAGATGGCGCAGTGGATGACGGAACAAAGTGATTTTTATGCGCTGGGACATTTATATGGGATTCAGGCCCATGCTTGGGCTGGTTTGGCACAATCTAAACAAGCACAGCACTGCTTTCATCTGGCTGCGGCGCTGAGCGAAATCAGTGCCGATGCCCAATTGGAACAGAAATTGGCTGAATTGCCGACCGCTTAATCATTTGCAAACTAACACACAGAAAAAAAACCGGAACGGGTCAGACGTTCCGGTTTTTTGATTGCGGTCGTTTCAAAAGAGGAAGACAGCCGAGTAGGGCAATGAGGATGGCCGCATAAAAGCGGATAGAATACGTGTAGCCGATTTGAATCGTATTGGTGCCGGCGTGCAGATGAAGGCCGACTAAACCGCCTTTTCCAGCTGTGACATGAGCTGGATGACCATTAACAGTCGCCTGAGTAGTCGCATAGCGGAAAACGGGCAACGTGACCGTTTGTGCGGCTGACAGACTGATTTTCGTGGTGAAGTGGGCCGCCGTGACGTGATAAGGATGGGTTTGCCAGTTGCCGTCCAGATAAAATAAGTGCTGTGTCGCCTGGGTTTGATACGGAATGGTGGCCGCAGGGGCATAATCGTATTGGTAATATTCACCCATGGTAGCTAATTGACTCGTGTCAGCAGTCGTGAACTTCAGGCTGCCGATTCGGGTAAAGTCAGTTTGCAAAAGGGAGAAGGAAGCCGTACTTAAAACTAGCAGTGCCAGCGCAACTAAACCGATTTTCAAACCGGCTGGCTGACGGAACCAGTGCCAGCATTCGACAAGACAGATACTGGCAAAGAAGGCTTGCAGTCCCAGCAACCGCCATGGAAACTGCAGATAAACCAGTGGTGTGTTTTGCAGCCATTGCCATGGGAACAGGTTGGTCGTCAGAAAGGCGAGAACCAGACTGATGCCATAACTCCATTTAGCTGCTGCCGGCCATTTGCGGAGTGTAAACAGCGGCAAGGTGATTGCAATTAAGCCAAGCAGGCCGAGGTTGGATTGGTCGAGCTGGTTGAGTGCGGCCGCTTTGAGCGTCGTTGTCGGATCGAGCGCTTGGGCTAGTAATTGATTAAACGCCGGATGATTTAGTTTTTGGAAAGACATTTCACGGAGAAACGGCCCCCAGAAGGGCAGCGTAATCAGTGCTGTACAGCTGACTGCTTTGATACCTTCAGATAAGATCGTGCGAATCGGCCGGCGGCGTGTAAAAAGTGCGCCCAGGGTCAAACAAAGCAGCAATAAAATACACAGGAAGGCAGTCAGCAGGTGGGTATACAGGATGCCGACCATGCCCACCGTCAGTAATTTCCAACCTGAGTTGGGCCTGCCAGTGCCCCAAAAGAGTTCATACGCCCCCAAGAAGACGAGGGGCAGAAAAGCCATGGCTGTTCCTTCGGCCAAATCAGCCCGATAGAAAAAATTGGAGAGCCGGTAATTGGCGAATAAGTAAAAGAGGGCAAACAAAACGCCGCTGGTGCGGTTGCGCCAAAAACGTGTGCCGCAGTAAGCCGCAATACCAATTGTCGCTAGATTGACGATCCAAATATACAGCGTATAACTGAGCACTAAACGCTGCGTCAGCGCCTCAAAAAAAGCGGCTGGCAACAAGGTTAAGGATGGATAAAACCAATTAACGCCATACCCATGATGATTAAAAGTTTCGAAATTAACCGGCGAATGCAGAATGGTCGTCAAACCCTGAATCCGTGAGAGATGGAAGGTGAGGTCGCCGGTCGCAATAATCAGATTCAAATGGTGCAGAAAAATGACGGTGGCTGCCGTTGCAACAGCTGTTAAAAAGAGAACCGTTGCAAGCGCAGTCCGGCGCTGCTTGAGCCAATTTTTCATTGCGAAATTCACGTCTTTTCAGATTTTTTATCTTTATTATAGCAATGGAAGCTTTAGAAAACCTGAAACTGAACCGACCAAAAAAGGCTGCGGTATCTGATTACCACAGCCTTGATGGGCCCATTTTTAAAAAGAGTTAATTTTTCTTTTCTTCAGCTTCGGCTTCCTGATTGATGATGCTCTTCTTGCTGCCGTGCAGCGCCGGTTTGTTGTTCAAATCGGTCCGAACAACGAGCACATCGCAGATCGCATTCCGAGTCACGAATTCGGTGACGGAACCAATCAAGAGGCGTTCAACGGCGTTTAAACCGGTTGCCCCGATCATGATCAGATCGATATCGTGCTGTTCCGGCATATCATGGGCAATAATCACTTTTGGTGCCCCATATTCAATGCTGTATTCAACATTTTCCAACCCGAGTTTTTTAGCCGTTTCGACATATTGTTCCATAGTCTGCTTGGCTGTTTCGGTGACTTGTTCGACCATGGCCGAATCAAAACTGGAAACATTTTGGAATGCACGTGTATCGACTACGTGGATCAAATACAGTTCCCCATGATTCCGCTTGGCAACTTCGACCGCCTTCCGGAAGGCTAATTCAGCTTCATAAGAACCATCAATCGCAACTAAAATACGATGATATTGTTGTAACATGTCCTTCACCCCATTTTTGTAAGCATTCTCATCTTTCGATCTAACCCCATTGTACTTTATTCAGGGGCAAATGAAAACCATTTCGCTAAGGTTCGTAGTGCGTTAATGCGACTGCAAAGATGGCAACGACCCCAGCCCCTAATAATAAGGTGATCAGGTTCAATTTCGAATCGTGGCCTAGTATTAGGATTCCAATCCCGGCAATCGCTACTACAATCAGCAGCCCTGCTGTGAAGCGAAAGAGAGTTTGCAGCTGCGGTGACTGCACCGGATCAAAAATTAAAAAGCGCCGGTTCAAATGACGCAGCAGGAAAACCGCCAGCAGCAGTAATAAAATGATGTAAACAATCATGAGTCCTAAAATCATCGTATGACCTCCCAAAAATCTCTATTGGTCCAGTATTCAAGTTCTGCGATCATTTGTCAAGAATACAAAAAAAGAGTCATGCCGAAGCATAACTCCTAAAAAACTACGGATGCCGTTTTGAATTCGATATAGTTGATTCCCGCGGTTAAGCAGGTGGGACGAACCGCTCAGTGATTAGTGCTATCTCGTGAAAAGATCTGCTCACACACCGATTTTGTTATCTGTCCCAATGTAACGTTATTTGTTCGGTCAACATAAGCTAGAATTCCGCGCACATCTTAGCCTTTCGAACATTATAGTAGCATATTATCCGTAACGACGCAAACGCTTTACTCAGAGTCATGCTGAGCAGTTCGCAGTCGTTCGTACTGTTCTTTTAAGGCGTGCTCATAGCGGCCGTTATCTTTGGGATGATAATACTGGGCGTTTTTTAAGGTATCCGGCAAATACTGCTGTTTGACCCAATCGTTAGGATAGTCATGCGGATATTTGTAGGCGACACCACGACCGAGTTTTTTAGCGCCCGAATAATGGGCGTCTTTCAAGGATTTGGGAATTTCACCGCTATGACCGCTGGTAACGTCTTTCATGGCGGCATCAATTGCAGTGATTCCAGAATTTGATTTCGAAGACAGACACAAATCGATGACTGCATCGGCTAATGGAATCCGGGCCTCTGGCAATCCCAGCTGTTGCGCTGCTTGAACGGCCGAAACCGTGCGTGATGCAGCGGCCGGACTAGCCAGCCCAATGTCTTCGTAAGCGATGACCAACAAGCGGCGGCAGGCAGAGACTAAATCGCCAGCTGCGAGTAATTGCGCCAGATAATGGAGGGCTGCATCGGTATCGCTGCCTCGAATCGATTTCTGAAAAGCAGATATGACATCATAATGGGCATCGCCATCTTTATCGGCACTGATTGCCTTTTTTTGGAGACATTCTTCGACAATTTCAAGGGTGATGTGAATGTGGCCGTTTTTTTCAGCGGCCGGTGTCGATTTGACGGCCAATTCGAGTGCATTGAGGGCACTGCGTAAGTCACCATTGGTTGCACGTGCTAGATGCTGCAGGGCATTGTCGTCGATTTGGACATCATATTGGCCTAACCCCCGCTCTTTGTCATGTAAAGCATGCGTTAAGGCCGTTTTAATATCGTTTTCTGAGAGGGGCTTGACTTCGAAAATCTGCGTTCGGCTGCGGATCGCCGGACTGATGGTAATATACGGATTTTCGGTCGTGGCTCCGATTAGGACGATTTGACCGCTTTCGAGGTGCGGCAGCAGAAAGTCCTGTTTGGTTTTATCGAGCCGGTGGATTTCATCCAGCAGCAGGATCACGGTGCCGCTCATTTTGGCTTCTTCGACGACGACTTGCAGGTCTTTCTTCGTATCGGTGGCGGCATTGAGTTTGCGGAACGCATATTTGGTACTGCCGGCGATCGCACTGGCAATACTTGTTTTGCCGACACCGGGCGGTCCATAAAGAATCATCGAGGACAGCATATGCGCATCGACCATTCGGCGGATAATTTTGCCGGGACCGACTAAATGCTGCTGACCGACGACCTCATCTAAGTTTTGCGGCCGCATCCGATAAGCAAGTGGTTGCTGCATGGTTGAAAACCTCCTTTTTTGTTTCTGAACATACGTTCTATTATACCATGATTGCCGCCTATTTTTAAGCCTTTAAAGGGCGTATAATGAAGGCAAAGAATCAGCAGAGGAGCATGATGATGAAAGATTTAGAACAGCAGATTCAACGTTTAGGCTTAGTGCCGCTACTGACCCATTTGCAGGTGCGCTTAAGCAAGGTCGTTCCGGCAAGTTCTGATGATGCGGGACAGACGCCTTATTGGTATGTGCATGCGGGCCAATTCATTCGGCAGACCGATTGGCAGGCCGACCCACAGCAGGTACTAGCCCAACTCGCTGCCATTGATTCGTTGACAGCGGCCGAAACACCGACCATCCTTTCTGAAAAAGGGGCTCAGCTCCAAATCGGCTGGCAGCTGCCGGCCGCATTATTAGTGCCGCTGTTTACGCAGGTGTATCACAAAGAATTTAACGACGATTACATTGCCTTCAGCAACGCCGTTTATCTGCAGCTAGATCAGAACCTGACCCGATTGCGCTATGCGTTGAGTTATTGGCTGGGGGCCAGTCGGAACGGACGAAGTGTTTTGAATCGTAAAACAGCTCAATTTGCGGATGCAGCCACTTTGCAAACGGCGCTGCGAGTTGGTGCGGATGCACCAGTCCGTTTGGTCGGCACCCATGCCGATTTAGCCAAACATGGCATCGATGGGCTGGTCATTCAGCGGCTTGATCTCGATCCGTTTACGACGGATGGCATCAGCCTTACTACGCTGCATTTCTTGAAATTATGGGCTATTTTCTGTTTGTTATTGCCGCTGCCAAAGGATATCAACAAGCAGCTGCATCTGGCCGAACAGTTTAATCAGAAGGTAGCTAGTGAACAGCCGAATGCTACAACACAGGCTCAGAAGTCGTTATTACAGCTGGTTCAAAATCTGCAGCAATTAGCTGTTCATCTGCAGCTGAATCCAACCGTCCTTGATTTGTATGCTGCCGCTGTTAAGGATCCCAAACTGACCAAAAGTGCACGTCTGGCAGCCACACCAGACTTTGTGGCGCAACAACAGCAGTGGGTCGCAATTGAGCAAAAGGGGCATCCAGAGCAGCTGCGTGGCTATCTTGATTTTTCACCGGCCAGTCAGGCAGTGTTAACAACAGCGTATCAGCAAGGTTTGCAGATTGGCAACGTTGATGCAGGTGCCGATCTGATTCAAATTAAACGGGGGACACATTCAACATGGCTGCAGCAAGGCACAGTCACAGCGAAAACACCGCTTGTGGCGGCTAAAGTCGTGGCCGACCGTCAAGTTGTTAAACAGCAGTTGGCACAGGCAGGGCTGAACGTACCGGCCGGGCATGTCTATACGAGCTGGGCGGATGCGCAGAACGATTTTAACACGTCCTTTGGTCAAAAAGCACTTGTTGTCAAACCCAAACAGGGATGTGGCGGCGTGACTGCTTTTACGCGTCCAACCTCATTGGCGGTCTTTCAGGCGGCGTTTGAAAAAGCGCAGCAGGTGAATCGGCAAGTGCTCGTGGAGAGCTTTGTGGCCGGTACGAGTTATCGCTTTCTAGTCATTGGTACTCACGTTGCCAGTGTTCTGGAACGGGTCGCAGCCAATGTTGTTGGCGATGGACGGACGACCATTGCTGATTTGATTACGCATAAAAATGGCACACTACAAGAAAAGGCACTGCAGCTAGATGACAGGGCACAACAAGTACTTGCGACGCAAGGCTATTCAGCCGCTACGATTCTGCCACGGGGAACACAAGCTTGGCTGCAGCATGAAACGGACCTGCGGAACGAACGGCTCGAAGTCAGTGCGGATATGGATGCGACGTATCAAGAGTTAGCGGTTGCGATTGCACGTCAATTCCATTTAGGGGTGGCAGGCGTCGATTTAATCATTCCCAATTTGTATTTGGCTTATCAGCCGGATCAGCCTCAGCTGGCGACCGTTTTAGGCCTGCATGCGGCGCCAGATTTAATGCCGCACTTGCAGCCGACTTTTGGCGACAAACGGCCTGTGACGACGAAACTTTTGCAATATGTGCTTTAAGGAGGCAATATCATGGTCAAGCGGATTTTAGACTGTACCGCCAGCGATTTTGCGGCGCTGACGCCGCAAGAATTAAAGCAGGCGATTTATGCAGGCGAAGGGCGGACGATTTTATCTGAAAATATTGTGACCCAGCCGCCGCTAGTTGAAGATGTGACGAATAGTGAATTGGCTCGTTCGGCCGGTGCCGATTTAATTTTGCTGAATGCGATTGACTTGAATGAGCCGCAAATTCAGGGCTTGCCTGCAACCGATCAGCCCCTGCAGCTGCTCAAAAAATTGGTTGGTCGACCAGTCGGCGTGAATTTGGAGCCTGTTTCTGCAGTTCAATTGATGAGCGCCAAGAAAACGATCATCTCCGGCCGGCAGGCGACCCAGGCTACTTTGCAAAAAGCGGAGCAACTCGGTGCCGATTACGTTTGTTTAACCGGCAACCCTGGCACCGGCGTCGCTAATCAGCAGATTTTAAAGACGATTCAGGTGGCCAAACAGACTTTTCATGGCCTGATCATTGCTGGCAAGATGCATAGTTCGGGTGTGAATGAGCCAATTATGACGGCGACAGTTGCCCAGCAATTTATCGACGGTGGGGTTGATATCTTGCTGGTTCCGGCTGTGTATACGGTTCCGCATTGGACGGAGGCTGATTTGTCCACCGTTATTCGGATCGTTCAAAAGCACAACGCCCAAGCTAACGGAAGCAAAAATAAAGTGCTGACAATGGCGACGATTGGAACGAGTCAGGAAAGCAGTACGCCGGCTGTTATTCGTCAGATTGCATTAGCTGATAAAGCACTTGGCGTCGATATTCATCACATTGGCGACGGCGGCTTTTCCGGATTGGCGCCGTATCAGAATATTGACATATTGGGGAATACGGTGCGAGGGGCCCGCCATCAATTACGCCGGCGGGCACAATCGATTTTACGATAATTCGTTTGGCAGCAAAAAGACTGCTTCGGCATCCATTTGGATACTGAAGCAGTCTTTTTAGTGAAAATTTTTAATGAAATAATTTGTCCCATAAACTCTTTTTTTCAGGTTCCGGAGCTGTTTTCGGTTGCGGGTATTTGGTATCGATATCGATTGTCGGTTCGTTGACCGCCGTTTTGGCCACGATCAGCAGTGCAAAAGCATCGGCTTGGGTATGGGCTGTTTCATCTCGCACTAAAGTGAAGGGGAGTCCAGCATGTGAAAGGGCGCCGATATAAGCGCTGGTGACATCCGTATCCAGTTTGCCATTGATCAGGGCCTGATAATCGTGGTGCAGATAATCAGGCAGGACCTTTTTCAAGGTGGTCAATGTCTGCGGGACCTTCATTTCCGCAACTGTAATTGAAAGCACGACTCGTTCTCGCAACGAACCCAGATACTGACGGCGTTCATCCGGTTTGGTCTGCGGAGTGCCGCCGTGCGAACTGTTTTCAAGTCGTTTGTTTAAATCATCACTCATGGAAAGTGCCTCCTTTTAAAAACCCATTATAGCATGCCTGATTTGGAAAAGGGCACAAAAAAAGAACGGTCCGAAGATCGTTCTTTTCAGTTTGCTGATTAGAGAATCTGGTTGTAGTATTCAACAACTAATGATTCATCAACATCTGGTTCGAGTTCTTCACGTTGTGGTAAACGAACTAAGGAACCACTTAACTTGTCGGAATCAAAGCTGACGAAAGCAGGACGTGCAACGGTGCTTTCAACCGCGTTCTTGATGATGACCATGTCCTTGGACTTTTCACGAACGGAAATCACTTGGCCAACACTAACTTCGTAAGAAGGAATGTCAACGCGTTTGCCATCGACCAAAATGTGGCCATGGTTGACTAATTGACGAGCCTGCGGACGAGTTGTTGCTAAGCCTAAACGATAAACTAAGTTATCTAAGCGAGTTTCAAGCAAGATCATGAAGTTAACCCCATGCAAACCTTCCTTGATTTTACCGGCGCGAACGAAGAGGTTACGGAATTGACGTTCGTTTAAACCGTACATCCAACGTAACTTCTGCTTTTCACGCAACTGTGTACCGTATTCAGAAATCTTACGACGGCCGCTGTTGGGACCGTGATCGCCAGGAGCATATGGACGACGAGCTAATTCTTTACCTGTACCAGATAAGGAGATACCTAAACGCCGGCTTTGTTTCCAGCGTGGACCTGTATAACGTGACATAAATCGAATTCCTCCAATGAATTTTTTTGATTGGAGTAAAATAATCACTGTAAGTTTAATACTCGTTCATTTCGACTTACGATCTTCGCCCTAGCAGCCGTAGGGTTACACAATCGAACGATAGGTGCCGAACTGTTGACGGCTGTACCGCTTACTGCTGCATTATTTTACACAATGGCTAGTATAACGTAGCTTGAGGGGTCAAGTCAAGATGCTTTTCAAGGGCCTGGACAAACTGCTGCATGGCGGTCGCATCAGATGTGGTGAACCGTTCCAGTGTTGGCGAATCGAGGTCGAGGACGCCGACTAAAGTTTCCTGGACGTGAATCGGAACGACCAGCTCCGACTGGCTGGCAGCATCGCAAGCAATATGACCAGCAAATTCATGGACATTGGGGATCAGTTGCAGTTGATCCTGTGCGTATGCTGTGCCAACGACCCCCTTTGACGGCTGAATCTGGGTGCAGGCGACTTTGCCTTGGAACGGACCGAGATGGAGCAGCTGGTCAGCAGGCGTGTAAACATAAAAACCGACCCAATTCAAATCCGATTGGGTCTGCATCAATAACGCCGCTGCATTAGACAAATTCGTGACGTTATTGGTTTCACCGTCTAAAAGGGCGGTCAATTGCTGTACAAAAAGCGGGACTGTGGACATGATTTGACGACACTTCCAATCTAAAATAGGGAAATTACAGGAAAACGACGGAAACAAACCGATTTCATGCTATAATTTGATTAGATTCTATGATGATTTACACAAATTAGCAAGACAAAAATCGAAAAGTTTTGGACAAAGGGTGTGGAAGCTATGATGTATGTGCTCATAGCGATTGTTATTGTGGTGGTGGCAATCTATTTAGGAGCAATTTTCTACCAGCGTACGAATACCAATCGGATCGTACAGTTAAACCAAGCAAAAGAGAAACTGACCAAATCACCAGTGGCAACTGAAATTGGCAATTTGCGTGCGCAGCAATTGAGCGGGGCGAGCCTGAAGACCTTTACCAAGTGGTCAGGCGAATATGACCGTTTGACGAAGGAAAAAATCGGCGCTTTGAATGAAAATCTGGATGAAGCAGCCGCTGCCAACGATAAGTATCAGTTCATCAAAACCCACCGCTTGCTGAAAGAAGCTACAGAAACCTTAGAAAATACCCAGGCTGATTTGGATGATATTGGTTCAGCACTGAAAGATATTGCTGCCAATGCCAAGGCCAATCAGGATGAGATCCAGAAGCTCGAGGGGATTTATCAGGAGCTGCGCAAGCACCTGCTGACGAAGAATTTCTCATATGGACCGGCTGAACAAGCGCTGAAAGATCAGCTCGATGTTTTGGAAAAGGATCATGACAAGGCCAAGCAATTAGCCAATAGCGGTGACCAAGAGGGGGCCGCTAATGTGTTAAGCAAGCTTGAAACCGAAACAGCGGTCCTGCAAGACCAGATGAAACGAATCCCGCCCCGTTATAACGAGTTAGCCAATGAATTTCCGGCGCAGATTACTGAAATCGAACAGACGAATGTGAAAATGCAAAAGGCACATTTCAATTTCTTGGATCGGGATCTGGATGCTGAAATTGCGGCCTTGAAACAGCAGATTGCGACGACGACCACAAAAGTGGCCAAATTGCAGTGCGATGCTGTCGACAGCGACAATAAAGAGATGGAAAGTCAGATTGATTCTTTATATGCCGTCATGGAACAGGAAATCGATGCTCGGCAAGCGGTTGAACAAAAAGAAGATGATTTATCAGCCTTTATCAAACATGCTGATAAACAGAATCGGGAATTGCAGGCCGAACTGAATCATTTGACCCAGAGCTACGATTTGACGCATGATGAGTTGAGTCAATCGATTGCCTTAAAAGATCAGATTGATCAGCTAAATAATAATTATGAAGCTGATCTGCAGAAGATTGCCGATCAGACGGCTGTTTATTCCGTTGTGAATACGGAATTTCAGGATTTTGCCAAGCAATTGACGGAAATCGAAAAGAAACAGCAGGCCATTCATAAAAATGTCGCCGGTTTACATAAAGGCGAGCAAGTTGCCCAAAACAGCCTGCAGCAGTTTGTTTCGGACATGCGCACCATTAAACGTGAGGTCGAAGAATTACGGCTGCCAGGCTTGCCGAAGGATTATCTCGACTTCTTCTTCGTCGTTTCCGATGAAATCAAAAAACTCGGCAACGATCTCAATCAGGTAAAGATCAATCTGGATGATATTTCCAAACAGCTGATTCTGACACAACAGGATATCAATAAGCTGAAGCAGGAAACGAATGATTTGATTGACAGTGCGCTGCTGACCGAGCAGCTGCTTCAATATGCCAATCGCTATCGCCACAGCCATCCCGATGTCGAAGCTGCCGTTACCCAAACCCACCAGCTTTTCGATCAGAAATATGAATATAAACAGGCGGTCGATACGATTGCCACGGCTTTGAATAAAGTCGAACCAGGGGCCTATAAAAAGGTCGAACAAAATTATTACGATCAGAAACAAGCCGATTTGTTTTAGGCTTGAAAACCAGGAAATCTTTCCCGGTTTTTTATTTGCAGTAAATTACTTACTTAAAATCAGAAAAAGTTTTGTTCTTAGCGATGAGATTTGTTATAATAGGAAAGATTTTTGCCAGCAATCATTTAAAAATGATTTTTAAGATAAAGAAGGAGCAAGATGATTTATTTTGATAATAGTGCGACGACTAAAGCCGCACCAGCAGTATTAGACACTTATCAAAAGGTAAGCGAAAACTTTTTCGGCAATCCGTCCAGTTTGCATGCGGTCGGCGAACACGCCAATAACGTGCTGCAGCAGTCCCGGCAGCAGATTGCCGATTTACTCCATGTTGATTCCGATGAAATCTACTTTACTAGCGGCGGTACTGAAGGCGACAACTGGGTCGTCAAAGGAACCGCAATTGAAAAGCGTGAATTCGGCAAGCATATTATTACGAGCAGCATCGAACATCCGGCCATTTTGAATTCCATGAAGCAGCTGGAAGCGTTAGGCTATGAAGTCACATATCTGCCTGTTGATTCACGTGGCTTTGTATCCGCTCAGGACGTTAAAGATGCCATTCGCTCCGATACAATTTTGGTGTCAGTCATGGCCGTCAACAATGAAATCGGCAGTATGCAGCCGATCGATGCGATTGCCGATGTTCTGAAAGATTATCCATCGATTCACTTTCATGTCGATGCCGTTCAGGGAATCGGTAAAGGAATCGAAACGACTATCTTTAATCCCCGTGTCGACTTTGCCACTTTCTCCGGTCATAAATTTCATGCACCACGTGGAATTGGGTTTATCTATGCCAAACGAGGCAAACATTTAGCCCCATTGATGACCGGCGGCGGCCAGGAAAATAATATGCGCAGCGGGACTGAAAATGTGCCTGCGATTGCTGGGATGGCCAAGGCACTGCGGTTACTGCTGACCGATGAAGATCAGAAAGTGGCCAATGAACAAGCCATTCGTAAAGCGATTTTTGACCATGTCAGTCACTTTCCAAAGGTCACGATGTTTTCACAGTTGACACCGGATTTTGCACCGCACATTTTGTGCTTTGCGATTGCCGGTGTGCGGGGTGAAACAATCGTGCATGCTTTTGAAAAATATGATATTTATATGTCGACAACGAGTGCCTGCTCCTCCAAGGACGGGACCGAATCGAACACATTAGCTTCGATGCATGTGCCGGATGGAATTGCGACGAGTGCCGTACGGGTCAGTCTCGATGAAAACAACACCATGGCCGAAGCTGAAAAATTCAACCAGGCCTTTGACCAAATTTATCAGCGTTTCGAAAAAATCAATTCTTAATAAAGAAAGGACTCATCCATGCAATATACTGAAATCATGGTTCGCTACGGCGAATTATCGACCAAGGGTAAGAACCGGCGTGAATTCATCGGTCGTTTAAACGGCAACGTCACCAAAGCGCTGCATGGCTTCGATCAGCTGCGCATTCATCCTAAACAGGATCGGATGCACATCGTTTTAAACGGCGATGATGGCAAAGCAGTTATGGGCCGGCTCCATGAAGTTTTTGGAATCGAAAACTATTCACCAACTGTTAAAGTCGCTAAGAATATGGATGCCGTACATGATATGACGACCAAAATCATGGCGGATATTGCCGGCGACGAACCAAAAACGTTCAAGATCGAAACCCGTCGTTCCGACCATCACTTTGAACTCGATACGAATCAAATGAACCTCGATTTGGGCGACTGGGTCTTAGACCATTTTCCTAATCTGACGGTTAAAATGAAACATCCTGACATCACGCTCCGTGTCGAAGTGCGTCGGGACGGTATTTACTTGATGAATCAGAAGATCAAGGGTGCCGGCGGTCTGCCAGTCGGAACAGCTGGCAAGGGGATGCTGATGCTCTCTGGCGGGATTGATTCGCCTGTGGCTGGTTATCTGGCCATGAAACGGGGCATCGATATCGAAATGGTTCATTTCTTCAGCCCGCCGTATACCAGTGACAATGCCTTGAATAAGGCCAAAGAACTGACGGCAAAATTAGCACCTTATGTTGGCAAGATTACCTTTATTCAAGTTCCTTTTACTGAAATTCAGGAACAAGTCAAGCATGATGTGCCAGAAGGCTATTTGATGACGGTTCAGCGGCGCTTTATGCTGCAGCTGACCGACAAAATCCGTGTAATGCGGCATGGCTTGGCCATCATTAACGGCGAAGCAGTTGGACAAGTGGCTTCGCAGACGCTGGAAAGTATGGTGGCCATCAACGACGTCACAACGACACCAATCATTCGGCCAGTGGTCACGATGGATAAAACTGAAATCATTCAGCATGCCAAAGATATCGATACGTATGATTTGTCGATCATGCCGTTTGAAGATTGCTGCACGATTTTTGCACCGCCGGCTCCGAAGACACATCCCCGTTTAGATCGGGCTCGTTATTACGAAGATCGGATGGATGACGTGGATGGCTTAATTCAACGCTCGCTTGACGGCATTAAGATCAGTGAGATCAAGTCGACTGATCACTTCCTGAACACAGATCAGGATGTTATCGCTGAACTGCTTTAAGACGTGGTCGGCATTATTGACGAAAGAGTTGAAATAGATTAAAATGCAGGTAATGCATTGATCAAGAGCTCATCAGACCGCACCGTTTAGAAAGAAAATGCGTGGCTGAAACATTTTCCGGTTGTCCTGATGAGGTAGCTTGTGAGCTGCCATTCTGAACAGAGTAGGAACGGCCGGACAAGGTTCGTTAACCCGAAATGAAGTGGAGTCATTTAATCATGGCTCAATTTAGGTGGTACCGCGAGTGGAAGCATTCGTCCTAACGATGTGTTAGGATGAATGCTTTTTTGATTGGTTTGAAAAGTAGAGGAGTGAAGCTATGACAGCTAAAAAGGAAATGTCCACGAAGTATAATCCGCAGGAAGTCGAAGCTGGCCGTTATGACAAATGGCTGCAAGAGGACCTGTTCAAGGCGAGCGGCGATCCGTCCGCAAAACCGTATTCAATTGTTTTGCCGCCGCCGAATGTCACTGGTAAATTGCATTTAGGTCATGCTTGGGATACCACTTTGCAGGATGAATTGATCCGGCGCAAACGGATGCAGGGCTACGATACACTTTGGGTGCCTGGCATGGACCATGCCGGAATCGCCACACAGGCTAAAGTGGAAGCCCGTTTACGTGAAAAAGGAATTTCCCGTTATGATTTAGGGCGCAAAAAGTTTGTCGACACCGTTTGGGAATGGAAAGATGAATATGCCGATGTGATCCATGCACAGTGGGCCAAAATGGGCTTGTCGCTGGACTACTCACGGGAACGCTTTACGTTGGATAAGGGCTTGAACAAAGCCGTACGGACCGTTTTCGTCAAAATGTACGAAAAAGGGTTGATTTATCGTGGTGAATACATTATCAACTGGGACCCGCAGGCACGAACAGCCTTGTCCGACATCGAAGTTATCCATGAAGACGATGAAGGGGCTTTGTACCACGTTCGCTATCCGTTAGCGGATGGGTCGGGCGACATTGAAATTGCCACTACACGGCCGGAAACGATGCCCGGCGATACTGCGATTGCCGTTTATCCTGGTGATGAACGTTACAAGGATTTGGTCGGCAAGAAGGTTATTTTACCGATGTTTGATCGTGAAATTCCAATCATCGAAGATCATTACGTTGATCCGAAGTATGGGACCGGTGCTGTTAAGATTACACCGGCGCATGACCCGAACGATTTTGCGGTCGGCAATCGGCATGACCTGCCACGCATCAATATCATGAACGATGATGCAACTATGAATGATAAAGCCGGCAAGTACGCCGGCATGGATCGTTTTGAAGCTCGGAAGCAGATTGTTCAAGATTTGAAGGATCAAGGCTTCCTGCTCAATGTTGAACCAATTACCCATAGTGTCGGTCATTCCGAACGGACTGGGGTTCAAGTTGAACCACGCCTGTCCACACAGTGGTTCGTCAAGATGAAACCGCTGGCTGAAATGGCACTGAAGAATCAGAAGGATCCCGACAACAAAGTTGATTTCATCCCAGAACGGTTTGAAAAGACCTTTGAACAATGGATGGATAATGCCCATGATTGGGTTATCTCCCGTCAATTATGGTGGGGACATCAGATTCCAGCTTGGTACAACAAGAAGACTGGCGAAACTTATGTCGGGATGGAGGAACCTGAGGATGCTGAAAACTGGGAACAAGATCCTGACGTGCTCGATACATGGTTCTCAAGTGCCTTATGGCCATTTTCGTCGTTAGGCTGGCCCGATGAAAATTCAGCCGATTACAAGCGTTACTTCCCAACGAACACGTTGGTAACCGGCTACGATATCATCTTCTTCTGGGTATCCCGGATGATCTTCCAAAGCCTTGAATTTACTGGCAAGCGGCCGTTCCACCATGTGCTCTTGCATGGCTTGATTCGTGACGAACAGGGTCGCAAGATGAGCAAGTCGCTTGGCAACGGGATCGACCCGATGGATGTCATCAAGAAATATGGGGCTGACTCGCTTCGCTGGTTCCTGACAAATGGCTCGACACCTGGACAAGATATTCGGTTCAGTTATGAAAAGATGGGTTCTGCTTGGAACTTCGTCAACAAGATTTGGAATGCGAGCCGCTTTGTCATCATGAACCTTGAAGATACAGCTATCCCGGATCATTTGCCGAATCGTGACAAACTTGACATGTCCGATCGCTGGATTTTGAGTCGCTTGAATGCCACCGTGACTGAGGTTAATGACCATTTCGATAAGTTCGAATTTGGGGAAGCAGGGCGTTCGCTTTACAACTTCATCTGGAACGATTTCTGTGACTGGTACATCGAAATGAGCAAGGCTGTTTTGTATGGCGATGACGACGAAGCCCGTGACAATAAACGCTACAACTTAGCTTACGTCCTTGACCAGACGATGCGGCTGCTTCACCCGATCATGCCGTTTGTGACCGAAGAAATTTGGCAAACAATGCCGCATGCCGGCATTTCGATTATGACTGCAAAATATCCAGAAAGCCATGCTGAATTGAACGATCCGGCTGCAGAACGGGCCATGAAGGCGGTTATTGAATTGATTCGCAGCGTTCGTGGCATCCGTAAAGAAGTCAACGCACCATTGTCAACTCCAGTTGATATCCTGATCAAGACACAAGATGACCAGTTAGCGCAGATCTTTACAGATAATCAAGTTTACATCGATCGTTTCGTCCATCCGAAGGAATTGAAGATCGGCCGTGACATCAAGGCACCGACCCTCTCGATGACTGGTGTGCTGACGGGTGCGGAAGTTTATGTACCATTAGCCGAATTGATCGACTTAGATGCTGAAATTGCCCGTTTGCAAAAAGATGTGGATAAGTATACGCAGGAAATCGGGTTAGCCGATAAGAAGCTGGGCAATGCCGGCTTTACAGACAAGGCGCCTGAACAAGTGGTCGCCAAAGTACGTGCCAAACGTTCCGACTATGCCGATAAACTGCAGAAGACACAAGAACGAATCGCTACTTTGCAACAGAACAAATAATTCTTTTGAACAGTCTTGGCAAATATTGTTTGCCAGGACTGTTTTTTATGTTAGATTTAAAGCAATGACACTTATCAAAAGGAAGTGATTGGATGCAGTTATCGGCATATGCAGATGCAGTCGCCTATATTCATAGTCGGCCCCGTTTGCTGAAAGATGGCCGCTTGCAGCGAATGACACGGCTGATGGATGCGCTGGATAATCCGCAGGACCTGCTGCAGATTGTGCATGTAACTGGAACCAATGGCAAAGGGTCGGTCGTCAATGACCTAAGCTGGCTGTTTCAAGAAAGCGGCTTGAAAACTGGCATGTTTACGTCGCCGTTTTTGACCCGTTTCAACGAACGGTTTCAGATCGATCATCAATCGATTCCAGATGATCGGCTGCTTGAATTGACCAATCTGGTTGGCACGACGATCGAGCAGCTTCAAAAGCAGCAGCCGGATTTTGGCGTGACTGAATTTGAATTTATCACCGCTTTATGTTTTGTTTATTTTGCCCAAGAGCACGTTGATGTGGCGCTAATCGAAGTCGGCATCGGAGGACTGCATGATTCGACCAATATTCTCACCCCTGTTGTCGCAGTGATTACAACAGTCGGGATGGACCATATGCAGATGCTAGGCGACACGCTGGCCAAAATCGCCCATCAAAAGGCGGGGATTATCAAGCCACACCACCCAACGGTCATCGGACAGTTGCCGGATGAGGCCACTGCCGTCGTTTTGAAAGAGGCTGCCGAACGTGACAGTCAAGTCTATGCACTCAATCGTGATTTTCAGACCAGTCAGCGCCAGACACTCCCGAATTGGGCCGAACAATTTGATTTTGAAAATGACGAACGCCGGTTTCGTGGGCTCGAGATTCCGATGATCGGGGCTTATCAGGTCGATAATGCCGCCGTTGCGCTGGAAGCCTACCTCGTTTTTTTGAAAATCCGTCAGATTGATGAAGACGAACAGGTCATTCGCCGTGCTTTGAAAAAGGCGTTCTGGGCCGGCCGGTTGGAAAAAGTCAACGAACGGCCATTGATTGTTCTTGATGGGGCCCATAACGAACCTGGCATCAAAGGGTTGTTAAGCGTGCTCCGTGAAAACTTTGCCCAGCAGCATCTTTTTGTTTTGTATGCCGGACTCAAGGACAAAGCCCTCGACAAGATCCTGCCGCTGCTTCAGAATGAGCATTTGCAGCTGACTGTCACAACTGTCCCAGATAACCCCAGAGCAGCGTCAGAAGCTGATTATGCGCCGTATTTGAAGCCGACAACGCACTTTGTCGACCAGTGGCCGCAGGGATTGGTTCAAATTGTGCAGCAGATGAGCGATTCAGATGTGCTGCTGATTACAGGGTCGCTGTATTTCATTTCGGATGTCCGTCGTTATTTTAAGGAGGAGCAATAATGCAAGCTGTTATTTTTGATATGGATGGTCTGATGTTTGACTCAGAAAACTTATATTTGCAGGCTAATATTGCAGCCGGCCACGAATTAGGCTTATCGGTTTCAAAGGCTGATTACCAGAAATTGATTGGAACACCCGATGCAACGATGCGGGCCTTTTATGAACAGCACTTTGCCTCGCAGGCACAAGCTGATCAGTTTATTCAATTAACTTATCAAAAAGTCGATGAACTGGTTGCGGCTGGCAAACTGAAAGTAAAACCGGGATTGATCCCGTTGCTAGACTACCTCGATGCCCATCAGATGAAGAAAATTATTGCGTCCAGCAATTTTAAAGACACGGTGGAATCATTTCTGAAAATCACTCATTTGGACAATCGCTTCGATCAGCTGGTTACAGAGGCCGATGTCACCAAAGGCAAGCCAGATCCGCAAGTCTTCCAAATTGCTCAGCAGAAGCTCGGCACTCCGAATCAAGAAACATTGGTGCTCGAAGACTCGCCAGCCGGTGTCACAGCAGCTTATCGAGCCAAGTTGCCAGTGATCATGGTGCCTGATCTGGTTCAGCCGACGCCAGAAACATTGCAAGAAGTGACGGCGGTTGTTCCTTCGCTTGATTTCGTCATTCCATGGCTGCAGCAGCATTAAAAAATAAAAAATGGACCGCCTGCGTAATGGATGCGTAGGAGGTCCTTTTTATGAAAAATGAAAAATCAACAGCACGTGAAGAATTAACTGCACATGGGGCCGCAGCGTTAGAAAATGCCGATTTGCTGACGGTGATTTTAGGCAGCGGGACAAAACAAGTTCCAGTTACACAAGTCGCCGCCAATCTATTGCGGCATTTTCCTGAATTGCGGGGGCTAAGCCAAGCGGCACCAGCTGAACTAGCTGCGGTTGACGGAATAGGTCCTGTTAAGGCCCAGCAATTGGCAGCCGTATGCGAATTAGGTCGGCGGACACAGGCGGCCCAGCAGTGGCGGTATGGACTAGCGGTGTCAAGCCAATTGGTCGGCGAACAGATGGCGGCGACCCTTGCCAATCAGTCGCAAGAAATGCTGATTGGTCTTTATTTAGATACCAAAAATCAAATCATCAAGCAGCAGCTATTGTATCAGGGCACCCTGAATTGTTCGGTAGCGCATCCTCGTGAAATCTTTCATTATGCGGTCCAATATTCGGCGGCCCGTTTCATCTTAGTTCACAATCATCCAAGCGGGATTGCAACTCCTTCGGCGCATGATCTGCAGTTTTCACAACGAGTCAGTGAATGCGGACAATTGATGGGTATCGAACTGCTCGATCATATTATTGTCGGCCGTGAAAATTATGTTTCGTTACGGTCGGAGTCGCTTCTGAAAACGCCGAATGCCTTAAAAAACGTTTAAATTCCCTTAAATTTATTTGCAAACACGGAAAAACGCCTAATATAGAGAAGGAGATACGTTTTTTATTGGCAACAAATATGATACAATACTTTTGATTGTTAATATTTAACGTATGAAAACGAATCGGAATTGAAGGAGAGAAAAGCCGTGTTTGGAATAGGAACTAAAAATATTGGTATTGATCTCGGTACCGCCAACACATTAGTCTACATCGATGGAAAAGGAATTGTTTTACGTGAACCTTCCGTCGTTGCTAAAAATACTCAAACGGGAGAAGTCATTTCGGTCGGTTCCGAAGCACGGGATATGATTGGCCGCACACCGGCCAGCATTGTTGCCATCCGACCGATGAAAGACGGCGTGATCGCCGATTATGACACGACCGCTGCGATGATGAAATATTTTATTGAAAAAGCAACTGGCCATTCAAACGCCAAACCATTCGTCATGGTCTGTGTTCCAAGCGGCGTGACTGAAGTTGAAAAACGGGCTGTTATCGATGCGACCAAGGTTGCCGGTGCCCGTGATGCTTATGTGATTGAAGAACCGTTTGCAGCTGCAATCGGTGCTGGTTTGCCTGTTATGGATCCAACCGGCAGTATGGTTGTTGATATTGGTGGCGGGACAACAGATGTTGCCACAATCTCTTTAGGCGGCATCGTTTCCAGCCGTTCCATCCGGATGGCCGGCGACAAGATTGATGATGCGATTGTGTCTTATATCCGCCAGAACTTCAACTTGCTGATCGGTGAACGGACTGCTGAACAAATCAAGATTCAAATCGGTTCCGCTTCAATCGAAAAAGCCAAAGATATCGACAATATGACTATTCGCGGCCGTGATTTGATTTCCGGCTTACCAAAGTCGATCGATATTTCAGCAACTGACATTGCGACTGCCATCAAAGAAGTGGTTGATGAAATCATTACTGCCATCAAAGAAACGCTTGAAGAAACATCACCCGAAATTGCGGCCGATGTGATCGATCATGGGATCGTTCTGACTGGCGGCGGCGCCTTGCTTAAAAACTTGCCGGATGTCATCTCCGAAGCTACAAAAGTGCCTGTCTTCATTGCCCAGGATCCACTCGATTGCGTTGCAATTGGTACCGGTGAATCTTTGAAGAATATCGACGTTATGAAAAAGAATAGATAAACAATTGGGCTGGGATTTTCCCAGCCTAATTCGTATCTCATCATTACGAAGGTTGGAGGATTGGCATGCAGAAGTTTTTTTCAAATAAAAAACTGATCGTCTTACTGATCGCCGTCATCGTTGCGATCAGTATGATTGCCGTAACACTGGGCGTGCGGAACCGGCGTGAGTCGCCTTCGCTTGTCCAACAATTCGGCAATGATATGGTCGGTTTTGCGGACCGGGTAATTGCCGTGCCTGCAAACGGGTTACAAAAAGGAACGGAATCATTCTCTAATCTTTTCAATACCTACGAAGAGAATGAAAAATTAAAGAAACAATTAGATCAACTGGCTCAGACCAAGGTGACCGCCCAGACATTACGGACTGAAAATAAGGAACTGAAAAAGCAGCTCAAGCTGAATGATACGCTGACTGACTATACGCAGATTTCGGCTGCCGTTTTATCACGTTCTCCTGACAATTGGCAGAATCAGGTCGTTATCAATAAAGGCAGTGTCAGCGGCGTTGCCAAGAATATGCCGGTTATGTCTGGATCCGGACTGATCGGACGGGTCGTTGAAGTCAATAAATCGAATTCAAAAGTTGAATTGATTTCAACCACGAATAAAAACAGCGACAAATTTGCCGCCGAAGTGACTACAAAAGACGGTAAACGTGTCAATGGGATTATCAGCGGCTATGATGCCAATTCCAAAGAATTGATCATGAGCCAATTGAACACCAATAAAGGCATTAAAAAGGGCGATAAGGTGACGACTTCCGGTTTAGGCGGCCGCACACCGAAAGGCCTCTTTATCGGGACGGTTCAAACTATCAAAAAGGATGATTATGGTTTAGCTTCTTCCATTTATTTGAAACCGGCGACTGATTTGAATAACTTTACGGTTGTCACTGTCATCCATCGTGAGATGGGAGGCCAGTAAAATGACGAATTTACGCAATCGCTACTTTTTGCCGCTGGGGATTTTTGTCCTGATGCTGCTCGATGGGGCGATTAGCCATGTCTTTTCGCCGCTCTTGTACCACGGTCAGGTGGCCATTATTATTCGACTGATGTTATTGGGTTTTGTGCTGGCTGTGTATGCGCTGCCGCAAGAAAAGTGGCTGATTTGGTATGCCTTATTGATTGGTATTCTGTATGACAGCTTCTTTACTGGCGTGATTGGTATTTATGCTTTTATCCTGCCGATGGTTGTTTATTTGTTGAAAGTGGTCCAGCCCTATTTGCCGAATGCTTTCTGGTCATTGAGCCTGGTTTATGTCATCGTTGCGGCCGTTTTTGAAATTTGTGTGTATGCGGCGAATACGATGATTGGGTTAACGACGGTTGCTTTATCGACATTTATGGTTGATGTGCTGGCACCAACATTGATTTTGAATTTAGTCATCTTTTTCATTTTGGCTGTCCCGTTGACTCGGTTATTGGTTAGAATAGAAGTAGAAGAATAGCGGTTCGAATTTGTGGATACAGATTCGGACCAAATGAGGGGGTTCACACGAAGCAATGAGTAATGTGGCATTAAAAGGACGCAAGGAAGGTTATGAAATCGTTATGGACGCAGCAGCGGATTTAAACACCTGTCTGCTTGAGTTCGAACAGCTCTTACGCCATTTGCAAAGTGAGGAACCCACTCGCAAAGAACCGCTTCAATTCGTATTGGCAACGGGCGACCGTCTGCTGACAGCTGATGAACAGGATCGCGTCACTAAAATTGTGGCACAGTTTTCGCAGTTTGAGCTGCGAGGAATCCGTTCCGATGTGATGACGATTGCCGCCGCAAAGGCTGAAAAAGAACGTGACAATCTGCACGTTGAGAATCGGGTCATTCGCAGCGGTCAGGAAATTGATCGTGAAGGGGATGTACTGTTTATCGGCTCGCTTCACGCCGGCGGGACCTTACGGACAACTGGCAATCTCTTTATTCTAGGAGATGTCAATGGCATCATCCAAGCTGGTTTTCCCGACCATGCAGATGCCGTTGTAATCGGCGATCTGAGCCATGCAACCCAGTTGCGGATCGGCGATGCGATTGAAATCATTGACCCGGATGAACAAAAATATACCAATACGACGCTGAGCTATATCAACGAACTGCATCTGCTTGATCATAGTGACGTCGCGTCATTAAAGACATTAAAGACGAAACTGAATTATGAGATGGAGGAAGACCGGTAATGGGGACATCAATTGTTGTGACATCAGGTAAGGGCGGTGTTGGCAAAACAACATCGACTGCCAATATTGGGACGGCGTTAGCGCTGTTAGACAAAAAAGTATGCTTAGTGGACTTGGATATCGGACTGCGGAATTTGGATGTGGTCTTAGGACTGGGCAATCGGATCATCTACGATATTGTGGATGTGGCGAATGGCCGGGCTCGAATCAATCAAGCTCTGATTAAAGATAAGCGCTTCGAAGATAACCTTTATTTGCTGCCGGCCGCCCAAAATACGGATAAAGATGCGCTGACACCTGAACAGGTAACGCAGATTGTCGATGAATTACGGCCTGATTTTGACTTTATTCTTTTGGACTGCCCAGCTGGAATCGAACAAGGGTTTAAGAATGCCGTTGCCGGTGCTGATGGGGCGATTGTTGTCACAACGCCGGAAATTTCAGCGGTCAGTGATGCTGATCGTGTCGTCGGACTCCTTGAAGAACGGGAAATGAAGATTGCACCGCGTCTGGTCATCAACCGAATCAAGAAACATATGATGAATGACGGCGATACGATGGATGTCGATGAAATTACAAAGCACCTGTCGGTTGACTTATTGGGCATCGTCTTTGATGATGATGCCGTCATTCGGATGTCCAACAAAGGGCAGCCTGTTGCATTGGACCCCAAGGACAATGCCAGCAAATGCTACCGCAACATTGCCCGGCGGCTGCTGGGCGAGTCAGTGCCGTTAATGACTTTGAAAGAAGCCAAGCCATCCTTCTGGCAGCGGCTGTTCCATCGCAATCGCAAATAAAGTTTGACAAAGTCTTTTTGAACCACTACACTAAATGAAAATAAAACGTTGAGCAGAAAAAGTAGGCACTTGGGTTCCAACAGAGATTTCCCGGTTGGTGCAAGGGAAAAACACAAGTGGACGAACACACGTCTGTGAGCAAACGATTGAATGAAGTAGGTCGTTTCGGTGGGCTCGTTATCGCCGTAGTTCTTAACAACTACATAAGGTGGCCTTTGTGAGAAGGTCATAAACCTTGAGGTGGAACCGTGCCGACGCACCCTCTTGAATCTAGATTGATTCGAGTGGGTGCTTTTTTGTTAGGAACTGCATGAGGTTTTTTGTGTGAACAAAAAGCAAATAAAGGTGGAACCACGTGTGAACGTCCTTTAAAGAAATTATTCTTTAAAGGACGTTTTTTTGTATGAAAGAAGGAGATCGCCATGAAATATATTCTTGAAATTGCACCATCCTTATTAAGCGGTGCCGAAATGACATTAAGCATTTTTGGATTGACATTGATTTTAGCCATTCCGTTAGGGATTCTTGTCAGCTTGGGAATTTCGCAGCGCAGCCGCCGGTTTTTACTGCGATTATTGCGGTACGGGTTGAATTTTTATATTTGGCTGATGCGGGGGACCCCATTGCTGCTGCAGCTGATTTTTGTCTTTTATGGGCTGCCAATTATCGGCATTGTCTTTCCCCGTTATAATGCTGCACTCTTTGCCTTTGTATTGAACTATGCTGCTTATTTTGCCGAGATATTCAGAGGAGGTTTTCAATCGATTGATCCCGGCCAATACGAAGCCGCAAAGGTCTTGCGTTTGTCCTATACGCAAACGTTACGTAAAATCATCATTCCGCAGGTCAATAAAATCGTGCTGCCTTCCATCGGCAATGAAGTCATCAATTTAATCAAGGATTCCTCGTTGGTGTATGTCATCGGGTTAGGCGATTTGTTACGGGCCGGAAACGTGGCCAGTGCTCGTGATGTCAGCTTAGTGCCATTGCTGTTGGTGGCAGTTGTCTATTTGCTGATGACCGCCGTTCTGACGTATGGGTTAAAGAAAATCGAACAGCACTATAGTTTTTATCGGTAAGCAAAGGAGGAATAAGAAATGCTTGAATTAAAAGGAATTTCAAAAAACTTCGGTGATCGTCGGATTTTGGACGATGTCAATTTAACAATTCCCAACGGCGATATTTTATGTATTGTCGGACCGAGCGGCGCCGGTAAAACGACATTGCTGCGGGCCATCACCGGCTTGACCAGCGTCGATGCTGGCCAATTCCTCCTTGACGGCAAGGAATACGATCCGATGAGTGAACAAGGTGCCATTGGTGTTGTTTTCCAAGATTTTCAGTTGTTTCCGCAGCTGACGGTTGATCAAAACGTTACATTGGCACCCCAGCTCGTTTTAAAAGAGGACCCGGCAACTTTGAAGCAGCGGACGGCGGACTTGTTAAGCAAACTCGGTTTGACGCAGCATGCCCAGCAGTATCCATACCAATTATCCGGCGGGCAAAAGCAGCGGGTCGCGATTGCTCGTGCTTTAGCAATGCAGCCGCAGATTCTGGCGTATGATGAGCCGACTTCGGCTTTGGACCCGGCGATGCGGGATGAGGTGGCGGAACTGCTGCTCGATCTGAAGGCAGACGGCGTAACCCAGTTGGTTGTTACCCATGACCTTGATTTTGCCCGCAAGATTGCCGATCAGATCTATCAAGTTGCAGCACTCGAAGGAGGCGATGGGGATGCGCAGAGCCGTTAAAATCATTCTGGCCCTTTTGCTTGTCACTGCCCTGAGCGGCTGTGCCCGTGTTTCGCAAAAACAGGATTCCTGGTCGACGATTAAACAGCGTAAAACAGTTGTGATCGGCATGGATGACAGTTTTGTGCCGATGGGCTTTCGCCAGAAAAACGGCAAGCTGGCCGGTTATGATATCGATTTAGCCCGAGCCGTTTTTAAGCGTTACGGGATTAAAGTCGATTTTCAGACGATCGACTGGTCGATGAAAGAAACCGAACTGAAAAATCAGACGATCGACTTGATTTGGAATGGGTACACCGTTAATCACGAACGTGCTAAAAAGGTGGCGTTCAGCGATACGTATTTACAGAACCACCAGGTGCTCGTTTCCGACAAGAAAGCGCACATCGATTCGGTCAATGATATGAAAGGCAAAACGTTAGGCGTTCAGACGAGTTCTTCCGGTTTGACAAGTCTCGATGCCCAGCCGCAGCTGCTGAAGGATAAGATCGCTAAAAAGACGCCAGTTTTATATGACAACTTTAATGAAGCATTTCTTGATTTACAGGCTGGTCGGATTCAGGGACTTCTAATCGATAGTGTGTACGCCAAGTATTATTTGGCGCATCTGAAGAACGGTGACCGGTATCGGGTCACCGCAACGCCGTTCCAACCGGAAGATTTTGCAGTCGGGATGCGCAAGTCGGATAAAACGCTGCAAAAGAAGATCAATCAGGCGTTTGCGGCGTTATATCGCGACGGGACGATGCGGCGCATTTCAGAAAAATGGTTCGGCGAAGACGATACAGTTAAACCATAATGGTCTGATGGATTGACAGTGTTCCCAAAAGTTTGTATGCTTAAACTATCCTAATTGAATAGCCATCACAAAGGGGAGCCATTGTGCTGAGAGTGATTAAGATCAGACCCTTCGAACCTGTTCGTTAATACGAGCGTAGGAATTGTGATGGAGTTTTTATACTCCTTCTTTGTGGTCGGTTTTTTCAAAATCATAAAGGAGGAGTTTTTGTATGGATCGAGAACAATTGCATATTGGGGTTGAAGGCGCAATTATTGCGGCTTTGGCAATGGCACTGGAATACGTGCCGCACACCGTTGGACCGTCGGCAATCGAGGTGTCATTGGGGCTGGTGCCATTGACGTTATACGCATTGCGGCGGGGTTTCCGGCCCGCATTACTCAGTGGTTTGATCTGGGGCATCCTAGATTTAGTGCTGCGTGGTTTTAGTACCGGTGGCGTCTTAAATCCGCTGCAAGGCTTTATTGAATATCCAATTGCCTTTGCAGCGGTCGGCTGTGCTGGTCTGGCCATGCCGGGTCTGCATCGAGCCATTCAGGCGCATGATCATCGGAAAATGGTCGGATATAGTATTTGGGGCGCCTTTTTAGCCGTGATCGTCAAATATTTCTTTCATTTTCTGGCCGGTGCGATCTACTGGGGTTCATATGCACCAAAAGGGATGAATGCGTGGCTGTATTCGCTCACGATCAATGGCGGCAGTGCAATCGTCGGTTTCATCATGACCGCTGTGATTGTTGTCGCCTTAGTGGTGACGATGCCGCAGCTGTTTATGCCTAAAGATACCCAGAATGTAGCGGCAATTTAACCATCAAAAAAGAGTGCGGCGTTGCGCCGCACTCTTTTTAACTGCCTTGTTTTAGAAGAAGGCACTCGCTGCGCCTAAAACGACGCCAGCAACGGTGATGATAATCATCATCCAAATAAAAACTTGTGTGATTTTTGTAAAGGTGCTTTTTGGTTTTTTCTTCACAGAACGTGCCTCCGTGTGTTTATTGCTAATAGTCTAACACTTTTGTAGGGGACGCTTCAACAGCGTCTCCTTTTTATTCTGGTCTAAAACGATTACAATAGAACCAAAAGTATCGACAGAAGGGAAAGAGTTGCATGTGGCTGAACTGGAGTGTTGCCGTTTTGATTGCTGGTCTTCTGCTGGGGTTGTTCTGCCATCGGATCACCCGCAAACGAACTCGTCCGGTCGCGGTCGCAGATGTCTGGCTGCCGTTTTTGTGGGTCAGCGGCTGGCTGGCGAGCGAGGCTCGTTTTGGTGGGATGGCTGTTGCCTATTTGGCGATCGTAATCGTCATTTTTGCCATCATTTGGACGTTATATCGCGGCTTGCGGGAAGGCGAACTATTGATTTGGCCGTTTTTGCATCAATTATGGCGTTTTGCCTTCGCCTTGACGGTGTTATGGCTCCTGATTTTAGTGATTGTACTTACTTTTATCAAGTAACCGCTTCAAAATAACGAAAATAGTTGTTCAAAAATAAAAAGATACGCGTTTTCGCGTGTCTTTTTTATTTTTTTATAACGATTTACCCCTTTTTTTAGCAACCTTGTGGTAGAAAGTGGGGGAATGTGGTAAACTTTGTGTAGCGAAGGCCGAGGTGTAGGCAATGTTCATGGGTGAATTTCATCATTCGATCGATTCAAAAGGACGACTAATCATGCCTGTCAAATTCAGGACGGAATTAGGCGCTTCGTTTGTGTTGACTCGTGGGATGGACGGCTGCCTATTCGGTTATCCAATGGCTGCTTGGGAGAACGTAGCGGCGCAATTAAAAAAACTGCCGCTGAATAAGCGCGATACACGTGCGTTTGTCCGTTTCTTTTATTCAGCTGCAGCGACTTGCACTCTTGATAAACAGGGACGAATCAATATTCCGACAACGCTGCGTGAACACGCCGCACTTAAAAAAGAGTGTGTCGTTGCCGGTGTTTCGAATCGTATTGAGATCTGGAGCGCATCACGCTGGGATGACTTTACTGCGACTACCGCAGAAAACTTTGATGATATTGCAGAAAATTTGCTTGACATCGACTTTTAAGCACAGGAAGGATGAGGGGATGGCTTATACACACGAAACGGTTTTATTAGCAGAAACGGTCGATGGATTGAATGTGAAACCGGATGGGATCTACGTTGATGCCACGCTGGGACTCGGCGGTCATAGCGAATATTTGGCGAAACAGCTGACGACGGGCCATCTCTATTCTTTCGATCAGGACCAAAAGGCGATTGATTCAAGTGCGCAGCGTCTGCAGCCGGAAATTGCAGCGGGCACCGTCACACTGATTCATGATAATTTTCGCAATTTGAAGGCGGCCTTGGCACAGCAGGGCGTAACAGCATTGGATGGCATTTTGTATGACTTAGGAGTTTCTTCTCCGCAGTTTGACGATGCTAGTCGAGGGTTCAGTTACCGCTTTGAAGCGCCGCTCGATATGCGCATGAATCAGGAACAGGAATTGACTGCTTATGAGGTGGTCAATAAATGGTCCTACCAAGATTTGGTCCGGATTTTTTATCGTTATAGTGATGAAAAATTTGCCAAACCGATTGCACGCAAAATTGAACGTGAGCGGGCGAAAGCCCCAATTGAAACGACAACGCAGCTGGCAGCACTCGTTAAGAGTGCCATTCCAGCCGCAGCTCGGCGGACTGGCGGCTTTCCAGCAAAACGCGTTTTCCAAGCAGTTCGCATTGCCGTGAATGATGAATTGGGGGCAATCGAAGATTCTTTGGAAGAAGCAATCGATTTGCTGAAGCTCGGCGGACGAATCAGTGTGATCACATTCCAGCCGCAGGAAGATCGAATTACAAAGCATATTTTTAAAGAACATGCTTCGATGCCGGATGTGCCGCAGGGCTTGCCGGTAATTCCGAAAGACCAATTGCCAGAATTAAAAATTATCACTAAAAAACCGATTTTACCGTCTGAGACGGAAACAGAAAAGAATCACCGTGCGCACAGTGCGCGGTTACGCATTGCAGAGAAAGTGAATCAAAAGTAAAGGAGTGTGAAAACTGTGGCGGAAAACACAGCTCGCGATTATTCATATGCGGCGCCCGTTCGTAAGGAGCGCCAGCAGGAAGTTCCTGAAATACATACACAATCGCAAAGGCAGCCGCAACATGTTGCTGTTTCTGCGTTTGAAAAATGTTTAATGACTGTTATTGGTGTGGCAGTCGGGGTCATGATGCTGATGACCGTTTCGGTTCAAAATCAAATCGCTACCGCACAGCGCGATCTGCAAAATGTGGCTCAAAAGAGCACCACTGCGTTAAACAGCAATAATACGTTAAAACAAGAGATTGGTGAGTTATCCAGTGCTGATCGGCTTGAATATATTGCCCAGCAACAGGGGTTGAAGCTCCACGAATCGAATATAAGGAATGTCTCTAAATGAAGCAGCCAAGAAAAAAACGAATGATGAAATCTAAAAATGCACATAGCAATCGTCAACGGACTGGAATCGCAGTTCTAGCAGTGATGGTAGCGGTATTTTTAGTCTTTGTCTTTCGTTTTTCTTATCTCGTCGTCGGCGGCTCGGCGGACCATGTTAATTTGACCGAACGTTCGAAACAAAAATATACGGACGACTCGACGATCTTGGCCCGGCGGGGAACAATCTATGATGCCATCGGCAATCCAATTGCGGAAGATGCCAATGCGTATTCCATTTATGCGGTGATTGATAAAGATTATGTCAGCACAACGAATAAGCCGCTGTATGTGACAAACAAGAAAAAAGTGGCACGGGTGCTGAGTCAATACCTGTCCCTGTCACAGAAAAAAATCTTGGCGTACTTGAATCCCAAAAACAAAAATGCCTTTCAAGTTGAATTCGGGAGTGCCGGCCAAAATCTGACGCTTGATATTAAGAATGCCATTACGGCGCATCATTTAAAGGGAATTTACTTTACCAATACGCCTTCCCGTTTGTATCCGAATGGCATTTTTGCCTCGCATCTGATTGGGCAAGTTAGTTCGAGCACCAAGAGTAGCGGCAAATTAGTCGGGACAATGGGGCTTGAAAAGCAGTACAATACTGTTTTAGCTGGTAAAAACGGCTACAAGAAATCACAGGTCGATTCTTACGGCTACAAACTGGATAATCGGCCCAGCAAAACGGTTAAGGCGAAGGATGGTTCCAACATTTACCTGACGATTGATTCCCGGCTGCAGAGCTATCTGGAGAGCCTGATGTCAAAGGTCAATCGCAAGTACCAGCCCGCCAGTATGAACGCCATTCTAATTGACCCGAAGACTGGGAAAATCTTAGCAGCAACTCAGCGACCGACCTTCAATGCTCAAACGCAAGCTGGGCTTGGTACTGTTTGGCGGGATACGCTAGTGGAAGATGCTTACGAACCGGGGTCCGTCATGAAAGTCTTCAGTTTGTCGGCGGCCATCAATTCCGGCAAATATCATCCCAACGATTATTATCAGTCTGGTTCTGTTGAAATCGACGGCACTAAAGTCAATGATTGGGACACAGCCGGTTGGGGCACAATTCCAATTTCACAAGCCTTTACCCGGTCAAGCAACGTTGGATTTGTTAAAATCGAACAAGGCATGGGCAAAGCCACTTGGAAAGAATATCTGAAAAAATTCGGCTTCCTCAAGAAGACCAATATTGGTTTGCCAGGCGAAGTCAGTGGCTCGATTCAGTACAAACAACCGCTTGATCAGGCTTTGACCGCTTTCGGACAAGGGGTCGATGTCTCCGCTATGCAGATGGTGCAGGGCTTAACGGCAATTGGAAATGGCGGCAAGATGATGAAACCGCAGATTGTCAGCAAGATTGTCAACCCAAATACTGGGAAGACGACGACTTACAAACCACAAGAAGTCAGCCAGCCAATTACCAAGAAGACTGCTTCGAAGGTCTTATCAGCGATGGAAGACGTTGTTTATAAGAGCTACGGGACTGGGAGCGTCTATAAGATTCCGGGCTATAAAGTGGCTGTCAAGACTGGGACGGCACAGATTGCTAATCCGAAGGGTGGTTATCTGACCGGTGATTCGAATTACATCTTCTCGGTTGCTGGCATGGCGCCGGCTAAAAATCCGAAGTACATTTTGTACATTACGATGAAGCAGCCTGGCAACATGTCCGAAGCGGCTGAAAAAATCCTGTCCGAAGTCTTCAATCCGATGATGAAACGGGCCTTATCGTCTTCTGATGATTCAGATGCGACGACCGATTCGACGAGTGAACCAATCACCTCGATGCCGTCTGTGACGGGCAAGAGTGTGACAAGTGTCCAAACAACGATGCAGAAACAAGATTTAACCACGACCACTATCGGGACTGGCAATCGGGTCGTCCAGCAATTACCACGTGCTGGCGAACAGCTGACGAGTTCGAGTCATATTTATCTGCTGACGAATGGGGCCATGACAATGCCGGATATGAAAGGCTGGAGCAAGGCCGATGTCCGAGAACTCGGCACCTTAACCGGTGTGAAATTCAAGTTCAGCGGCTCTGGAACAGTTGCAAAACAAAGTTTGGCGCCGAAGTCGGTTTTGAATTCAAAAGAAACGATTACTGTGACTTTGAAGGAATGAATCCATAGAGAGAAAGAGGAGTTTACACAACAATGGAAATTGGAAAGATGTTAATCCCAATTGTAAGCAGCTTTGCAATCACGATCATCCTGCTGCCGTTATTCATCGGTTATTTCCGGATGAAAAAGGAAGGCCAAGTGATTCGTGAGGAAGGGCCCAAATGGCATGAGAAGAAGTCCGGTACCCCAACCATGGGCGGCGTTGTCTTTATTCTGGCAATCGCTATTACCAGTTTTTGGGTCGGTGCTTGGACCCAAACCCTGACACATAACTTACTGCTGACCGTCTTTATCTTGCTGTTATATGGTGTCGTCGGCTTCCTAGATGATTTCATCAAATTGGCCAAGAAACGTAACGAAGGATTGACACCGTTGCAAAAACTAAGCGGACAGCTGCTTGGCGGAATCATTTTCTTATGGGTCTACTATGCAGATAAATTGCCGCATACACTGATGATTCCCGGAATCGGTGCAATTACCAACAAGATTATTTATAGTTTGTTCGTGTTGTTCTGGCTGATCGGTTTTTCAAACGCCGTCAACTTGACCGATGGAATCGATGGACTGGTTTCCGGCTTAGGAATCATCTCATTTGCAACGTATGCGATTATTGCGGCTCATGAACAAAATGACGGTATTTTAGTGGTGTGTTTGGCTGTGATCGGCGGGTTGATCGGCTTCCTGCTATTCAACCACAAACCGGCTAAGATTTTCATGGGCGATGTCGGTTCGCTTGCCTTGGGCGGGACTTTGGCAGCTATTTCCATCCTGCTGCACCGTGAGTTTTCACTGCTGCTGATTGGGCTAGTTTATGTCATTGAAACGGCTAGTGTCATGCTGCAAGTCAGCTGGTTCCACATGACAGGAAAGCGGATTTTCAAAATGACACCGATCCATCATGCTTTTGAAATGAGCGGCTGGAATGAATGGCAGATCGATTTGTCGTTCTGGGCTTTTGCAATTGTGTGTTCCGCACTTTATTTATGGATTTTCTTATAGAATTGGAGAATTGAATCGTGAAAAAGATCAAGACGTATGAAAACAAAAAAGTTTTAGTCTTAGGTTTGGGGAAAAGCGGCGTCAATGTGGCCCGTTTACTAGTCAAATTAGGCGCACTCGTAACGGTCAATGATGCCAAGAAATTAGACGATAATGCTGATGCTCAGGAACTCGTTTCCGAAGGCGTGCGGGTCATTACCGGCCATCACCCTTTGGAATTACTCGATGAGAATTTTGAATTGATGGTTAAAAATCCTGGCATCCATTACGATAATCCAATGGTCAAGCGTGCTCAAGAAAAAGGAATTCCGATTATTACCGAACCAGAATTGGCTTATGAAGTCTCCGAAGCACCAATGGTCGGCATTACGGGTACGAATGGAAAAACGACGACGACGACGATGATCGGCATGATGCTCAATGAAGACCGTAAGAAGGGCCATGCTTATTTAGCGGGCAACATTGGGATTCCGGCGACAGAAGTTGCTCAGAAAGTAACGCCTGATGACGTTATGGTTACCGAATTGTCGAGTTTCCAGTTGGAAGGAACGACTCAGCTGCATCCGCATATTGCGGTTCTGATGGATATTTATCCCGCTCATCTCGATTTCCATGGTTCAATGGAAAATTATATCAACGCCAAAATGAAGATTGTCCAAAATCAAACGGCAGACGATTACTTTGTTTTGAATTGGGATGAAGAAAAATTACGGCCGCTGGCAGAACGGACCAAAGCAACTGTAGTGCCATTTTCCCGCACAGATCAGATTGAAACAGGTGCTTACGAAAAAGACGGTGTGCTTTACTTCCGTGGTGACGCCATTATGAAGGCCGATGATGTTCGGGTTCCCGGTCCGCAGAATATCGATGATGCCTTAGCTGCATTGTCAGTGGCTAAATTAGGTGGGCAGACGAATGACGCAATCAAAGCCGTTTTGACTTCTTTCAGCGGCGTTAAACATCGTTTGCAGTTTGTAACGGAATACCAAGGTCGCAAATTCTACAATGATTCCAAATCGACAAATAACGAATCAACGATTGTAGCAATGAATGCATTCAACCAGCCAGAAATCCTGCTGGCTGGCGGACTAGATCGGCACATTAGTTTTGATTCGCTGGTGGCACCGATGAAGAAACATGTCAAAGCGGTTGTGCTGTGGGGCGAAACGGCTGAAAAATTGAAGCAAACAGCTGTAGAAGCCGGTATTACCAATATCCAGCTCGTTAAAAATGCTGGTGCAGCTGTTCCAGCTGCCTATCAAGTCAGTGAACCCGGCGATGTGATTGTCTTATCGCCGGCCTGTGCCAGTTGGGATCAGTACGTCAACATGGAACAACGGGGCGATGAATATATTGCTGCGATCGACAAATTGACAGGAGGCAAAGCATGAGAGTGATTGTTTCAGGCGGCGGCACGGGCGGACATATCTACCCAGCGCTCGCTTTGATCGAAGAACTGAAGAAACGTGGCATTGCCAAAAACAATGAAATTTTATACGTCGGGACTAAAAAAGGTCTTGAGAGCCGGATTGTACCGGACCAAGGCATCCATTTTACGACGATTAAAGTGCAAGGGTTCAAACGGTCTTTGTCGCTGGAAAACTTCAAAACCATTTCGGAATTCATTCAGAGTGTCCAGCGGTCTAAAAAGATCGTTAAGAAGTTTAAACCTGACGTTGTGATTGGGACGGGCGGTTATGTCTCAGGGGCGGTTGTGTTTGCGGCGGCCCGGCTGCATATTCCAACGATCGTTCATGAACAAAACTCTGTGGCTGGAGTAACGAACAAGTTCTTAAGCCATTTTGCCAATAAAGTGGCGATTGCCTTTCCAAGTGTTGCGGATGAATTTCCGCACAAGAAAGTCGTCATGACTGGGAATCCCCGTGCACAGCAGGTTGCCGGAATGAAGCCGAATGATCGTTTGTCGGAATTTGGACTTGATGCAACAATTCCGACTTTATTGATTTTTGGTGGCAGTCGTGGGGCTGAGAAGATTAACCAGGCGTTTGTCGAAGCAGCGCCGGCCTTTTCCAAGCGCACTTACCAAGTTTTATTTGCTTCAGGGCAAGTGCATTATGATGCGATTCAAAAACAATTAGCAGACGTTCAACTGGGGAAAAATGTGGTTGCTGTGCCTTATATTCAGGACATGCCGGAAATTTTACCTGATGTGGCAGCAATTGTAGGACGTGCCGGTGCAACGAGTCTGGCTGAAATTACCGCACTCGGCATTCCGTCAATTTTAATTCCGAGTCCCTATGTGACCCATAATCATCAAGTTAAGAATGCACAAAGCTTGGTAGATGTGGGAGCCGCTAAAATGATCACTGAAGATAAATTGGACGGTGCTAGTCTGTTGGCGGCGGCTGACGAGCTGATGAGCGATGCAGATGCCCGCCAACAAATGGCGACTGCAGCTAAGCAGTTGGGCGTGCCAGATGCTTCTGACCAGCTGATCGCCGTGATGCAGGAACTGACTGATTGATTTAGAAGGAGGGATTCATGATGGCAAAGCATCCACGTGCGTCACATGCAAATGAACAACGTGATCCTGCCGAGGCACTGACTCCCTGGGAACGATATCAGCAACGGCAAAAAAAAGAACAAGAACGGGCCAAGAAACACCAAACCCGGCGTAAACAGTTCAGCAAAGAGCTGCCGCATTTGACGAAACAGCGTCATCATCAGCTGAAATGGCACCTAATTATTTTGTTAGGTGTCTTTTCGCTGCTCTTGATCGGATTGATTTATGGGGTTTCGCCCTGGAGCCATGTCGACCATGTTGAAGTGACGGGTGCCCAGACAGTCAGCCGTCAGGAAATCGTATCGGCGAGTGGGCTGAACAAGAAAAAAATGGTACTTCCGGCTTGGCAAAATCAAAAAGAAATGATTGCCAAACTGAAGCAAAAATATCCGCAGATTAAGAAAGTCGCCTTCAGTGTCAGTTTGCCGAATACGGTCCGTTTGCAGGTAACTGAATATGCAACGATCGGCAGTTTTAAGGTTAAACAAGACCAATATCGGCCGTTGCTTGAAAATGGCCGTATTTTAGCCACGCCACAGACGTCGCCTTTAAAGAACGTGCCAGTCTATTTGAACTTTAAATCGGGCAAGCTCCTAACCCGAACAATTACCGGGGTGCTGAAGATTCCACGTGGGGTTCAGAATGAAATCGCTTCCATCCAGCTGACTCATAATAATATCAATCCGTATCAAATCTATCTTTATATGGATGACGGCACACAAGTAATCGCAGATATCCGAACATTTAGCCGTAAGATGGCTTATTACGAAACGATCCGCAAACAGATGAAAAAGAAGGGGCGAATTGATCTAGAAATCGGGGCCTTCTCGGAATCGGCTTCATAATTGTAAAAGGGCCCAAAATTCGCTTGAATAAGGCTTTCTAAACCGGCGCCACTTGTGTTAAAATCAAGTTTAGTTATACAAAATTATTTTCATTTCAATTAAAAATCAAAAATCGAACAAGGAGGTTCCTTTATTGATGGGAAAATCGGGAATGTATGTCGGCCTGGATATTGGAACCACCTCAATAAAAGTCATTGTTGCTGAATATGTTAAGGGACAAATGAATGTTATTGGAGTGGGGAGTAAACGCTCCGAAGGTCTGAGTCGCGGTGTGATCGTTGACATCGATAAAGCGGCATCAGCGATTCGTGAAGCCGTTCAGGATGCCGAAAAAAAGGCGAACATTGAAATTCATGATGTCATCGCAGGGATCCCTGCCAATATGCTTGAAATTGAAAAATGCCAAGGCATGATTGCAGTCGGTGATGAATCACGCGAGATCACTGATCAGGATGTACATGATGTCGCAGCGGCGGCGCTGGTTCGTAATTTACCGCCTGAACGTGAGATCGTGACCCTGGTGCCAGATGAATTCGTCGTGGACGGATTCGACGGGATCCGTGATCCACGTGGCATGATCGGGGTGCGGCTTGAATTACACGGTCAAGTGTTTACGGCACCCAAAACGGTCATTCACAACACACGCAAGTGTATTGAAAAGGCCGGTTTGAACGTTAAAACATTGGTCGTCAATCCGTGGGCACTCGGTCAATTAGCCTTGACTGACGGTGAACAGGATTTCGGGACTATCTTGCTGGATCTGGGCGGCGGTCAAAGTACCGCTGCTGTCATCCATGACCACAAACTGAAATACACGTATGTCGATCAAGAGGGCGGCGAATATATCACCAAAGATATTTCGGTCGTCTTAAACACATCCTTTGAGAGTGCTGAAACGATCAAACGGGATTACGGACTTGCCAGTGCGGATCAAGCGTCTGAAGAGGAACAATTTCCAGTCGAAGTGGTCGGTCAGACTCAGCCTGTCAGTGTTTCGGAAAAGTATTTGGCCGAGATCATCGAAGCTCGTTTGACACAAATCTTCAATCGTTTGAAAGAACGGCTTGAGAAAACGAATGCACTGGATCTGCCGGGCGGCATCGTCATGACCGGCGGTGTCACAGCCTTGCCGGGCATTACCGACTTAGCCCATCAGATCTTTGATCGTTCGGTAAAGTTGTACATACCTGGGCAGATGGGGCTACGTCATCCGTCGTTTACCCAAGGCTTAAGCTTGATCCAATATGCCGCCAACATGAACGATATTGATCAGCTGATTCAGGATGCCTTAACGGGTAAGAGTCATCCGAATAAACCGACTCCTGAAAAAGTACAGCCGCAGCAACAGCCGGCACAGGCTGCTAATGAGGCTGAACCCGTTGAAAGCACTGAAAAAGAAGAAAATAGCAAGAAACCTTTAGATAGCATCAGAAAATTTCTCGGTAACTTTTTTGAGTAAAAGGACTGAGTCGGTTTAGGAGGAACATTTTATGGAATTTTCATTAGACTCACAGCAAGATACTGGCGCGGTCATCAAAGTGATCGGTGTCGGTGGCGGCGGTGGCAATGCGGTCAACCAAATGATCGCTGAAGACGTTCAAGGCGTTGAATTCATCGCAGCCAACACAGATGTGCAAGCTTTAGCAAGTTCTAAAGCAGAAACAAAGATTCAGTTAGGACCGAAATTGACTCGTGGTCTGGGGGCTGGTTCAAACCCAGAAGTTGGTCAAAAGGCCGCCGAGGAAAGTGAAGAAGCCATTCAGGAAGCACTGAAGGGTGCTGACATGATCTTTGTTACCGCCGGAATGGGCGGCGGCACTGGGACAGGGGCTGCACCAGTCGTTGCTAAAGTGGCCAAAGACGAAGGCGCTTTAACGGTTGGGGTTGTCACACGTCCGTTCAGTTTTGAAGGGCCGAAGCGTGCGAAGAATGCCGCTTCTGGCATTGCCGAATTAAAACAGCATGTGGATACCTTGGTCATCATCGCCAACAACCGTTTACTCGAAACAGTCGATAAGAAGACGCCGATCCTCGAAGCCTTCCATGACGCTGATAATGTGCTTCGACAAGGGGTGCAAGGGATTTCCGATCTGATCACCGCCCCTGGTTATGTCAACTTGGATTTTGCCGATGTCAAAACAGTAATGCAAAACCAAGGATCTGCTTTGATGGGGATTGGTTCCGCAACCGGCGAAAATCGGACTGTTGAAGCAACAAAGAAAGCTATTTCTTCGCCGTTGCTTGAAGTTTCGATCGATGGGGCCAAACAAGTCCTCCTCAATATCACTGGCGGCCCGGATCTGCCGTTATTCGAAGCTCAGGATGCTTCTGATATTGTGGCGCAAGCTGCGACTGATGACGTTAATATCATCTTCGGGACATCGATCAATGAAAAGCTGGGCGATGAAGTCGTTGTCACCGTTATTGCAACTGGCATCGATGATGCTGAAGAAGCCAAGCGTTCCAGCATGCGTCCGCAGGCCAACGCCAAGGGACCAAATCGTTTGTCTGATTCGGGCCATTTACGTTCTGCAGCCAGTCAAAACGACAATGCTGCTAGCCAGAACAACAATGCAACGACTCGTTCCGAAAGCGAAGATCCATTCGGCAACTGGGATATGCGGCGTGAACCGAGCCGGCGTGAGCAGAATAATCACAATGACAATAATGAACATTTTGACCCAGCTGAAAAGAAGGATTTCGATATTTTCCAGCGGGACAATCAAAATACAGATCATGATTCAAATGATGATGAACCTCCGTTTTTTAAACATCGTCGGAAGTAATTGATCGCGTTGTAGAGGGGGAAGTACGATGGCAGCAAAGTTTAGCTTAGGAAAGTTTTTTGGGATGAGTGATGACGACGACGATTACGAAGAAGCAGACACGACAGAAGCAACTTCTGCACCTGCTCCGGCACACCGTCAGTCGGCAGCACCCGTTCAAACGAGCACCAACACTAACCGTGCTAAGGTCGTTTCAATGAATTCAGCACCCACCAAATCAAGCAAGATCATTATTTTTGAGCCCCGAATCTATTCGGATGCCGAAGAAGTGGGCAAAAATTTGGTTGATAATAAGGCCGTGATCGTTAATTTCGACCGAATCGGTGCCGAACAGGCAAAACGAATCGTTGATTTTCTCAATGGGACCGTTTTTGCCATCAATGGCGAGATTCAGCGGGTCGGCGAACAGATTTTTCTGTGCACACCGCCTAATTTCGAAATTGATGGAGGCGACATTTCCGACCTGATGCACTCGCAGATTTAGTATTCGCTAGAAAAGAGGCCGTTTATGATTTTATATTGGCTGTACCGAGTGATCGACTGGGCCATTTATCTGTATATGATCCTAGTCGTCGTTTATACGCTGCTGACATGGATTCCAAACGCTTATCATTCTAAGTTTGGCGACTGGGTCCGGCGGCTGGTTGAACCATTTCTGAATCCGATTGAACGAGTGGTCCCATCTTTCTGGGGCGTCAACTTTTCACCGGTAATCGCGTTTTTCATTCTGACTATTTTACGGAATCTAGTGGCGCGACTTTATTTCAGTTTGGTTTAAATAAAATAAGGAGGAGTGAGGAGCATGGATGAGAATGTTTACCAGCATTTCCGCAAGGAAGAACGTGCGTTTATCGATCAAGTCGGCAATTGGCTTGAGCAGGCACGTGGTGAATACCGTCCGATCCTGACTCCTTTTTTAGATCCGCGTCAGGCCTACATCCTGCAAGAATTGGTCGGGACTGGCGGCGAGATCGAAGTGCATCTCTGGGGCGGCTATCCGCACGCTGAACGGCGACGGGGCATTTTAGCGCCAGATTATTTCGATCCGCAGGAAGATGATTATGGAATTCGGTTGTTCCAAATTCGGTATCCGCAAAAATTTGCCACCCTGCAGCATAGTCAGGTCTTAGGGACGCTGACGAACCAAGGGATTGATTATGACCGCTTCGGCGATATTATTTCCGATGGTCAAAATTGGCAGTTTTTTGTGGAAGCTGAGATCAGCGACTTCTTAGCCGTCGATTTACAGCGGATCGGCAAGGTAACCGTTCATTTGGAACCCGTTGCCTTGCAGGATCATCTTCTGCCGACGGATGATTGGGCCCAGGAAACCGAATTAGTGGCTTCTTTGCGGCTCGATAATGTCGTAGCCACCACGTATCACATTTCACGTTCGCACACGAAGCAAATGATTGAAGCAGGTTTGGTTCGCCTGAATTGGGCCGTTTGTGAACGTCCTGATGCTTTGGTAGCGGATTGGGATGTGATTTCAGTTCGTGGTTACGGCCGGATCCGATTAGAAGCGATCTTAGGCCAAACGCGCAAGGACAAAATTCGTTTATCCTTACGTGTGATTCGTAAATAAGGAGGGAAATTGAGATGGCGTTAACACCATTAGATATTCATAATAAACAATTTAATGTTCGCATGCGTGGCTACGACCAAGATCAAGTGAATGATTTCTTGGAACAGATCAGCAAGGACTATGAAGCAAGTCTGAAGGAAAATGAGGATCTCAAGACGAAGTTGCAGGCGAGCGAGGAAAAGGTCACTTACTTCAATGAATTGAAAGATTCTTTGAATCAATCCATTCTGGTGGCACAGGAGGCGGCTGACAAAGTTAAGACCAATGCGACTAAGGAAGCTGAAATCATCCGTAGCGAGGCTGAGAAGAATGCGCAGGATCTGCTGAATACCACCACGGATAAATCCAACCACATTTTGGAAGATGCTTCCGAACGGGCACGTAAGATTACCGTTGAAACCGAAGATTTGAAGAAACAGACGCGTGTCTTCAGACAACGGCTGCAGGTCATGCTTGAATCGCAACTCGAAGTGGTCAAGAGTCCCGAATGGAATGAATTGCTGGCACAGGATGATTCCAAGACGCAGCAGGATATCAGTGCTCAGATTGCTTCGATCGATCGTGGGATCGCCGATTCTGCTAGTGCAGCGGTTGACAACATCAAAGCAACTGCTGTAAACTCATCTGCAGAGAGCAGCAGTTCTGAGTCCGCCGATTCATCTGTTGCCAGTGCTGCTGACAGCAAGACGGTTCTTTCTTCTTCCGCAACGATGAAGAGCGAGAGTGCCATCGAGATGCCAGCAGGTGTCAGTCAAGAAGATTACAGCGTTCATAGTGACACATCGGCCGCTTCTTCTGAAGCCGGTTCCGATGCCGAGCAGACGAAAGAATAAGTTTTAAGCGAAACGACTAACAGCGAATCAAGATGGGTGAGAGCTTGATGGGGAAACGCCGCTTAGAAAATCATCTTTTTTGTCATCAGCCTGAATCAAGTAAGGCTGGTCGGTTTTAGTCGACCGTTATCAGGCTAGCGAAGGGAAATAAGGCAACTTATTTCTGAATTTAGGTGGTACCACGAAGATCTCGTCCTATGCGGATAAGGTCTTTTTTATTTATTTTAGAAAAGGAGTCGAAGACGATGCGAATCAAAGACACGCTCAACATGGGCAAAACGAAATTCCCAATGCGTGGCAACTTGCCAGTTAAGGAAGTCGAACGCCAAAAATTATGGCGTGAGAATCATGTTTACGAACAACGTCAGAAATTAAATGAGGGGAAGCCGACCTTTGTGCTCCATGACGGGCCGCCATTTGCCAATGGGAACATTCATATGGGCCATGCCATGAACAAAATCAGCAAGGATATCATTGTCCGTTACAAGTCGATGACGGGCTACCGTGCCCCTTATGTTCCGGGTTGGGATACACATGGTTTGCCGATCGAACAGCAGCTGGCCAAAAAAGGCGTCAATCGTAAAAAGATGTCGATCGTGGAATTCCGGAAACTGTGCTACGACTTTGCCAAGAAAGAAGTCGAAAAGCAGCGCAAGGACTTTATGCGGTTAGGCGTGTCAGCTGAATGGGACAATCCGTACATCACTTACCAGCCTGAATACGAAGCGGCCGAAGTACGTGTCTTTGGGAAGATGGCCGAAAAGGGCTACATCTACAAAGGGAAGAAACCTGTTTATTGGTCCCCATCGTCAGAATCGACTTTGGCTGAAGCCGAAATCGAATATCACGATATCAAGTCGCCCACAATTTATGTGGCCTTCGATGTGGTCGATGGCAAGGATCTTTTAGATACCGATACGAAGTTCATCATTTGGACAACAACCCCATGGACAATTCCAGCCAATGAAGGGATTGCCGTCAACCCGAAGTTTGATTACGTTCAGGTTGAAGCCGACGGGCAGAAGTATGTTGTTGCCGCTGAACTGCTTGATAAAGTCAAGAATGACATCGGCTGGCAGGATGTCCAAGTCCTCAAGACGATCAAAGGCCGTGACCTCGAAAACCTGACGGCACGCCATCCCTTAGCCAAATTCAACAAGGCTTATGATCGTGTCGTTCCGGTCATGCTGGGCAATTACGTGACCCTCGACACTGGGACTGGTCTGGTCCATATTGCACCTGGGCATGGGGAAGATGATTACAACGTCGGCGTTAAATACCATCGTCCGATTCTCTCCGTTGTCGATGCTAAAGGGCTGATGACCGATGATGCACCTGGTTTTACGGGCCAGTTTTATGACAAAGCCAATCCAATGGTAACCGATGCCTTGAAGCAGACCGGCGCATTGCTCAAACTCGACTTCTTTACGCATAGTTATCCGCATGATTGGCGGACCAAAAAACCGGTTATTTACCGGGCCACAACCCAGTGGTTTGCTTCTGTTGAAGCCTTCCGTGATCAGATTCTGCAGGCAATTGACGGTGTTCAATTCAAACCAGATTGGGGTCAAACCCGTTTGTACAATATGATCAAAGATCGTAATGATTGGGTGATTTCCCGTCAGCGGGCTTGGGGTGTGCCGCTGCCGATTTTCTATGCGGAAGATGGGACAGCCATCATCACACCAGAAACAATCGACCATGTGGCTAATTTGTTTGCAAAGTATGGATCGAATGTCTGGTTCGAACGGGAAGCGAAAGACTTATTGCCAGACGGCTTCCACAGTGAACACAGCCCGAACGGCCATTTCACCAAGGAAAAGGATATCATGGATGTCTGGTTTGATTCTGGCTCGTCGCATCAAGCTGTCCTGGCTGCTCGTCCGTACTTGACGTATCCAGCCGATCTCTACTTGGAAGGGTCCGACCAGTATCGTGGCTGGTTCAATTCAAGCTTGATCACCAGTGTGGCGGTTGGCGGTATTGCACCGTACAAGCAGATTGTTTCGCAAGGTTTCACTTTGGACGGCAAGGGCCGCAAGATGAGCAAGTCATTGGGCAACACAATCTCGCCGAACGACATCGAAAAACAGATGGGGGCCGAAATCATCCGGATTTGGGTCGCAAATGTCGATACCTCAGCTGATGTTCGGGTTACTCAAGAATCCTTCCGTCAGGCTTCCGAAAGCTATCGGAAGATCCGGAATACCATGCGTTATCTGTTATCCAATGTTTCCGATTTTGATCCGAAACAGGATGGTTATGCGTATGCCGACCTGAATTCAGTCGATCGTTACATGGAAGTCCGTTTGAACCAAGTCTTGGCCAAGGCACGGGCTGCTTATGAGGCTTATGATTTCCAGACAGTTTACAAGACAATCAGCAACTTCATCACCAACGATTTGTCATCGTTCTACTTGGATTTTGCCAAGGATGTCATTTACATTGACAGCAAGAATGATCCGAACCGGCGTAAGATGCAGACGGTCTTCTATGACTGCTTAATCACGTTGACGAAACTGCTGACACCGATTTTGCCGCATACGACTGAAGAAATCTGGGGCTACATGGATGAACCAGAAGAATTCGTTCAATTGACCGATATTCCGGAAGTACAGCATCATGAAGATGAAGACGACTTGTTGAGTGCCTGGAGCGACTTCATGAATGTTCGGACGGATGTGCAGAAGGCATTAGAAACGGCTCGTGATCAGAAGATCATCGGTAAGTCGCTTGAAGCTGCCGTCACGATCTATCCAACGGAACCTGTCAAAGCATTGTTGACGAGTTTAAACGCTGATATTATGCAGCTGCTGATCGTTTCAAAGCTGACCATTGCTGACTCGATGGACGCTGCTCCTGCTGATGCGCTGCAATTCGGCGATTTAGCCGTTTCAGTGGCACATGCACCAGGTGAAGTATGCCCACGCTGCCGGATGACGCGCACCGATATTGGTGCCGATCCGAAACTGCCGATGTTGTGTGGCCGCTGTGCAGCAATCATCGAAGCTGATTATCCTGAAGCATTGACTGAAGGTTTTGAGGCGCCGAAGAAGAAATAATGAGATTTGAAAAGCAATTGCCAGCCCAAAACTGGTGGTTGCTTTTTTTAACGGCTTTACTTGCGGTTCGTGGCCCGATCTTTTATACTTTGAGGGGAAAGTATAAAGGGAGGTCAGCGGCATGCAAAGTGGCACCATTAAATGGTATGATACCGAAAAAGGACTGGGATTTGTTGCGGTGCATGGGCAGAATGATGTGCTCGTGACCGCTGATTCATTTGCCGACCAACCGCAGCCACTGGCAGATGGCGATTGGGTTGAATTTGATGTCCATGATGGCAAGTATGGTCCTGAAGCAATCAAACTGACCCTGAAATCAGCGTAATTAAAAAGCCCGTCAACCGATTTTTCGGCTGACGGGCTTTATTCGTGTTAACGCTCTTCCAACTTGCCATGGGTATAGTTGAGTAAGTGATCCTTGAGTTCGTTTTCCATTTTGCCGAGTTCTTGTTCGGCATTGACACGTTTTTCATGGCCTTCTTGCTGGATTCGCAAAGTTTCCTGCAAGGTATCGACCAGATCACTCTGTGTTTTTTGCAAGGTTTCGATGTCGACGACACCGCGTTCGTTTTCTTTGGCCGTTTCAACGGCTGAAGTCTTCAGCATTTCGCTGTTCTTCTTCAGCAGATCATTCGTCGTCTGAGAAACTTGCCGCTGCGAGGTAACGGCATCTTTTTGCCGTAATAAGGTCAGTGCAATTGCCACCTGATTCTTCCACAAGGGAATTGCCGTATTGATTGAAGCCTGAATCTTTTCGGCAAGGGCCACGTTTGTGTTTTGAATCAAACGAATCTGCGGGGCCTGCTGCAAAGTAATCTGACGAGCCAATTCAAGATCGTAAATCCGTTTTTCAAGCCGGCTCTGGAATTCAGTCAGATCATTGACAGTCTGGACGTCCATTTGATCGCCACTGGTTTGAGCCTTCTGCTGAGCGGCCGGAATCGTTTTGGTCGTCAATTCCTGCATCTTCAGCTGACCGGCCGCAATGTAAATATTGAGGGCATCGAAAAAGGTCTTGTTTTGAACGTACAGCTGGTCGAGCATTTCGTTGTCATGGAGCAGGCCGTCTTTTTCCTTCCCCAGTTTGGTGGCGATCCCATCAATCTGGGCGCCGATCTTCTGATACTTAGCGGTGATTTCATAAACAGACCGTTTGACTTTGCCGAACATCCGTTTAAACACGTTTTTGTCTTCGGCCCGCAGGTCTTCCGGTTTGGCTTCATTGAGCCGGTACATCAAATCGGTTAAGGAATCACCGATTGCACCGGTATCCTGGCTTTGGACCTGATCCAGCATTCCCTGTGAAAATTTGCCTAATTTTGTTTGCGCCGACTGGCCGAAGTTCATGACACTGGACTGGTCATCTGTATCAATCTGAGCCGCCATTTTTTCAGCGGTTGCTTTTTCATCGTCGGGTAATTTGTCAAAAACGGCAGTCGGACTGGCAGCTGCCTCAGTGGTAGCTGGAGCCTGACTGGCGATTGGTGCTTGCGGAGCGCTGATCGGATCACTCAGCAAGTCATCGAGTGAAGCACCGGATGTAAAAGTGGAATGGTTCTCTTCATTATTTGTCATCGTGATGAGCCTCCTTTTGTTTCGCATAACTGCGATTGACGGCACTCATAGCGTCGCTCATCTTCAGGGCTTCCTTTTCGGTATCGGAGAGGGAATCTTTGGCAACGGAAATATCGTCATCGGCTTCCTTCAAATCGCCCTTCATCAGTTCAGTATAGTCTTCCTGAAGCTGTTGGCTTAATGCATTGATCACAGTCGCCGCTTGATCGAGAACGGCATAAGTATCGTCGTTCTTGACTTCATACTGACTGATCTTGAGATACTTGCCGCTCAGATCGACTAAGGATGGCAGATGCTTGTACAAAAATTCGCTAGCCAAATTCAGACGCTGTGGATGTGCCACAAGTTCTTTGAAGATGGCTTGTGCGACACGCAAAGTATGCTGATTAAGGTCGATCGTGTGCAGTTTGGCGTTTGCATCCATGTTGCGCTGCAGCTGGTCGATCTGTTTTTCAGCAGTTGCCATTGTCGAACGGAAGAGGGTAATATCATCCTCCGACAAACCACTCTCGCGATAATGGGCCAACATTGCTGGCGACGCCTTTTTAGGCGCTTCGGGAGCGGCTTGGTCAGGTCGTTCAGAGAGCCGGCCACGCAGACGGCGGCGTTCCCAGAGTGCGACCATCAGACCGAGAAAAATTGCGACGGCCCAATTCGTTTTTAAAATGAGTAACAGAAAAGCTGTCCCGAAAAAGGTCAGCCACGTGATAAAACGTGCTCTTTTTAAAGTCATTGAATTCACTCCTATTTCATACTCGTAAGTGTCCTTATTTTAGCATATTTCATAGGGCAACGAGCATCAGTCCAAAGATTGATTTTTACCCCCCGCTTGTGGCCGAAGTTGCAAAAGTTGCTTTCAAGTCATCGCATTTTGTTTTATCATTTGAGTAAGTTGTGTGAAAGGACTGACAATATGAACGACGAACCACAATCCGAAGCTTCAAGCCGAGCCGAATTCAGGGCTCAGCAGAAGAAGGCCAAGCGTCATCCGGAGCAGCATCCAAAACAATCCGACCAGAATCAATTTGCACTGACGCGTGATGAAAAGATTGCACGTCTGAAAAAACGCCTCAATTGGGCCATTTTAATCGTCATTTTACTGATTGTGCTGGTTTACTTAGTGCTGTTCTTTCTATAGAATAAGAGGGAATAAGTAAAAAAGGGGTTTCCAACATGAAAATTGGTATTATTTGTGCGATGGAAGAAGAAATTCGCACGCTTTTGACAAAACTCGATTCTGACCAAGTGACTGAAGTCGCTGGCAACACGTTTCATCAAGGTCAGATCGGCAAACAAGAAGTGACTTTAGTTCAATCTGGAATCGGCAAAGTGCAGGCAGCGATGACCACGGCGATCATGCTTGACCGCTGGGATCTTGATGTCGTCATCAACACTGGGAGTGCTGGCGGGATTGGCCAAGGGCTTCATATCGGCGATGTCGTTATCTCTGATGGGGTCGGCTATCATGATGTGGATGTGACGGGGTCTGGCTATTTGCCAGGACAATTGCCGGGGCAGCCGCAGATCTTCACAGCCGATCCGCATTTTGTGGCTGAAATTGCCGCTGCTGCTAAAGAAGTCGGTCTGCCGGCCCATGTTGGTCTGATTGTTAGCGGTGATCAATTTATTGCCGGCGCTGCTGAATCACAGAAAATTTTGAAGTGTTATCCGCAGGCTTTAGCCAGTGAAATGGAAGGGGCGGCGATCGGTCAAGTCGCGACACAGTTTAAAGTGCCGTTCGTTGTCATTCGGGCCATGAGTGATGTGGGCGATGCCGATGCCGAAGTCAACTTCGATGACTTTGTCGTTGAAGCTGGCAAGAAATCGGCCGCAATGGTTTTAGCCTTCTTGAAACAAGCCGACCACGAATAAAAGCGTGTTTGGTTTTACTTACTTTTTGTGCTAAACTTAATGCACAACTTTTTGTGAAAGAATGGGGCGACTATTGTGAAGCATATTTATTTGGATAACGCAGCGACGACGCCCATGGCACCTGAAGTCATTGCGACCATGACGGACCAGATGCAGAACGATTTCGGCAATGCGTCGAGCACACATTATTTTGGTCAGCAGGCCCACCGTGTCCTAGATGAATCACGGCACACTTTGGCACAGAATATCCATGCCAAAAAGGATGACGAGATTATCTTTACCAGTGGCGCGACTGAAAGCAATAACACTGTTATTATGCAGACGGCTAAAAAGCGGCAATCACTAGGCAAACACATTATTACGACAGCAATCGAACATCATTCGGTCATGAAGCCGCTCGAATACTTGGAAACGCAGGGGTTTCGGGTTACGTACCTGCCGGTCGATGAAAATGGACTGATCTCACTCGATGATTTTCAGGAAGCACTTGATGACGAGACTATTTTGGTTGCAATCATGATGGGGAATAACGAAGTCGGCAGCCATATGCCGATCCATGAAATCGGTGAAATTCTGAAGGACCATCAGGCGTGGTTCCTGACCGATGCGACCCAAGCGTTTGGAGAACTCGAAATTGACGTTCAAAAGGATCACATTGATTTCTTATCGGCGTCAGCGCATAAGATCAATGGGCCCAAAGGCATCGGCATTTTATACGTTCGTGACGGTCTTTATCTTGATTCCTTCATCCGTGGGGGCGAACAAGAAAAGAAGCGGCGGGCTGGGACTGAAAATATTCCTGAGATCGCTGGTTTTGCAAAAGCAGTGACCTTATTGACGCCTGAAAAAAAAGCAGCCGAACGAGATCGCTTTGCCGGTTTCAAACGCCAGATTGTTGACGGACTCCGTGCCAATGGGATCGATTTCGAAGTCAACGGCAGTTTAGCACCAGATACGCTTGGCCATGTCTTTAACCTCTGGATCAAGGGCATTTCAACGTATGTTCTGCAGATGAACCTTGATTTGGCTGGGTTTGCCATTTCAGGCGGTTCGGCCTGCACAGCCGGTGATTTGGAGCCCTCACACGTATTGATTGCCATGTATGGTCAGGACAGTCCGCGCATCAAAGAAAGTATCCGAATCAGTTTTGGAACGTACACAACGTCTGACGATATTGATCAGTTCGTAGCTGCTTTGACGAAGATTGTTCAACGGATTCAAGCCAAGCAGCAACGTGAAAAGGAGACAGTTTAATTATGCCAATGACAACAACAGCAACGGTTCAGGGCGATGACAAGGCTTATCAATTAAGTCCTGAAATCAAAAAGTATACGTTACGTGATGTTGGGTTCACACCGACGAAAACCGGCAACTTTCAAGTAGTGCGGTCGCTCGATCCGAGTTCGCCGTATCAAAACGGAATCAAACTGAAGATCACGATCGACAAAGATTTGAAGAAATTCCGGATGTCGATTACTGATCCGAATGGTTTGCAAGCCATCAACATCTTCAAAGGCAAAAATCCCGACCAAGTGGAACAGTATCAATACTTCATCGATAACTTGATCGAACGGAAGGTACTCGCCGTTAAATAGGACCATCAGACGTTTTCAAAGACAATTTGAAGACGTCTTTTTATTTATCTAAAACACTTACTTTTAGAAAGCTTTTCTTTTTGCGGCTTTATTGTTATAATGGGAATTACTGGAATTCACGACCTTCAAATCGTAGAATACAGAATCTATTTGAAATGATGGTGATTGATGTGAAGGACAATTCACAGACACGCGTCGTGGTTGGGATGAGCGGTGGCGTTGACAGTTCTGTCACGGCACTTTTGCTCAAGCAGCAAGGTTACGATGTTGTGGGGGTCTTCATGAAGAACTGGGACGATACCGATGATAACGGTGTTTGTACCGCAACGGAGGATTATGAGGATGTAGCTAAGGTTGCCGCTAAGATCGGCATTCCGTATTACTCCGTCAACTTCGAAAAAGAGTACTGGGACCGTGTGTTTACCTACTTTTTGGACGAGTACAAGGCCGGCCGGACACCAAATCCTGATGTGATCTGCAACAAGGAAATCAAGTTCAAGGCTTTCTTGGACTATGCGATGGATTTGGATGCCGATTACATTGCGATGGGTCATTATGCTCAGCTTCGTTACGACCAGGATGGGGTTGCTCATTTGCTGCGTGGTGCGGACAAAAATAAGGATCAGACTTATTTCTTGAGCTCACTTTCACAGTGGCAGCTGCAGAAGGCAATGTTCCCAATCGGTGGGATGCAGAAGCCGGAGGTCCGTAAGATTGCCGAAGAGGCTGGTTTGGCAACGGCGCACAAGAAGGATTCTACTGGGGTCTGCTTCATTGGCGAACGCAACTTCAAGCAGTTCTTAGGCGAGTACTTACCGGCCCAGCCTGGCAAGATGATGACGGTTGACGGCGAGATCAAGGGTCAGCATGATGGTTTGATGTACTATACAATCGGCCAGCGGTCTGGACTTGGCATCGGCGGCAACGGGACTTCGAACGAGCCATGGTTCGTGGTCGGCAAGGACCTCAGCAAGAATATCTTGTATGTCGGTCAAGGTTTCCATAACGATTTGTTATATTCCGATCGTTTGGACGCATCCGGCATGAGCTGGTTAGCACCGAATACCCATGGGACGGACTTCCATGCAACAGCGAAGTTCCGCTATCGTCAGGCGGATATTGGGGTTACCGTTCATTTATTGGATGATGGCAAGGCCAACATCGTCTTTGACGAGCCGGTTCGTGCGATTACACCAGGTCAGGCTGTTGTTCTCTATGACGGCGAGGAGTGCTTAGGCGGCGGTACAATCGATGCAGCCTACAAGAACTCACAGGTCAAGGCCTTACAATACGTTTAAATAATTTCTGAAAAACTCTTTTTGGGGGACGTCAGCTGATTTTAGCCGGCGTCCTTTTTTAATTGGCGCGCAACTTGAAAAACGGCTCGTGTTTAGGGATAATAAGGACAAAGAATGTGTCTCAGAATAAGAGAAGGTAAATGAAAATGACAAAATTATTTTTTGTACGCCATGGCAAAACACAATGGAATTTAGAGGGCCGCTATCAAGGCGCACACGGCGACTCGCCGCTGCTGCCGGAAAGTTATGCTGAAATCGGCCAGCTCGCTAAATATTTGGATGGCACCAAATTTGCCCACATCTATACGAGTCCCTTGCCACGCGCCGTCGATACGGCCGAAACCCTGGCCAAAGATTTGAAACAAGATGTGCCGGTGACGATTGCCAAAGGGCTGCGTGAGTTTGATCTGGGAGCGATGGAAGGCATGCGCTTTACGGACGTGGAAGCAAAGTATCCGGAAGAACTCCATGCATTTCGGCATGCACCGGCTGATTATCATCCGGAAAAAATTCATGGGGAAACTTTTCAGCAGCTGATTGACCGGATGACGCCGACGATTGAAAAAATTGTGCACACTGATCAAACCGGGACTGAAAATCTGATTTTAGTCAGCCATGGGGCAGCCTTGGCGGCTGAAATCCAGCATCTGCTGGGGACACCAATCAAAGACCTCCGCAAAGACGGCGGCTTGACGAATTCGAGCGTCACTGTTTTGGAAACCAACGATGACGGCAAGACGTTCCAGCTGATTCGCTGGAACGAAACTTCGTATCTGCACCGGAAATTAATGCCGAGCGATACAATTTAGATTTTTGAAAGTTAAAGGAAGTTTGCAATGACCAAGACCAATCAATTTCAGCAGTTATGGGACAAGGGCGAGCGTGAAGAGGCCGTTAAACAATTGGCGGCTTATTTGCAGCACAATGAGCATGATCTGCCAGCTTATTTACAATTGTCAACTTATTTAACGGCCCTGAAAGATTTTCCGCAGGCAGAAGAACTGCTGCAGCGGGCGCTAAGTGTTTTTCCCAACGATGCGTCACTGCGCTATAATCTGGGAACACTGTATTATGTGGCGCAAGACTACACAAAAGCAATTCCAATCTTCCAGGAGCTGGTTCAAAACGAACAGATGGCGGATGCCCAGTACATGCTGGGCGAAATTTATTTCCGGCAGAAACAGTATCAGCTGGCGCTGGCATTTGCGTTAACGGCACAGCAGGCTGACCCGACGGCTATTGATGCCAATCAGTTATGCGGTGCGATTTGGATGAGCATGGGTAATTTTGCGGAAGCTGCCCAATATTATCGCAACGTGCTCGACCAGGCGCCCGAAAACGTGCAGGCTAATTTTCAGTATGGATTAACGCAGTTTGCCCAGCGCCAACCAGCTGAAAAATACTTTAATTTCGTTCAGAAACAAGCGCCCGATTATTTCAAACAGCAGAAACAGCAGCTGACGGATATTGAACGTTTCTTGGATGCGACAAAGGATGATCATCAGGATGAATAATGAAGAGCAGCATTTTATCACCGGTCAAGTCGAACGGATTTTTTTCCAGAATGACACGACTTTATATAAGGTACTGCTGGTCAAAATCGATAAAACCGACATCAAGTGGAATGAAGACGAAATCACGGTAACCGGCAGCTTCGGGACCATCAAAGAAGAGGGTAGCTATACTTTTTTTGGCGACATTAAAACCCATCCAAAGTACGGGCCCCAATTCCAAGCCACTAATTATCAATCTGATCAGCCTACCACTAAGTCTGGTCTAGTCGCCTATTTATCTGGTGAACAATTTACGGGAATCGGCAAAATGACGGCTGAGAAAATCGTTACGGCACTAGGCGGCGATGCGATTGATAAGATCATTGCCGATCCGAGTGTACTGGTTCCGTTAGGCATCAATGCCAAAAAGCGCAAGACATTGGTTGACGTTCTGACTGAAAATAACGGGATGGAACAGATCATTATCGGACTCAATGATTATGGGTTCGGGAGTACGCTCGCTTATGCCATCTATCAGCATTATCAGGAAGATACCTTGCGTGTCCTCCGTGAAAATCCTTATCAGCTGATCCTCGATATTGATGGGGTCGGATTTAAACGAGCTGATCAGATTGCCGAAAAAATCGGAATCGCTGACGATGCCGATATCAGGCTACGAGGCGCTTTGCTGGAGGAATTGAATCAATTGACCCAGCAGGAAGGCGATACGTATACGGCGGCCGAACCGTTACTGAATGGGGCACTGAATCTGCTCCAGCAGACTCGGCGGACACCGGTCGCGCCGCAAAAGGTCGCCGACCAGATATTAGCACTGGCTCATGACGGCAAGATTATGAGCGAAGACGATCGAATCTATCCCCGCAGTCTGTTTAATGCAGAGTGGCAGATTGCTCAGGAATTATATCGAATCGAGAAAGAATATGCCGACAAACAGGCTGCTTCTTTAAAGCATTTTGAAACGGAATTGAAGCACGTCGAAAAAAGGCTCAAGATTACGTATGATGATTCGCAGAAACAGGCCATTAAAGCCGCTCTGCAGCACCATGTCTTCTTACTGACCGGTGGACCTGGGACAGGAAAAACAACCGTGATTAACGGCTTAGTGGCGTTATTTGCGCAATTGCACCATTTGTCGCTTGATATCAATGAGTACAAAGAAGAAACGTTCCCGATTCTGCTGGCGGCACCAACGGGACGGGCAGCCAAACGGATGACCGAAACGACTGGCTTGCCGGCGAGCACGATCCATCGTTTGTTAGGACTGACGGGACGTGAGAATGACCCAGATACGCCGACTAAAGAACTCGAAGGCGGCTTGCTGATTATCGATGAAATGTCGATGGTCGACACCTATTTGTTCCGTTCGCTGGTTAGAGCGATTCCAAGTGACATGCAAGTCGTTTTAGTGGGGGATAAAGATCAGTTGCCATCAGTTGGACCAGGCCAAGTCTTTTCCGATTTGCTGGCGGCACAGATTCTGCCTGAGATTGAGCTGAATCAGATTTATCGGCAGAACGATGATTCATCGATCATCGAATTGGCCCATGACATCAACACAGGGCAAGTGCCGGCCAATTTCTTTACCAACCAGAGTGACCGCAGTTTTATTGCCTGCAATGCCTATCAGGTGCCAGATGTGATCGATCAAGTGGTCACACATGCTAAGCAGAAGGGGTTTGAAACCAGCGACATTCAGGTACTAGCACCGATGTATCGGGGGGCGGCTGGAATCGACCGGTTGAATCCGATGATTCAGGAAATTATGAATCCCCGCAAAAATGAACGTACCAAAGAAGTGAAGACCCAAAATGGAGTCTACCGAATTGGGGATAAAGTCCTGCATCTGGTCAACAGTCCGGATGTGAATGTGTTCAACGGCGAGATTGGACAAATTGTCGGAATTACGGAAGCTAAAAAAAGCAAGCATAAATCTGATGAACTGACGATTGCGTTCGAAGGCAACGAAGTGACTTATAAGCGTTCCGACTGGTATAAAATCACACTTGCTTATTGCACTTCAATCCATAAGGCACAGGGAAGCGAATTTCAAATGGTAATCCTGCCGCTAGTTCACCAAGAACACCGGATGCTGAAGCGGAATCTACTGTATACGGCGGTCACACGAGCCAAACAATTTCTGATTCTGATTGGCGAGCGTGAGGCGTTTGAGACGGCTGTTAAGGAACAATCGGCCAATCGCAAGACGACGCTCAAAGAACGTTTAAAACAAGTTTTTGAACAATCGCAGACGATGCCGCATCAGGCGGCCCGGCAATTGCGTTCGACCGCAGAGGCAGCAGTGGCTCCTTCAGAAATACCGGTTGCATCTGATGATGACACAACGGCCACGACAGCAACAACACTGGAACTCCATGAGGATGAAGACGATTATCGGCTGACCGTGGCGAAAGTTGCGAGCGGTGAAATTGATCCGATGATTGGAATGGGAACCGTAACACCACGCAGTTTTATGTAAAAAAATAGGATGTGACAGCAGTCACATCCTATTTTTATTCACTTAAATGGTTTTAAACCATGATAAACATTGGCAGAATCATTGGATGACGTTCAGTCTTGTCGAATAAGAATTCTTGCAGACCGTCGATAATCGCATCCCGCAACATTTGTTCGGTTGGTTTTTTGTTATTGTTAAAGGTATTGCGAATGATATGGAAGACGCGTTTTTGCGCTTGGTTGATCAATTCGCCTGATTCCCGCATGTAGACAAAGCCACGTGAGAGAATGTCCGGGCCAGCCAAGACCCGTTGCGACTTCATATCGATTGTCGCCACCACAACGACGAGCCCTTCTTCAGAGAGGACCCGCCGGTCACGGAGAACGACGTTACCGATGTCACCGACACCGTTTCCATCGACATAAACATCACCGGCACTGAAATGGCCGGCCATCCGTGCTGAATCAGAGGTGAGGGCGAGGACATCGCCGTTTTCCATGATAAAGCAGTTTTCCGCCGGCACATCGCATTGCTGTGCTAACTTAGTGTGAATCCGCAGCATCCGGTATTCCCCATGGATTGGCATGAAGAACTTCGGCTTCATCAAACGCAGCATCAGCTTTTGTTCTTCCTGGCCGCCATGACCGGAAGTGTGGACATTGTTGACCTTACCATGAATGACGTTGGCACCGGCTTCTTCAAGCTCGTTGATAACATGGTTGACACTGATTGTGTTGCCAGGAATCGGGTTGCTGGAGAAGATAACGGTATCGCCAGGTTGAATTGAAATCTGACGGTGGGTACCGTTTGCGATTCGGCTTAAGGCCGCCATTGGTTCACCTTGCGAACCGGTACATAAGATCATGACTTGGTTGGCCGGCAGATGATTGATTTCGTTGGCGTCGACTAACACATCATCAGGAATGTCGAGGTAGCCGAGTTCACGGCCGTTGACGATGGCTGTTTCCATACTGCGTCCGAAGACAGCAATTTTACGGCCATTGGCGATTGCAGTTGCTGATGCCTGAGCGATTCGGGAAATGTTGGAGGCAAAGGTTGCAAAGATAATGCGACCATCAATCCCTGAGAAAATATGACGCAGTGATTGACCGACAAATCGTTCAGACTTGGTAAAGGTCGGAATTTCGGCATTGGTACTATCCGACATCAACAGCAGGACACCTTCAGCACCGAGTTTTGCCATCCGCTGCAAGTTAGGCGCCGGCTGGTCACCGACTGGAGTCAAGTCGAACTTATAATCCCCAGTTTCAACGACGACACCTTGTGGCGTGTGAACGGCAATCCCTAATGTATCTGGAATCGAATGAGTCGTTCTGAAGAACGAAACGCTCATCTTACGGAACTTGATGACGGAATCCTCATTGATTTCGTGGAGTTCGGTTGTCTTGAGCTGGCCATGTTCTTCCAGTTTTCCTTTGATCAAAGCCATTGCTAATGGACCAGCGTAGATCGGGCATTCAGGGACCTGTTGCAAGAAGAACGGAATCCCACCGATATGATCTTCGTGCCCATGAGTGATCACGAGTGCTTTGATCTTGGACCGATTTTGGACTAAGTATTGGTAATCGGAAATGACGTAATCGATTCCGAGCAGATCGTCTTCTGGGAATTTAATTCCGCAATCGATGATGACGATCTCGTCTTGGAATTGCACGCCGTACATGTTCTTCCCGATTTCATTTAGTCCCCCTATAGCAAAAACGGCCGTTTCGTTATTTTTGATATTCAATTTTTTCATAAAATTAGAACTCCGTTAATTTAAAGTCCGGGCTCTTCTTTTCGTAGTCGAGAAAATTGCCAGTGAGTTCTTGAATCAATTCAATATTATAGGGGGTATTGTCTTCAACAAGGGCCCGTGCTGTAACAGCATTCGGGGCTTCCAAATAGAGTGTTTGTGTCGTTTCACGACGCGGATTGCGAATTTGATCTTTTTGATAAAGTACTTTGTAGATCATAAAAGCATCGATCTCCTTTTTAAAATAATTTTTTACCGTTCAATTGGTTGAAAATCCAACATTTAATCATTATTTTAGCATATCCGGTAAGCAATGTATAGAAAGGCAGAGATGAAGTTCGCCCAAAAGGTCCGAAACGATTATACTATGAACAGGGAATCCATTTCAGGGGAGGAATCATTCATGACGATCATTATCGGAATTATCCTATGTCTTGTGGTGCTGGGGCTCATCTTGTGGTTTGCGGTCCGGCGCCTCCGTCGTAACCGTGCTTTGAAAATTTTAAAGGCACACAGTGAAAAACTGACTGACCAGGTCGTCCACGAAAGCTTTCCCGAGCTTGTGCAGCAGTATCCGCATTGGGCCCAGCCGCAGACATTGCTGTCCAATCCCGTTGAAGATATTTGGGGACGGGGTGTGATGGTGTTCGAATATCAGGCTCAGGTCACATCGGCCAAAGTATCCGCCGTCGAAATAATGCATGCATTGGAAAAACTGCTTAATCAAAATGCGCAGAAAGCCCACATTGATTCTTCCAATCAGAAGTATAAGCCGTTTATCGTTTCGGATGGTTGGTACTTGGATGACCAATTTCATTTTGATGTGGCTTTTATGACCAATCAGCCGACGATCGATTATGTTCAAGATATGCGGCGCCTAGATTTGAAAGATGACATTTTGAAACCAGCGTCAAATAAGTCCTAGTTCAAAAAGCAAGAAAAGAGCTCACGAAAAGTTTTCCTTTTTGTGAGCTCTTTTTAAGACAAAAAATCACGGCGGGCATACACTTGAATCGTTGACAGGGGCGGATAAAGCTTTTGTGAAGATCGGAGAAAAAGAAGGTGTTAGCAATGGCAAAAGAAAGTGAAGAACGTCGGCGTCAGACCGGCCATGAAGGCGGTGAAAAAACCGCAGCTACTCATGGCAAAGATTTTTACCAGAAAATCGGTAAAGAAGGCGGTGAAAAGACCGCTGCGACACACGATAAACAATTTTACCAAGAAAATGGTAAAAAAGGCGGCGACAAAACCGCTGAAGAGCGTCACGAGAAGTAAACAGCAAACTTTAATTTGTCCGCTGCTCTGTCAATGAGAATTTATTTTTGAAGGTTTTATTTTTAGATACGGGGGGTATTTAAAATGGCTAAAGAAAATGAAGAAGTACGTCGTGAGAACAGTCGCAAAGGCGGCGAAAAGACTGCCAGCGAAGAGCGTGGCAAAGATTTCTATCAAAAAATCGGGAAACAAGGCGGCGACAAGACCGCAGCCACACACGACAAGAAATTTTACCAAGAAAACGGTAAAAAAGGCGGCGACAAGACCGCAGCCACTCATGGCAAAGATTTTTACCATGATATTGGTGAAAAAGGCGATCAAGTTCGTTACGGCAAGGACAAAAAATAATCCGTTACCAAATCAATTGAAAATTTCTTTCCTTTAATGAGTACACACAAAAGGGGCATCCAGTTTGGATGCCCCTTTTTTAATGCGTTGGTTTTATTCGATGACGGTTGTGTCGTCCGGCATTTCAAACGGCTTCTGCTTGTTGATGTGGTCATAGAATAGAATACCATTCAAATGATCGATTTCATGCTGGCAGACAATGGCCGGATAGCCCTTTAAACGAACTTTGTGTTCGTTGCCGTCGAGGTCTTGGTAAGTGAAGGTGATTTTTTCGTGGCGGATCACATACCCAGGCACATCCCGGAAAACAGAGAGACAACCTTCACCTTCAGCGATGGCAGCATTTTGGACCGAGTAGCTGCGGATCTTCGGATTGACGATCACTTCTTTGAAGATCGGCTTGGCATCGCCGTCTTCACCAGGCACGAGAACAGCCGCCATCATTTCGGACACACCGACTTGGGGTGCGGCCAGACCGACACCGGCACGGAGCTGATGTTTTTCGGCAATTTTTGGATCTTGGCTGTCTTCGAGATATTTCATCATCGCTGCGGCTAATTTCTGGTCTTCTTCAGATAAAGGAAAAGAAACCTGTTTTGCCGTCGAACGAAGTACTTTTTTGGAATCCTTATCATCACGGACCATATCTTTCATTAAAATCACGTTGTTCGACCTCCTATTGAATTCCATTTCATTTTAGCATATCTATTTTAAAAATAAAAAGCGTTTCATTGGTTGCCCTGGCGTGTCCGATCTGTTAAAATAAAATTGTCTAATAAAGCTGTTCCGTTAGGTGAGGCTCCTATATGAACATAAGCTGCTACTCAGAAACATCGAGAGATGCCAATTGAGTGAACTGAAATTGCCTACAAAGGCTTTTTCTAACGTAGCTGAATTTCATTCTACGTCATATAGTGCTAAAACTAAACGATTGGAACGCGCACGGGTCATTTGGTCTGTTTAGTGCGTCCTCCAATCATGGGGGATTTTTTATTGCTTTAAATTCAGAGACAGAAAAGTGTGGTGGGTAAAATGAAACAGTCAACAACGTCTGGTGGTAGTAGCAACGATAATATAGGACAGAGGAAGCTTGTCATTTTCCCCGCCGCATTCAGCAGTTTGTGAAATGACATCTTCCTCAGATAATTTCAGGAGGAAAACGGATGTTCACACAATTACAATCCCGTGTCCTGTTTGGTCCACGCCAGATGGGGCAGCAGCAATCCGGACCTGTGATCCGGAATCGGCGCAGCGGACTGACCGCAAAGGAAATCCGCACTCGGCGCCAGCGCACTGTGACATTGGCCGTACCCCGTTCACATCAAATGAACCATGGGCGGCTGTTCGGTGCCAGTTTATTTTTAATCATTAGTTTATTGTTTGGGCGTAACTGGCTTGGCTTGGGCCTGGTTAGTTTAGCAGCAATGCTTTTAATTGGAATTACCTTTCAGTTATGGCACACTGCCCAGACAGCTCGTCAGCGGGTTAATCTGTTGGCAGATCAGACTTATTTGGTCATTCGACATGGCTTGGCACAAGCATTACCAGCTCGCGAGCTGGTAGCGGGCGACACCGTTATCTTGAGTCAAGGCGAAACAGCGCCTGTTCCCATGGCCTATCAAACTGATTCACAATGGCAGACTTTAGCAACTGGACAAATGGTTCAGGCAGCACGTTTAGTGACCAGTGTTCAGGTGCCTTTGCGACCGGCACAAACAGTGCCGACCATTTTAGAGCTGTTGCAGCGTGTTTTAGCACTGACTGAAATCCGCAAAGGGTTGTTAGGCTTGGCAGTGTTACTGACACTCACTAATTTATCGCATCTGACAGCGATGTTAATGATTTTCTTGGTCATGAATCTCATTTTAGGTGGTCAGCTGCCGGTTCACCAGCAGCAAACAACGACTGACAATCCATTGGCAGTCGCAGTGGCACGCCAGCATTTTCAGGCCCACGTTCAAAAATTAAAGGCATTAAAAGAAAGTATTATTCAAGGCGGCAAAACACTTGATTTTGTCCATCGAAAGACCCCAGCCCCCAGTTACTTTGCGCAACCGCAGGCTGATCAAGATGCCGATCCGCATTTATGGGCCTTGGCGTAAAAACGTCCCCTTTGTGTGGGGCGTTTTTTTAGTGCAAAGGTGGTAGAATAAAGGCAACATAATGGAAGGAAGCGGCTGCCTTGTGCGGTTGTTAAAAAATGAATGGTGCAAAATGTTTGCCAAGAAATCAACCTGGCTGATGCTTGTCATCGAACCGCTCATTATTTTAGTTGTGGCGCTGGTCGGCCGTCTGGCAGCTCATGAAGCACATGCGCCGCGAGTTGAAGCAAATGATCTACTGCAGACGCTTGGATCAGGATTATTGCCCAGCTTAGTCTCCTTGTTTGTAGTTGTGGTAATGGCAGCGAGTGTCGCTGAAGAATTTTCCTATGGCACGATCAACAGTCTATTGACGCAGGCCCATTCACGGTTAGGTATTTTAAATGCCAAGTTTGCAGCTTGTTTAGGCTATGCATTTGTTGTTAATGCAATGGCCATTCTTTCCAGCTGGCTGGTTGGCAGCTTGGTACTTGGGTTTCAATCGCCGTTACGAACGGCATTGGGATTTCCGCACCATTTAACGGTGCTGGAGGTGGCCATTGGGATTGCCGTCAGTAATTGGATCATGGATTGCTTATACGGGGCTGTGACCTTTTTCATTTCGGTGGCGATTCATTCGGAAGGAATTGCGATTGCGGTCGGACTCGGGACCTTATTCATGAATACCCTTGTCAATTCGTTTTTCCTGATGCTGATGGAGCGTCCGCACTGGTATTGGCTAAAATGGCTGCCCTTCAACTTGTTCAATTTACGGTCGAAGTTTCAATTTATCGGTGCTGGGGTCCATTTAGACCCTTGGGACCTGAGCTACCCGCAAATGGTGGGGGCAATTTTAGTGTACAGCACGTTTTTTTATCTGCTCAGTCTGTGGATTTTCAGACGGCAGGATATCGTGGCTTAAGGAGGATTCAGGATGCAGGAAAATTATCAGTATCCGCTTAACTTAGAATGGACGACGGCAGAGATGACAACCGTGATCCATTTTTACAACACTGTTGAAAAGGCGTATGAGGGCGGCGCAACCGCCCAGGCAATTTTAACGGCTTATCGAGCGTTTAAAAAAGTCGTCCCCAGTAAAATGGAGGAACGGCAGCTGGACCGTGATTTTGAAACCGTTTCGGATTATTCAACGTATCAAGCTGTCAAGGCGGCCCGAGCTGACTCAAAGGGGCGCGTGCATTTGAAAGTGGGGGAAAAATAATGCAGCAAACGAATGTCAAACGTCTGATGCTTGATGTGCGGATTTGGCTGTCGCAAGGAGCAGCAGCAATCCGGCAGCAAATCAACTTGCCGTTGCAAGTGACCACGAAATCGGGACCCAATGATTTAGTGACCAACTTGGACAAAAGCAACGAGCAATTTTTAGTGGCCCAGATTCGCAAGGCGTATCCAGATGCTCATATTGTCGGTGAAGAAGGTTTCGGCGATCAAGTGACCGATCTGAAGGGCCTAGTCTTTTTCGTTGATCCGATCGATGGCACCTTGAATTTTGTCAAACAGCATAATGATTTTGCGACAATGATCGGTGTTTACGAAGACGGACAGCCGCTTGTCGGTGCGATCTATGATGTCATGGCTGATCAGATGTATTGGGGCGGTCCTGAACTAGGTGTGTTTGAAAATATGCACCAGCTTAGTCGTCCCGCCGATCTGCATTTGAAAGACGGCTTGTTCGGAATGAACGGGCCCATGCTGGCGGCGAATGGTTATCAGATGGCAGCGGTGCTGAAACACAGTTCAGGTGCCCGAATCATCGGGAGTGCCGGGATCGAATTTACACGGCTCATCACCGGTCGAGAAGTCGGTTATGTATCGCAGCTGGCCCCTTGGGATTTTGCCGCTGGACGGGTCTTAGCCGAAACTTTAGGCTTAAAAGTCGGCCAAATCGATGGCCAACCAGTCGATATGCTGGCCAAACAGCCAGTCATGGTCGCCACACCTACCGTCTTCCAAGAAGTGCTGGATCTGCAGACACACACGGCGGATTGACAATTTTTCTGAAAAGTGCAAAAAAGTTATCCCAATTTCTTGCAAGGTGTGCTAAAATAGTTGATTGTATACTATTACGTAATCAAATGATTAAAAATCGTTCATTTATTGAGAGGGAGCGCAAATAAACTTGAAAACACGTGAAGATATCCGAAACGTTGCGATCATTGCCCATGTCGATCATGGTAAAACAACATTGGTCAATGAAATGCTGAAGCAATCCGATACCTTGAATCAACATACAGAATTACAGGATCGTGCCATGGATACAAATCCGATTGAAAAGGAACGTGGGATCACGATTCTTTCCAAGAATACGGCCGTTCATTACGACGGTCATCAGATCAACATCGTCGATACACCAGGACATGCCGATTTCGGTGGTGAAGTGGAACGAATCATGAAGATGGTTGATGGGGTCCTTTTAGTTGTCGATGCCTTTGAAGGAACAATGCCGCAAACACGGTTTGTTTTGAAGAAAGCTTTGGAACAGCATTTGACACCTGTTGTGGTGATCAACAAGATCGATCGTCCCGGTGCCCGTCCGGAAGAAGTTGTCGACGAAGTTCTCGAACTCTTTATTGAATTAGGCGCTGACGATGATCAGCTTGAATTCCCAATCGTTTACACATCTGCTGTTAACGGGACTTCCAGCTATGATTCTGATCCTGCTAAGCAGGAACACACCATGAAGCCTGTTTTTGATACCATTTTGAAGACGATTCCGGCACCAATCGATAACAGCGACGAACCGTTACAATTCCAAGTTGCGATGCTTGATTATAACGATTATGTTGGCCGAATCGGGATTGGCCGTGTCTTCCGTGGCAAGATCAAAATTGGGGACAACGTTTCTGTTTTGAAGTTGGATGGTTCGAAGAAGAACTTCCGTGTCACGAAGATTTTCGGGTTTATCGGATTGAAGCGGGTCGAAGTCCAAGAAGCTAAGGCCGGCGATATCATCGCTGTTTCAGGGATGGAAGATATCTTCGTTGGGGAAACGGTGACACCAGTTGATCATCCGGATGCTTTGCCGATCTTACGAATCGATGAACCAACTTTGCAGATGCAATTTGTTGCCAATGATTCGCCATTTGCCGGTCGTGAAGGAAAATTCGTGACTGCCCGCAAGTTGGAAGATCGTTTAAAGGCACAGCTGCACACTGATGTGTCCTTACGTGTGGAAGACACAGATACTGCCGGTGCTTGGACTGTTTCTGGTCGTGGTGAATTACATTTGTCCATCTTGGTCGAAGAAATGCGCCGTGAAGGTTACGAACTGCAATTATCCCGTCCGCAGGTTATCTATCGTGATATCGATGGCGAAACTTGCGAACCGTTTGAATCTGTTCAGATCGATACACCTAGTGAATACACTGGTTCTGTAATCGATAGCATGTCTAAGCGTAAGGGCGAAATGCAGAACATGGAAACGACTGACAATGGGCAGACTCGTTTGACCTTCTTAGCACCTTCTCGTGGTTTGATCGGTTATTCAACTGAATTCATGACCATGACGGGTGGTTACGGCATTATGAACCATACCTTCGAAAAGTACCTGCCAGTTATCAAAAACTGGGAACCTGGCCGTCGTAATGGTGCCTTAGTTTCAATCAACAATGGGGCTGCAACCACTTACAGTTTGCAGTCGATTGAGGAACGTGGGACTTTATTCATCGACCCAACGACCGAAGTTTATGAAGGCATGATTGTCGGCGAAAACAGCCGTGAAGCGGATATTGCTGTTAATGCAACGAAGGGGAAGAACCTGACCAACACACGTGCTGCTGGGAAGGATCATGCTGCCGCTATCAAGACACCTAAGCATTTGACGCTTGAAGAATCAATCGAATTCTTGAACGATGATGAATACTGTGAAGTGACACCTGAAAGCATTCGTCTGCGCAAGAAGATTTTGAACACTGGCGAACGTCAAAAGGCTGCTAAGCGTAAAAAGATCGCTGCTAACAAAGACAAATAAGTTTTAAACGGATAGTTCTGGGAGAAAATATTCTCGCAGGACTATTTTTTTGTTCAGCGACGTGAAACTTTTCTTAAGCTGTCAATGTCAAATCACGCTTTGCGGTCGGCTATGCTATAATAATGGCATTGTACTGTGTGAATAGAAGAGGTGGAGAAGCAAGTTGGCAACCAAGAAAGAAAACAAGCGGAAGAAACGGACCGGTGCGATGCGCAAACGATTTATGGCCCGTCTCCGCTATTTGGATTATTTCCTATTGATCCCTTACTTGATTCTGTGTGGCGTCGGGGTCGTCATGGTTTATTCGGCGAGTGCCGATCAATTGATGATGAACAATCAAAGTCCGCAGCTTTATTTGAATAAGCAAATGTTATATGTCACCTTAAGCTTTCTCTTGATTGCAGTGATGCTGTCAATTGGATGGAAGCAGATCAATGATTCGGCGATGATCGGATTGTTGATGCTGATTACCTACATTTTGCTATTTTACTTAGTCGTTTTAAAATATGTTCATCCGAGTTCGGCCGTCAATGGGGCGACTGGCTGGATCGCGCTGGGTGGTTTCAACGTGCAACCGGTGGAAATTGCCAAACTGACGCTGATCCTGTATCTGGCACATGTGCTCGCCAAGCATGGTCATGAATATTCCCAGCTCAAGTTTTGGGGGTATGTGAAGGCGACCCGCAAGCAGCTGGTGTGCATTGCGCTCATGCTGGCAATGGTCCTTATCCAGCCTGATTTAGGCGGGATGGCCATCTTGGCCTTTATTGTGCTGATTGTCTGGATCAGTAGCGGTATTTCGGTGCGGTATAGTGTCACGACGCTGTTTGGAACGATCGGCATCATCATCGGTTTAGTGTTTGCCGTCATTAAACTGAAACCGAGTTTTTTGACCAGCAGTTATAAATTCAGTCGTTTGATGTCCTTTTTGCATCCGTTCCAATTGGAGAACAAGGGGGGCGCCCAGCTGGTCAATTCTTATTATGCAATCAATAATGGGAGCTGGTTCGGTGTCGGACTCGGCAATAGTATTCAGAAACGAGGCTATTTGCCGGAACCATATACTGATTTTATCCTCTCGATTACCACTGAAGAATTAGGATTAGTCGGTGCCTTGATTATTTTAGCGCTGCTCTTTTTCTTGATTTTCCGGATTATGCTGATCGGGATTCGGGCGAAGAGCGCCTATCGTTCCTTAATTTGCTATGGTGTGGCTGCCTGGTTGTTCGTTCAGACTCTGTTCAATGTTGGCGGGATGTCTGGCATTTTGCCGATTACCGGGGTGACGCTGCCGTTTATCAGTTATGGGGGGTCGAGTATGCTGATGCTCGCCATTGCCCTAGGGCTGGTTTTTGATGTTGCTGCCGATGAAAAACGGGAACAGCGGACTCCTAAGCCGGTCCAATTAAAGAAGGAGGAAGAAGCCCATGTTTAAAATGACATCACGCCAAGGAATCGTAGTCTGGGTCTATTCCATGAAACAGATCAAACAATTACGGCGTTATGGGATGATTGATTATGTCTCTAAAAAAATGAAATATGTTTATTTATATGTCGACCAGGATGAGATTGATGCGATTATGGCGCAATTAGAGAAGCTGCACTTTGTCAAACGAGTTGCTAAATCGCACCGTCCGGAGATCAATATGAACTTTACGGCTCGAATCGACCAGCATTCAGGGCTGCAGAAAAAAGGCGAGATCGAGGACGATGAAGAAGACCGCCTGATCCGGCAGCTTGATCATGAGGAGGACGATGCTGATGCGAATCATTAGCGGCGAATACGGCGGCCGGCGTCTTCAGGCGGTGCCTGGCATGAAGACGCGTCCGACCCTTGATAAGGTCAAAGAAACCATGTTTAATATTTTGCGGCCGTATTTGAAGGGCGGCAATGTGCTTGACTTGTACGCTGGAACGGGCGCCTTAGGTATTGAGGCTGTTTCACGGGGCATGGATCATGCGACACTGGTCGATCGCCAGTACGCCGCTTATCAGACGATTCAAAAAAACATTGCGGTTACCAAACAGCCGGAGAAATTTACGCTGCTGAAGATGGATGCCAAAAAGGCATTGCATCACTTTGCCGATGAGCAGGAACAGTTTGATTTAATTCTGTTAGATCCGCCCTATAAAAAGCAGCAGATTGAAAAATTATTGCAGCGCTTTGTCGAATTACAACTTCTGAAGCCTGACGCAGTCATTTTGGCTGAAACGGATACCACCGTCAGCTACCCAGAGCTAACTGATTATCGGATTCTGAAGCAGCAAACTTATGGCATCACGGAAGTGGCCATTTTTCAATATCAAGGAGGACAGCAGGCATGACAAAACGGATTGCATTATTTCCAGGCAGTTTCGACCCCTTTACGAATGGTCATTTAGAAACGGTTGAACGAGCTAGTGCTCTGTTCGATGAAATCATTATTGCTGTCATGACGAATACGGCCAAGAAGCCATTATTTTCGGGGGATGAACGGGTCGCAATGATCAAAGCAGCAACGGCGCAGCTGCCCAATATTCGGGTTCTGGCTGAACCGGAAGTCCTGACAATCCATCTCGCTGAAAAATTAGGCGCACAGTTTTTGCTGCGGGGGCTCCGTGATGTGCATGATTTCGAATATGAAATTGCCATCGCCCAGATGAATAAAACGCAGGATGCCAAGATTGAAACGATTTTTCTGCCGGCATCTGCTGAGTATGTTTTCATTTCATCGAGTATGGTCAAAGAAGTGGCTTCGTTTGGCGGCGATGTGAGCGGTCTGGTGCCGCCGGTCGTCGCAACGGCGCTGCAGCAACGATATTCCACAAAGGACTGAGCAGATGAATAAAAATAAAAAGTGGTTCATCTTTCGCCATCCCGGCCGCTTCTTCCTGTGGTTTGCCGGTATTCTAGTGCTGTTGTGGCTCCTCTTTTACCGGACCAGCCAGTATATTGAAGAACCCGGAACGGCTGAACCCTTAAATCAATATGTACAAGTGAATCACAAACGCGACCATGCGAAAGGGAGCTATATGCTGACAACTGTTGGTGTTCAAGGACCGGCCACACCATTGATGCTCGCTATTGCCCATTTCAAGCCCTATGACGATGTGACCAGCCAGCAGGAACTGATGGGCAACGAGAATAATAGCCAGTACAATCAGCTGCAAGATTACTATATGAAGTCGTCCGAAAACAATGCGATTGTGGTGGCTTATAAAGCGGCACACAAGGCCTATACGAAGAAATACTTAGGCGTGTATGTCTGGACAATCATGGACCAGTCTAATTTCAAAACGGTTTTAAAAGTCGGTGATACGATTACCAAGATTGATGGGCATGCCTTTAAAAGTTCACAGGCTTTTATCGACTATGTCAAAGGCAAAAAGCTGGGCACAAAAGTGACGATTACGTATTTACGTGCGGGCCACACCCATCAGGCGACCCGTAAATTGATTCAATTGCCAGGCACCAAACGGGCTGGGTTAGGAATCACGCTGACCGATCATACAACGGTCAAAACAAAGATTCCGGTCAAGGTCAATGCCGGCAGTATCGGCGGTCCGTCCGCTGGGATGATGTTTACCCTGCAGATTTACAGCCAGCTGACGAATCAAGCCGCTTTGCGCAATGGACAGAACATTGCTGGAACAGGGACAATTGCTGAAGATGGTTCGGTCGGTCAGATCGGCGGCATCGATAAGAAGGTCGTTGCAGCCAATCGAGAAGGGGCAAAAGTTTTCTTTGCACCGGATGAACCGGCTACAAAGGCCATCAAAAAGCTCGATCCGACCTATGTGAATAATTATGTGACTGCTAAAAAGACGGTTCGGAAATTGCATTCGCAAATGAAGGTCGTGCCCGTCCGCAATTTTAAGGACGTGATCAAGTATTTACAAACACATCAAACAAAATAATGAAAAAAATCCGTTACGAAGAAAACGTAACGGATTTTTTTGCGTAATCGTAAGATGAGGTGATCAAAAATGGAACGACAGGAGATTGTGCAAAAAATACGGCAATATTGGTATGTCGGCGTGATCGTTCTTTTAGCCGGTGTCATCTTATGGGGTTGGCAGTCGCAGCACCGGCAGCAGCTGCAGAACAAAAATCAGACAGCGATGACGAGCTCGCAAGTTGAAACACCTTCTGCAGAAAAAGCCGCAGTGTCCAGCAGCCAGGAAGTAAAACGAATCACACATGGGTTTGTTGAACTCAAAGGGGCCGTTGCAAAACCAGGTATCTATCAAATTACCGCCAATTCACGTTTGTTCGATGTGGTGACTGAAGCAGGCGGTTATTTGGAAAATGCGGATACGACCCAGATGAACGGTGCACAGAAATTGACCGATCAGGATTATATCTATATCCCACAAAAAGGAGAAGCCGTTCAGGCCGCTTCACCGACGGCTGGCACGACTGATACAGCCGTCGCAACTGCCACAACGGGCACAGCTGCAGATTCAGCGAGTGATGGCAGTGGGACCAAAGTGAATTTGAACCAGGCGGATGCGTCGGCTTTGCAGCAACTGAATGGCATCGGCCCCAAAAAAGCGGAACAAATTGTTGCTTATCGTGAGGAGCAAGGTTCATTTGCAACAATCGAAGATCTGCAAAAGGTTTCTGGAATCGGTGCTAAAACGTTTGAAAGTCTGAAGGATCACATTACGGTATGAAACGTAACTTGTGGTTTTTTCCAGCCATCACCTGTGTGCTGGTTGCTTACGGACTACTGGCTGAAAAATGGTGGTACGCAGCTGTTTGCGGAGTTCTATGGTTGTTTCGAATGCTGAAGATGCAACAGAAAAGCGTATTGACGGCCGCCGCCATTTTGGGGAGTCTATTTGCGCTCCGCTGCTGGCAGGCACAAGCCTTACAACAATCTCCGCCGCGACCAACGGCCACTACACTGACTGTTCAGCCCGATCAGGTGCGGACAAGCGGCGACTTGGTTTTTATGACCGGTCGGACAGCAGAAAATATCAGGGTGCAGGGGATTTACCGGCTGCGTTCGCCAGCAGAAAAACAGGCGTATCAGCAGATCTACCGCAAACAGCGGTGGATGGTCACTGGAACCTACGAACGGCTGCAACCGGCCACCAATGAGGGAGAATTTGATTATGCTCGTTATCAAGGTCAGCAGCAACATATTTTTTACCAACTGCAGGCTGAGACGATCGACAGACAAACCAACCTGCCCTATCAATTGGGCGATGGCATTCATTGGCTGCGGGCCGCTGTGCAACATTATTGCCGGCAATTGCCGCCCCGTTTGGCGGACCATGCCCGCCAGTTGCTATTAGGCGATCGTTCGGAGAGTGATCGTGAGTATCAGCAGGAGCTCGGCCAATTGGGAATCATTCATTTGTTCAGTCTATCCGGTTTACATGTTTACAGCTTGATTGCAGGATTATATGGGATAACGACTGTTCTGAAGATTCCGCGTGAATGGTGTCGCACGGCCTTGCTTGTTCTTTTGCCAGTGGGCTGTGTATTGGCCGGAGCTGGAACTGGCTTAAGGCGGGCGGTATTATTCAGCTGGTTTGGTCTTTTATGCCAATGCCTGCAAATTCGCACGGCTCGTCTGGACCGATTCAGCATCGTTTTGATCGGTGAACTGTTTTTGAATCCCTATTTATTGTTCAGCTTTGGAGGCGTGCTCAGTTATCTAATGGCTGGCGGACTGATTTACTGCACACACAGGTCGGAATGGCAGCGTTTATGGTTCCTAACAGCGCTGAATCTGCCGATTTGCCTGTTGATGCGGTCGGAGTGGCATTTATTGACCTTGCTGCTGAATCTGGTGGCCGCACCGCTTTTTGTGCATCTGATCGTACCGCTGACATTGATCGGAGCCGCTGTTTTCCCGATTTTGCCGAGTCTCAGCCAGCTAATTGAATGGTTTTTCACTGTTTTAATGCAGCAATTGTCATGGCTGGCACAAGTTCCGCAATTCAATTTTGTGTTTGGCCAGCCAGAAGTGTGGCTTGTTTTATTGCTGCTAGGGGCAACTTTGCATTTGAATCAGCAGTTTAATCAAAAGCGACGACGACATGCTTGGGTGCGGCTTGGCTGCTATTATTTCATTGCATTGATCAGCATTCGCTGGCTGCCATTTGGCAAAGTGGTTTTCTTTGATATCGGCCAGGGCGACAGCATTCTGATTGAAATGCCGTTTAAACGCGGTGCAGTCCTGATCGACACCGGCGGCAAGCTTAGTTTTCAGCAGGAAAAATGGCAGGAACGGACAGCCTCAAATCGTGTCGAGACCATCACGCTGCCGTATTTGAAAAAGGAAGGAATCCGTTCGCTGGATGCCGTTATTTTATCGCATCAGGATGCGGACCACATCGGCGATTTAGCCGTGTTATTGAAACGCTTCCCAGTTCGAGAAGTGGTCTATGGACAGGGATTGGAACAGAATCCGCAGTTTCAGCGCAAGATGGCACCATTTTTGGATCGTGTGCAGCTGCATCCCGTTTTGGCCGGTAGTCAATTGCGTTATGCCGGTCAAAAATTCGATATTTTAGCACCCAGCCGCCCCGGTTTAGGGACCAATGAAGATTCGGTGGTGGTTCACTTCCAAATGGGGACGAAGCGGTGGTTACTGACCGGTGATTTGGACCGCGACGGTGAACAAAAACTATTACAACAGCCGTTTGCCGTCGATTATTTAAAGGCGGGGCACCATGGCAGTCATACAGCCAGCGATCCCGCAGCATTGAAAAAATGGCATCCAGAAAAGATTTTGATCTCAGTTGGACGCAAGAATCGCTATGGGCATCCACATCCGGATGTTCTTGCCACTTATCACACCTTGGGCATTCCGTTTGAAACGACTGCCCAACGGGGGATGATTACGTGGTATGATGGATACCGATCCCACTTTACTTATTATTTGAAAAAGGAGCCGCCAGCATGAAATTAGCACAACTTGTCAAACAGCTGCAACAAGGAAAAACCGACCCAATGTATGTCATTTTGGGTCAAGAAGACTATTTGATCCAGCAGACGAAGCTGGCCTTTAAAAAGTTATTGAGTCCGGACGAAATGACAATGAATTTCGGCGAATATGATATGACAACGACACCGGTGGCGGTTGCGTTGAACGATGCAATTTCGGCCCCTTTTTTGGGGGAGCGGCGGGTCGTCTTCATTGAAAATCCGTATTTTCTGACTGGTGAAACGGTTAAAAATAAAATTACCCATGATCTTGATGGGGTTTTGCAGTATGTCACCGAGCCGCAGCAATCGACCATACTTGTCTTCTTTGCGCCTTATGAAAAATTGGATGCCCGCAAGAAGGTCGTTAAGCAGCTCAAAAAAAAGGCGACTTTGATCGATGTCAGTCGTCTAAATGAACGGGAAAGTACTCGCTTTGTGCAGCAGCGGATCGAACAGGACGGATTTCGAATTGCACCGGATGCACTGCGACTGTTATCGGAACGAACGGATGGCAATCTGACCCAGATGATGAATGAAGTGACTAAATTGGAGACGTATGCTGCTCAGAGCAAGCAGATTGATGCGGCGGCAGTCGATCAGCTGGTCGCCCAAAGCTTGGAGGATAATGTTTTTCATCTCGTCGATGCGGTGCTTTCGAAACAGACGGCCCAAGCCCTTGAAATATACCGAGAGCTTTTGCTGCAAAAAGAGGAACCAATCGGACTCAATGCCATTGTGCTCTCACAGTTTCGATTATTGCTGCAAGTTAAAATCTTAAGCGAAAAAGGGTATTCGCAGGGGAATTTGGCGAGCACCTTAAAAGTGCATCCATATCGGATCAAACTGGCGCTGCAGCAGGCAAAACGATTTTCACGCAGGACACTGAAAGCCGGTTATCTCGGACTAGAGGAGACAGAAGTGCAGATGAAGTCCGGCCAAATGGATAAAAATTTGGCCTTTGAGCTGTTTGTGCTCAAATTCGCTGCAGCATAAAAAAGGACTCGGAAAATTCCGAGTCCTTTTTTTAGCGGCCGCTTACTTGGCCATTAATTTGCTTAAACGTGACTTATCACGGGCAGCTTTGTTAGCCTTGATAATGCCTTTTGATTTTGCCATATCAACGGAACGAACAGCTTCCTTATATAAGGCTTCTGTATCATCGCTACCGTTTGCTTGAGCAGTTTTGAACTTCTTCAATGCAGTACGTAATGTGCTTAATTCAGCGGCGTTGCGAACGCCAGCTTTTTCCTGAGTCTTAACACGTTTCATAGCTGATTTGATTTGTGGCATCGAGTTTCACCTCCACGAGTTAGTTTCACTATCTTGATGACAGATTTTGAGTTTCAACAAATGATATTATAGCAAAGAAAGAGGCGACAATGCAACGATTCTCGCAAACTTTATCGCTATAAGTAAAAAGAACTTGCCATTTAGGTGGTTTTCGCGTAAAGTAGAAGACGTGTTAAAAGCAACCTAATGCTTTGTTTAACGACTCACCGACGTTTTGCCCAGTGTTAGGCTTAAATTCAGAAAGGTGGAAATTCACATGGCAATTTCACAAACAGAAAAGAACGACATTATCAAAAAATTTGCACGCCACGAAGGCGACACAGGTTCACCAGAAGTACAAATCGCCGTTTTAACAGCTGATATCAACGCTTTAAACGAACATTTACGTGCAAACAAGAAAGATCATCATTCATATGTTGGTCAAATGAAGAAGATTGGTCATCGTCGTAACTTGTTACGCTACTTACGTAACAAAGATGTTCAACGTTACCAAGCCTTAATCCAAGCACTTGGTTTACGTCGTTAATCACGACTTCAAACGATCGCCTCAACGGGCGGTCGTTTTTTTGTGCCCTGCAATTGACGGCCATTCATGGGCAAGAGTTTTTTTGCAGCCTGAATTATGGTAAAATGTGTCTTAAGTAATTAAACGGGTTCGCAATTTTGAAGTGCTTCGAAAATTGAAAAAGAGGGTTCTTAAGATGGAACGAGAAATGAGTGTCCTCAAAACGGTTCTGACGACGCCGATGACGGCTGACGGTCAGCTGAATCTCCAGGCAATTCCGGCATTCGTGACCGAATTGGCGGCAACGGGGTCCAGTACAATCGTCGTTGGTGCTGGTGCAGAACAGTTTTTGTCGAGCGCAGAACGGTTGCTGGTGACTGAAAAGGTCAATTCCTGTTTGCCGCAGGGAACTTCATTATGGGTCGCTGTTCCACAGACGGATCTGCAGACAGCGTTGGCCTTTGCACAACAGTATGCGCACATTAACCATGTCAGTGCCTTATTTGTGTCCGTACCGGCTGCGCCTGGCATTCATGCGGACGGAGCAGCTGCTTATCTGCGGGTGTTTGCGGATCATAGTGAACTGCCGATTGTAATCTTGAATCAGTCCCGAACCGTGCCGCACTTATCGGTCCAGCAGTTATTATCGCTGGCACTATTGCCGCAAGTACAGGGCATTGTGACGGATGATGTCCAGCAATTGGATGCCTTGATTGCCGGCACCAAAGAAACACCATGTGCAGTTGCAACAAGTGTTCCGCAACATTTCGCACAAGCCTTGATCAGCGGTGCTGACGGCATTGTCACGCCGGCCGGACAATTATACGGTTCAGCTTTGCAGCGAATCGCACGACTAGTCCATGACCATGAATGGCCGGATGCGCTAGCTGCACAACGAGCTTTAACGACATTGTTTGATGAATGCCAGCGTGTTGGGTGGCATGCGGCGACAAAGGTTTTACAGCCTGAATCTGGGCCATGCCGGCTGCCGCTCAGGAAACCAGCTTTTTCGGAACAACAATTATTACAAACTTTGAATCAACAAGTAAAACTTTAAAGAGGTGAAGGCATGAGTAAAATTAAAATAATCGCACTGGGCGGTGTCCGTGAAAACGGCAAGAATATGTATGCTGTCCAAGTGGACGATGAAATTTTTGTGTTAGATTGCGGGTTGAAATACCCTGAAAATGAATTGTTGGGGATCGATGTTGTCATCCCGGATTTCTCATACTTAGAAGAAAATATTGATAAAGTGGTCGGGATTTTTCTGACCCATGGTCATGCCGATGCAATCGGGGCACTTCCATATTTTGTTGAAAAGCATGATGTGCCTGTTTTCGGTTCGGATTTGACGATCGATCTGGCCAAACTGGCCGTTGCCAATCAACCCAAAGCCAAGAAATTCAAGGATTTCCATGTCGTTGATGAGAACACGGCGATCGATTTCGATCAAGCCACCGTTTCATTTTTCAAGACAACTCATTCGATTCCGGGCTCGATGGGGATCGTGATCAAGACCGATGAGGGCGATGTGGTCTATACCGGCGACTTCAAGTTTGATCAATCGGCTGTGCCGATGTACCAGACGAATTATGCCCGTTTGACCGAAATCGGCTCAGAGGGTGTCTTAGCGTTGCTCAGTGATTCCGCCAATGCTGAATCGCCGTATGAAGATGCCAGCGAACGGGACATTTACAACTATATCTTAGAAGCCTTTGAATATCATGAAGGTCGGATTATTGTTGCTTCCGTTGCTTCCAACATCATGCGGGTCCAGCAGGTCATTGATGCGGCGGCAAAAACAGGTCGCAAGGTCGTTTTGACCGGCCGCGATTTGGAACGGATCGTGCGGACCGCTTTGAAACAAGGTTCTTTGAAGCTGCCGGACGATGATATTATTGTACCGATTAAAGACATCAAACAATTGGATCCGGAAAAAACCGTTGTGCTGGAAACCGGCAAGATGGGTGAACCAATCAAAGCGTTGCAGAAGATGGCTGTTAACCGTCACAGTACGGTTCGAATCAATCAAGGCGATTTAGTCTTTATCACGACGACTCCGTCCCATGCGATGGATACGGTGGTTGCGGAAACCAAAGATATGATTTACCGTGCTGGCGGCGAAGTAAAGTCAATCAGTGATGATTTGCATGCTTCTGGTCATGCCGGCAAGAATGATCTACAGCTGATGCTCAATTTGCTGCATCCAGAATACCTGCTGCCAGTACAAGGCGAATACCGTTTGCTGGCGGCGCACGCTGACATTGCCCATGAAGTCGGGATGCCGTATCAGAATATCTTCATTACGGGGATTGGTGATGTGGTCAGTTATGATCATGGCAAGATGCATGTTTCCGGCCAAGTTGATGCTGGGAATACGATGATTGATGGTATCGGGGTCGGCGACATCGGCAATATCGTGTTGCGGGATCGCAAATTGCTTTCTGAAGACGGAATCTTCATCGCCGTCATTACGATCAACCGCAAGACCAAGTCGATTGTCACTACACCAAAAGTGACGGCACGTGGGTTTGTCTATGTCAAGACCAGCAAGGATTTGATGGCCGAAAGTACACAAATTGTGACCGATACCGTTCAGAAGAACCTCGATCACAAAGAATTCGATTGGAGCCACCTGAAGCAGGATGTCCGTGAAGATTTGGGCCACTATTTGTATGAACAGACAAAACGACGTCCGGTGATTTTACCAGTTATTATGGAGGTCAACCAAAACCGTCAGCGCAGTTATGCGCATAAAGCACATAAAAATACGAAGACGGAAGTGCCAGCTGCAAAGCAGGCACCAGCTAAGAAAACGGCTGCCAAAAAGCCAGTGAAAAAAGCAGCTGCTAAGAAACCGGCTGCAAAACCAGCACAGTCAAAGTAAATTCGATTTAAAACGAGGACGTGACTTATGTCATATCCTCGTTTTTAAAAAGGAGCAGCCTATGGGCGAAAAAATCCAATTTCCATATTCACAAAATCAGCAGCTGCTGGTCGGCAAGAATGCTTTAGCGGCCGGAAAAGCTAAAGAAGCGGTTGCCAATTTGGAAGCGGCTTATACGCAAAACAACAATCTAGCAATCAATCAGCTATACGTTGAAGCCTTGCAATTAGATCAGCAGGAGCAGTTGGCGGCGGATGTGGCCCAAGAACTCGAGCATGCGTATGCGCAGGACCCAAGCCGTCGGGAATTTTATCTGGAGACATTATTAAAAGCAGGCCAATTGATTACAGCGCGCCAGTTCGCATTAGCCGTTTGGCAGGGCGACCAGCTGACGATGGCTTTTCAGAAAATCAAACGTGCCGAACAGCAATTGAAACCAGACAAGATTCGGGATTTGCAAAAACGGCTGTATCATCTAGGCGGTGAACCGATAACAAAGGCACTGCCGTTACTGGAGGAAGCACGACGCCTGCCGTTGGACGCTTATGTGGCGTCAGTGACACACCTGCTTAACGACCCATTTGCCAATTTGCTGATGCGCAGCGATTTGCTGGAAGGGCTGCAGCGCCTGCAGATTCAGACACCGGTCCATTTTATTTGGAACGATGGGTCGACCAAGACGGTAATACCAGCACAACTAACGGCAATTGAAGGCGGTCCGGCGTATCAGGCAGTCAACGATGCACTGGAGTCGCTGAACGATCAGGATCCGTTTTTATATTTGGACATTCAGACGAAGATGAAGTTTGCGTTTGCCTATTTGTATCCCTTCGCTGATCGGATCGTGACTAAACCGGCACAATGGGTCCGAACGGCCATTCTGCGTGCAACCGATCAACCGGTGCCGCCGCAATTGCTGCCGGTTGCGGCTCAGCTGGACGAGATTCAGACTGCTTTTAACAAGCTGCTGCCGCAGATTCAATAAAAAAACAGTCTTTTTTGCAAATAGGTATTTACAAAGGGCATTTTGCCCCGTATAATCTGTTAAGGATTCTACGAATTACTGAAAAAGCGCTTTGTTTTTTTGGTTTTTGAGTAGTATAATAAAAAACAAAGGAACCCCATCTGATAGGATCGGGGTTATCCTAAACATACAGGAGGCTCTCATTAATGGCAGAAAAAGAACATTATGAAAGAACTAAACCCCATGTAAATATTGGTACTATTGGCCATGTTGACCATGGGAAAACAACACTGACAGCTGCAATCACAAAGGTATTGGCTGCAAAAGGCCTTGCCAAAGAAGAAGATTATGCTGATATCGATGCCGCACCAGAAGAAAAGGAACGTGGTATCACTATCAACACTGCCCATGTTGAATATGAAACAGAAAAGCGTCATTACGCACATATCGATGCGCCAGGACATGCTGATTATGTTAAGAATATGATCACCGGTGCCGCTCAAATGGATGGTGCCATCTTAGTTGTTGCCGCAACTGATGGCCCAATGCCACAGACACGTGAACATATCCTGTTAGCTCGTCAGGTCGGTGTTAACTACATCGTTGTCTTCTTAAACAAGACTGATTTAGTTGATGATGACGAATTGATCGACTTAGTTGAAATGGAAGTTCGTGAATTATTATCCGAATACGATTATCCGGGTGATGATATTCCAGTTGTCCGTGGTTCAGCTTTGAAGGCTCTCCAAGGCGACCCAGAACAAGAACAAGTTGTTCTTGATCTTTTGGACATCATTGATGAATACATTCCAACACCAGTTCGTGATACTGACAAGCCTTTCTTGATGCCTGTTGAAGATGTCTTCACAATTACTGGCCGTGGGACTGTTGCATCTGGTCGTATCGACCGTGGGACAATCAAGCTTGGTGATGAAGTTGAAATCGTCGGCTTACAGCCAGAAGTTTTGAAGTCAACTGTTACTGGTTTGGAAATGTTCCGTAAGACATTGGATCTTGGTGAAGCCGGCGATAACGTTGGTATCTTACTTCGTGGGATTAACCATGACCAAGTTGAACGTGGCCAAGTTTTGGCTGCTCCTGGTTCTATCCAAACTCACAACAAGTTCAAGGGTGAAGTTTACGTTATGACTAAAGAAGAAGGCGGCCGTCATACACCGTTCTTCTCAAACTACCGTCCTCAGTTCTATTTCCATACAACTGATGTTACTGGTGTTATCGAATTACCAGATGGCGTAGAAATGGTTATGCCTGGTGATAACGTTACTTTCGAAGTTGACTTGATCAAGCCAGTTGCGATCGAAAAAGGAACTAAGTTTACTGTCCGCGAAGGTGGACGTACGGTTGGTGCCGGTGTCGTTACTGAAATCTTAGACTAATTTGTCAATTTCTGAAAACACGCGATGCAAATCGCGTGTTTTTTTTGCCTTAAAATGAGTTCATGGGCAAAGTGAACTGCAATCAGGCTGAAAATGGCCTGAAAAGTCTTGTAAAACCAGTGATTTGCATTTACTTTATCGTGAAAATAGTTTATGCTAGTAAGGTATGTAAGACTGAAATTTATATAGGATCCGGAGGGAATTATATGTCCGCAAAATGGGAAAAGAAGGGCGCCAATGATGGCGAATTAACCTTCGAAATTGATACAGATACAATCAAATCAAGTTTAGATGAAGCGTTCAAACGTGTTCGTAAAAACATCAGTGTACCAGGTTTCCGTAAAGGTAAGGTTCCGCGTCGTATTTTCGACCAACAATATGGGGAAGGTGCTCTTTACGAAGATGCCCTGAACATTGCTTTGCCAGATGCTTATGAAGCAGCCGTTGCTGAAACGCAAATTTCACCAGTGGATCAGCCACAATTGAATGTGGAATCCATGGAAGACGACAAGCCATGGGTCATCAAAGCAACTGTAACCGTTAAGCCTGAAGTCAAGTTAGGCGACTACAAGAACCTTGAAGTGCCGAAGCAAGATCGTACCGTTACCGATGACGATGTTGACAAGCAATTAAAGGATGACCAAGAAAAAGACGCTGAACTGGTTCTGAAGGATTCTGCTGCTGAAAAAGGCGACACCGTTACAATCGACTATGTCGGTACAATCGACGGCAAAGAATTCGAAGGCGGTAAAGCTGATAACTACTCCCTTGAATTAGGTTCTAACAGCTTCATTCCTGGCTTCGAAGATCAATTGATCGGTCACAAGGCCGGCGATGATGTTGAAGTCAGTGTGAAGTTCCCAGATGACTATCAGGCTAAGGATGTTGCTGGCAAGGACGCGAAGTTCGCCGTTACAATCCACGAAGTGAAGTCAAAGGAATTACCTAAGCTGGACGATGAATTTGCCAAGGATGTTGACGAAAACGTCGATACCTTAGACGAATTAAAGAAGAAGATCAAGGATGACTTGACGAAACAAAAGAACGATGCTGCGGATGCTGCCATTGAAGATGCTGCTTTGAACGAAGCCGTTGAAAATGCGACAATCGGCGACATTCCAGATGCCATGATCCAAGACGAAATCAACAACCAGTTGAATCAATATCTGGGCAACATGCAACGCCAAGGAATCAGCCCGAAGATGTACTATCAATTGACAGGTACAAACGAAGACGATCTCCGCAAGCAGTTCTCCAATGATGCTGAAAAGCGTGTTAAGACTGACTTGACACTCGAAGCAATCGTTGCTGCTGAAAAGATCAACCCAACTGAAGATGAAATCAATGATGAAATCAAGAAGTTGGCTGCTGATTACAGCATGGACGAAAAGGCCGTTCGTAATGCTTTGACAGACGATATGCTCAAGCATGATATCGGCGTTCAAAAAGCCATCGACATCGTTTCAGACACAGCCGTTGAAAAGTAATTTTTAATGGATTTGTGGATTTAAAATAACAAGGGTTCGAAACAAACATCTGTTTGTTTTCGGGCCCTTGTTATTTTATCTTTAACGGCAGGTATGGTATATTGAAGGTACGGGTGATGATAGTCAAAAGCCCGTCGTGCATTGCCGGTTTAAATCTGGTATGATAAAAACATTAGCAATTAAGCGCAAAAATAAATAAATGAATGAATCATTCATAAAGGGGTTGAATTTCAATGTTTGATAGTACGGAAACTGGTGGCCCTGTGAACTGCTCATTCTGTGGGAAATCACAAGATCAGGTCAAAAAAATCGTTGCCGGACCAGGTGTATACATCTGCAACGAATGTATCGATTTATGTAAAGAAATCATTGATGAAGAATTTAAAGACGATGCTTACAAGGATCTCCTTGAAGTGCCGAAGCCAAAGGAAATCTTAGAACAGCTTGACCAGTATGTCATTGGGCAGACTGAAGCTAAGAAGGCACTCTCGGTTGCCGTCTATAACCATTATAAGCGTGTCAATCAGATGTCCGTTGCCGAAGAAGGCGACACTGAACTGCAAAAGTCTAATATTGCTTTGATCGGACCGACTGGCTCTGGGAAAACTTATTTAGCTCAGACGCTAGCGAAGATCCTCAATGTGCCGTTTGCAATCGCTGATGCCACTACATTGACCGAAGCTGGTTATGTTGGTGAAGATGTTGAAAACATCCTGCTCAAATTGTTGCAGAATGCCGATTACAACGTTGAACGGGCTGAAAAAGGGATTATCTATATCGATGAAATCGATAAGATTGCGAAGAAGAGCGAAAACGTATCGATCACCCGTGATGTATCTGGCGAAGGGGTCCAGCAGGCACTTCTCAAGATGTTGGAAGGGACGATTGCCAATGTGCCACCGCAAGGCGGACGCAAACATCCTCAGCAGGAATTCATCCAGATTGATACGACGAACATCCTGTTCATCGTTGGTGGGGCTTTTGACGGCATTGAAACGATCGTCAAGAACCGTTTAGGCGAAAAGACAATCGGTTTCGGCGGTAATTCCAGCAAGAAGCTTGATGAAAGCAAGAGCTTGATGCAGCAGATCATCCCAGCCGATTTGATGCAATTCGGGATTATTCCTGAATTCATCGGCCGGATTCCAATCACAGCTGCATTGGAAAAACTCAATGAAGATGATTTGGTCCGCATCTTGACGGAACCAAAGAATGCGCTCGTCAAGCAGTATAAGAAGCTGCTGTCGCTCGATAATATCGATCTTGAGTTTACGGACGATGCCCTCCATGAAATCGCTCATGAAGCCATTGCACGGAACACAGGGGCACGTGGACTTCGTTCTATTATCGAAGAAGTCATGATGAATACGATGTTTACGTTACCGAGCCGCAATGATGTGGCCAAAGCGATCGTTACCAAAGCGGCGGTTGACGGCAAGGCCGAACCAGAATTGGTTTTGACCGACAAAAAAGCATCATAAGTTAAATTAAAAATTTTTGGGCAGTATAAAGCAGGAACATCGGGCTTGTCCCGTGTTTCTGCTTTTTTGATAGGCCAATTAAATTTCATTTTATGCTACACTGAGAAGCAGACAGCAAGAAAAGGATGGCGGAATATGAAAGTCCAGCAAGTGAAATTAGTGATGAGCGCAGTCAGCGCCAAACAGTATCCAAGCGATGGTTATCCCGAAATCGCCTTAGCCGGACGTTCGAATGTGGGTAAATCTTCATTGATCAACCGGCTGATCAATCGGAATCGATATGCTCGGACGTCGAGTACACCTGGGAAGACCCAGACACTCAATTTTTATCAGATTAACGATGAAATGTACCTTGTCGATGTCCCTGGTTATGGTTATGCCCGTGTTTCAAAGGCCGATCGGGCTAAATTTGGGGAAATGATCGAAGAGTACCTGACGACGCGGAAAACACTCAAAGGGGTCGTCATCCTCGTTGACGGACGCCATGAACCAACGGATGATGACGTTTCAATGTATCAATACGTTCAGTATTATCATTTACCGACATTAGTCGTTGCGACCAAGATGGATAAGATCCCACGCAGTAAGTGGAACAAGCAGGAAAGCAGCATTAAAAAGAAGCTGCAGTTCAATCAGAAAGACGATTTTGTCTTTTTCTCAGCACCAAAGAATTTCGGACAGGAAGCTGTTTGGAATTGGATTGATGCACACACACAATTAACCAATTAAAGGGGCGGGAAAGAATGGAATTCAATGACTATCAGAAATTAGCGAATCGGACGCTATATGGCAACGAGCAGGTGCTGACTAACTGTGCCTTGGGATTAGCCAGCGAGAGCGGCGAAGTGATCGACTTGATCAAAAAATATACATTTCACGGTGCCGATCTTGATCCGGATGAACTTACCAAGAAAATGGGCGATGTCTTATGGTATCTTTCGCAAATCGCTGAATGGGCTGATATTCCGTTTGATGAAGTGGCCGCACAAAATATCAAAAAACTGGAAGATCGTTATCCAGATGCGCATGAAAATAAACAGTAAATAAAGAAGCCGACCTTTTCAGGCCGACTTTTTTATTGTTGCTTTTTGTCTGGATTGTTTTTATGCTTTTTAGGATCAGTCTTCTTCAGATCGTCTTTGACGTCATCCGGCAGGCTGGCAAATTTATCGAATAAACCGGTTAAGGTTTCTTTATTTTCATTGTTGACTTTTAAACCCAATTTCGTCAGTCCTTTCTTTTGCAATTATTCTAACAAAAAAGAAGCAATTTGTCAGGCAATCCTTGCAAACGGTGCTAAAAAAAGTACAATAGAAATAGATAAAAAACGTTATTTATTGCGACTGGCATCTGTTATCTCACGGGGATAAGAGGTGTTCTTTTTTGCAGTCAAAGTAAACCTGAGAAAGGAGCGGGTGCTTGTGGCATCAGACTTAATCGAACATAAATTAACCTTGCTTCCCGACCTGCCTGGTTGTTATGAATGGAAAGATAAAAACGGCAAAATTATCTACGTCGGCAAGGCCAAAAACCTCAAGAACCGGGTCCGTTCCTATATGAAGAGCAGTCATGAAGGGAAAACGGCCCGTTTGGTCGAAGATGCTAAGGATCTCGACATTATCGTCACGTCAACGGATAAGGAAGCTTTCCTGCTTGAAATCACCTTGATTAAGAAGCATCAGCCTTATTACAACATCAAGCTGAAAAAGGGGACTGGGTATCCGTACATTAAAATCACCAATGAACGGGACCCTCGATTGGTGATTACGAGTGAGATCAAAAAAGATGGCGGCTATTATTTTGGACCGTATCCGAATGTGTATGGGGCCCAAGAAACGCTGCATTTTCTGCAGAAGGTGTATCCATTGCGGCGCTGCAATGGCTATCAGGGCCGTCCCTGCCTGTACTATCATATGGGCCAGTGTTTAGGGGCCTGTTTCAAAGAAGTATCGCAGACGGAATATGACGCTCAAATTAAACGAATCAAGAGCTTCTTGAACGGCAATGTCGGCAACGTTAAACGGGAATTAACGGCTAAGATGAAGAAGGCCGCTGACAATCTGCAGTTCGAACGGGCCGCCGAAATTCGGGATCAGCTGCATTACATCGAAGCGACGGTTGAGAAGCAGAAAATTATTACGAAGGATAATACGCCTCGGGACCTGTTTGCTTATTACATGGATAAAGGCTGGATTTCGATTCAAATCTTCTTTGTCCGCCAGTCACGACTGATGAAACGGGAAAAGGCAATGTTCCCGTGTGTCAATACACCGGCGGAAGAATTGGAAACCTTTATCGGTCAATTTTATCAGAATGAAAATCATATTCCACCGAAAGAAATTTTAGTGCCGGCCGAAGTCGATGCCAAAGAATTAGGCAATGCGCTTGATTTGCCGGTGCGGGTTCCGCAGCGTGGTGAGAAAAAAGCGCTGCTTGATTTAGCAACGAAGAATGCCCGAATCAAATTGGAAGACAAGTTCCGCTTATTGGAATTAGACAATCGCCAGACAGTCGGTGCCCAAGAAGAAATTATGCAGGCACTCGGTTTGCCCAAAGACGGCCATGTCATCGAAGCTTTTGACCATTCGCACATTCAGGGAACCAATCCCGTTTCGGCAATGGTCTGTTTTATCGATGGGCAGCCGGCCAAGAAGCATTACCGTAAATACAAGCTGGCGGCCGCTGAGGGCGGCATCAGTGCTGATGAAGATGCCAACACCCGGGAGGTCATTCGACGCCGTTATTCACGCTTATTGAAGGAAAATAAGCCGCTGCCGGATCTGATCTTGATGGATGGGGGCGTGATCGAAATGAATGCTGCCAAGGATGTGCTTGAAAACGAGCTCGACCTCCACATTCCGGTCGCTGGGATGGTCAAAAACGATAAACATAAGACGGCTAATCTGCTGTTCGGGCCGCACGATGATATCATCAATCTCGATCCGAAGAGTCAGGGCTTTTATCTGCTGCAGCGGATTCAGGATGAGGTCCATCGTTTTGCGATTACTTTCCACCGGCAGCTGCGCAGCAAGAATTCGCTTAGTTCACGGCTCGATACCATTAAAGGCGTTGGTCCGAAGACACGGACTAAGTTATTGAAACACTATAAATCTTTGAAACACATTAAAGAGGCATCTGTCGAAGACATTGAGTCTTTAGGCATTTCGAAGACAGTCGCTCAAACGATTAAACTGACCCTGCAAGGGGTTAAATAATCAGAAAGACGCTGACAATTTTTTGCCAGCGTCTTTTTTTAGGCTTTGAAGGCTGCTTTAGGGTGTTTCTGCCGTTTCGGATCACCTCAAGTCAGACGGTTGTCCACATTGGTCAAACATTTGAGAAGCTTTTATAATGAGCATTTCAAGGAGATGATTATTGCGGAAAGGGCAAAAAACGTCTTTTGGTGAATTTGAATGAGTTATGGCAAAAATAGTTTCAGTTTAGCGAACGGAGGAAACACACATGAGCAAGAAAAATGATATCGATGCGAATGGCATCGAAGACTTATCCGATTTAGATCTGAATGATTTAAATCGGATTTTAGCCGCATGGCCGCACCGGCAAATGCAGAGCCGTTACGAGCTGATTGCCCAGATGACGGTCGTAGCCGCCCAACCAGGAAGAGAAAAATATGCACAAGCGGTGAAAAAATTTGTGCGGGATGAAACGCATTTTGCCCGTTTGATTCAAAACTTTGACCCGAAAACGCAGCGGCTGTTCAAATATCAGCTGGAACGACTGAATCGTGATTTTATCCAGACGGCGGCACAACAACATTAAAAAAAGCCTGATTTCGATCCATTCGAAATCAGGCTTTTTGATTCATTCATTAAGCAGCATCGGAATCGGCAGCGGTTTGATCGGCAGCAGCTTTAGAAACGTCTTTCTTCGGTTTCCAAACGCCTAAGATCACACCGGCAATGACGGCACCGATGATAACAGATAACAGGTAGTAAATCGGATGTTGAGCTAACAGTGTGACCCAAATCCCACCGTGCGGAGCAGGAACACTGACATGCCAGAATTGTGACAGGCCACCGCCAATGACGGAACCGATCACACATGAGGTAATGACATGAAGCGGATCAGAAGCGGCGAACGGGATGGCCCCTTCGGTAATGAAGGAGGCCCCTAAAATGTAATTAGAAATACCAGCTTTTTGTTCATCCGGTGTAAACTTGTCTTTCCAAAATGTTGTTGCAATCGCAGTTGCCAGTGGTGGAATCATCCCACCGACCATGACGGCGGCCATTAACTTACCGCTCCCAGTGGCAGTATAAACGCCGATTGCAAAGGCATAAGCAGATTTGTTGAAGGGACCGCCCATATCAACGGACATCATGCCACCGAGAATGGCGCCTAAGAGAACTTCATTCCCAGTCCCCATGGTGTTCAGGAAGTGTGTCAAAGCACTGTTAACGACGGCGAAGACTGGATCGATGACGAAGTACATGGCGAGTCCAGTCAGCAGTAAACCGAGAATCGGGTAGAAAATCATCGGTTTCAGACCTTCAAGCGTATGCGGCAGATTCCGAAAGACATGTTTCAGCCAAACAGTAACGTAACCGGCGATAAACCCAGCGGCTAACCCGCCTAAGAAGCCGGCGACTGAAGTTGTCTTCACAAAACTGGCGGCAGCTGTATTGGCCATGAACCCGCCGACGAACCCAGGCATCAGGGCAGGACGATCACCAATCGCCTCCGCAATATAAGCGGCTAAGACAGGAATCAGAAAACTGAAGGCCCAATTTCCAAGCTGGTTCAGGAATAAGAAAGTGCCAGATGTTTTGCCGAGCCATTGTTCGACCATGAATGAGATCGCCATGAGGATCCCGCCACCCACAACGAAAGGCAGCATGTTGGAAATCCCGTTCATCAATTCGGCATAAATGTTGCTCCAAGCGGATTTCTTTTGACCAGCATCCGCTTCTTCAGTGGGTGCACCGCCTTTAGCGTGATAAATCGGTCCTTCATCGTCCAGCGTTTCCTTGATCAACTCATCTGGTTTATTGATTCCGTCGATCACTGGTCGGTTCAATAAATGTTTGCCATCAAAACGGTCCATGGCCACTTTTTTATCGGCAGTGACGATGACACCACGGGCTCGTTTGATATCGTCGGCAGTCAGCTTATGCTTGACCCCTTCGGAACCATTTGTTTCAACCTTGATATCGACATCAGCAGCTTCGGCAGCTTTTTGCAAAGCGGCTTCGGCCATATAAGTATGTGCGATTCCGTTTGGGCAGGCAGAAACAGCCACGATAAACGGCTTATCCGCACTGTCGGTCTTTTGAGCAGCGGCGGCCTGCTTTTTAGCATCGTCAGCATCTTTCTTTTCCTTGGCTGCTTCAGCATCGCCGAATAATTGTTTGACTTCGGCAGGTGTCTTAGCCGTCTTTAATGCGGCCACCAAATCCGGATTGATCAGCAGAGAGGAGAGGGCAGCTAAGGCTTCCAAATGGGCGTTATTAGCCCCTTCCGGAGCGGCAAACATGAAGAACAGATAAACCGGTTGTTTGTCTAAAGCGTTGAAATCGACCCCTTTATTGCTCTTGGCAAACAAAACGGTCGTCCGCTGCACGGCTTTATCCTGCGCATGGGGCATGGCGATTCCATCACCGATTCCGGTCGTGGATTCTTGTTCGCGTTTGACGATATCATCTTTGTACAATTTCTTGTCGTTGATGACGCCTTTTTCGTAGTAGCGATCGACCATTTCATCGATTGCGGCGTCTTCGGTCGTGGCCTTAAGATCCATGATCATGACGTCTTCAAGCAGTAAGTCTTGAATGTTCATTGGTGCGCCTCCTAATTAAATTCTGTCACAGTAATCGTTTGATAAACGGCATCGATCTTAGCACGCGTGGCCAGGTCTTCTGAGAATGTTGTGGCACTTCCGCAGGCACAGCCCATATGGAAACTCTTCAATGGGTCGTGTGTTTTGGCAAAGGTCCCAACGAAACCGGCAATCATCGAATCCCCAGCGCCAACTGAGTTTTTGACTTCACCAGGAGCAGCTGTCCCAAAGTAAGCTTTATCCTTGGTAATCATCATCGCACCATCACCAGCCATGGAGACCAGCACATGCTGAGCACCCATGTCGAGTAATTTGCGGCCATAGGTCACAATATCGGCTTTGCTGTTCAATTCAACGTTGAAAAGGGCAGCTAATTCATGGTTATTCGGTTTGACGAGTAACGGATGGTCAGGCAGTGTGTCCAATAAAGCTTGACCCGTCGTGTCGATGACAAATTGGGCATGATGCTTTTGAATGAGTGGAATCAAATCTTTATAAAATGTTTCTGGCAAACCCTGTGGCAAACTGCCGGACATGACAACCGTATCATCCGCTTGCAATTCATCTAAGTTTTGGCGGAATTGTTCCGCTTCGGCGGCTGAAATATGCGGTCCCTGACCGTTAATTTCGGTTTCTTCTGCGGCCTTCAGTTTAACGTTGATTCGAGTATCTTCTTTGATCGGTGTCAAATTAGTCGGCAATTCATCTTGTTCCAAAGCCGCTTGAATGAATTCACCAGTAAAACCACCGACAAAGCCTAAAGCCGTTGACGGTGTATCGAGCTGTTTTAAAATGCGTGAAACATTGATGCCTTTGCCACCGGGCAGCTTGACATCGGAAGTCATCCGGTTGACGAGCCCAATGTTGAGCTGGTCGAGACCGATTACATAATCGATCGATGGGTTTGCAGTAACGGTATAAATCATATTTGAGCAACCTCCTCTAGGTTTGTCAGGGTGTGATACTGATGGTGGAGATTCTTGGGTAATTTTGTGGTTAAGATCGTTGCATCATTGAGTTCGCCGAATTTTGCAAAGGAAATCTGGTTGAACTTCGATGGATCGGTCAGGATGTAGGTTTGTTCGGCCTGCTGGATCGCCATTCGTTTGATATCAGCTTCATCAGGGTCCGGCGTTGTCAGCCCGTAATGGGGATGGATGCCGTTTGTACCGAGATAAGCCTTGTTAAAACGCAATTGTGATAAGCGTGTGGTAACAGAAGAACCGATGATCGCTTTCGTGGCTGGTTTCAATGTGCCACCTAATAATAAGGTATGGACGTGATAATCAGCGAGCAGTGATGCATTGTCGACCCCATTGGTAACAACCGTCAGATTCAGTTCGGGCCGGATCAACGGAATCAAAGCTTGAGTCGTGGTCCCGGCGTCTAAATAGATGACATCGTCGCGACAGAGCGTTTTTAACGCTGCCTGAGCGACCCGTTCCTTGTCATGAACGTTTATGACAGCTTTTTCGGCCTGGTCTTGTTCGTCATGCAGGCTGTTAACACGTTTGGCGCCGCCATGGATTCGGACCAGCAGGCCGGCATCTTCCAAGATCTGCAGGTCACGCCGCACTGTCGATTCAGATGCATGCGTGTCGCTGATCAAATCTTGGAGCTTGACGACTTCATGCTGTTTCAGCTGGCCGAGAATAAAATGTTGTCGTTCTTCTGTAAGCACTTTCTTCACCTCGAGATTCATTTTAACGGTTAATTCATTCAAAAGCAACACAAATCTTTCAAAAACGTTCAAATAATTTTAGAAACCGTCATTTTGAGCCGTTTTTAGCCCAAAAAATTTTTTAACGGTCAAGAAGGACGCATTCACACGTTTTGCCGGCCTATACCATTTCCTACAACTTGTAAGTACCTTTCAAACTTGTGCCACATCTGTTATACTTGCGTATGTAAACGAATACAAAATGGAGGCACAAGAGAAATGGGAAAATTAGGTGTATCGGTTTATCCGGAACGCTCGACCTACGATAAGGATGCTGCCTATCTAGATCTGGCCCACAAATATGGATTCAAACGCGTTTTTACGTCGTTACTAGAAATCAATGGCGATCAAGCGACCGTTTTAGGCAACTTTAAAAAGGTGATTACCCATGCGAATGAATTAGGCATGGAAGTCATGGTTGACATGAACCCGAGTTTATTCAAACAGCTGGGGATTTCTTATAATGATCTGAAGTTCTTCCACGATCTGGGCGCATGGGGGGTGCGGTTAGATGAAGGCTTTACTGGTCAGGAAGAAGCTTTGATGACTCGCAATGAGTACGGGCTGAAGATTGAAGTTAACATGAGTTCGGGCACCAGTTACATTGACAACATTATGAGCTATTCGCCCAAACGGGAAAATTTGATGGGATCGCACAATTTTTATCCGCATCGTTATTCGGGCTTGGACTATGACTTCTTTGTCGGGTGTACGAACAAGTACCGCAAATATAATCTCAACACCGCCGCTTTCATCAATTCCCATGCGGCAACATTCGGTCCATGGCCAACACAAGACGGGCTGCCGACACTGGAAGAACACCGTGACCTTGAGATTGCCACGCAGGTCAAGCACTATGTGATGGCCGACCTGATTGATGATCTGCTGATTGGGAATGCGTATGCCTCTGAAGCAGAATTGGCTGCTGTGGCAGAAGCTTTTAATGCCGATTATCCGAGTCTAAAGGTCGATGTGGCCGATGAGATTACCGACCAGGAAAAGACGGTCCTGTTCGACAATCTCCAGTCGTATCGTGGCGATCGTTCGGCTTATCTGCTGCGTTCAACGCAAACACGGGTCAAATACAGTCAATGGCCGTTCCCAGCCCATCACTGTGTCGACATGGTGCGGGGCGATGTCTTGATTGATAATGTTGGTTATGGTCAGTACAAAGGTGAAACTGAAATTGCTTTGCTGCCGATGAAGAACGACGGCCGGGTGAATGTGGTCGGTAAGATCAGTGCCGATGAACAATTCTTATTGACTTATCTCAAACCATGGAGTCACTTTAAACTGATTCCAAGTAAATAGAAAAAAGGTTGTTGCAAAAGTTGTTTGACCATGGCACTTCAAAAGGCGTTTACTGGAAAGACAGCCGTTTGGAACACATTTAAATAGGCAACGAGGCCTGACTGATGTCATGGCCTCTTCTTTTTAGGCGTCCCAACGAACATGTGTTTACTTTTAGGGTACAATTCAGTAGAATAGGAAGGACGTTTTAGATAAGAAGGGAGGCCACAGGATGTTTGTCGATCAAGTGACAGTCGAAGTAAAAGCTGGAAAAGGCGGCGATGGTGCCGTTTCATTCCGGCGGGAAAAATTTGTTGCGATGGGCGGTCCCGTCGGAGGAGACGGCGGCCGTGGCGGAAGCATCATTTTAAAAGTCGACGAAGGCTTAAACACATTGATGGATTTTCGTTACCATCGGCATTTTAAAGCAGCCAATGGTGGTAATGGCCAAGGAAAACGCATGGCCGGAAAGAGTGCTGAGGACACTGTAATCGGTGTTCCGCCGGGCACAACGGTCCATGATGCGGATACAAATGAATTTTTAGGCGATTTAACCAAACAAGGCGACACATTAGTTGTTTCACAAGGCGGCCGTGGTGGTCGCGGCAACCAGCATTTTGCCACTTCACGGGTGCGGGCCCCAGAAATTGCTGAAAATGGTGAACCGGGTCAAGACCGGTTTATCCAGCTTGAACTGCGGGTACTGGCCGATGTGGGGCTGGTTGGGTTTCCATCCGTTGGGAAATCGACCCTATTATCGGTCGCAACGAGTGCCAAGCCGAAAATTGCCGAGTATCATTTTACGACGCTGACGCCGAATCTCGGAATGGTCCGGCTGGATGATGGCCGTGATTTTGCCATGGCTGATTTGCCGGGACTGATTGAAGGGGCCTCAAAAGGAGTCGGTCTTGGAATCCAGTTTTTGCGGCATGTTGAACGAACACGGGTCATCTTGCACTTAGTCGAGATGGATCCGGAAAGCGGCCGGGATCCGCTGACGGATTATCAGCAGATCAATCATGAATTGGAGAATTACGATCCGAAACTGTTGGAACGGCCGCAGATTATCGTGGCGACGAAGATGGATATGCCAGGGGCTGCTGAACGGTTAACGACCTTTAAGAAGCAATTAAAGGAAAACGGAATCGATAAGTCGGTTTATGCCATTTCGAGTGTGGCCCATCAAGGCGTCACTAAGTTGATGCAGGCAACATCGGACCTGCTGGAAACAACACCGAAGTTCCCAATGGGCGATGAACCGGAAAAAGTCGTGACTGAGAAGCAGTACAAGTACGCTGACCAGCAAGACTTTACGGTAACCGAAGAAGAAGCCCATCACTTTGTAATTGAAGGTGAAAAGGTCGAACGGCTCTTTAAGATGAGCAACCTTGATCACGAAGACGGCATCATGCGTTTTGCCCGTCAATTACGGAAAATGGGAATCGATGATGCCCTGCGTAAAGCCGGTGCCGAAAACGGCGACTTGGTTTCAATCGATGACTTTACGTTTGAATTTGTGGAATAGTTAGCAAAGATAACAAAAGAGTGATAATAAAATAAATTTTTGTTCCACGCTTAAGGAACTTTGCCATCAAAAAAGCCCTCACATCATCATGTGAGGGCTTTTTTGATGCCGACAATGTTATTTTCAAAAAATAACAATCTTTACTAAAAGTTTAAGAAAGGATTTGGTATAATGTAGACACTTGTGAATTTTTAGGCCTCAAAAGGGCAGGGAGGATTTTTTTAATGAGTAAGCGATTAAAACGGGCGCGCTATATCTCTGGGTTTGACGGATTGCGGACCGTTGGTGTGATCGGTGTCATCTTATACCATTTGATGCCGGAAACTTTTAAGGGCGGCTATCTAGGGGTGCCGATCTTTATGGTGTTATCCGGGTATTTGATTACCGATCATCTGCTCTTGGAGCATGAACAATATGGGCGCATTGACATGAAGCAGTTTACTTTGCGGCGGATTAAGCGTCTCTACCCAGCCCTTGTGGCAATGCTGTTAGCAACGAGTGCCTATATCACTCTTTTTCAGCGCAATCTTCTACATAATCTGTATCAGATCGTTGTGTCCAACATGGTATATCTGTATAACTGGTGGCAGATTGGACATGGACAGTCTTACTTTGAACGTTTTGCCAATAATGAATCGCCCTTTACCCATTTATGGACGCTTTCGATTGATGGCCAGTTTTACCTGATTTGGCCGTTGCTTGTGATGGTCATGATGATGCTGTTTAAGCGGAATGGCAAACGGCATGCCTTTCGTGTCACCGTTCTCCTTGCACTCCTATCAGCCGGCTGGATGGCTTACTTATTCCAGCCAGGCGCCGATCCCAGCCGGATTTATTATGGGACCGACACACGTGCCTTTTCGTTATTGATTGGTGCGGCGTTGGCCTTTATCTGGCCGAGTGCGGATTTGAATCCGAATATCAAGGCCAGCAACCGTTTCACTTTGGATGGAATCGGAATGCTGACGCTGATCGGTTTGATCATCTTGTTCATGAATTTGAATGCACAGGGCACGCTCGTCTATCGGGGCGGAATGTTCCTGTTTAGCGTGCTGGTAGCCCTGATGGTGGCCATCGTCGTTCACCCTGGTGCCGATTGGAATCGGGTCTGGTCAAACCGTTTCTTCAAATGGGTCAGTTCACGGAGCTATGGCATCTACATTTATCAGTTTCCGGTCATGATTTTTTTTGAAGATGCGTTTCCAAATGTTGCTGATCATCCCGTTTTATATCCAGTAATCGAAGTGCTGATCATTTGTGCAATCAGCGAATTTTCGTTCCGCTTTATCGAACAGCCGCTTGCACATTTCGATTATCAGCAGGTGAAGCAGCATTTGCTGCATGGCAATAGCTGGCACCGTCTGTATGTGACAGCAATGGGGCTGATTTGTGTCGTCGGGATGATTGGGATTGTCACGTCACCGACCAAAAAGGCCAGTGCAGCCAATAATTCGGCGTTGGCGCAAAATATCAAGGCCAACTCGAAACGCAACGATGCCAAGAAAGAAGCACTGCTTAAAAAGGCCAAGGAACAGAAAAAGGCGGCTAAGAATTCGTCGGCTTCTTCAAGTCAGAAACCGGCGAAAGTCGATAAAAAGCTTGAGCAAGACGGTTTGACCCAGCAGCAGCTGCAACAGGCCCAAACGATGCAAGTGACGGCGGTTGGCGATTCGGTTATGCTGGATGGTTCCGATGCACTGCAAAAGATTTTTCCGCAAATGCTGGTCGACGCAGCTGTCAGCCGGCACCTCGAAGATGCGACTGGAATTATTCAATCGTATGCCAACCAAGGCGTGCTGGCTCAGACCGTTCTAATCGGAATGGGAACAAATGGCGCTTTTAATATGGAGCAGCTCGATAAGCTGATGCATCTTATTGGTCCAAGCCGGCAGGTTTATTGGATCAATGTCCGCGTCCCAACCCGTCAGTGGCAGGATCCGGTCAATAACACATTGCGGCAGGCGGACCGCAAATACGGCAATCTGCATGTAATCGATTGGTATGATTATTCCAATGCACATCAGGATTGGTTCTATAGTGATCAGGTTCATCCGACGCCGGCTGGTGCCAAACACTATGCCGCCTACATTGCCGCCGAAATGTTAAAAAAATAAACAGAACGTCCTGAAAAGTGACACGAAACAAAAGTAATTTTGCGGCGTGCCGCTTTTCTTTTCGCTTTTTTTCGTGGTGAAAAGATTGTCAAGACCCTAAAAATTGCCTACAATAAAATGAAGAGCCTAAATAGAATGGAAGATAAATCATGGAATTAGAATTTCTAGGAACGGGGGCGGGTGTGCCCGCTAAAAACCGCAATGTGACCAGCATTGCATTGAAATTATTAAATGAACGCAACGAGATTTGGCTGTTTGATGCCGGTGAAGGAACCCAGCAACAGATCCTCAGAACGACGATCAAACCACGTAAAATCACCAAGATTTTTATTACGCATCTGCATGGCGACCATTTGTACGGCCTGCCGGGACTATTATCCAGCCGGTCGTTTCAAGGCGGCAATACACCGCTGACGATTTATGGACCGCAGGGAGTCGACACGTATGTCCGCACCAGTTTACGGGTGTCGGACAGCCATTTGACGTATCCGATCCATTATGTGATTTTAAAAAATCCCGGCAAGTTGTTTGAAGATAATACGTTCAAAGTCGAAGTGGCAAAACTCGACCATCGTATCCCGAGTTTCGGGTATCGAATCATCGAAAAAGACCATGCCGGCGAACTGCTGGTCGATAAACTTCGTGCCGACGGGGTGCCGTCTGGGCCCATTTATGGACAGCTCAAAGCCGGCCAGGATGTGACTTTGCCGGATGGACGATTGATTCATGGCAAGGATTATGTCGGACCGGCGCAAAAAGGACGGATTGTGACGATCTTAGGCGATACGCGTAAAAATAAAAACGGGTTGAAGCTCGCTCAGAATGCGGATGTGCTCGTCCATGAAAGTACTTTTGGCGATGAAGAAAAGAAATTGGCGCATCAATACTATCATTCCACTAGTACGGAGGCCGCCGATATTGCTAAAAAGGCGCATGTCGGTGAATTACTGCTGACCCATATTTCAGCTCGTTATGTCGGCAAAATGTCGCAGCAACTGGAACGGGAAGCGCGGCAGATTTTTCCGCATACACGAGTGATGAATGATTTCGATACGTATACGATTCCATTACGTTCCGGAAAGGATGCATAGTCATGATGAAAAATTTGGCACAGTTACAGCAATTACAAGGCAAAGTAATCGTCGTTACGGGCGGTTCCTCAGGAATCGGCAAATCCGTCGCCTATGAGGCTGCTAGTCGCGGCATGATCGTTATTGTTTTAGCCCGGCATTTGGATGCTTTGGAAACAGTCCGGCAGGAATGCATGGCCTTGTCCCATCAACCGGCTTATGCAATTCCACTGGATGTGTCTGATCCGGATGACATCGATCGAGCGGTTGCGCAGATCAATGCCCAGGTCGACCAAGTAGATGTGTTGGTCAATGCTGCCGGCTTCGGTGTCTTTGAGAATGCTTTTGATGTTGCGCCGAAGACGGTTGCACAGATGTTCAAAGTCAATGTGCTGGGGTTAATGTACTTGTCCCAGAAGTTGGGCACTCAAATGGTGACGAATGAACGTGGTCAGATCATCAACATTTCATCAATGGCCGGCAAAATGGCCACACCGAAATCGGCAGTTTATTCGGCCACGAAGTTTGCCGTGCGGGGGTATTCAGACGGATTGCGTTTAGAACTGCGGCCAGCCGGTGTGCAAGTGACCGCTGTCTATTTGGGACCGGTCAAAACGAATTTCTTCACGACTGCGGATGCTGGCGGTGATTATTTAAAGCAGGTCGATTGGATCGTTTTGGATCCGGATCGAGTTGCGAAACGGATCGTGGACAGCATTGGCCATGAAAAGCGGGATATTAACATGCCGGCGGTTATGGAAGTCGCAGCCCGTTTTTATCAATTATTCCCCCATCTCGGTGATTGGCTGGCCGGTGGGTTATTCAATCGCAAGTAAGGAGGAGCCGATGAATGAAAAATCAGGGCAAACTAGTATTAGGATTACTCTTAACGCTGATCATCGTTGTTTTTGCGGTGCTGAATGTGGCGCCGGTTAAAATCAATTTTGGTTTTGCAGAGGTCAAATGGCCGCTGATCATTATTATTATTGGTTCATTACTGATTGGCGCAATCATTACGGCACTCGTCTCCACTTCGACAAGTGTTGCGCATCGCAAAGAACAGAAAAAACTGCAGCAGCAGCTTAAAGAAGCGCAGGGCGATCAGCAGAAGCAATTACAGGAACAGGTTCAGAAACAAACGAAGCAGTACAAAGATCAGATTGCACGCAAGAATCAGGAAATCAAGGGTTTGAAGGCACAGATTGCCCAGGCTGATGTACCGGATGACGGGCCGAACAATTTATCATAAAAATATTTATAAAATCGTTGACACAAACATATGTTCGTGCTATTATACTAAGCAGATAGTCAAACGGTACAAAGCGACAGGTCAGTCCTGCCGCTTTTTTGTGCACCAAAAGAGATTTTGCTTGCATGTTTGACCTTCTTTGACTATTATCTAAAGTGTCCACTGAAATTAGAAATAAAATGCTTAAAAAGCAATTCAAAACGAAGGGAAGTTTTTGAATGAATCCAGATAAATTAACACAAGCGGTCCAAGATGCTTTAGCCGAAGCACAACAGATCACGATTACACGGCATCAGCAGGAAATCGGAATTCCGCAGCTGTTTAAATACTTGACGGAACCGGATCAGCTTGGTGCACAGGTCTTTCAGGATGCCGGTATGGATGTTACCGCCCTCCAAGCCGAACTCGATCATGAAATTGATCAGATTCCGACAGTCGAAGGCAGTTCATCTTACGGTCAGACGCTGTCACAGAATTTGTATCAATTGTTGAATGCTGCTGACGGTATCAAGAATAAATTCCAAGATGAATATATTTCGACCGAAGCCGTCATTTTAGCGTTAATGACATTGAAGTATGATCCATTGACACAATTTTTGACGAAAAACGGCATTACCGATAAGAAATTGCAGGCAGTGGTTGAAAAGATTCGGGGCGGCCAGCGGGTCACTTCCAAGAATCAGGAACAAAATTATAAAGCACTCGAAAAATATGGGACTGATTTAGTCAAGGCCGAACGCTCTGGCAAAATGGATCCGATCATCGGCCGTGATGAAGAAATTCGGGATGTGATCCGGATTTTGTCCCGGAAGACCAAAAACAATCCGATTCTCTTAGGGGAACCTGGGGTCGGCAAAACGGCGATTGTTGAAGGACTCGCACAACGAATCGTTCGGGGCGATGTGCCTGATAATTTGAAGGACAAAACGATTATTTCACTCGATATGGGCGGCATGGTAGCTGGTGCCAAGTATCGGGGCGAATTTGAAGAGCGGATGAAAGCCGTTCTCGATGAAGTTAAGAAGAGCAAAGGCCAGATCATTCTCTTTATTGATGAAATTCATAACATTGTCGGTGCCGGGAGTGCAGAAGGCAGCATGGATGCCGGCAACTTGCTGAAGCCGATGCTGGCCCGGGGCGAGCTTCATTTGATTGGGGCCACAACCTTAGATGAATACCGTCAGTATATCGAAAAAGATAAAGCCTTAGAACGGCGGTTCCAGCGGGTCATGGTCCAAGAGCCATCCGTTGAAGACACAATCAATATTTTACGTGGTTTGAAGGAACGTTTTGAAGTGTTCCATGGCGTTCGCATTCATGATAATGCTTTGGTTGCAGCGGCAACGTTGTCGAATCGTTACATTACCGATCGGTTCCTGCCCGATAAGGCGATTGATTTAGTCGATGAAGCTAGTGCTAATATCAATGTTGAAATGAATTCCGTTCCGACTGAACTCGACCAGGCCAACCGTAAATTGATGCAGCTGCAGATCGAAGAGCAGGCATTAAAGAAGGAAACCGATTCGGCTTCGCAGAAACGGTTAAAAGAAACACAAACGCAATTAGCCGATACTCGCGAACAGGTTAATAAGATGCAGGCCCAATGGGATGCCGAAAAGAAAGACATCACGGATCTGAACGACAAGAAGGCCGAAATCGACAAAGCCAAGCACGATTTGGAAGAGGCACAGGGCAACTATGACCTTGAAGCGGCCGCTAAATTGCAGCATGGCACGATTCCAGAACTCGAAAAAGAATTAAAGAGTATGGAAAAGAAGGATCGTCCATCTGAGTGGATGGTCCAAGAATCCGTTACTGAAAATGAAATTGCGCAAGTAATCAGCCGTGAAACTGGGATTCCAGTAGCTAAATTAGTCGAAGGCGACCGCCAAAAACTGATGCATTTGGCTGACAATCTGCATAAACGGGTCGTTGGTCAGGATCAGGCGGTTGATGCTGTTTCCGATGCTGTGCTCCGTTCCAGAGCCGGTTTGCAGGACCCCAACCGTCCATTAGGGTCATTTCTGTTCTTAGGCCCAACTGGGGTCGGGAAAACTGAATTAGCCAAGGCCTTGGCTGAAGATTTGTTCGATTCGGAAAAGCATATGGTGCGGATCGATATGTCTGAATATATGGAAAAAGCGTCTGTTTCGCGTTTAGTCGGGGCAGCGCCTGGCTATGTCGGTTACGAACAGGGCGGCCAATTGACAGAAGCCGTTCGCCGCAATCCGTACACGATCGTCTTACTCGATGAAATCGAAAAGGCTAATCCAGATGTCTTCAATATCTTGCTGCAGGTTTTGGATGACGGTCGTTTGACAGATGGGCAGGGCCGGACTGTCGACTTTAAGAATACGATCATCATCATGACTTCCAACCTCGGCTCGGAAATTCTGCTGGATAGTGCTCAGAGCGACGGCAAGATCACTGATCAAGCCCGTGAACAGGTTAAGGCTTTGATTCAACGGAAGTTCAAACCGGAATTCTTGAACCGAATCGATGATACGATTATGTTCAGTCCGTTGACCTTAAACGATATGAAACAGATTGTGGTGAAGATGCTTGATCAATTATCCCAGCGGATGGAAGATCAAGAGGTGAAATTAACGATTTCCGATGAAGCACAGCAATGGATCGCTGAAAAGGGCTATGACCCTGCTTATGGAGCGCGGCCATTACGCCGCTTCATTACTAACGAAGTCGAAACACCATTGGCCAAGGAAATTATTGCTGGCCGAGTTCAGCCGCATTCTACCGTCCGAATCAACGTCTTGGACGACCATCTTGTTTTTGAAAACACGGCAGCCAAGGATGACGACGCTGAATAATTTAGGCACAGGAATGAGGAACAATCTCATTCCTGCCATTACATAAATAATTTGACCAGCCACAACACTTTTTGCAGAAAAGGGTTGTCTAGCAAGGCTTTTCATTTTATAATAGATTGTACGGCTTTTTACAGTGCGTCTGAAAAAAGGCGTTGACTAACGGATGACGTTTGCAATTAACGAAAAATCCGGTATAGTTATCACAGAATACAAAATAAAGGAGTTTGAAAAACATGGCTGTTCCGAAGAGAAGAACTTCAAAGACTAAAAAGCGGATGCGTCGTGGCGGCAAGAAGTTAACGACGCCAAACGTCCATTTCGATTCAACAATTGGTGAATACCGCGTGAGCCATCATGTATCACCAAAAGGCTTTTACAAAGGCCAGCAAGTTGTTACACCAGCATCTGATGCGAACGATAACAACTAACACGAGGAAGCTCGAAGCAAATTACTTGTTTCGAGCTTTTTTTTGTGCTGAAAATAAAAAATATGACACCTAGTCACATTTTCATTGCAAGTTACGATTAAAAACGCTACTATAAGGGAGCGTTGCATTTTAAACGCCTGATTTTTAAGTGAAAAGGATGGATGCATGATGAAAAAATGGCTTGCAGGAATTGCGGGACTTGCGATGGCCGCATTACTGAGCGGCTGTGGGAGTATTAAATTAACGACCACTAAAACCAATTATCAGCCGAGCGGCATGGTTGCCGTTGTCAAAGGCGAAACCAATAAAAATGCCAAAGTTACTTATACCGTTGATGGCGGCCAACAGAAGAAAGCAGCGGTTAAGAGTAGCGGTTATGCGGTCGAAATCGCACCGACGACGAAAAAACAAACCGTCAAGATCACGGCTAAAAACGGTGGACAGACCACTTCGAAGACTGTTTATGTTGCCGCCGCAAAATCATTAGGCAGTTATGCTAAGATTGCCAAAAACTATAACCAGATCGTGACGGCCACTGCTTTACCAGCAGCAACGCAAAAGCAACTGCAGGAACAGCAGGCACAAAGCAGCAGCACTTCTAAAGCCGCTGCTGCCGCTCAGGCTGCCCAAATGACGGCGGCCCAGAAACAAGCCATGGCCCAACAGCAGCAGGCATTAGCTGCTCAAATGAAGGCTGCTAAGCAGAAGACGGCTGATCAGCAATTGCCGACGAATCCGAAGAACGGCGTTTCCAAGCTGCTCGATCAAAAGGATGACAAGATTTACGGCAACGTTGAAAACAATCAGCTGATTGGTGCGACTTTGTTTATTCCAATGAAGTCCTTTAAGAGCAAGACGGGCCAGAAAAACTTTGGGACGACGTTTGCCTTGTTGGCACAAGCTTTTGGGGCAAAGCCGAAAGAAGTTATGAAGCAGTTCAGCAAAGCAACTAAGAACCAGAAGAGTACGCAGACGACCATGAAGACGATCAAGTCGAATGGCGTTAAATTTGATACGGGCGTAGCCACAAACGGGATCTACATTTATATTACGAAATAATAAAAGAAAAGCTCTGAAACAAAAAGTTTCAGAGCTTTTTTACTGTCTAGCAAGGTTATTTGGTGCTGTAATGAGCCGTTAAATTGGGCAGAATACCTAATAAGATTGCGAAGACACCCATCGTGATCAGCGTATGCGGCACGCTGAAGGCTGTTTGTGTCAATGAAGCACCGATAAAACCAGCCACCAGACCTAAGATGAGTGCCCAAACGATCATGGCAATATATTTCATGGTGGGCCTCCTTCTATTTACTCGCTCATTTTAGCATAATTTGTTCGGAATAGAAACGCTGGCGGCCCTTTTTTCAGGAAAGCGAGTTTGCTATAATAAGGGCACAAAGAATAGGAACGTGTGTTTGAAAAAAGGAGGGTGCTGGCCGTGCCATTTACACAGTTGCAGGTTAAAAGTACATATAGTTTGCTGAAAAGTACCACGACCGTCAATGATCTGGTCACTGCCGCACAAGAACGGGGTTATCAGGCAGTTGCCCTTACCGATGAAAATGTCCTGTACGGTGTGATTGATTTCTATCGGGCCGCACATCAAGCTGGGCTGAAACCAATCTTGGGAATGACTTTGATTTTGTCAGGGCTGCTGGTGACGCAAACGGATTTTCCATTGCTCCTGCTGGCTAAAAATGAGTCCGGTTATCGTCATTTGCTGAAACTATCAACGCTGGTCGAAACGAGTGCGACATCCGTTACTTTTGCACAGGTGCAGCCGTTATTAGGCGATCTCTTTGTACTCACGCCTGGTCAGGGCAGTGAACTGGCTGCGCTTGTCGACCAGGAATCATTGCCGGCTGCAGTCCAATACTTGCAACAGCTGCAGGCAGCTGCCGATGCGGATAGTTTGTACTTAGGAATTAGCTTGCAAGCAAGTGCAGCTGAACAAGCTGCAATTAAAGCGGTCCATGCGGAAAGTAAAGTTCCGTTAGTGGCATTGGGCGATGTCCGCTATTTAGATCCGAACGATGCATTTGCAGTTGACGTAATGGGTCATATTGCTGCTGGCGATAAAATGGCGGCTGCTGAATTGCAGGTTCCGCAAAAGGAGGGACCTTACGCTTTACCAACGATGACGCGCAGTCAGGCCGATTTTGTCATTGCCGGCCTAGCAGAAGCAGCGGCAAATACGGCACTGATTGCCGATCAGTGTGCAGTCACGATTTCTTTCCAGGCACCGCAATTGCCGCATTTTCCGACGCCTGACCAGGAATCGGCAGTGGCGTATCTGAATCAATTAGCGCAAAGGGGATTGCAGGCACGTTTTAAAGGTGCCATTCCGGACAATTATCAGCAGCGGCTGCAGTATGAATTGGGCATCATCAATCAGATGGGGTTTGCCGATTATTTTCTGATCGTCTGGGATGTCGTTCATCATGCTCGTTCCGTCGGGATTCTAATCGGGCCAGGGCGGGGTTCGGCGGCTGGATCATTGGTGGCGTATGCCTTAGCCATTACTGAAGTCGATCCGATTCGCTACAATTTGTTGTTTGAACGTTTTCTGAATCCGAACCGGCAAAACATGCCCGATATTGATTTGGATATTCCGGATGATCGGCGGGAAGAACTCTTGCAATATGTGCATGAACGGTATGGCAGCGAACATATGGCTCAAATCATCACATTCGGAACCTTGGCGGCAAAATCGTCCTTACGGAATGTGGCCCGTGTGTTTGGACTCAGTCAGTTTGAAGCTAGCGAATGGGCCCAAGCCATTCCGAATATTTTTCATGTGACGCTGCAGGAAGCCTATGACAAGTCACAGCGACTCCGTAATTTGGTTCATGACGGGCCGAAAAATCAGCTGCTGTATGAAACGGCCTGCCGCTTAGAAGGGCTGCCCCGCAACTATTCGACCCATGCGGCTGGGATTGTCTTGAGTGCGCATGCGTTAACGGATACGGTTCCTTTGCAAAAAGGCAGCAACGGCATTGACTTGGTTCAATTCACCAAGGGCAACGTCGAAGCGGTCGGTTTGCTGAAAATTGATTTTCTGGGGCTCAAAAATTTAACGATTTTGACTCAGATTGTGGATACGATTCAGAAACAAATGGGACAGCCATTTCATTTAGATCAGATTCCATTGGATGATGAACCGACACTGAAATTATTTCAGCGGGGCGAAACCAATGGGGTCTTCCAATTCGAATCGGACGGGATTAAACGAGCTTTGCAGCAGATTCATCCAACTCAATTCGAAGATGTCGTTGCAACGGCAGCGTTGTATCGTCCTGGTCCAGTCGAAAACATTCCAACCTTTGCGGCCCGCAAAAACGGCACGGAACCGGTTCAATATCCGGACCCGTCGTTAAAACCGATTCTTGGTCCGACTTACGGCGTGCTCGTCTATCAGGAGCAGGTCATGCAAGTGGCTTCAACGATGGGCGGATTATCCTTAGGCGAAGCCGATTTGCTGCGGCGGGCGATGAGCAAGAAGAAAAAGGAAGTCATCGATGCTGAACGGACCAAGTTCATTCAGGGGGCCCAGCAAAAGGGCTATTCTGAACAAACGGCGGTAACGACCTATGATTATATCGAACGGTTTGCCAACTATGGGTTTAACCGTTCGCATGCCGTTGCCTACAGTTTAATTGCCTTCTGGCTAGCGTACTTGAAAGTTCATTATCCGGGTGCTTTTTATACGGCACTCCTCAATTCGGCGCTAGGGGACCGTAAGAAGCTGAAAAATTATTTATTGGAAATGCATCAGCGTGGTGTCAAAGCCCATGCACCGGATGTCAATCGCAGCGGCCGTTATTTCGAATGGTTCGACCAGACGGTTTGGTTCGGTCTGCTGTGCATCAAGGGACTGCGGCGTGATTTTGTCGATGCAATTCTCAACGAACGTCAAGACCGGCCTTATCAAAGTTTGACCGATTTTCTCCGCCGGCTCGATTCCAAATTTCTGAAAGCAGATCTGATTGAACCTTTGATTTACAGCGGGGCCTTTGATGCCGTGAGCCCGAATCGGGGCCAGCTCTTGGCCGACCTGCCGAAAGCACTCGAAAGCATCCAATTATTCGGTGACAACATGGATCTTTTTGCCCAGCTGCCGATGAAAAAGGCCGAAGTGCCAAACTTGGAATTGACGGAACGACTCGATAAAGAGGAACAATATCTTGGTGTCTATTTGTCGGGACATCCAGTCGAACCATATGCTGCCATTCGATTGGTAATGCCGCTGACAGCAATTAATGAGCTGCAACCCGATACACGAGCTAATTTGCTGGGCTATGTGCGCCGGATCAAAGTCATTCGGACTAAAAAGGGCCAACAGATGGCCTTTGTGACCGTTCAGGATGCGAGTGCGGAGATCAGCGTGACCGTCTTCCCGAATTTATTCAAACAAGTTGGTTCCCGACTGAAAAGAGGGCAAGTACTGGTCATTTTCGGAAAAGTCGAATTACACCCTGATCTGCAAATTGCTGCCGACCAGATTCAATTAGCGGCGAATGTGATGAAACGGGTGCCGCAGCAGACATTGTATCTGCAAACGGCAACACCTGCTCAGCAGCAGCAACTGCCGCCGGTCTTATTAAACAGTCAGGGACAGACGCCGGTCGTTTTACATGATCAGACGACTAAAAAGACCGTTTTGCTGCCGAAAAAATACTGGGTGGCGCCGACACAAGTTTTATTAGATCGGCTGGCGGAAATGCTTACATCCAAGAATGTGGTTTTGAAAACGAATTCGGAGCCATCCGGCAAGCAATAAAATCATAAAAGTCCCGGAAATAGGGCGACAGCCTTTCTGAAAAGTGTTACTATATTAGTGAATTTGAAATTGCCCAGAGGTTGATTTCAACAAACATTATTACCTGAGGTGAAAAAATGAAACGCATTGGTATTTTGACGAGTGGCGGCGACGCACCGGGCATGAATGCTGCAATTCGTGCCGTTACTCGTAAAGCAATTCATAGTGGTCTTGAAGTTTATGGGATCAATTATGGGTATGCTGGACTCGTAGCTGGTGATATCTTCAAGATGGATGAATCATCCGTCGGCGACAAGATTCAGCGTGGTGGGACATTCTTATATTCTGCCCGTTATCCTGAATTTGCCAAAGAAGAAGGCCAGTTAAAGGGAATCGAGCAATTAAACAAATTTGGGATTGAAGCATTAGTTGTGATCGGCGGCGACGGCTCTTATCATGGTGCCCTTCGTTTGACCGAACATGGTTATAATGCGGTCGGTTTGCCAGGAACAATTGATAATGATATTCCTTATACCGACTTTACCATTGGTTTTGATACATCTGTCAACACAGTTGTTGAAGCTGCTGACCGGATTCGTGATACAGCTGCCAGCCACGAACGGACTTTCATTATTGAAGTGATGGGTCGTGAAGCTGGGGATATTGCTTTATGGTCTGGTGTTGCTGCTGGTGCCGAAGACGTCATCGTCCCTGAGCATGATTTTGATGTGAAGGAAATCGCTGACCGTCTTCGTTCAAGCCGTCAACGTGGTCAAAAACATGCGATTATCATCCTTGCTGAAGGTGTAATGCATGCGGATGAACTCGCTGAACAATTGAGCCAGTATGGCGACTTCTATCTGCGCCACACTGTGTTAGGACATGTTGTTCGTGGCGGTTCACCAACTGCCCGTGACCGTGTCTTAGCCAGCGAGATGGGTGCTTATGCTGTTGACTTGCTGATGCAAGGCAAGGGCGGTTTAGCCATTGGGATTGAAAACGGCAAGATTACGTCGCATGATATGCTGGATCTGTTTGACTCCAAGCATCATGCTCAAATGTCCTTGTATCAATTAGGGCAAGATCTGTCATTCTAAGCTTTATCTTTATTTAATTTGTTAAAAATGACGTAAAAGTCTTTTTTAAAAAACACAAAAGGAGAGATTCCGTTTATGAAAAAAACCAAGATTGTTGCAACGCTTGGACCTGCAAGTAATGATGTAGAAACAATCGCGAAGTTAATCGAGGCCGGAGCAAATGTCTTCCGCTTCAACTTCTCTCATGGTGACCATGAAGAACACTTATCCCGTATGAAGATGGTGCACGAAGCTGAAAAGCAGACTGGCAAAACTGTTGGGATCATGTTGGATACAAAGGGTGCCGAAATTCGGACCACTGTTCAAAAAGGTAAGAAGTTCGAAGCACATACCGGTGATACAATCCGTATTTCAATGGATGACTCTCTTGAAGGAACACCAGAAAAGATCGCGGTTACATACCCTGGTCTGTATGATGATACTCATGTTGGCGGCCATGTCTTAATCGATGATGGTTTAGTTGACTTGAAGATCACTGAAAAGGATGACAAGAACAAGGAACTTGTTACTGTTGTTCAAAACAATGGTGAAATTGGTTCCCGTAAAGGTGTCAACGCTCCTGGCGTTTCCATCAACTTGCCTGGGATTACTGAAAAAGATTCCAGCGATATCCGTTTTGGTCTTGAAAATGGGATCAACTACATCTCTGCCAGCTTCGTTCGTAAGCCACAAGATGTCTTAGACATCCGTGAATTACTCGAAGAAAAGCATCAAGAACAAGTTCAGATTTTCCCTAAGATTGAATCCCAAGAAGGTATCAACAACTTGGATGACATCTTAAAGGTTTCTGATGGTTTCATGGTTGCTCGTGGGGACATGGGTGTTGAAATTCCATTCGAAAACGTTCCATTTGTTCAGAAAAAGATGATCAAGATGTGCAACGCTGTTGGTAAGCCAGTTATCACAGCCACACAAATGCTTGATTCGATGCAAGAAAACCCACGTCCTACACGTGCCGAAGTATCTGATGTTGCCAATGCCGTTATTGATGGTACAGATGCAACGATGCTTTCTGGTGAAAGTGCTAACGGGGATTACCCTGTTGAATCAGTTGCTGCTATGGCCCGCATCGACGAACGGACAGAACAATCATTAGACAACCAAGATGCTTTTGCATTACAGATGTTTGATAAGAATGATTCGACCGAAGCCGTTGCTCGTTCAGTTGCACATACAGCCCGGAACTTGAACGTAAGCACAATTGTTGCTGCTACAAACTCAGGTTTCACAGCTCGGATGATTTCCAAGTATCGTCCAAAGGCAAACATCTTAGCATTAACCTTCGATGATGTTACTCGTCGTGGCTTAACTGTTAACTGGGGTGTCTTCCCAACGGTTGTTGACCGTCCAGAAAACACAGATGCCTTGTTTGACTTGGCAACACAAACTGCCCAAGACCTTGGCTTTGCTAAGGAAGGCGATTTGATCATTATCACTGCTGGTGTTCCAGTTGGTGAAAGTGGGACAACGAACTTGATGAAGATCCAACTCATTGGGACTAAGTTAACTCAGGGCCAAGGTGTTGGTGATCAGACAGTTGTTGGTAAGGCCGTTGTTGCATCCAGTGCCGATGAAGCTGTTTCAAAGGCAACTGAAGGCGGCGTATTAGTTGTAAAGACAACTGATAAAGACTACTTGCCAGCAATCGAAAAGTCCAGCGCCATTGTTGTTGAAACTGGCGGTTTGACTTCTCATGCTGCTGTCGTTGGGATCGCAATGGGAATTCCTGTTGTTGTTGGTGCCAAAGACGCAACTTCAACTATCAAAGATGGTGAAGTAATCACTGTTGATTCACGTCGTGGTATCGTCTACAAAGGTGCTACTAACGCTATCTAGAGTGATGCACAGTTAAAAATTAAAGGAGTCGTTTCGAAATGAAAATTTCGAGGCGGCTCCTTTTTTGATCCGAAAACAAGTATAATAGAGGTAACTTAGAACAGAACGGAGCACGAATGATGAATCCAGATTTAGGACAGACAATTACCGGAAAAATTATTGATGAGAATGACAAAGCCTATTTTGTCCAAAAAGAGGGTCGTACTTATCAGATGAACAAAGTTACTTTAACTAGTGACCAACAAAAACTCCAAAAAGGCGACAATGTTACCGGCTTTGCTTACGAAAATGAAAAGCACCAGCTGATCATTACGATGAACACGCCGCATATTGGCTTCAATCATTTTGGGTTAGGCGAGGTCGTCGAGACACGCCATGACTTAGGGGTTTTCGTAAATATCGGCTTGCCAGATAAGGACATTGTGGTGTCGATGGATGATTTGCCGTTGATGTCGAGTGTCTGGCCGCACCGTGGCGATCATTTGCGAATCGCCCTGCGGGTTGATAAAAAAGGACGCTTGTGGGGAATTCCTGCCGACGCTAATTACTATCAGAAACGGGCGAAAACAGCCACAGAAGATATGAAGAACGCTGATATTGTTGGTTTGGTTTATCAAACGAAGAAGGCCGGCACTTATGTGGTCACCAAGGACCATTATTTAGGTTTTATTCATCCGTCAGAACGGGATGGCGAACCCCGTCTCGGCGAAACGGTTAAGGCTCGTGTCATCGGTTTGCATCCGGATGGCAGTTTGAATTTGTCTTTACGCCCTCGTGCCTACGAAGTTATCAGCGATGATGCCGCTATGGTGCTGGCCATTCTGATCCGGACGCCAGGGCACACAATGAATTATGATGACAAGAGCGCTCCTGAAAAAATCAAAGCTTATTTTGGCATCAGCAAGAGTGCCTTCAAACGGGCCTTAGGGCATTTACTCAAGCAGCGGCTGATCATCGAAGCGGATGGAAAGACCAGTTTGACAGACGCTGGTGTCGAACGGGCCAATGCTTTAAATGAGGCCGATACCGATGACCAAGACTGATCAGATCGCCGATTACATCCACATGCTGAAGGTCGAAAAGGGCCTTTCCGAAAATACACGGGTGAGTTATCGGTCAGATCTTGATGAGTTTAATCAGTATTTAGAAACGCAAAAATTGTCTGCTTTTCCAGAAGATCGCGCCACGGTTTTGGCTTTTTTAGGGGAGCAGACCCAAAAAGCCAAGGCGGTCAGTTCTTTAGTGCGAATGGTGTCCTGCCTGCGGGAGTTTTATCAATATTTGCAGGAAAGCAATCAAATTACGAATGATCCGATGGCACAGATTGATTCGCCGAAACGGGAACAGCATTTGCCGACGGTTCTGTCGGAAGACGAAATCAACCGGTTATTGGCTGTGCCGGATGTCACCAAACCGTTAGGACTGCGTGATCGCGCCATCTTTGAAGTGATGTATGCTACAGGTCTCCGAGTCAGCGAATTGATTCATTTGAAAATGGATGATCTGCATCTGAGCATTGGATTGATTCAGACAATTGGGAAGGGCGACAAGGAACGAATCCTGCCAATCGGCGATATTGCTATCAAGTGGGTTAATCGTTATTTGAAAGAGGGGCGGCCCAAACTGCTGCGGCAAAATGCACAGCCGGCTGAATTGTTTCTTAATTTTCATGGCCGGCCGTTGACACGGCAGGGTATCTGGAAAAATCTCAAAAAAGATGTCGCCCTGGCCGGTATTAACAAGGACGTTACACCGCATACTTTGCGGCACTCATTTGCAACCCACTTATTGGAAAATGGAGCTGATTTGCGGGTCGTGCAGGAATTGCTCGGACATGCCGATATTTCAACGACCCAATTGTATACGCATCTGACGCAGCGGCATATGATGGACGTGTACGAACACAGTCATCCACGTGCCTAGTTGATTTGAGTCGCTGGTTCATTTATGCTAAAGTTAATGTTTAGACACAAGAAAGAAATTACTGGAGGCCAGTATGCTCGTTAAATATAAAAATGACTATCAGAAGATTGCGATGGGCTTTTTGTCCTACTTGCCTGATTTAAAAGAAATTAGTCATTTACAGGCCGAATTAAAGCTCTACCAGGACGATGAGACGCATTGCCTGTACTTATGGAAAGACGATCAGAATAATTTTACCGGCATCGTCGGAGTTGAAGAAGGCAACGACTTTGTTTTGGTGCGTCATCTTTCCTTTAGTCCGTCTGAACGGAGTGAAACAGCCCTTAATCAAGTCCTAGATGCTTTACAAGCTGCTTACCCAGATAAAAAGATTATGGGCTCGCTCGAAACGACGCCGCTGATCACTCGTTGGGAAAAAGCCCGGCGTTCACCTGAGGAATAAGCATGGCCGGATTGACAATTGTTTTAGAAGATTTCAAAGGACCGCTGGATCTGCTGTTGCATCTGATTACAGAGGCTAAAATCGATATTTATGATATTCCGATCGCACAAATCACCACGCAGTATCTGGATTACTTGCAGCAGTTGCAAGATCTCCAACTGGATATTGCCGGTGATTATTTAGTGATGGCCGCAAAACTGATGGCAATCAAGAGCAAGATGCTGCTGCCGACGCCGCCGAGTGCTGTTGATGAAACGGACGAGGCTGAAGATCCCCGTACGGATTTGGTACAGCAACTGCTGGCGTATCAAACCTTTCAGCAGATTGCGGCGGCTTTGCAGACGAAAGAAACGGAACGAAAGCAGTATTTTGCGAAACCGGCTTCGGTGGCCCCAGATGCCCAATATGTGCGACTTGCTCGTGGTGCAGTCAAAATGATTGATATAACCGGTGCATTGGAAAACATTCTGACCCGCCAGCAGCAGAGCGTTCCAGTTCATCGGACCGTTCAAGAAGAAAAAGTGACTGTCGAACAGCGGATGGATCAGGTATTGACTCATTTGGCACCGCATCAGTCGCGAACATTTGGGTCGTTGCTGACTGCAAAGCCGTCCCGTTCGGAAATTGTGACGACCTTGATGGCCATTTTAGAATTGATGAAAAAAGGACAAATCCGCTGCCGCCAGGAGAGTGAGACGGCGCCGATTCGAATCAAATTGAGAGAGGAAAATGAGGATGACGCATAATGCTGAATTAGAAGCTTTACTGTATGCGGCCGGTGATGAAGGCATTGATTTAGGTGTTTTGGCCCAGCTGCTCGATCAGGATAATTCGGCCGTACGCCAGCAGCTGGAACAATATCAAGCTGAATTGGATGGCAGTCCGGAACGGGGGTTGACCTTGTTGCAGGCGGAGGATCATTATAAATTGGTGACTAAAAAAGAATTGGCACCGTTGCTGAAACGGTATTTTGCCGGTCCGCAGTCGACCAACCTCAGTCAAGCGGCTTTGGAAGTATTGGCGATCATCGCTTACCGCCAGCCGCTGACGCGCATCGAAATCGATGAAATTCGTGGCGTTCAGAGCAGCGGAGCAATCCAAACCTTGCTGCTGCGCCGCTTGATTGAAGAAGCGGGCCGCAAGGATGCACCAGGACGGCCGATTCTCTATCAGACGAGTGCCTTTTTCCTCGATTATTTCGATTTGAAATCACTCAAGAATCTGCCAGCAATCGACCAGTTCAAACAGGAACAGCCGGCTGCTGAAGAGGGCCTCGATTTATTTTACAATCAGTTTTCGCAAGCATTAGGACAGGAAACATCCGGAGAGGAAGACAACGACGATGAATGAAGAACCAGAACGTTTACAGAAAAAGATTGCCAACGCCGGCGTGACGTCACGGCGGAAGGCCGAAGATTTGATTCGGACCGGCCATGTGACCGTCAACGGCAAAGTCGTCACAGAAATGGGGGTCAAAGTGGATAGCCATGACCACGTTGAAGTGGATGGCGTGCCATTGACTCCCGAACGCAAGGTTTATTACTTGTTCAATAAGCCCCGCCAAGTCATTTCAGCCGTTAGCGATAATAAAGGCCGCAAAGTGGTCACTGATTATTTCAAAGATATTCCAGAACGGATTTATCCAATCGGCCGGCTCGATTATGATACCGATGGTGTGTTATTACTGACCGATGATGGTGAGTTTGCTAATCTGCTAATGCATCCTCGTTATGAGTTGGAAAAAACGTATGTGGCGAAGGTAAAAGGAATTCCGGATGGAGCGGCCATTAAAACGCTGCAAAATGGGGTTGAACTCGATAAACGCAAGACGGCGCCAGCTAAAGTCAAAGTCTTATCGACAGATCATGCTAAAAAGACGGCAATCGTTCAGATTACCATCCATGAAGGGATGAATCATCAGGTCAAAAAGATGTTTGCCAAAGTCGGTTCGCAAGTGGAAAAACTGAAACGGGAACAATACGGCTTTTTGCGGGTCGATAATTTAGCTTCCGGCAAGTACCGTAAATTGAAGCCGCAGGAAATCGCCGAGTTACGTAAGTTAGCCAATGGGAAACATTATCGCTAAATCCTTTACAATAAGTAAGTGCCATGCTAGACTAATTAAGTAATTAAAATTTTGGTTCGTCTTCAGGGCAGGGTGCAATTCCCGACCGGTGGTAAAGTCCATGACCTGAAGGAATAGTGTGTGTGGTCAAACGGTTTGACCAGACGCGCTGCTCCTTCAGCTGATTCGGTGCAATCCCGAAACCGATAGTATAGTCTAGATAAAGAGAAGATAAGGCTTATTGAACGCGCATTTTTTAGTGTGATTAAAATAAGGCCTGTTCATCTCCCTGATGAGCAGGCCTTTTTCATGCGTTGGGCAATAAGCGGCGCTTGCGAAGGCGACCTCACTTGGAGGTCTGTATCATGCAACAAACGAACACCCGGCGGTTGATTGGAATCGCCATGATGGCTGCTTGCAGCTATGTCTTGCTATTTTTGGCATTTCCGATTCTGCCGTTATTCAGCTGGTTGAAGGTCGATTTCAGCGATGTGGTCGTCCTAATCAGTACTTTTTTGTACGGTCCATGGGGCGGCATCATTACCGCATTTCTGCGCTCCCTGTTGTATTTCATTACTTCGGGGGCTAATCTGCCGGCATTCATTGGGGATGCAGCGGGTTTCATCGCTTCGGTGGTGTATGTCCTGCCGATTTACTGGCTGTTTAAACGGCGTCCCAACTGGCAGGGCCGTTTCACCGGCTATGTGCTGGGGACCATTTCTTTGACAGTTGTGATGAGCTTATTGAATTATTGGCTGATTACGCCGTTATATATGCAAGTCATCGGCTTGAAGCTGGGAATGCCGCTCGCCAAATATATCTTATTCGGCGTCGCTCCGTTTAATCTGGTCAAAGGCATTTTAGTGGCCGTCGTCTTTGCCATCTTGTATGTCCGACTGGTGCCATGGATGAAACGGCATCAATCCGTTATGACGAAATAAAAAAAACAGATCAGGGCATTTTGCTCTGATCTGTTTTTAAATTGATTCCGAATGATAAACCAAAATATGTTACGATGAGAACGGCTTTTTCGAACGGAGAATCGCACCGGTCGGACAACTGGTGTAGGCAGAACGAAATTGAATCCGATCTGCCGGTGGAATTGCGGCCGTGCCTTTGTTATCATCTCGTTTACCAAAGGCCACGCCTTCTGAATCATAATCAAATAATTCAGGCGCCTTTAACTGGCAAATGCCACACGCAATGCAGCGTTCCCGATCAATTTTTGTATACACACAAATTCACAGCTTTCTAAAGTGAGGTGATTCGAATGGATCAAAACGAAGTACTCAGCTTATTTGCGGCAGCACCACGCCGGGCTAAACCGATTTATTATTTATTGACCGGCAAACGAACGGTGTCTAATTTATACGTCGGACTCCAGTACGGGCTGCTGCAACGATTACAACTTTATCCTAATTTAAAGGAAAGCCAATTTCAAGCCCAAGTACAAGCCTTGGTTCACGACGAACTCTTGCAAAAAGTGACGGACGGCACGTATCAGCAGACTGAAACGGGCTGTCAATTTTTAGCGGACCACCCGGTGTATACTTTTCGTTATTTTGACGGGCCACGCATGGGCCATTTGAATGATTTTCAGGAACGTCTTTTTTTGGTCATTCAGGTCATTTCAGAATACCGCCACCATGAGCGGCGGTATTTCCCGTTGCAAACCCATTTGCGTAATCAGGATGCGGTTAAACGTTGGTTCCGACAGGTAAAGCAGACGCCCCACTTTAGTGATCAATTTGTCGCTGAATTAACGGCCTATTTGCAAGCATTGCCCGCAGAGTTGGCAACGGTAATTGCCAATCGCTGGGTCGGCTACCAAACTACTGGTGCCAGCCTGGAACAAATTGCTGCAGCCACTGCTCAGACGGCTGGACAATTATTTTTACAGCAAGTAGATGCCGAAGCCTTTTTGTGGGATCAGGTGCATCATCATCCGCAGCAATGGCCGGTATTGGCACAATTATGGCCGCAGACGGATTCGGCGTTAAGCGGCAGCACACAAATTACCGTCGATTTGTTTAAAAAGGGAGTTCCATTTGCTCAGATTGGAAAACAGCGCGGTTTGAAGGCCAGCACGATCAATGAACACTTACTGGAAGCAGCGATTTTGAGTCCGCACTTTCCGTTTCAATTCTTTTTGCAAACTAGCCAGATTAAACGTTATGATCAGGTCACTGGCGGAAATCGAGCTGGAAATTATCAGCAGTTATTGGATGCCGACCGGAGTGCTGCTTTTTTTACAGTACGGCTCTATCAGATTTGGATTTTAAGGGGGCGGCCAGATGCCTGATTTACAAGTAGTTTTGCAGCATTATTTCGGTTATAAAGCGTTTAAACCAGGACAAGAAGAAGTTATTCAGGCTGTCTTAAAGGGCCAAGATACCCTAGCCGTTTTGCCGACTGGGTCTGGCAAATCGCTTTGTTATCAATTGCCGGCCTATTTACAGCCAGGACTGACGGTAATTGTTTCACCCTTATTGTCATTGATGCAGGATCAGGTCATGCAGCTGCATTACCTTGGCGAAAAACGAGTGGCGGCGCTGAACTCGAGCTTAACGCCGCAAGAACGGCAGCAAGTTCTCAATTCGCTCGGCCAGTATCGTTTCCTATTCATCTCGCCGGAAACATTAGGCCAGCCCATGATTATACAGCGCCTGAGCCGCTTGCAGATTCAATGTTTCGTTGTCGATGAAGCGCATTGTATTTCGCAGTGGGGGCCGGATTTTCGGCCCGACTATCTGAATCTCGGTCGGCTGCGGCAGCAGCTGCAGCCGCACGTGACACTGGCGTTAACGGCGACGGCGACGAAAGCCGTTCAGCAAGATATTTTGGCAAAACTGCGGCTGAGTCCGGCGACTACGAAACAAATCATCTATTCGATCGACCGGCCGAATATTTATTTGGCGACCCAGGAAGTGGCGGATGATGCGGAAAAGCAGCAGGTATTGTTAGCCTTTGTCAAACATTGCCAAAAACCGGGCATTATTTATTTTTCGTCCCGGCAGCGGTCGGAGGAAATTGCGGCACTGCTCCATGACAAGCTGCAGCTGCGGACAGCCTTTTATCATGGCGAGGTCGATACACAAGATCGTTTTCGAATTCAGCAGCAGTTTATGCAGGGACAATTGGATGTCATTTGTGCCACGAATGCTTTCGGGATGGGAATCAATAAAGCCAATGTCCGCTTTGTCGTTCATTATCATCCGCCGCTGAGTTTGGAGGCCTATGCCCAAGAAATCGGACGGGCCGGTCGGGATGGCCGCCAGAGTATTGCACTAGCGCTGTATGCGCCAGATGATTTTTATCGGCAGGCGGGTCTGCTGGAAAACGGGATTCCGGAAACCAGCTTGATTCGCGCCTTTTATCAGCAGCCTAGCCGTTTCAAACGGGCGACGGGGGATGAATTCGAACTATTACGCCGCTATCAAGCAATGGGATTAACAGCGGAACAGGTAGTTGATTTGCTGGATGCCCGGCAGCAGGAAAAGCAGGCCGCTTTGACCAAAGTCCAACATTTTATGAGCGGCGCTTTTTGCAAACGAGCCGCATTAGTGCGCTTTTTTGGTGATCCGCAGGCAGGTGATCACAATGACCGCTGCTGTAATTATCAAGCACCAGATCTGCAAGCCGATTTAGAAACGTTAGGACTGTTTGAAACGGCACCAGCGGCCGAGCCATCAGATCAGCTGCCTTTAAAAGAGTGGCAAAAAGTCATGCAACAATTATTTTTTGTTTAAACTTAAGTTTTTCGTTTTCAGCATATGGTACAATGATACAGAAAGATTAGGGATAGGAGGATCGTCGATGAACAAGGATGATAAAAACAAAGTCGACCATTCACAAGACAAACCTTGGGAAAATCAGTTTGACGATGATCGAAATGATAAAGGTGACTTATCCCGAGTTGCCTCACACAAACGCGAAAAGCACAATAGTGTCTTCGTGTGGATTTTGACGATTATTTTAATCGCAATGATTGCTTTTCCGGTGATCTACTATCTGGCCAATCAGAGCCAAGTTAACAAACCAAGTAAAAGTGCCGATTCCGAAGTGGTTGTGAGCAGTAACAACAAAAAAAAAGCAGCCAGCAGGAAAGCAGCTTCTAAAAAGCGAGCTGCGTCTGCCAGCGAAAGCTTGAAAGAAGCCAAAGCAAAGTCGGAATCAAAGAAGAAGGCAGCTGCTGCAGCGTCAGCGTCCAAACAAGAGGCTGAAGCCGCTAGCAACAGTGCTGCTGTTGCACAGTCACAGCAGGAAGCAGCGGCCAGCAGTTCTGAGGCCGCTGCTAGTTCAAGTGAAGCGGCCGCCAGCAGCAGTGCCGCTGCGGCCAGTTCTGCGAGTGCGGCTAGTTCGAGTTCCAGCAGTTCGGCAAGTGCTTCATCGACGAGTGGCGATTATGTCACAGTTCAATCCGGACAAGGGCTGTATCGGACAGCGGTCAATAATGGCATTACGCTCCAGCAATTATTAGAGTTGAACGGTTTATCAGCCGATTCAACGGTCGCGCCAGGAACACAGTTGCGAATTAAATAATGCATGGGAGGCTGAGCACATTCTTAGCCTCTTTTTGTGGGATCAAACGAGGAGGAATTTTTTATGCAAGTGGCAATCGATGGGCCAGCATCATCGGGAAAGAGTACGATCGCCAAGATCGTTGCAAAAAAGTTAGGGTTTATTTACTGCGACACAGGGGCAATGTATCGGGCGGCGACCTGGTTGGCGCTGCGGGACCATATCAATTTGGACGATGCCAGCGACTTACTCAAGGCATTAGATGATGTGACGATTCGTTTCGAACCGACCGACGACGGCCAGCTCGTCTTTATCAATGATATCGATATTACTCATGCCATCCGGGAACCGGATGTGACCAATAATGTTTCGCAGGTCTCTGCTTTAGCACCGATTCGGACCGAAATGGTCAAACGGCAGCAGCAGATTGCTGAAGAAGGCAACATTGTGATGGATGGTCGTGACATTGGGACAACGGTTCTGCCGCATGCACAGGTCAAGATCTTTATGACGGCGAGTGCTGAAGAACGGGCGAAACGCCGGTACGCTGAAAACATTGCGAAAGGCATCATGACCCCATTGTCACAATTGCAGGATGAAATCGTCGCACGGGATCACAAAGATTCCACACGTAAAATTTCACCGCTGCGGAAGGCTGATGATGCGATCGAAATCGATACGACGCATCTGGGGATTGACGAAGTCGTGGCACAGATTTTAGAAATTATTCAAACTGTGCAAAATAAAAACGATTAAATTAACAGTTTAGACTAGTATTTATTCGGAATTTAAACTAAAATAGAACATGTATGATAGTCGTTAAGGAGGATTTAGGCATGAGTGATAAAACAAACGAAGAAGATAACAAGACAATGGCGGATGCCTTAAACAGCGTTCATGAAGTGAAGGTTGGGGATGTCGTTAAAGGTGAAGTTCTTGCTATCGATGATAACAAACAATTGATCGTCGGAATTCAAGGTACCGGTGTAGAAGGTGTCGTTCCGATGAAAGAATTGACCGCTCAGCCCGTTGATGATATTACAACTATCGCTAAAGTGGGCGATGTCTTGGACTTAGTTGTAATCTCAACGATCGGTAAAGATAAAGAAAACGGAAGCTACTTGCTTTCCAAGCGCCGCTTAGAAGCACGCAAAGTTTGGGATGACATTGAAAAGGATTACGAAGAAGGCAAGACCATTACTGCCCCTGTTACCAACGTGGTTAAGGGTGGTTTAGTCGTTGATGCTGGCGTTCGTGGTTTCATCCCTGCTTCCATGATCAGTGATCATTATGTTGAAGATTTAAATGCCTACAAAGGCAAGGAACTTGAATTAGCGATTATTGAAATCGAACCAAGCGAAAACCGTTTGATTCTTTCTCATAAAGCTGTTGTTCAAAAGGAACGCGAAGCACAAAAGAAGGAACTCTTCGAACATCTCCAAGTCGGCGATACCGTCGAAGGTAAAGTTGCTCGTTTAACAAGTTTCGGTGCCTTCGTGGATCTTGGCGGCGTGGACGGTTTAGTTCATGTTTCCCAGATTTCTTACGAACATGTTGACAAGCCATCAGATGTTTTGAAGGTCGGTCAAGAAGTTAAAGTGAAGGTGCTCAACCTTGACTTTGACCGTGATCGGATTTCCTTATCCATCAAGGCTACTTTGCCAGAACCATGGGATGGCATTGAAGACAAAGCCCCAGTTGGTTCTGTCTTAGAAGGAACGGTTCGTCGTTTGACCACATTCGGTGCATTCGTCGAAGTCTTCCCTGGTGTTGAAGGTTTAGTTCACATTTCCCAAATCTCACATCAGCACATTGCAACACCAAATGATGTCTTAAAAGAAGGACAAACGGTTCATGTGAAGGTCTTAAGTGTTGACCCTGACAAGCATCGTTTGGCATTGTCCATCAAAGCACTGGAAGAAAAGCCAGAAGGCACAGATGACAACGAAGCACAATCCAATAACAACAACCATAGCAATAACAGCAGTCATCCAGCTCGTCAAAGCGCACCACGTGCTAAGTCCAGCAACAATAACAACGCACACGTTGACAACTCTCAATTCGAACCTGATGAAAACACTGGTTTCAGTATCGGTGATTTGATTGGGGATCAATTGAAGAATGCTGGTTCAGCTGACGACCAAGCTAAATAATTTTTGAACACAACACGAGTGGGGATTGTGAAAACAATCCTCACTTTTTTATGATTGACAGAAAAGAGGGAACAATATGTCACAACCAACTGTTGCCATCGTCGGCCGTCCGAATGTCGGCAAATCGACACTGTTCAACCGCATCGTCGGTGAACGAATCTCGATCGTGAACGATACGCCTGGTGTTACCCGTGATCGGATTTATGCGAACAGCGAATGGCTGGGCCATCCGTTCAGTGTCATCGACACCGGCGGGATTGAAATCAGCGATGAACCGTTTGTCGACCAGATACGTGACCAGGCCGAAATTGCGATCGACGAGGCCGATGTGATCGTCTTCTTAGTCAGTGCTCACAGCGGCGTTACGGATGCCGATGAACAAGTCGCTCAGATTTTGTATCGGAGCGACACACCGGTCGTTTTGGCGGTCAATAAGGCCGATAATCCGGAACAGCGTCAGGATATCTATGATTTTTATTCATTAGGATTCGGGGATCCGATTCCAGTGTCGAGTGTTCATGGGACTGGGATTGGTGATCTGCTGGACGCAATTGTCGCTGATTTTCCAGCCGAACAGGACGAACCTGAAGACGATAGTATCAAATTTAGTTTGATTGGTCGTCCCAATGTCGGGAAATCGTCCTTAGTCAATGCAATCTTGGGTGAACAACGGGTCATCGTCTCGGATGTCGAAGGCACGACTCGGGATGCGATTGATACGAAGTTTACCGATGAAAGCGGTCAGGATTTTACTATGATCGATACAGCCGGTCTGCGTAAACGGGGCAAAGTCTACGAAAATACCGAAAAATATGCCGTTTTACGGGCCATGCGTGCCATTGACCGTTCAGATGTCGTTCTCGTCGTTTTGAACGCTGAAGAAGGCATTCGGGAGCAGGATAAGCATGTCGCTGGCTACGCCCATGAGGCTGGTCGTGGAATCATTATCGTTGTCAATAAATGGGATACGCTTGAGAAGGATACCCACACAATGAGTGATTTCACTAATCTGATTCGCAAAGAATTCGAATATCTTGACTATGCGCCGATTGTGTTTGTCTCAGCCAAGACGAAGCAGCGTTTGAACGTGCTGCCGGAAATGATCAAGACGGTCAGCGAAAACCAGAACCGCCGCATTCAGTCATCCGTTCTCAATGATGTTCTGCTGGATGCCGTTTCGGTGACACCGACACCGACCGTGAGAGGCAAACGATTACGGGTTTACTACATGACTCAGGTGGCAGTCAAGCCGCCGACATTTGTCGTGTTTGTCAATGATCCGGATCTGCTGCATTTTTCCTACCAGCGGTTCCTGATTAACCAGTTGCGCAAGGCGTTTGATTTTACTGGGACACCGATTCATTTGATTGCCCGCAAACGCAAGTAATTACAGGAAAGAGAGCGCTTTTAAGCGTGAAAACTTGAAATTTGCGGTTTTTAAGCAAATAAAGCGCTTTTTTAGTGAAAAAACCTTGATATATCAGCTTTCCTATGATATGTTTAAAAATGAAATAGTGATGGTCATGCATCATTGTTTCCTTGTCTTTGGACCACTCAAAGATGAGATCAGATGAGCAAGATCATCTATTATCTATTTCTCGTTCAGGAGGTGAAAAAATATGGCAAACAAGGCAGAATTGATCGAAAACGTTGCAGCAAAGACTAATTTGACCAAGAAGGATGCTACTGCAGCAGTTGATGCAGTATTCAGCTCCATCCAAGACGATTTAGCAAAAGGCGAAAAAGTTCAATTAATCGGCTTTGGTAACTTCGAAGTTCGTGACCGTGCCGCTCGTAAGGGCCGCAACCCACAAACTGGTGCTGAAATTCAAATTCCAGCAAGCAAGGTACCTGCATTCAAGCCAGGTAAGGCATTGAAAGATGCTGTTAAATAATTGATTCATAGAAGGGGGGCCTGGCATTTGGCAGGCCTCTTTTTTTGTGGCGCACTTTCAGTATGAAAGTGGTAAAATAGATGCTCAGACTTGAACGGTTAGAGGAGGTCGACGGATTGAGTTATTCAGAACAAGCTTTGGCAGAGCTGCAGAAAAATGATCTCGAAAAAGCCAAGCATAACTTTAATTTGGCGTTACGGCATGATGATGACAATACAATCTATAGTTTAGGCGAAGAACTGTATGCATTAGGCTTTTTGCGGCAGGCACGGCGTGTCTTTGAAAAATTGCTGCAAAAGTATCCCGATGAAGATGAACTGCGGACCAAACTGGCCGATATCGATGTCAGTGACGGCAAGACCGATGCTGCAATTGAATTGCTGGCGGCCATCAAACCAGAATCGGATGCCTACGCAGAAGCCTTGCTGACTTCAGCTGATGTTTACCAGACGATGGGTCTATATGAAGTCAGCGAACAGAAGCTGCTGGAAGGGTTGCGACGTTATCCGGATGAACCGGTAATGAAGTTTGCCTTAGGAGAACTTTATAGTGTCATGGGGGACTATCAAAAGGCGAGCGGTTATTATGAAACGCTGCTCGATGATGGTGTGACCGAAATGGCAAACGTCCAGATTGAAGCGCGTTTGGGTGCTGCTTATGCCGGTAGCGGCCAGTATGAAGATGCAATTGCTGCCTATGAAAAAATGCCGCAGATTGCTTTGACGCCGGATGATCAGTTCCAATTAGGGTTTCTGTATTTGCAAATTAAAGAGTATGAACGGTCAATCAAGATTTTGGAACAGCTGCGCCAGTCGAATCCAGATTACTCATCGCTGTATACACCGCTGGCACAAGGCTTGATGCATCAGCAGAAGCTGGCTGAAGCCTTGCAGGTCGTTCAGCAGGGCTTAGGGGTCGATGATTTTAACGAAGTATTGGCTTTGCTAGGCGGTCAAATTGCGATTCAGCTGCATCAGACAGATGTCGCCGAGAAGCTGCTGAAAAAGGCACTGACAATCAATTCTGAAAGTATGGCGGCCACGTTAGCCTTAAGCCAGTTATATCTCGATCAGGAACGTGATGATGAAAATATTGCATTGTTGAAGCAGCTCAATGAGCAGGGGGATGTGAATCCGCAGGTTCATTGGAATTTGGCCATTTCACAGGCACGTTTGGAACAAGATGACGCCGCCGAAGAAAATTATCTGCTGGCATATGATGCCTTTAAGGATAATACCGATTTCTTGCGGCAGTTAATTACTTTCTTCCAGGCACGAGGCAAACGGACGGAAACATTGGCTGCCTTGAAACGATATGTTAAATTAGCACCGGAAGATTTAGAAATGCAGAATTTATTAGATGATTATCAAAACGAAAGCTGATGCCAGTCGGCTTTTTTATTTTGTATGCCGTTAATCACTAAAAGTTACTTTAACTAAAAACAAACACCACCAAAACCAAACCCATCCCAAACATCTGCTTCCGCCCGTTTAAATGCGCCGCCATTTTTGTTACTATTGAAGAGAATGTTTACGGAAAAACAGAAGAGGAGAGGCACGAGAATGAAAATCACTCATTTTGAACCGGACTTTGTGCATGCACTGCCTATTTTGCGGGCCATCGAAGCAGCCGGCTATGAGGCTTATTTTGTTGGCGGAAGTGTTCGGGATGCATTGCTTGAGCTGCCGATCCACGATGTTGATATTGCTACCAGTGCGTATCCAGCCGAAGTCAAACAAATTTTCACTCGGACGATTGATACCGGTATTCAGCACGGCACAGTAACTGTTCGTGACCATGGCCATAGCTATGAAGTAACGACGTTTCGAACCGAAAGCGGCTATCAGGATTTTCGGCGCCCTGATCATGTCACTTTTGTCCGTTCTTTAAAAGAAGATTTAAAGCGGCGTGATTTTACGATCAATGCCTTAGCGATGCGGGAAGACGGCACTATTTTGGATCTCTTTCATGGGTTGGACGATTTGAAAGCCCATTTGATCAGAGCCGTTGGCGATCCGAATCAGCGTTTCCATGAAGATGCGTTACGAATGATGCGGGCGGTCCGTTTTGAGAGCCAACTAGGATTTACGGTTGAAGCACAGACAGCCGCTGCCATCAAAACACAGCACGAATTGTTAAGCAAGATTGCCATCGAACGGACGCACAGTGAATTTGCCAAATTGATGCTGGGAATCAAACGACACAATGGGCTGACGACCTTTATTCAATCGGAACTATATACACAATGTCCTGATTTTGCTACCCATCGAGATGATTTAATCTCGTTAAGCCAATTGAATGATCAGCAATTAACCGATGAAGCCAGTGCCTGGTTATTGATTGCGAACGCGTTCAAACTAACGGTGGCACAGACACGCAAACTGCTGAAAGATTGGAAGAGCTCCAATGAACTGATTGCAACTGTTGCCGCTGGCGTGAAATTATTGCCGCTTATTGTAACGGGCTCCGCACAGCCGCTAGATTTGTATCATGCGGGGGCGGATGTCCTGCGAATCACGCTGGAAGCAGCAGAGATTCTGCAAGGTGTCGCACCAGAAACATGGCAGACACAATATGACGCATTGCCCATCCATGATAAACATGAATTAGCGATCAACGGTAAAGACCTAATGGAGCGTCTTCAGATGCAACCGGGTCCGCAGCTGGGCAAGGCACTGAATGGCGTCGAACGGGCCATTGTACTGGGTCAGCTTGAGAATAATGAATCAGCCATTTTAAAGTGGGTACAAGCAAATGCAGAATAGGGGGACCAGAATGTGCAAACTTTAACAGCAACGGATTTAACCAAAACTTATGGCGAAAAGGTCCTGTTAGACCACGTTTCCTTTCTGATTCGTGAAGGCGATCGAATCGGATTGATCGGAACCAACGGAACCGGGAAAACAACTTTATTAAACATTCTGGCAGGTGAAGAGCCGTTGGACAGCGGCGCAATCACTAAACCGAATGATTATCGGATCAGTTATTTAAAGCAGCAGCCAGAACTGCCAGCTGACTTGTCCGTCATGGATGCCGTCATTACTGGTGATAATCCGGCCTTCAAGACAATCAAAGCTTACGAAAATGTTTTGCAGCAGTATACGGCCCATCCTGAGGACCAGAAACTGATGGACCGGTACATGAAACTCGATGAGCAAATGACGCAGCAGGATGCTTGGAACGTCGATACCGATGTCAAGACAATCTTAACTCAGCTGCATATTACCGATTTGAACCAGAAAATCGGCCAGATGTCTGGCGGCCAGCAGAAACGGGTTGGGTTAGCACAAGTTTTGATTGAACAGCCGGACCTGCTGATTATGGATGAGCCGACCAACCATTTGGATTTTGACTCAATTGCCTGGCTCGAAGATTACTTGGCCAAGTATAAAGGGGCCTTGCTGGTTGTAACCCATGACCGCTACTTCTTGGACCGGGTGTCGAATCAGATTTTTGAACTCGATCATGGGAATCTCGGCATTTTTGCCGGTAATTATGAGCAGTATGTGACCGAAAAAGCCGAACAAGTTCAAACGGCTTCCGAAGAAGCACACAAACAGCAGCAATTATACAAACAGGAGCTTGCCTGGATGCATGCCGGTGCTAAAGCTCGGACGACCAAACAAAAAGGTCGTATCAATCATTTCAATGAGTTAAAGAAGAATCTACCTAAGAAGGAACAAACCCAGAGTGTCGAAATTGAAGTCGGCCAGACTCGGCTAGGCAAGAAAGTAATCGAACTCAAAGACGTCACTTTGAATCTTGGCAGTCATCCTATTCTCGATGATTTCAGCCTGTTAGTACAGGCCAATGACCGTATCGGAATTACCGGTGAAAACGGGGCCGGCAAAACATCCCTCTTGAATGTGATTGCTGGCAAGCTGCCCGTCGATTCAGGAGTCGTTTCAATCGGTGAAACGGTCAATATGGCTTATTACACCCAGATGTCCGAAGAAATGAATCCGGATCAGCGCGTCATCCAATACCTTCAAGAAGCTGGGGAAGAAGTGGTGTCTAAAAATGGCACCCATATCAGTGTGACGCAGCTGCTGGAACAATTTCTGTTCCCACGTTCGATGCATGGTACTTTGATTCGTAAATTATCCGGCGGCGAAAAACGGCGGCTGTACTTGCTGAAACTATTGATGCAGCAGCCGAATGTGCTGCTGCTGGATGAACCGACTAACGATCTCGATATTGGGACACTAACGATTTTGGAAAACTATTTGCAGCAGTTCAACGGTACCGTGATTACCGTTTCACATGACCGTTACTTTTTGGATAAAGTGGCTGATAAACTGCTGATTTTTGACGGCAACGCACAGATTGAACGATTCAGCGGACGTCTGACGGATTATTTAAACCAGGCGGCCCCAAGCTCCGCATCGAAGAAGACGACATCAGCACCAAAGGAAAAAACGGCTCATGAAGCACCAGTTGAACAAAAACCAGCTAAAAAGACTAAACGGACCTACGCCGAAGATCTCGAATATAAAAAGATCGAGCCGGAAATGGAACAGCTCGATCAGACTATTCAGAATCTGAAACAGCAGATGGCCGCAACGGCAGGCACAGATTACACGAAGCTCGGTGATCTGCAGCAGCAAATTGACACGTTGAATAAACAGCTCGACGATAAGATGAACCGCTGGGATTATTTGAGCCAGTTTGATGATTAGGAGGATTCAGCATGCAAGGCGAAGCAGCTTATTTAGAAATGGCACGGACGATCCTCGATAAAGGCGACTTTAAGGCAGATCGGACTCAGACGGGCACTTACAGCATTTTTGGTTATCAAATGCGATTCGACCTCCAAAAAGGGTTTCCGTTATTGACGACCAAAAAAGTCCCATTCGGTTTGATTAAAAGCGAATTATTATGGTTTCTGCGGGGCGATTCCAATATTCGTTACTTGCTCCAGCATAAAAACCATATTTGGGATGAGTGGGCCTTTCAGCGTTATGTTGACAGTGACGTCTATACTGGACCTGATATGACCGACTTTGGACATCGTTCCCAAACCGATCCTGAATTCAATCAAGTTTACAAAGAGCAGAAAAAACAGTTTGACGAGCGTATCTTGAATGACGACGCCTTTGACCAACAATTCGGCGATTTAGGCAATATCTACGGCAAGCAATGGCGGGCCTGGAAAACGACCAAGGGTGATACGATTGATCAGCTGCAGAATGTGATTGATGCCATTAAAACGACGCCTTATTCACGGCGCTTGATTGTCTCAGCTTGGAATCCGGAAGATGTGCCGACAATGGCTTTACCGCCTTGTCATACGTTGTTCCAGTTCTATGTCAATGATGGCAAACTGTCTTGCCAGCTCTACCAGCGGAGCGGCGACGTCTTTTTAGGGGTGCCGTTCAACATTGCGAGCTATGCTTTGCTGACGTGCCTGATTGCCAAAGAAACCGGATTGGCGCCAGGCGAGTTTGTGCATACATTCGGTGATGCGCATATCTACGTCAACCACGTTGACCAAGTCCGTGAACAATTGAGCCGTACGATTCTGCCGGCGCCAACCCTATGGCTCAATCCGGATAAGCAAAGTATCTTCGATTACGATGTTGCGGATATCAAAATCGAAAATTACAAACATCATGGTGCCATCCACGCACCAGTGGCAGTTTAGGAGGCAAGCAAGATGCTGATTTATTTATGGGCGGAAGATGAAAACCATCTAATCGGTGCAAATGGCACTTTACCATGGCATTTACCGGCTGATATGCATCATTTTAAAACACTGACAACCGGACAGACGGTGCTGATGGGGCGCAAGACCTGGGACAGCCTGCCGCATGGTGCTTTAAAGGACCGGACTAATTTAGTCGTCACACGGCAGGATAATTTCTCTGCCCCAGATGCTTTGGTTCTGAGCGGCCGGGTCGCCATTATGAATTATGATTGGTATCACGTTGATGAAAACATTTACGTAATCGGCGGCAGTCAGATTTTTGAGTTATTAAAAGACCAAGTGGATCAGCTTGAAGTCACTCGCATCGGCGCCAGTTTTGACGGCGATGTCTATATGCCTGACCTAGATTGGACTGCCTTCAAACGCATCAAACAGAACGCACATCCAGCCGCTGGCAAGAATGCTTATCCGTATACCTTTGAAACTTATACAAGAGTAGCTGAAAAGTGAAAATATTTTTGTTATACTAGATGAGAATGGATTTGCGGTACAGAAATTTTTTCCGCACGTGCAATATTTATTTTCCAAAGAAAGTGTGGCGGAGACCGTCGTGTCAAAAATTAAAATTGTAACAGATTCATCCGTGCAGTTAACTCCTGAAGAAGTTAAACAATATGAGATCCACGTCCTTCCCTTAACCGTAATGATTGATAATACGGTTTACATCGATGATGTGACCATCACACGGTCCGAATTCATGGATAAGATGGCAGCCGCTAAGGCGTTGCCAAAAACAAGCCAGCCGGCAATTGGTGAATTCGTCAAATTATTCAACGAATTAGGTGCTGATGGCAGCCAAGTGCTGTCGATCAATATGATGTCGGCCATCAGCGGCACTGTCAATACCGCTGAACAAGCCGGAACGATGTCCGATAGCGACGTTACTGTTTATCATAGCGGCCGGACTGATCGTGCCATGAGTTTTCAAGTACTTGAGGCTGCTAAGATGGCTCAGGCCGGCCAGCCGCTGGATGAAATTGTCACACGGCTGAATCAGATTCAAGCCAATACACGCCAATACATGGCGATTACGGATTTAAATAATATTGTCAAAGGTGGCCGCCTTTCCAAAGCAGCTGGTTTTATTACCAACTTGTTAAACATTAAGGTCATCCTTGAAGTTGCGGACAATAGTCTCGACATTATTCGTAAAGGCCGTGGCAAGAAGACAGTCACGAAGTTTGTCAAAGAATTAGAAGAGAAGCTTCAGAAATTGCCAGATATTCAATCGATCGGAATTTCATATACGGATCCGATGCGGGATTATGTCGACCAAATGAAAGCGGAAATTCAGAAGTTCCTGCCGGATGTCCCCTTCTTAGTGCGAGAAACAGATCCGATCATCGCCACTTATGCCGGTTTTGGTGCGTTTGCGATCACTTATTACACAAATGCGCCGATTCCAGCTGACGAAGAAATGAAATAACTGTTGTGTCTGCTTGCTTTTCAAGCCACAGCGTGATACCAATAGTTTAAATAGCAAAACCAAACGAGACTGGGACAATGCGCCATTTGTTCCAGTCTCTTCTTCATAAACGCTTCTTTTACGGAGAGGAGGAGATTCTCACGGGTAAACAAGGACGTTTTTGGCTGTCACTGGGGGCTTTTGTCGTTTTGATTGCAGGAATCTACGCCCTCTGGAATCAATTTACACCGCAGCCGCAGACTTTTTCGAGTTCAGCCAGTACGAGCCGTTCATTAGACGTGGTCGGACTAGGGGATGGCTTGACCAGCGGAGTTGGCGATACAACTGGTGCCGGAGGTTATCTGACGCTGCTCAAGAATGACCTGACGACGAAAGACACCCATTTAAAAGTTCACGTCACTAATAAAGCCGAGCCAGCTGCAACCTTAGCGCAGACTCAGAAACACTTGAAAAAGCAATCCGTTCAAACAGCTGTTCAACATGCAGATGTGCTGACCGTTTCAGTTGGCACCCACGAATGGCAGACGGCAGATGGTCAAAAGCAAAAAGGGGCTGCCAAAACGAAACAGCAGTATACAGCCGATTTAAAAGCCTATTTGAGGGCACTGCGTAAGTTAAATCGAACGGCTCCGATTTATGTTTTGGGGATTTATTCAACGGCGACAACAGAACCGGCTTCGTTAGTACAGTGGAATGCCAACACAAAAACGATTGCGAACCAAGTCAGCCGCACCGAATTTGTGCCGTTGAACGCTGCCCTGCAAAAAGGCGAAACCACGGCCGCATCCAGTTCCAATTCGACTAGTGCCGACAAAAATCAATATATTTTCAATGAAGACCATTTTCATCCTAGCAGCAAAGGATATGACCGCATTACGGCTATTCTGTACAAGTCGGTCGTCAAACACGGTAACCTGCCGAAAAAAGGCGGTTCGCTGCGGATGATCGGGATTGGTGATTCATTAACACATGGGGTCGGTGATACCACCAAGCAAGGTGGCGGCTACGTCCGTCGTTTGCAAAGCACTTTGAAAAAGAAGAAAAATATTACCGTTAAAACAAATAACTTTGGAGTAAATGGCAATATGAGCACCCAGATTCTCAGTCGCGTCAAAAACGATGCGACATTGCGGAACCGGCTGCAACGGGCAGATTTAATTACCGTGACCGCCGGCGGCAACGATATGCTAGGTGTCTTGCAGAAAGACTTTTTCAAACTGGATCAGGCTAAGCTGAAACAAGGCGGCGAAACTTATCAGCAGAACCTAGCACAACTATTGAAAACGATTCGGCAGGTTAATCCGGATGCACCGATCTTCGTTTTGAGTCTGTATAATCCGTTTTATGTCTATTTTCCCAAAATGACGTCGATCCAAACGACAATCAAAGCTTGGAACAAGGTTATCCAGCAGGAAGTCAAAGCAACGGACCATGCTTACTATGTCAATATCGACGCCGTCTTAACCAAGGGCAAGCAGACCAAAGCAAAAGCCACGCATACTAATCGCTACTTAAATGAAGGAACGAAGATGCCGAATAATACAGGATATCAGGTTATTGAACACCAGCTGCTGGACACGATGAATCAGCATCGCTCTTGGTGGCTCACAAAAGAGGAGGAGTAATGTGGCAACACGAGTAGTATCACATCAAAGTGCGCCGAAGAAGCGGCCGCCGATCAATGGCTGGAAATGGGCCTTTATCGTGCTGGCGGCGATCATCATCGGTTCTGGCTTATTCATCGGGACTAAGATGGCTGCACCGTTAGATCCGGCCGTTAAAACGGAAAAGACGATTAAGGGGCAACCGACCTTCTCGATCAAACTCGATAAACAGCAGATTAATGGAATCACCGCCTATTATCTGAATCACTATTTGAAGAATTCGGAGATCAAATATAATGTCAAGCTGGAAAATCAAGCCGTTTTAAGCGGCAAATTTCGCTTTCTAAGCTATCCGACGCAGTTCCGTATGTATTTAGACCCGTATGTCCTTCAAAACGGTGACGTTCAGTTTAAGGCCCGTCAGCTGTCGATCGGGCAGCTGAATCTGCCGATCAGTTTTGTTTTGCAGTATGTTGACAAGTTCTACCACCTTCCAAAGTGGGTCAAAATCGACAGCAAGCAGAAAACGATCGTGTTAGAATTAAATGAATTTAAATTGAAAAACGGCATGCAGGTCAAAGCTAAGAAGATCGACCTGATTCATGATGAAATTGACCTAGATGTTTATGCGCCGTTGAAATAAAGCAACTCGTTTTTGTTTTTAAATAGGAGGAAATGCATGCGCCGCTCTTTTTATCAATATTTAATGACACTGCGCAATCCCAGCAGTACCGAACCAATTGCGGAATTTGCCAATAATGCCTTTTACGATCAGTCTTTTCCCAAACAGGAAACGGATTATCATCGTCTTTCGCAGTATTTGGAGCTCAACGCCGGTTATTTGCCGACGATGACCATCTTTGACGAAGTTTACCGTGATTATCATGAAAAGGAACAACTTTAGGAAGGAGTGACCACCGTGGCTACCATTCAATGGTTTCCAGGCCATATGGCCAAAGCACAGCGGCAAGTCCAAGAAAAATTAAAACAAGTCGATATCGTCTTTGAAATCGTCGATGCACGGGTTCCGGAATCTTCCCGCAATCCCGTCCTGGACCAGATTATTCAGCAAAAACCGCGTCTATTGATCCTCAATAAGGCCGACCTCGCCGATCCGCACAAAACAGCTGCTTGGATCAGTACCTATGAAAAGGCCGGTCAACCAGCGATCAAACTCGATGCCCAGCATAAACAACGTTTGCCGCAGATTGAAAAAGCGGCTCGTTCAATCCTAGCCGACAAGATCGAACGACAAAAGCAGCGGGGCATTCGGAATCCGCTGATCAAAGCGATGTGTATTGGCATTCCCAACGTCGGCAAGTCTACTGTTTTAAACCGGCTCTTATCCAAAAACATTGCCAAAACAGGGAATAAACCTGGTGTCACCAAGAACCAGCAGTGGTTGAAAGCAAGTGATCATTTAGCCTTGCTTGATACACCCGGGATCTTGTGGCCGAAATTTGACGATCCCGAAGTCGGCACGAAGCTTGCTTTGACAGGGGCGATTGCTGAAAATATCTATCATCCGGATGACGTCGCCGTTTTTGCCCTTGACTTCTTTCGGGCTCAATATACCGCTGCCATCACTAAAGCCTATCAATTAACGGCTCAAGATTTAACGTTGCCAGCGCCAGAGCTGTTATTGGCATTGACTAAAAAATGGGGCCTGAAAGACGATTACGATCGTGGTTCCGACCGCCTGATTCAGGAAATTCGCAAGGGTCGTTTAGGCCGTTACACGCTCGATCTGCCGCCGAAAGAAGCGGATGAAGCATGAGTTTAACGATTGCCGAATGGCGAGCACGCATCCATTCAGAAACTGAATTGTCACTGGATGAACTCACCACACTAAAAAATGATCCGCGAGCTGGTGTTCAGCAACTGCTCAAGCAATATCAGCGCCACCAGAAAAAACTGCTGGATGAAGAAACGGCTTTTGAACAGCGGCTACAGTTTGAGCATGAACTTTGGCCACAGTATCCGTATATTGCCGGCATCGATGAGGTCGGGCGTGGTCCGCTGGCTGGCCCAGTTGTCACGGCCGCCGTTGTTTTACCGCATGATTTTCATGTGCTGGAAGTGAATGATTCGAAGCAGTTGTCGGCGGCTAAACGAGAATTTCTCTATCGAGAGATCATGGCTCAGGCCGTTGAAGTCCACTTGGGAATTGCGACCAACACCGAAATCGACCAGGAAAATATCTATCATGCCACTGAAATTGCAATGGGGCGGGCGGCAAGTGGCTTACCGCATCGACCCGACTATTTGCTAGTCGATGCCATGACTGTCCCCGTCACGATTCCACAGCGGAAACTGATTAAGGGCGACGCCCGCAGTATCAGTATTGGTGCAGCCAGCATTGTCGCTAAAGTGGTCCGAGATCATATCATGACGATGTACGATCGAATTTTCCCAGGTTACGATTTTGCCGATAACGCAGGTTATGGCACCAAAAAACATTTAGCTGGACTGCAGAAACTGGGAATTACCCCTATTCACCGTCGTAGTTTTGCGCCCGTTAAAAAATATGCACAGCGATAAAACGAATCAGCATCCTTTGCGTAATTGTTCAGTGAGGAACACTTACAAAGGGGATGTTTTTTTGACTGCTCAGGACCTATTACTGCTGCGTGTTTTTCTGACGGATGCTTTTCCGTACCAAGCATTGCTCAAACTGACCATTTTTCTTAATACGCATCCGACCGTGACTAATTTGGCCGCGAGTGAATGCTGCCAGATTGGCGCATTGGATCAAGCACATAGCAGTGCTTTTCAGAAAAGTTATCACACCCGTGAGCTCGCTATTCGAATGCAGCAGCATTTGCAGCAGACGCATGTGGTCACCATTTTAGATGATGATTATCCGGAGTTACTGCGAGAATGTTACCGACCGCCGTTAATTCTCTTTTATCGGGGCAATCTTAGTCTGACTAAACAGCCGCAGCTGGCCGTTGTTGGGGCACGCAAAGCCTCTGATTATGCCTTTTATGCGATTCAAAACCTGTTGCCACCGGTTATTCGCCAACAAATTGGAATTGTCAGCGGACTAGCAATGGGCGTCGATTCAGCCGCACATCGCTGTACACTCGAAAGCCAAGGTCGACCAATTGCTGTGATCGGAACTGGATTAGATCAAGTATATCCCCGTTATAATGACAAGTTGCAAACGGCCGTTTCAGAAAACGGCCTGCTGCTGACCGAATATGCTTTGGGAGACGCTCCATTACGGTGGCACTTCCCCTTACGCAACAGAATTATCGCTGGGTTAAGCCGCTGTGTTCTGGTGGTCGAAGCACGCCAGCGCAGCGGTAGTCTAATTACCGCCCAGCTCGCCACTCAGGAAAATCGCAATGTTCTAGCTGTGCCCGGCAGTTTGTTTGCACCTTTGTCGGTGGGCTGTAATGAACTGATTCAAGATGGCGCAACGCCGATTTTAAAAAGTGCTGATATTCTCCGTGAATTTGCACCTTATTTAACTTCTAAATAGGAAGATTCACGTTTGTGAAAATAAATTTAAAAAGGGCGCAAGGCACGCAATCTTTGTTGTGGGCCGTTTATTTGCAATGGACAATAGTTGACAAATTCCAAACGAGTAGCATATGATGATTTACGATTTTGAGTAACAGCTACTCATCGAAAGGAGTTTGTCCATGGCAGCCAAAAATTTGGTCATTGTGGAATCACCCGCAAAAGCAAAAACAATTGAACGCTATTTAGGACGGAACTATAAAGTTGTGGCCAGCCTTGGTCATATTCGTGATCTGCCAAAAAGCCAGATGGGGGTCGATATCGAGCATGATTATCAGCCGAAATACATTTCCATTCGTGGCAAAGGCGATGTCATTAAAAATTTAAAGAAAAATGCTAAGAAGGCCGAACATATCTATCTGGCCGCCGATCCCGATCGTGAAGGAGAGGCTATTGCCTGGCACGTTTCACATGTGTTAGGTCTTGATCCGGCTGACAAAAACCGTGTCGTTTTTAATGAAATTACCAAAGATACCGTCAAAAACGCTTTTAAAGAACCTCGCAGTATTGATATGAACTTAGTTGATGCCCAGCAAGCCCGCCGCATCCTCGACCGGCTGGTGGGGTATTCAATCAGTCCGTTACTGTGGAAAAAAGTTAAAAAAGGCCTTAGTGCTGGCCGTGTCCAGTCAGTCGCCTTAAAACTGATTATCGATCGTGAAAAGGAAATCAAGGCTTTCAAGCCGGAAGAATATTGGACGATCGATAGCCAATTCAAAAAAGGCCGTAGCAAATTCAAAGCCAGTTTCTACGGTTTGAACGGCAGAAAAAAGGCTTTGCCGAATAATGATGCCGTTCAGGATGTGTTGAAACGAATCGACCGTAAAGGCAACTTCGATATCACTAAAATTGTACCCCGTGAACGGAAACGGTATCCTGCCGCACCGTTTACCACGAGTTCAATGCAGCAGGAAGCCAACCGCAAGCTGAACTTCCACACGCGCAAGACGATGATGGTTGCCCAGCAGCTGTATGAAGGCATCAATTTAGGCGGCCGGCAAGGAACCGTTGGGCTGATTACCTACATGCGGACCGATTCGACTCGGATCTCGACAATTGCTAAGCATGAAGCCTCTGATTTCATCCATGAAAACTATGGGGCCGATTATGCAGCTGTTAAGGCACGGAAGACGAAAAATCCGGAAGGGGCACAGGATGCCCATGAAGCCATTCGGCCTAGTTCGGTGGCACGCACTCCAAAGAGTTTGAAAGATGTGCTCGATAAAGACCAATACAAACTGTATAATCTAATCTGGTCCCGTTTTGTGGCCAGTCAGATGACACCCGCCATCCTAGACACCTTAACGGTCACGATCGAACAGAACGATGTGACGTTCCGTGCGAATGGGTCAAAGATGAAGTTTGCCGGTTTCACCAAACTGTATGTATCCTCACGGGACAAAGAAGATAGTGCCAAAGATAATTTACTGCCTGATCTTGAAGTCGGCGACCAAGTCCAGTTAGCCCAGACTGATCCAGCCCAGCACTTTACTCAGCCGCCGGCACGCTATTCAGAAGCCAATTTGGTTAAGGCACTCGAAGAAAATGGGGTTGGTCGTCCCTCAACTTATGCACCGACCATTGATACCATTCAACGGCGTTATTACGTCAAGCTGAATGCGAAACGTTTTGAACCGACCGAACTCGGTGAGATCGTCGATAAGATCATCGAAGAGTTCTTCCCTGATATTGTCAATATCGACTTTACTGCCGACCTCGAAGGTGAACTCGATGAGATCGAAATCGGCAAGCAGAACTGGGTCAAAGTCGTGGATGGATTCTACAAACCATTCGAAAAAGAAGTTGAACATGCCGAAGTCGGCATCGAAAAGATTCAAATCAAAGACGAACCAGCTGGGTTCAACTGCGATGTTTGCGGTGCTCCAATGGTCATCAAGATGGGCCGTTACGGTAAATTCTACGCTTGCAGCCGTTTCCCAGATTGTCGCAACACCAAGCCGATTGTCAAAGAAATCGGGGTCGAATGCCCGAAGTGTCATGAGGGCCAAGTCGTCGAACGCAAATCGAAACGGAAGCGCCTTTTCTATGGGTGCTCCCGTTATCCCGATTGCGATTTTGTTTCCTGGGACAAACCAGTTGGGCGTGACTGCCCCGTTTGCGGCCACTTCTTAGTCGAAAAGAAGGTCAAAGGCGGCAAACAAGTCATCTGTCCAAACGAAGATTATCAAGAAGACATTCAAAAATAGAAAATGAGGTTATCGTATGACAGCAAAACCATATGTAAACGTCATCGGTGCTGGCTTAGCTGGCTCTGAAGCTGCTTGGCAAATTGCGAGCCGTGGCGTTGATGTGCATCTTTATGAAATGCGTCCTGTTAAAATGACGCCGGCACACCATACAAGTAATTTTTCCGAACTCGTCTGCACCAATTCACTGCGGGCAAACCAGATTACCAATGCAGTTGGCCTGCTCAAAGAAGAAATGCGCCATCTCGATTCGATCGTAATCGGTTCGGCGGATGCTCATGCCGTCCCAGCTGGCGGTGCGCTCGCCGTTGACCGTGAACCATTCTCAGAAGCCATCACGGCTAAACTGAAGAACCATCCGAACGTGACGGTTTTCAATGAAGAACTGACTGATTTTCCAGAAGGACCGACCGTTGTCGCCACTGGACCGTTAACTTCCAGTGGTTTAGCAGACAGCATCCAGAAGCTGAATGGTGCCGATGGGTTGTATTTCTACGATGCTGCCGCCCCAATCCTTGAAAAAGATTCAATTGATTTCGACAAAGTCTATCTTAAGTCGCGTTATGATCGGGGCGAGGCGGCCTATCTCAACTGTCCGATGGATAAAGATGAATTCGAAGCCTTCTACAAAGCACTGATTACTGCCGAAGTTGCCGAATCACACGATTTCGAAAAGGAAAAGTATTTCGAGGGCTGCATGCCGATCGAAGTCATGGCCAAACGGGGCGAGAAGACAATGCTCTTCGGTCCCTTGAAGCCAGTTGGGTTGGATGATCCCCGCACCGGCAAACGTCCTTATGCTGTTGTTCAATTACGACAGGATAATGCCGCCGCTAGTTTATACAATATTGTCGGCTTTCAGACCCATTTAAAGTGGGGCGAACAGCGCCGTGTCTTCCGGATGATTCCTGGTCTTGAAAATGCCAAGTTTGTCCGCTATGGTGTTATGCATCGCAACACGTTTATGAAATCGCCATTCGTTTTACAGCAGACCTATCAATCTAAAGTTCGGCCCGACCTGTTCTTCGCTGGACAAATGACTGGGGTCGAAGGTTATGTTGAAAGTGCGGCAAGTGGTTTGATTGCCGGCACGAATGCCGCACGTTTAGCGTTGGGGCAAGACCCAGTTGTCTTCCCACAGGAAACAGCGATGGGGGCACAAGCTTACTACATTACGCATGCGGATGAGCATGATTTTCAACCGATGAATGCCAATTTTGGAATCTTTCCGCCGTTAGCAGAGCGGGAACGTGACAAGAAGAAACGTCATGAAAAATTTGCCGAACGGTCGCTTACAGAGCTTGATCAATTTAAGCAAACCATTTAAGGGCTTTCAAAACCCCATATCCTTGTGGTAAAGTTATTACAGGGATAGGGGGTTTTTATGTGCTCGAATTAAACTGGCTCGATGATTACTTTCGCTATCTCAAGGATGACCGTCATTATTCGGCGGATACTTTGACTGCCTATCAGGAAGATTTGAAGGCGTTCATCCAGTTTTTGACGCAAAACGGCGGTCTGCAATCGTTCAAAGACGTTGGGGATGTTGACGTTCAAAGCTATCTAACGGCAATGGACGAAAAAAATTACAGCAGTGAAACAGTGGCTCGTCATGTTTCAAGTTTACGTGCTTTTTATGCTTTTCTCGTTAAGAATGAGTACTTAAGCCGGAATCCGTTTAAAAAGGTCCATCTGAAGAAAAAAGCCAAGCACCTGCCTGATTTCTTTTATGAAAAAGAAATGGACGAATTACTGGCTGCGGCAAAAGGCGATGGTTCGCTGCTTGACCTGCGTAATAGTGCCTTGTTAGAGGTCCTGTATGCGACCGGCATCCGTGTGCAGGAATGCACCCAATTGACACTGGCTCAGGTTGATATGACGCTGCGCGTGATGCTGATCCATGGGAAGGGCAACAAGGATCGTTACGTACCCTTCGGACGTTATGCCCAGCAGGCCCTGCAGACTTATTTTGAAAAGGCCCGACCGACGCTGATGCACCATAAACAACATGACGTGGTGTTTGTCAATCATCATGGAGATCCACTGACGAGTCGCGGTGTTGAGTATATTCTGAAACAGATTATTAAGCGTACTGATTTAACGCAGGATATCCATCCCCACATGCTGCGGCATACGTTTGCAACGCAAATGCTGAATCATGGGGCTGATTTGCGAACCGTTCAGGAATTATTGGGGCATAGCAGTCTTTCGACGACTCAGATCTACACCCATATGACGACGGAAAATCTGCAGAAAAACTACCGGACGTATTTTCCCCGTGCCTAAATGGGTGTTTCGAAGGAAAACTCCGTCAAAAGTCTGATGAAAAAACGTATTAAACGCATATGATGGAACAACAAGAATCTTTAATGTTCCAAATAGAAGGGAATCTTAAACTTATGACAACAATTTGTGCCGTTCGGCAAGGTGGTCACACGGCAATTGCCGGCGATGGCCAAGTCACTTTAGGTGAAAAAGTAATTATGAAACAAGGTGCACAAAAAGTGCGCAAGATTTATGATGATCAAGTTGCAATCGGCTTTGCCGGTGGGGTCGCCGATGCTTTAACGCTCGAAGAGTGGTTCGAGAAAAAATTGAAGGCTTATGGCGGCGATTTACGCCGTTCTGCCGTTGAATTAGCACAAGACTGGCGCAAAGATCCGACTTTGCAGAAGCTTGAAGCAATGATGATTGTTATGGACCGGAAAAACTTACTGGTTGTTTCTGGGAGCGGCGAAGTCATTGAACCAGATGATAACGTCGTTGCGATTGGTTCGGGCGGCAATTACGCTCAGGCTGCTTCTGTGGCCATGCTGCATCATAATCCTGAAATGTCAGCGGCTGATATTGCTAAAGATGCTGTGAACATTGCGGCCGATATCGATGTCTTTACGGATCACAACGTCCGTGTCGAAGCACTCTAATAATTGAGGTGGAATAAATTTGTCAGAAAAAACACCAAAACAAATCGTTCAAGAACTAGATAAATATGTCATTGGTCAGACGGAAGCCAAACGCGCCGTTGCGATTGCCTTGTACAATCGACGCCGGCGCATGGAACTTTCGAAAGACATGCAACAGGAAATCACACCTAAGAATTTACTGATGATTGGGCCAACTGGGGTCGGGAAAACTGAAATTGCCCGTCGCCTGGCTAAGATTGTCGAAGCCCCCTTTGTGAAAGTTGAAGCAACGAAGTTTACTGAAGTCGGCTACGTCGGGCGGGATGTCGAATCGATGGTCCGTGACTTAGTCGATGTTGCCGTTACCATGGAAGAACGTGAACAGTTCAAGCATGTGCGGGCCGAAGCCTCCAAACAAGCCGATAAACGCTTAGTTAAATTATTGGTACCAGGCTTGAAGAAGGAACAGAAGCAGAACAATGCCAACTCGCTGCAAGACTTGATGAAAGCCTTCCAGACGATTCAAAATGGTGATACCGATGCTGCTGATCCGGATGAAAATGACAATGAACAGGTCACGGATCAGATTCGTGACCAGCGGCTCAGTGTCATGGAACAGTTACGGCGTGGCCAATTAGACGACCGTGAAGTCAGCATTAAAGTCGACGAACCGAAAAAGGCTGCCCCGATGAACGACATGATGGGCTCAATGGGCATCGACCTAAGCGATACGCTTGGCCAGATGATGCCGAAGAAGAAGATCACCCGGACAGTTACCGTTAAAGAGGCACGAGAAATCTTCATTCGGGAAGAATCCGATAAACTGGTCAACCATGCGGATATTTACCATGATGCCATCGAACGGGCTGAAAATACCGGGATTATCTTCATCGATGAATTCGATAAGATTGCCGGTGGTCGCAAGCAGCAGTCCGGCGAAGTCTCCCGTGAAGGTGTCCAGCGTGATATTCTACCGATCGTCGAAGGCTCACAAGTCAATACTAAGTATGGTCCAATCGATACCGACCATATTCTCTTCATCGGTTCGGGTGCCTTCGCCGAATCGAAGCCAAGTGATCTAATTGCTGAATTGCAGGGCCGTTTCCCGATTCGAGTCGAGTTGAACGCTTTGTCGAAAGAAGACTTTGTCCGAATTTTGGCAGAACCGAAGAATTCGCTGGTTAAACAATATATTGCTTTGGTCGGCACCGACGGTATTCATTTGACCTTTACACAGGAAGCCATCGAACGCATCGCTGAGATTGCTTACGACGTCAACCAGAACACCGATAATATCGGGGCCCGTCGTTTAGCAACGATCCTTGAAAAGCTGTTGGAAGATATCTTGTATGAAGGCCCAGATATGCAGATGGGCGACATCACCATTACTGAAAAATATGTCAATGATAAAATCGGAGGAATCGTCAGCGATCCGAACTTGAGTCGCTACATTCTCTAAAAAGAGGGTTTGGGAAATGACAGTAAAAATTGAAAATAGTTTTTTGACAGCGACTTTTGTCAATAAGGGCGCTGAGTTGCAAAGCTTAACGGATAATCACAGCGGTATTGAATATATCTGGCAGGGCGATCCTAAAATTTGGGGGCGGCACGCACCGGTTCTGTTCCCCTTTGTCGGTCGTTTAAAAGATGACCAGTACACTTATCAAGGGAAGACCTACCACATGGGACAACATGGTTTTGCCCGTGACCGTGATTTTGTCGTTGAAGAACAGACGCCAGCTAGCGTCACGTTCCGACTCGACTCAGATGCTGAATCAAAACAGAATTATCCGTTCGACTTCATCCTGCGCATTCAGTATTCACTTGAAGACAGCAGCCTGAAAGTCCATTATGATGTGACGAACCCCAGCACCAACGAGCCGTTGTACTTCTCGATCGGCGGACATCCCGGTTTTCGGATTCCGCAGACCGATGATCTGACTTTTGAAGATTATTACTTGTCATTCGACCCGAAGAAGAGCCGGATTCGCATCCCGTTAGATGCACCCTTAACTGATTATGCACATCGGACCTTGGCTGCGACGGATACGGATATTGACTTGACACACGACCTTTTTGACCAGGATGCGATTATCTATACCGGCAATGCGAAGGATAACTTCAGTTTGCGCAGCGACAAGAGCGAACACTTTGTTCAATTGACAGTCAAGGGCGAACCATTTACCGGTGTCTGGTCGCCATACCCGACAACTGGCAACTTAGTCTGCATCGAACCATGGTGGGGCATTGCCGATGATGTCACGGCGTCCGGCGAATTGACCGAAAAACGGGGTATCAATAAGCTCGACCCCGGCCAAGACTTCAAACGCAGTTTCCGCATCACAGTTGGTTAAGGCCAATAAAAAAAGATTGAAGCACATCGCTTCAATCTTTTTTTTGCTTCTTTTTACGAAGATAATAGCCTAATCCGAAGGGCACCATATTTTCAGTCCCATCTTTAATCCGTTTGAAATTATCTTTATGGCGGTAGAAAATAACAACTGTGATCAGCAATGCTGTGGCCGTTAACAACCAGTCATGGAAGAACAGCGAAATGATATCGAGCAGCACCATCGACACGGTACTGGCAACACTGACCATGCTTGACAGCAATAAGGTACTCATGAAACACAGCCAGGCGATTCCGAAGAACGCGGGATTATAAACGAGCACCATCCCAACGCTAGTCGCAACGGCCTTGCCACCCTGAAAATGGATAAAGATTGAATGAGTATGACCAAAAACAGCGACCACGCCAGCCAGTAAAATCAGCCAGTGCTGCGGCAAGCCGAAGAACAATGGTAACGCAGCTGCCAGCGTGCCTTTAAACATATCCATAATCAGTACAATAATGCCGGCTGGTCGTCCTAAGACACGAAAGGCATTGGTCGTGCCGGTGTTGTGACTCCCATACTGACGAATGTCCTTGTGATAGAATAACTGCCCGATCCAGACTCCAGAAGGGATCGAACCAATTAGGTAGGCGAGTATTAAGACAAGTATTATTTTCACAATTTTTCCCTCTCACTTTTGCAATTAGACCTCTATTTTAGCACAAGTCGTTTTGGCTTTGACACTTTCTTAACAATCGCTTAAAATGAGTACGAACGTTTGTTCGACAAAAGAAGTAGAAACTTATCAGTGCTATAAAATACTTTTTGCCAAGTGCCTGGCAAACGTGATAGGATTAGTTTTATATACGGTATTTTTGCACTGAAACAATCAATGAATTTTAAAAATGAAAAAGGGGGATTTGTCCGTAATGGCAGAAAACCATGAATACAATGATGCGTCAATTCAAGTCCTCGAAGGGTTAGAGGCCGTTCGTAAACGGCCTGGGATGTATATCGGCTCGACCGATGCCCGTGGCCTGCATCAGCTTGTCTACGAAATTTTCGATAATGCGGTCGATGAAGCTTTGGCCGGTTACGGCAAAGATATCGAAGTGACAATCCACAAAGACAACAGCGTCACCGTTCAGGATAATGGGCGGGGAATGCCGACTGGGATGCACAAGTCAGGCATTCCGACCATCGAGGTCATCTTGACGGTTCTGCATGCCGGTGGGAAATTTACCGAAAACAGCTACAAAACTTCTGGCGGTCTGCATGGGGTCGGCGCTAGTGTCGTGAATGCCCTCTCAGAATGGCTCAAAGTCCGAGTTGTCCGTGATGGTGTCGCCTATGAGGAAGCATTCAAAGACGGCGGCAAACCTGTCGGGACGTTAAAGAAGGTCGGCAAGACCAAAGATCCACGTGGGACTACGCTGACGTTTAAACCGGATGCGACTATTTTCCAGACGACGAACTTCAACTATGACGTGCTGGCGGAACGGCTCCGTGAATCGGCGTTCCTGTTAAAAGGGGTCAAAATTACCTTTACGGATGAACGTCAGGATAAACAGGAAGTTTTCCAGTATGATGACGGCATCATCTCCTTCGTCAAGTATCTGAATGAAGATAAAGATACGCTCGGCGGGGTTATGTTCTTCGACGGCACTAAAGATGGAATGGAAATCGAGTTTGCCGGTCAATATAATGATGGTTACTCCGAAAACATTCTTTCGTTTGTCAATAATGTCCGGACCGGTGACGGCGGGACCCATGAAGCTGGGCTTCGGGCCGGTATGACTCGTGCTTTCAACGATTATGCTCGTAAAATCAACATGCTCAAAGACAAAGATAAAAATCTGGAAGGGTCCGACATCCGTGAAGGGCTGAGCGGCATCTTATCCGTTCGGATTCCAGAAGAGATTCTGCAGTTTGAAGGCCAGACGAAGGAAAAGTTAGGCACACCCCAAGCCCGTTCAGCGGTCGATAACGTTATTTACGACCAGCTGAGCATCTACCTCATGGAAAATGGGGAATTTGCCCAGACACTCGTGCGCAAGGCAATGAAAGCTCGTGAAGCCCGTGAAGCAGCTCGTAAGGCTCGAGATACGGCTCGTACCGGCAAGAAACGCCGTAAATCCGATGGACTATTATCAGGCAAACTGACACCAGCCCAATCGAAGAACCCTGAGAAAAAAGAATTGTTCTTAGTCGAAGGGGATTCTGCCGGCGGTTCGGCGAAACAAGGCCGGGACCGTAAATATCAAGCCATTCTGCCATTGCGTGGGAAGGTTTTGAACACCCAGAAAGCTAAATTAGCTGATATTGTCAAGAATAAGGAAATTAACACCATTATCTATACAATTGGTGCCGGTGTGGGCGCTGAATTCGACCTGAAGGAAAGCAATTATAATAAGATCATCATCATGACCGATGCTGATGACGACGGTTCGCATATTCAGATTTTACTGCTGACTTTCTTCTACCGTTATATGCGGCCGCTGATCGAAGCAGGACATGTTTATATTGCCTTGCCGCCGTTGTACAAACTACAGCGGGGGACGGGCAAAGATGCCAAGATTGCCTATGCCTGGACGGATGATCAGCTGGCCCAATTAACCAAGACGATGAAACGTGGCTACAATTTGCAGCGTTTCAAAGGGTTAGGGGAAATGAATGCTGACCAGTTGTGGGAAACCACCATGGACCCGCAGTCACGAACGTTGATTCGAGTTCGCATTGACGATGCAGCGCTCGCCGAAAAACGAGTCACTACTTTAATGGGTGACAAAGTCGAACCACGGCGGAAATGGATTGAAAAGAATGTTAAGTTTACGATGGAAGAAGACGGCAGTATTCTCGACAAAGACAAAGCCGATGATCAGCCGTCGACAGGGCAGACCGACTTATTCCATCAGATCAATCAGTAAAGTGAGTGAATAAATATCGTGGCCAAACAACAAGGACAAAAAATTCAAGAATTATCATTTGAAGAGGTCATGGGCGAACGCTTTGGCCGCTATTCAAAATATATCATCCAGGAACGGGCGTTGCCTGATATCCGGGATGGACTGAAGCCGGTTCAGCGCCGCATCCTCTATGCAATGGCTAAAGATGGCAATACCTATGATAAAGGCTTCCGTAAATCGGCGAAGTCCGTTGGGAACGTCATGGGGAATTTTCATCCGCATGGTGATAGTTCGATCTATGAAGCCATGGTCCGGATGAGCCAGTCATGGAAGAATCGTGCTCCATTGATTCAAATGCATGGGAACAATGGGTCGATGGATGGGGATCCGCCGGCTGCGATGCGTTATACTGAAGCACGCTTAAGCAAGATTTCCGGCGAATTGTTGGCCGATATCGATAAAGAAACTGTCGATATGGTCCTCAACTTCGATGATACCGAATACGAACCGACAGTACTGCCCGCCGGCTTCCCGAACCTCTTAGTGAACGGGGCCACTGGAATCTCGGCTGGTTATGCGACTGAAATTCCACCGCACAATCTCAATGAAGTCATCGATGGAATTATGTATTTGATGGATCATCCCGACGCCTCGCTCGACAAAATCATGACCTTTGTCAAAGGACCTGATTTTCCGACTGGTGCAATTGTTCAAGGAGCAGATGGAATTCGCAAAGCCTTCGAAACTGGGCGGGGCAAGATTATCGTCCGTTCGAAGACTAGCATCCAAGATGTCAAAGGCAACCGTCAGCAGATTGTCATTACCGAACTGCCGTATGAAGTCAATAAGGCCAACTTAGTCAAGAAGATCGATGAAATTCGGGTTTTGAAGAAAGTCGACGGAATCAGCGAAGTTCGGGATGAAACGGACCGGCATGGTTTATCGATTGTAATTGATCTGAAACGGAACGCCGATGCGCAAGGGATTCTCAACTATCTGTTGAAGAATACCGAATTGCAGATTGCCTATAATTACAACATGGTGGCTATTTCACACATGCAGCCTGTACAAGCTGGGCTAATCGAAATTCTGCAAGCCTATATCGAACACCGTGAAGACGTGGTCACACGGCGGACCAAATATAATCTCAAGAAGGCAAGCGATCGTCTGCACATCATCAATGGGCTGATGAAGGCTCTTTCCATCTTAAACGATGTCATCAAGACCATTCGCGCCAGCCAGAATAAAAAGTCGGCCAAAGAAAATCTGATGAAGGCTTATGACTTCAGTGAAAAACAGGCTGAAGCCATTGTGTCTTTACAGTTGTACCGGCTGACCAACACCGATATTACCGCCTTGCAAAAGGAATCGGACGAGCTCAACAAGCAAATCATGAGTTACCAGAAGATTTTGAACGATCCGAAAGAATTGAAACGGGTCATCAAGAGCGAACTGCGCCACGTCGAGAAAGAATACGGCAGTCCCCGTAAGACTCAGATTGAAGCAGAGGTTTCTGACTTGAAGGTCGATACTAGCGTGATGGTCGCCGATGACGATGTGATGGTCATGGTCAGTCATGATGGTTACTTGAAACGCAGCAGTATGCGGTCGTTCCAGGCTTCCGCTGAAGATGGTCTGAAGGATGTCGATTATCCCGTCCTGCAAGTCAAGACACATACTTTGGCGCACCTATACATCTTCACCAACTATGGGCACATGATTTATCGTCCGGTTCATGAAATTTTGGATGCTCATTGGAAGGATGCCGGAGAACATTTATCCCAGACGGTCGGGCTAGCGAGTGATGAAAGTGTTATCGCTGCTTATATTTTCGAAGATCTCGATCAAACCGGACAATTTGTCATGGCCAGCACCGATGGCTATATTAAGCAGACCAGTTTTGCCGATCTGAAACCAGGTCGGACTTACAAATCGCATCCGCAGCAAGCCATCAAACTTCATGACGATCATGTCCGGCTCGCTGATATTTATTATGTGGCCGGTGATGAAGCCGACCTGCAAGTCGTCAGTGCCAGCCACAAAGGTTACGGCTTACGTTTCGCCTTGTCCGAAGTGTCCACAATGGGCGCTCGGACACGGGGGGTCAAGTTAATGGATCTGAAACCTGAGGATACGATTGTTGATTTTGTCTTAGTATCACCGGATGCCCATGAAGTCGGGATTATTACCCAACGGGGAGCCTTCAAAAAGATGAACGTTACCGAAATTCCAGTCATGTCGCGCGCACGACGAGGGGTTCAGATTTTACGTGAATTGAAACGTAATCCACATCGAATCGCTGCGATGACGCTGGTCACGCCGGCAACTACGTTAATGGTCGAAACTGACCAGCAGCAGTTCTTTGCGATTGATCCGACGCAGTACCCAAGCGGTGATCGTTACTCAAATGGTTCGTTCGTGCTTGATCCGGATGAAATCGGGGCGCCAAGCGGCGTTCATCTAAAACGATTACCAGATCCTGAGGACGAGAATTAGCAGCGATTTCTATTGCACTTTCTGTAGCGATTGATTAAGATGAAAATAGGGTTTTGGCGAGAAAAAGAAAAGAGGAACCGTTTTTGAAAACAAAGCAGGAAAGTATCTTTTCATCGAAAACACTCACGTATTTCTTGCAGCTTGCAGAAACGATGAACTATACCCAGGCTGCACAGTTACTGGGCATCACACAGCCCGCCTTGACACAGCAGATTAAAAAATTGGAACGTGTTGTGGGTGCACCCTTATTTTATTCGGTCGGCAAAAAACTACATTTGTCGGATGCCGGCAAAACGATGCTGACAACCACACATTCGATTTATGATCTGCTGAACCACGCGACCGATGAGATTCAAAAATCGACGAGTGCGACCAGCGGCAAGATTTCAATCGGTTTATTATCCTCGATTGAAAGTTCGGTCCTAGAAGATTTCATTATTGCGTATTTCAAAGAAAATCCGCATGTTGAAATTTCGCTGCACCTGTTGACTCGCAAGGAAATCTGGGATCGTCTGGAGAATAATCACATCGATTTAGCGGTAATGTACCTGCCGGATGACAGCATCAAGAATTGGAAACCCTATGCGACCAAGAAGATTATCGATGAGCAGCTCTTGTTCTTGCATCATAACGAGAAGCTCGCCCATCGGAAACGGATTGCCTATAAAGACACGCTCGACAAGCCATGGGTCACTTATCCGAATGACTACTACTTGGCAGAGATGATTCACGAAACGTATAAAAATCATTTAATGGATCAGCCGCAGAGTGTCGCCCAATTCACGTCGCCGTATCAGATTGCGAAGTTTGCCAACGTGACGGATGTCAATACGGCACTGCCGATGAGTTTTTATAACGCGCATACCAATGAAATTGACCTCTACGCGTTGCCGTTCGAACCGGCAATCAATTTTAAAATGTCGTTTGTTTTTCGGCGGGATAAAAATCATATTCCACGCATCGAACATTTTCTCACTGCTTTTGACCAGTTCTTAGCGGACGACGACTATGTCAGTCGGCTCCAGCAGTTGAATCAGCATTAAAATCAATTCAGGTAACAAAATTATTTTTAAAGGGAGTTTTATGTTATGAGTAAACAACTTGTTTTTGGTCACCGTGTGCCCGATACGGACGCTATCAATGCGGCGATCGCCTATTCTTATTTTGAAAACCAGCGCGGTTATGATACTGAAGCCGTTGCATTAGGCGAACCAAATGATGAGGAAAAATTCGTTTTAAATTATTTTGATCAGAAAGCGCCACGTGTGATTGAAACGGCTGCCAACGAAGTCGATGAAGTCATGCTGGTCGACCACAACGAATTCCAGCAGAGTGTCAGCGATATTGCCGATGTTACCATTACCCATGTGGTCGATCATCATCGGATTGCCAACTTCAATACAACACTGCCGTTATACTATCGGGCTGAACCAGTCGGCTGCACAAGCACGATTTTATGGGAAATGTTCAATCAGTATGACGTCGAAATTCCAGCTAAATTAGCCGGTTTAATGATGAGTGCGATCATTTCTGATACTTTGTTATTGAAGTCACCGACAACAACTGATGTCGATCGTGAGGCTGTCAAAGCACTTGCTAAGATTGCTAATGTCGATTACGAAAAGTACGGTATTGAAATGCTGAAAGCTGGGACGAATTTATCGTCCAAGTCTGACCAAGAATTGATTGATCAAGATGCCAAAACCTACACAATCAATGGAACAACTGTTCGAATCGACCAAGTCAACACAGTAGACCTCAGTGAAGTCAATGACCGTAAAGACGGCTTATTAAAGGCTATGGAAGCTGAAAGCAAAGATAAAGGCTATGATTTATTCTTGCTCTTAGCAACCGATGTCCTTAACAGCAACTCTGATTTGTATGTTTACGGCACACCGACTGACGCCGTTGAAAAAGCCTTCAGCATCACTTTGAAGGATCAGCAGGCTAATTTGCCTGGTGTCGTTTCCCGTAAGAAGCAGGTTGTCCCACAGTTAACTGACGCCATGAACGCCTAACCATTAGGAGGCAGATACATTGGCAGATCATCAAATGCTCCTCGATCAATACAACTTCAGCCAGATTACCGGCGGTCACGAACGAATCGTCGCACGGTTGTATGACGACACCACTTCACGGATTAAGCAGAACGATCTGATTTTCTTTACCGTACTGCCGGACCGCAACAAGCGGCTGGTCGTCATCGCTCAGGACTTGAAGCAATTTCCTAATTTCAAGGAATTGTTTGCTCATTACACCGCACAAGAAGTCGGTGGGGCACCAGGTGAGTCCGCTGAAGAATTAGCAACCAATATGGCTCGCTATTACACGCCGGAACAAATCAACGAAAATGGCGTCATTGCCATTCGAGTCAATCCGGTTGCGAGTCTGTAAGTAAAAAACGATCCTCCGATTAAAAACAGGAGGATCGTTTTTTATTTGGTGAACCAGCATGAAATTGGCTAGTTTACATAACTAAAATTTAACGAAGTAGGTTTGTTCTGACAAAAAATGGCATTCAAAAAACATGTTCTAAACAGGCCAAAAGTAAATCGCCATTTCACGATCAACTAAGTGTCAATTCATTTAAAAAGGGCTCAAAATACGTCTCTCAGCATTTAATCGGTTACATTGCTGTTATAATAGGATTTGTGGTTGGTAGGCGGCTTTTTCTGCGAAAACATGCTTTTACCCAAAAACATGTTTTCAAACGCCTCTATATCAACACGTGATTTTTATGATATACTGAATACATGGTTTTGAGTTTCTAAAAACGAACAAAAAGGGCAATATTCTCTAAACCATGTATTCAGATGTGATGGGGAGAATTCAAAATGTATCAGCATAATAAAAACAAAAAACTGCATGTAGTTGGTTTGAAAACTGATGACGAAATCGAAGACGCCAAATTCTTCATGCGTCATCATCAAAATGGCAAACGCGACGAATTATTATTCCTGTTTGGAATCAACACCGGATTACGCTGTTCTGACATCGTGACTCGAACCGTTGGCGAAGTGCGGACCGATGACCATCCTTATGTCCGTGAACAAAAAACCGGCAAGTGGCGCAAACTGAATCTGACCAACCTGCGGCCAAAGATTGATGAATATTTAGCACAGGGCGCGTTTAAGGACAGCGATTATTTATTTCAAAGTCGCAAAGGCCAAAACCGGCATTTGACCGTGAATGGCGTTTATCAAATCATGCGCCGGCTTGGTCATGAAATGGGGCGGGATGATTTAGGCACCCATACGATGCGAAAAACCTTTGGCTGGGCCTATTACCAGAAAACGAAAGATATTGCAACGCTCATGGAAATCTTCAATCACAGTAGTCAGGCGATTACCAAACGCTATATTGGTTTGACACAGGACGAAATCGACAAGTCACTCGATAATTTTGCGGTCGGATTATAAGCCTTTAAAATCAGTTCTTATCCAGATCTGCACTATAATAAGTGTGCAGAATAAAACTGATTTTTTAAAGGGGTAATCAACATGGCACAAGCAAATACAGAAAAAGCAAAACAAAGTTTAACAACGGCCCGTCAGGCATTGAAAGACCTTTACACTGCTGTTGACGACACGACACCGCAAGGCCCATCGCAAAAGGAAACTTTAAACGAAGACATTGCTAACGTCAACGATGCCATCGAACATCTGAACAACTATTAACTTGAAGTGGACGTTAAAATGCGTCTGTCAGCACCATCAAAGTCAATAATCGCCACAATTGCATCGCTGGCACGAATTGCGGCCATATCACGATGATAAATCTCATCGGCCCATGGCTTGGTAAATGCCTCAGCTTGGCCATCCTGGTGCGTTCGGGGCGAATAAACATCGCTCACAGATGGATTCTGAGCCAAGGCTTGTTCGACTTGTTCAATGATTTGAACTTGCTGCTTGGAAAAAAACGGACCGGCTAAATAAATTTTGTTCATGTCGTTGCAACTCCTTAAAAGAATCTTTTTCCAGTATAGCAAATGAATTAAAAAAGTGCGAAGCTATTTTATTTTCTCTGTAGTGATTAGAACAGACAATGTTGGCGATTAAACAGACCTGGCAACTAAACAGCTCAATTTTTTTAAAAGCAAAAACGATAAATATTATGCAAAAGAATTCCAATTTTGAATCATTAAAAAGTGTTGCTGCAGATCTCTGAATTTGAGCTGGCTCAGGCCAGCTTTTGGCTTTTGTTCGTTCTTCGTATAATATGTATTATGTAAACTAGAATATATGAATTTGCCCCCTGCCTGAATTGTCAACGAATTGACTCTTTTCAACTCATCCAATGTCCCATTTTGTTTTGAAATTAAATCATCTGAACTATATGATGATTGATACTGCAAACGATTATTGGCATCAATAGTCTATGACACCCGAAACACAGTTAACATTTTTGACTCAACATGCCGACCAATTCATCCAATATTGCGGTACTTATATGATGCTCAATTGATGTGCAGCATTTACGGCAGCTTTCAGAAAATGTAGTTTGCATCATATTATTTATCCGGGCATGCCTTGCCATTAAGTTAATTTAGGGATACCATAATTATGGTGCTTTCGATAAGGGAGAATTGTTAACCTGTAGTGATTTCCACAGTACAGGTGCACCATTAAGAACGTTGGGAGGTTCTTAAACATGCCTAATAAACGCTTTTCGTGGTTTGCATCATTACGCAGACTATATAATCAGCTTTACATGTGGCTGAATTGTTGACGGGCAAGTTTTTACATAGGAGTCGGTCTTTTGATCGGCTCTTTTTGCGTCCTAACGCATAAATAGGTACAATAAATAAGGAAGAAAAACCGTTGCAACCTAAAATCAATCTAACATAGAAAGTGTGATTCAGTATGTCCTTTGATGGTGTTTTCACTCATACCATGACACAGGAATTACAGCCGCTTGTTGATGGTAAGATCACCAAAATCCAGCAGCCCTATCCGAATGAACTGATTCTGACGATTCGTTCGCACCGCAAGAATTATCCGCTCCTATTGTCGGCTCATCCGCAATACGCCCGGGTGCAAGTCACTCGCATTCCGTATGTCAATCCGGCCACACCGTCCAAATTTACGATGTCATTGCGTAAATATCTTGATGGGGCCACTTTACAGCAAATTAAGCAAATCGATAATGATCGCGTCATGCACTTTAGCTTTACCTCTCGTAATGAATTAGGCGATCTGCAGAATATCCGCCTGATTGTTGAAATGATGGGACGCCACAGCAACGTAATCCTCATCAACCATCGCACTAATAAAATTATCGATTTAATCCGGCATGTACCGGCCGACCAGAATCGTTATCGTTTGCTGATGCCAGGAGCCGACTATGTCGAACCACCCCGTCAGAATGATCAAAATCCGTTTGTAATGCCATTCGAAACTGATCTCCTACAGGCAGATCAGTTAGCCCACGCTTTGCAGCAGACTTACCAGGGCTTTGGGCGTGATACGGCTCAGGAGTTGGCTTACCGGCTCGAAAATAGTGCCGACGTATTAGGTGCCTGGCAAGAATTTTTTGCAGCCCTCGACACGCCTCAGCCGACAATTACGACCTTTAAAGGTAAGAGCCAATTCTCAGCGATTCCTTATCGCAGTGAGGACGGAACGCAAGAACATTTTGACAGTCTCAGTGTGATGTTAGACGCCTTCTACGAAAACAAGGCCGAAAGCGACCGGGTCCAGCAGCAAGGAGCCAATCTGATTCATTTTCTGAAAAACGAATTACAAAAGGACAATCGGAAGATGAAGAAGCTCAAGCTGACGATGCAAAGTACTGAAAAAGCCGACGATTATCGGATTCGCGGTGAGGTGCTGACTACGTACTTGTCGCAGGTGGAACGCGGCATGACGGAAATTACCCTGCCAAACTTCTACGATGATGAAAAACCGCTGAAAATCCAACTTTCCAACCAGCTCTCCCCTTCTAAAAATGCCCAAAAGTACTTCACCAAGTATCAGAAACTGCGGAATGCGGTGGCCTACGTCACTGACCAGATGGCGAAAACACAAAGTGAGATTGACTATTTGGAAGGAATCATGACCCAGATCAAACTGGCTTCACCGAAGGATCTTGATGACATTCGGGCTGAACTCCAGCAACAAGGTTATCTGAAGCCGCAGAAACAGGGTAAAAACAAGAAAAAACAGCGTAAATATAAGGTCAATCAGCCGGATACATTCTACGCCAGCGATGGGACCAAAATTCTCGTCGGCAAGAACAATCTGCAGAATGAACAATTAACGCTGCATAAGGCGCAAAAGACCGATATTTGGCTGCATGCCAAGGATGTTCCTGGGTCGCACGTCATCATTACGGATGCCAATCCGACCGAGAAAACATTATTGGAAGCGGCCAATCTAGCTGCCTATTATTCAAAATCACGTGATTCTTCCAACGTTCCTGTCGATTACATCGAGGTTAAGAAAATCCGGAAACCGAATGGCGCTAAACCAGGTTTTGTCGTCTATGAAGGCCAGCGGACGGTGCGTGTTACGCCTGATGAAGTGCTCATTGATAAATTACGTCATCAACCGAATATGTAATCAAAAAGCCAGAACAAATTGTTCTGGCTTTTTATGTCATTTTATAACGGCTTATAACGGCCGTGTGGCAAAAGAACGTTCCTCCATCACTCGTAACAAGGCATCCGTTGTTTCCAGTGACGTCAAGAGTGGGACGCCGGCTTGAACAGCGGCTTCACGAATGCGGAATCCAGCTGAAGTCGTTGTCCCATCCTCATGCATCGTATTGATGACACCTTGGACCTGTCCATCACGGATAGCAGTCAGGATGTTCGGTGTCGCTTCATGTGTCTTCCGGACAATGTGCACTGGCACGCCGTGTTTCTGAAAGTACTGCGCCGTTCCAGCTGTTGCATAGATTTGATACCCGATTTCATGGAAACGGTCCGCTAACGAACGCGCCCGTTTCTTGTCTGGATCGGCGACCGTAAAGAGAATATTGCCAAACCGGGGCAAATGCAGATGTGCGGCTTCAAAGGCCTTATAGAGTGCCTTATCTAATTCGAGATCGCTGCCCATGACCTCACCCGTCGATTTCATCTCCGGTCCCAGCATGCTGTCGACTTTGGCTAATTTAGTGAACGAGAAGACCGGCGCCTTGACGTGCACCCCAACAGAATGCGGCTTCACATCCTCGACCTTCGTTAATTCGAGTAAGGAGGCTCCCAAAATGACTTGGGTGGCGATCTGCGTTAATGGCAAATGAGTCACTTTGCTGAGGAATGGGACAGTCCGACTTGCATTAAGATTGACTGCAATCACAGCGGCCTGCTGGTCATGGACAATCCATTTAACGTTCAGCATTCCTTGGCAATGCAGGGCAACGGCCAGTTTCTGGGTATCCTTCGTCAGCTGTTCCTGCATGTCCGTACTCAGTCCCTGCGGTGGATAAACGGCCATCGAATCGCCGGAATGGACACCTGCTTTTTCGATATGTTCGAGAATCCCTGGGACCATGACATTCTGACTATCGCTGATTGCATCCATCTCATATTCTTTGCCAGTCACATATTGGGTGATCAAAACGGGCTTATCAGCCGCTACTTGGTAGTGATCGCTTAAATAACCATGCAATTCTTCTTTTTGGTAGGCAATCATCAACGCCTGATCACCGAGCCGATCATCCGGGCGCCGCACTAAAACGGGATATTGCATTTTATCAGCCACTGCCTCAGCGGCTTCGACACTTGTTGCAATCTGTTCATCCGGCTGCAGGAGCTGCAATTGCCGGATGATTTTACTGAAGGCATCCCGATTTCGGATCATTTTCTGAGCTGTAACAGGTGTGCCTAGAATTTTGACACCATGCTTGGCTAAGGGAGCTGCTAATTGCTGTGCCGTCTGGCCGCCAAATTGAACGATCACGCCAGCCGGCTGTTCAAGTTCGACAACATTTAAAACGTCTTCGACTGTTAACGGCTCAAAGTAAAGCTTATTGACAACGGCAAAATCAGTCGACACCATTTCGGGATTGTTATTGATGACGATTGCCGCATAACCAGCCTTTTGAATAGCCCGCAAGCAATGCACCGTTGTGTAATCAAATCCGATTCCCTGCCCGATTCGAGTCGGTCCAGAACCTAAAACGATGACGGCCGGTAAATCACTTGGCTGTGACTCGTTCTCCATTTCATACGTACTGTAATAATACGGTGTTTCCGGCGGGAATTCACCAGCTGACAGATCAATGCCTTTATAGACCGGCTTAATTTGTTCACTAATCCGGAATTGCCGCACAGCATCCGGCTGTTCATGCCACCAGTACGCAATGGCACGATCACTGAACCCATTGCGTTTAGCTTCCCACAACGTATCATGATCATCTGGATGAGCTTTCAAATCTTGTTCAATGGCAACGAGATGGGCCATTTTATCTAAGAAAAAGAAATCGATTTTTGTTAATTCAGACAGCTCATCCGGCTGATACCCACGCCGCAGCGCCTCAAAAAGATAAAATAGGCGGTCGTCTTGCGGATGAATCAATTGTTCAATAATTTGGCCGTCACTCGCCTTTTCGATTCGATCCGGATGAAAAATATCCGGTCCCAGTTCGAGCGAACGAATCGCCTTTAATAAGGCTTCTTCAACATCACGTCCAACTGCCATCACTTCCCCAATGGCTTTCATCTGCGGTCCCAGATGCCGATTGGCCCGGGCAAATTGATCAAACGGCCAACGAGGCAGCTTGCAGGCAACATAATCTAAACTCGGCTCAAACGCCGCTGAAGTTTTGTCCGTTAACGGCATCGGAATTTCATCAAGGGCCATGCCAATAGCCGCCTTAGTGGCGACTGTTGCGACTGGATACCCCGTTGCTTTGGAAGCCAAGGCGGACGACCGGCTGACACGTGGATTAACCGCTAAGATTTCATAGTTGCCCGTCTTAGGATCAATCGCAAAATGAATACTGCAATCCCCTTCGATTTTTAAGGCTCTGACAATCTGCAACGAAGCATCCCGCAAACGTTGTGTTTCACGATCTGATAAAGTCTGAGTCGGAGCAAATACAATCGAATCACCAGCATGAATCCCGACCGGATCGAAGTTTTCCATCTCGCAGACCACTAACGCATTATCAAGATGATCCCGCATCACTTCAAATTCAATTTCCTTTTGACCGGCAATACTATCTTCAAGTAAAACCTGTTTAATGGGCGATTGTTTCAGCGCACTGCGCACCAACGGCTGGAGTTCCTTCTTATTATGGGCAATACCGCCGCCGAGACCGCCAGTCGTGGCAGCCGGCCGGATGATTACTGGGTAGCCGATCTGCTGAGCAAACTGAAAAGCTTCCTTTAGATTATGCAGACTCCGTGACGCTGGGAGGGGCTGTTGCAGTTTATGCATCAAATTTTTAAACAGCTCGTGATCCTCCGTCTGCGACATTGCAGCGAGATTGGTCCCTAACAATTCGATCTGCAGTTCTTCAAGAATCCCTGAGTTAGCTAATTCCATTGTCAGGTTTAACCCATTTTGACCACCCATCGTTGGTAAAATCGCATCTGGCAGTTCCTTTCGCAGAATCTGAGCGATGAACTCAAACGTCAGCGGTTCGACATAAGTCCGATCGGCAACACCGGGGTCGGTCATAATCGTGTCCGGATCAGAATTGACCAGCACCGTCTCATAACCTTCCTCATGGAGGGCCTGGCAAGCCTGAGTGGCTGCATAATCAAATTCGGCCGCCTGTCCAATTGTAATCGGACCGGACCCTAAAATTAAAATTTTATGCAAATCATGTCGTTTTGCCATCAGACTTGCCTCCTCTGCTTCTGAAGATTAAATGCATCGATCATTTCCATAAATTCATCAAATAAATGGATCGCATCATGCGGACCGGGTGTCCCTTCCGGATCAAACTGCACCGAAAAAGCCGGATACAGCCGGTGCCGCAATCCTTCGATTGTTTTGTCATTCGTCTCAATATGAGTGACCAGTAATTGATCATTGTTAATTGAAGCTGGGTCCACTGCATAACCGTGATTCTGGGCCGTAAAATCGATCCGGCCAGTGGCAATTTCCCGAACGGGATGGTTGAAGCCATGGTGACCGAACTTCATTTTGTAAGTTGCAGCGCCATTCGCCATCGCAAATAACTCGTGCCCCAGTCCAATCGCAAAGACTGGGATTTTGCCTTCGACGGCTTGAATCATTTCGGCGACCCCATGAATATCATGCGGATTGCCTGGCCCGTTCGACAGTAAAACACCATCGGGAGCCAAAGCAAAAATCTTCTTAGCATCTGTTTTATATGGCAACACGGTCACATTGCAGTTATAATGGGCCAGCATTTTTAGCAGCCCGTGTTTCAAACCAAGATCAATCACCACGACGCGATGCCCGTCAGCTGGGCTCGGATATGGCTTCGTCGTAGCAACCTGCTGAACTTGATCCTTTGGCATGACCAGCGCTTTTAATTGGTCAAACGCATGTTCATCAGCGGCATCGACCAAACTCGCTTTCATTGCCCCTTCCGTCCGGATTCGACGTGTCAGTGCCCGTGTATCGACGCCTTCGATACCAGGGATACCCTCCTGTTTCAGGAAAGCATCCAAGCTCATCGTCGTCTCATGATGATGCGGATGGTAGTCGAGCGAGCGCACAACGACACCTTTGCAAGTTGGTTTAATCGACTCATAATCGGCCCGATTGATGCCGACGTTGCCAATTTGCGGATTTGTAAAGGCAATGATCTGCCCATTATGCGATGGGTCCGTAATCGTCTCTTGATACCCCGTCATGCCGGTCGTAAAGACGATTTCACCGGTCGTCGTTAATGGTGCACCGAAACTGCGGCCCGGAAAGACACTCCCATCTTCTAAGATTAAATAGCGTTTCATAGTGATTCTCCTCAATAAAGAACCTCGCCCGAAAGCGAGGTCTGATGTTTAAATTAAAATGTTCGAATGGCTCATCTGAGCGTATCAGCAAATGACTCGCTATGCGCCGACTCTGACTCTATTGTGCCATTCTCAGCGCCAACAGGCAAGTTGCCCTATTCGGTTTCATCATCGCTCTCAGCAGCATCTTCGCTGCGGGCCTCCTGCGGCAAGACCAGATTCATGACAATGCCCAAGATAGTTGCGACCGCTAAGCCGGAGAATTGATAAGTACCTAATTGCAGGTAAGCATTCCCGATGCCGATGACTAATACCGTTGAAGCAATCATTAAGTTGCGCTTCTGGTCTAAGTCGATTTGTGCTTCAATCATGACCCGCATCCCGTTGGCAGCAATAACCCCAAAGAGAAGGAAACTGATTCCGCCGATCACAGGCGTTGGAATACTTTCGATGAGGGCACTTAGTTTCCCGACAAAGGCAAAGATGATGGCAAAGAAGCCGGCCCCAGCTAATACATACACACTGTGTACTTTGGTCATCGCCATGACCCCGATATTTTCACCATAACTAGTCACAGGCGGCCCACCAACTAAAGCGGCGGCAATTGAAGCCATCCCATCGCCAGTCAGGGTCTTATTCAAGCCAGGATCTTTGAAGAAGTCCCGTTTAGTCAGGCTGTTGAGCACCATAATGTGCCCCATGTGTTCCGTCATTGTGACAAACGCAATTGGTGCCATACTCAAGATTGCGTCCCAATAAATTTTCGGCTGGTATGTAATAAATGGAAATTGAAAATTAGGAAGTGAGAACCAGGCTGCTTCCATAACTGGTTTGAAATTAACAATCCCGACCAGAGCTGCTAAAACGTAACCGCCGATGATGCCTAACAAGATGGGAATCAAACTTAAGAAGCCCTTCAGATACATGTTGAAGGCAATCGTCAGCAGCAAAGTAAACATCGCCACCCCGAAGTACTTGAGGTCATAGACACTCGCACCGGAAGCTGTTGTCCGCATCATCGCATCTTTCGCAGCCGTTCCAGCTAAGGATAACCCAATCACCATAATAATCGGTCCAACGACAATTGGCGGCAGTGCTTTATCAATCCAATCCGAACCGACAATCGCTACCAGTAAAGCAACGATTAGGTAAACGACCCCAACGGCAATCGTCCCTTCGGCAATCCCAGGATAACCGACCGTCTTCATCATCGCTACCATCGGAACGATAAAGGCAAAACTAGAACCCATATAAGCTGGAATCTTTCCATGTGTAATCAGAATATGAATCAAAGTCCCAACACCGGAACTGAATAGGGCAATCCCGGGATTAAGTCCGACTAAGATTGGCACGAGGACGGTTGACCCAAACATGGCAAATAAATGCTGAATCGACAAACCGACCCATTGGAAGAACGGCGGGCGGTCATGAATATCGTAGACCGCATCGTCATCATGAAATTCTTTATTATTATTTGACGCTGGCATTCTTTTCTCCTCCGTTTTCTGAGATTTCTCCAGTAAAAAAACACCCTCTCGTGCGGCACAAGGGTGTTAGATAAAACGGACGGCATCGACGCAGCTGTCTTCTAAAACCCTTTTGCTCTCTCTGGAGACAATTAAATGGTTCCTAATTTAATTTTTCAATGGCGATTCCGTCATGACCGTCAATTTCACTGACTGAAACGCGAATCTGTTCATGAAGCGACGTTGGAATGTTCTTGCCGACAAAATCGGGACGAATCGGCAATTCACGGTGACCGCGATCAACTAAGACCGCTAATTCGATTCGTTTCGGACGACCGACATCCATCAGGGCATCCAAGGCGGCCCGAATCGTCCGGCCAGTGAAGATCACATCATCGACTAAGATAACATCCTTATCGGTAATATCGACTGGAATGTTGGCGCCATGAACTTCTGGTTCGACACTATGGTCGGAACGATGAACATCATCCCGATACAAAGTGATGTCAAGCTCGCCAACTGGGACTTTGACATTTTCTAATTGTTCCAGCCGTTCAGCAATCCGCTGGGCCAGATAAATGCCACGTGTCTTAATGCCGACAAGAACAAGATTATCGATTCCCTTGTTCCGTTCAATGATTTCATACGTAATACGTGTTAATGCGCGTTTCATAGTGATCGCATCGACAACTTCTTTTGCCATTATGTTCCCTCCTTCAAGAGATAAAAAAGACCACTTAGCTATGGAAGCTAAGTGGTCTGGTCCTAAACTACGTTGAACCTTCTTAGCTTCACGGAACTAATTTTAAAGGTTTCTCTTTAATTACAAATAACTATAAAGGTTCAGTAGTTGCTTGTCAACCATGGCGCCGTAATTTATCCAGGGTTTCCTGGAACAGCGGTGGCAACGGAGCTTCAAACAATAAGTCTTTGCCTGTTACCGGATGTTTAAACCCTAACAGGGCCGCATGCAAAAATTGGCCATGGTTGGGCGTCAATGTTTTCTTCGGCCCGTACAACGGGTCACCGGCAACGGGATGATGAATATACGCCAAGTGAACACGAATCTGATGCGTCCGCCCCGTTTCTAGCCGGCAGCGAATCAGCGTATAGTGCTCGAATCGTTCCAGCACTTTGAAATGAGTGACAGCATGACGGCCGCCATCGATAACCGCTTGTTTCTTGCGGTCATTATGGGCCCGTCCTAACGGTGCATCGATCGTCCCCCGATCTTCTTTGATTACGCCATGGACGAGCGCAATGTACTCCCGTTTAGTCGAATGGACTTTCAGCTGGGCTGCCAGTGAAGCATGGGCATGATCGTTTTTGGCAACCATCAAGAGTCCTGACGTATCCTTATCAATTCGGTGTACAATCCCAGGCCGGAATTTGCCGTTAATCGTCGACAGCGGACTGTGATACAGCAATGCATTGACTAGTGTCCCATCCGGATGACCTGGAGCGGGATGAACGACCATTCCTTGCGGTTTATTGACAACGATCACATCATCATCTTCATAAACAATGTCGAGCGGAATATCCTCTGGGATTAGTTCCAGCGGCATGGTTTCCGGGATTTCAATGTGAACTTGATCGCCGGCCACGACCTTGTAATTGGCTTTCACCGGTGTTTGATTGACAGTGACCTGCTTTTCTTTGAGCCACTGCTGCACCTGCGAACGTGAATGCTCAGGGTAAGTTGCTGCAATCACTTTATCGATCCGACCGGTCAGATCGCTCACAGTGAAATCGAGTGTTTGTGCCATGAAATATTACTCCTTTCCGTCGACTAAGACATAAATAAATAAAAGAACGACGCCTACTGTTAGGGCCGAATCGGCCACATTGAAAATGGGAAAATTGATGAAATCGAGCTGAAACATATCAACCACGTATTTAAAATGGACCCGATCAATCAAATTACCCAATGCACCGGCAAACATCAACGTTAAGCCGCCCAAATAAAGCCAGGAATTTTCCTGTGCACGGACAAAGAGCACCAGCAGGACAATCAGGGCAATGGTCGTAATAACATAGAAGAAAACTGTTTTGCCCATCAGCATACTGTAGGCCGCCCCTGAGTTATGGATGTTAGCCAGTGACAGAAGTCCAGGAATGAAAGACTGGCTCGTATTAAGTTCGATATGGACCGTCACAAAGTGTTTGACCCATTGATCTAAAGCCACGATTAAAATGACCAGAATGGGATAAACCACATATTTACGCTTTGTCATCAGTAGACTCCTTTCCTGGCAAGGTCACAAACTGTTGGAAAGCCTGCATATCTGCATCAAGTGCCGTTTGTAATTTGCGATTATAGAAAACCGCTGCTGGATGAAAGGACGGAAAAATCCGGTAAATCCGTTGCGACGGCAAATACGCCTTCTTTTGCGGATGCCATTGCAGAATCGGCTGTTTGATTAGTTTGCCATGAAATTTGCCGACCGTGTATTTCGGTCCTAAGAGCCGTTTTAAGGCCGTATTTCCGACAGCGAGAATCAGGTCGCTATCCAGATGTGCCAGCTCGTAATCGAAGATAAAAGCCTGTGACTGCATTTCTTTCTGGGTCGGTGGCCGGTTATCCTTCTTCTCATATTTTTCACCAGTCTTTTTGTGGACCTTGGTGACGAGTTTATACGGCCGGCTGCGAAAGGTACTTGTAATATAGATTTGGTCACGAGTAATCCCCAGCTTTGCCAGCGTTTTGTCAAGCTCGGCACCCGCTCGACCCGAAAACGGCATATGAGTAGTCAATTCTGTTTCACCCGGTGCTTCGCCAACAAGGATAAAAGCCGGATGCAAGCTGCCGTTACCCGGCAGGAATCCCTCCGTATTCGGATTATGGGCGACAGTCGCCTCCCCTTTTTTAATCAGTTCCGGCGTTAGAATCGTTGCCATTAGAACAACCCCGTAATCTTCCCATTTTCATCGACATCCATATCGAGTGCAGCGGGATGTTTCGGCAGACCAGGCATTGTCAGCACATTGCCAGTCAGCGCAACAATAAAACCAGCTCCTAAACGTGGAACCAATTCACGGACATGGACGGTAAAGTCGGTCGGTGCGCCTAAAGCCTTGGCATCATCCGATAAGGAATACTGCGTCTTAGCCATGCAAATCGGCAGTTTATCCCAACCGTTGCGTTTAATTGTCCGCAAGTTAGTCTTGGCTTTCTTAGATAATTCAACATCTTTGCCGCCATACATTTTCTGAACAATCGCCGTCATCTTATCTTCGACGGACTGTTCTGGTGTATACAACGGGGTAAAATGAGCCGGCTGGTCGAGCGCCTTCAGTACTTCTTGGGCTAAATCGATTCCGCCAGCACCGCCATCGGCCCAGACCGTCGTCGGAACGGCTGTAATGCCCTCTTCAGCACATAACTGCTGCAATAATTGCATTTCGGCAGGTGTATCGGTGGTAAATTCGTTGATCGAAACGACCAGCGGCACCCCAAAATGACGCATTCCGTCAATGTGGCGTTTCAAGTTGGCAAAGCCTTTCCGCAAAGCGTCCAGGTTTTCAGTCGTCAAATCGTCTAGGGCAACCCCGCCGTTATACTTCAAAGCCCGAATTGTAGCGACAATCACTGCAGCATCCGGCGTCTTAGCGAGTGCAGCCGTATTGATATCCATGAACTTTTCACCGCCGAGATCGGCACCAAAGCCGGCTTCTGTGACAGTAATATCACTTAAGGCCATTGCACTGTGAGTCGCTAAAATGCTATTGCAGCCATGGGCAATATTGGCAAATGGGCCGCCGTGAATTAGAGTCGGTGTATGTTCCAGCGTCTGGACCAAATTTGGCTTAATGGCATCCCGTAATAACATGGCGATGGCACCGACAACATGGAGGTCAGCAACGGTGATCGGTTTGCGATCGGAAGTATAGCCGACGACAATGCGTGCAAGCCGTGCTTTCAGATCATCGATATCCCGTGACAAGCACAAAATGGCCATCAGTTCACTGGCAACCGTAATGTCAAAACCATCCTGGCGAGGAACGCCTTGCCAAGGGCCGCCAAGCCCAATCACAATCTGGCGTAATGCCCGATCATTGATATCTAAAGCTCGTTTCCAAGTGATGCGGCGGGGATCAAAATCGAGTTCATTGCCCTGCTGAATATGATTATCAATCAAGGCGGCCAATGTATCATTTGCTGTCGTTAGGGCATGCATATCGCCCGTAAAATGCAGATTGATATCTTCCATCGGCACAACTTGGGCGTAACCGCCGCCAGTTGCTCCGCCTTTGATTCCCATTACCGGACCCATCGACGGTTCACGGAGGGCAATCATCGCCTTTTTATGCAGACGGTTCAAAGCATCGCCTAATCCGATCGTGACCGTCGATTTGCCTTCACCAGCCGGTGTCGGATTGATCGAAGTCACCAAAACGAGTTTGCCCGTTGGTTTATCCTGCAGCCGTTTTAACGTTGCGAGTGTCAGTTTAGCCTTATAGGGTCCGTATTGTTCCAGATCATCTTCGCTCAGACCGACTTTAGCCCCGATCGTTGTAATCTTCTGCATCTCATCTGCTTCATTTTTCTGTGCAATTTCCAAATCAGACATGCTGTCACACTCCTTTTGACGAATTTGTCGTCATTAAATGCTGTGCTTGTAAAGTGGTTTTCATTTGACGCATTCCTTTTTTACCAAGTAAAAGCTGCACTTGGTGCTGATCAAGGCGGGTCAATTCTAAGGTGACGGTGCGTTTTTCCACAACGGCACTCTTGATTTCCGTCCAGCTGATGGTGCGTGCTTTCAACGGCCGGCACCGCCCTAAAATCATGCCGTCGTCATTGACAGTCAGACGGTGGCTCCGCAGATTCCAAATAATGACCAGAACAGCCAGTAAATAGAGCACAATCACGATCCAGTTGAAAGTCAATACTTCAAGTTGTAAAATCGTAGCCAATGCGACGAGTACGATTGTCCACGACCAGATGATCGTGGACCGCTGCCGTCCTGGCTGGTAAAGACACTGCCAGTTTTTCATTCAAACGCCTCAATTCATTTAAAGGAAGTTTATGATGCTTAAATTATATACAGATGCGGCGACGCAAGGCAATCCCGGTCCCAGTGGTGCTGGCATCCTTGTCGTCGGGCCGCACCTTCGCCTGCAAAAACATTATCCATTAGCCGTCATGTCGAACCATGACGCTGAATTCAAAGCTGTTCAGCTTGGTTTGCAACTGCTGATCGAACAAAAGCTGACCGATGCACCAGTCATTTTATATAGCGACAGTCAGCTAGTCATCGACAGCCTTGAAAAAGATTATGCCAAACATTATGGGGATGCAGTCGCTGCAATCGATCAGCTTGAACAGCATTTTCCGGTTGTCCTGCACCAGTGGATCAAGGACCACGCTAATCGTGGGGCCCATGAATTGGCTCAGCAGGCGCTCAATCACTAAAAAAGGATCACTGCAATGCGATCCTTTTTAAATGGCCTGCTTACTTGCCCCATAAAAAGCGGATCATCGCTTTGCTGACGGTCGCATTATCATGCAGATCGCTGTGCTCGGCGTTTTTACCTTTCACTTCAAGCTCTTGATAGGATTTAGCAACCCCACGCAGGATATAACCAAGTGATTTGGCCGATGGCACTGATACATAGTGATCGGTTTTCGTGCCATTATGCAGGTCACCAAAAACATTCAGGACCTTCGCATTGCTAGGGAAATGCTTGCGCAGCCGCAGCATTGCCAGATAAGTGGTATTCATAATGGCAGGTGCTTCTTTGCTGTTGAGCCGGTTCATATCGGGATGGTCGCCCAATCCGACGACGCCGTTAAACGGACCGGCAATCGTCATCAGCTTGTTCAGCTTCGGCAGCCGTGTATCGTGGCTATGCAGCAAAGCTTCATTAACCAGGACATTACACCCTAAGGAATGCCCAACTCCATTATACTTGGTGACACCATAAGTTTTCTTTAAATCGGCAAGTACTTTGTACAACCACGCCGTCTGCCGGGACGGAGCGGCATTATTTTTTTTGAAAACGACCTGCACGATCGGATTGATAGTATCTTTCGGCCATTTGCCCGTGAAGATCACTTTGCCGGTCTTCGACACGGTTGCTTCAACCGTTTTTTGAGCCGCACCGGCTTTATCAGCCGCCTTGATTAGGTCATTCGTTGTGTAAGTCCCGCCGTTATAACCATGTACATAAACGGTGGCGGTGTGCGTCGAATGAAGATAATCCGTTGCCGCACTCGCATGGACTGGTACCGGCCGACTGATCATGAGCAGGCCACAAAATCCCAACCACAATAATGCGGTGCAGAAATTAACTCTTTTCATTCCTTCTAATAACTCCATGTTCAATCAGATTACTATTTATTATAGCGCACTTCAATCCGGCTGACGGCCGTTTGCGGTAATTTTACTGTTAAAAAACTACTTCTCCCAGTCGTCAAAATCCTTCGTATGGCTGCCCAATTCCTGCATTGCTTCTTGTGCCATTTTAGGGGCTTCTGCGGCCGCTTCCTCAGCTGACATGCCATAGAAATCGACTAAAAAGCCTTCCGCAATTTCAAGATAGTTCTGCTTGCGGCCGAGCCCCTGATCGTTGAACAAGGTATCAAGCCCTTTGACATCATCTTTACCGGCGGCATAAATTTTTTCAGCTAAATCATTTTTTTCTTTTGGAAATTTGGTGGCTGCATAATTCATCATAAAATCGTTCATATCAACGATTGCAGCGTGTCGTTCTTTCTTTTCGTTTTTCATTATAATTCCTCCCTTGTGGTGTGCAACTCCATTATAGCGCGCTTGAATTCGACTTGCCCATGCAAATCGAACGAGCAGAAAAAGAATTGGCGTTCTCAAATTTTTTGCGGTAAGATAGACAAGCACCGATAAATCCGAACAAAAGCAGTGGGCACAACATGTCGTAGGTTTAAAATGTTACAGATACGATATATTGTGCTTTTATATTGCAAATTAAAAATTGAGCCTGTATACTGAATTTATCGAAGCAAGCGAAAGAGGGTTTTTAAAATGGCACAAACAGTTTTATATACCAAGAATGGTTGTCCCCAATGTCGGATGACCAAACGGTTTTTAACCAGCCATGGGATTCCGTTCACAGAACATAATATCAACGATGAACCCCAATATATCGACTATTTAAAGCAAAATGGGTTTCTAGCAGTTCCCGTCCTTGAGTCAAATGGGATGAAGCCCTTCTCCGGGTTCCGCCCCGATGAGCTCAAAAAGTTAGCTGTCTAGGGACGGCGCTTTTTTTGTTTTCCGTCTAATTTTATGAAAGTGGTGAAAGTATGTCTCTCAATGATATCAAGTCGCAGGATGTCACTTATTATGCCCTGAACAATGAAATCAACATTCCTGTCAATGGCCAGATTCCATTGGAAAAGGACCAGGAAGCACTCCAGGCCTTCCTGAAAGAAAATGTCGAACCGAACACGATGAAGTTCCCGAATTTGCGGGCTCGTTTCGATTATTTATTGGACAATAATTATTACGAACACCATTTCGTTGATCAATATGATTTTTCGTTCATCGAAAAATTAAATGACTATTTGATCGCACAGCATTTCACTTTCAAGTCCTTCATGGCTGCCTATAAATACTATGCACAATATGCCCTGAAGACCGACGATAATGGCTATTACTTGGAAGACTTCAAGGATCGTGTTCTTGCCAATGCCTTGTTCTTTGCCGATGGCGATACCGACTTAGCCCAAAGTATTGCCGATGAAATGATCCATCAGCGTTATCAGCCGGCTACCCCGAGTTTTCTGAATGCTGGTCGTGCGCGTCGAGGTGAACTCGTTTCTTGTTTCTTGCTGCAGACGACCGACGATATGAATTCAATCGGCCGGACGATCAATTCGGCGCTTGAATTATCCCGCATCGGCGGCGGGGTCGGTATCACACTTTCGAACCTCCGTGAAGCTGGTGCGCCCATCAAAGGCATCGAAGGCGCCGCATCTGGTGTCCTGCCTGTGATGAAGCTGCTGGAAGATTCCTTCTCATACTCCAATCAGTTGGGTCAGCGCCAAGGGGCCGGTGTCGTCTACCTCAACGTCTTCCATCCGGACATTATCGCCTTTTTAGGCGCTAAGAAGGAAAATGCCGACGAAAAGTACCGCTTAAAGACATTATCCCTAGGGGTCGTTGTGCCCGATAAGTACTACGACTTGGTTAAGGATGATGCTGATATGTATTTATTCTCCCCTTACGATGTCCAGCGCGAGTATGGCGAACCATTCTCCTACGTTGATATTACTAAGGAATACGACAAAATGGTTGCCAATCCGAAGATCAAAAAATACAAGATTAAAGCCCGTGAGTTGGAAAATGAAATCAGCAAGCTCCAGCAAGAATCCGGCTATCCCTATGTCGTCAATATCGACACAGCCAACCGTGATAATCCGATTGATGGCAAGATCATTATGAGCAACCTTTGTTCTGAAGTGATGCAGGTACAGCGTCCTTCTAAAATCAATAATAAACAGGAATATGAAGTACTGGGCACCGATATCAGCTGCAACCTCGGTTCAACTAATATTCCCAATTTGATGAAGACAAAGAATTTTGGCGCTTCGATCGAAGCCATGGTTCGAGCATTGACTTATGTCACCGACCATTCCAACATCGACGTCGTTCCTTCCGTTCAGCATGGCAACCATCTGGCGCATACAATTGGTTTAGGGGCGATGGGACTCCATACTTACTTTGCCAAGAACCACATGATGTATGGTTCTGAAGAATCAATTGATTTTACCAATATTTATTTCTTGCTGCTCAATTACTGGACACTCGTTGCCTCAAACAAAATCGCCAAGGAACGCCATGAGACATTCGACAACTTTGCGAAGAGCAAGTACGCTGATGGCAGTTACTTCGATAAATACGTCAATCAAGTCTGGGCTCCGAAGACGGACAAGGTCAAGGAACTCTTTAAGGACATTCCGATTCCAACCCAGGACGATTGGAAACAATTAAAAGCGAGCGTGATGAAAGACGGCTTGTACCATCAGAACCGGATGGCGGTTGCACCGAATGGTTCAATTTCGTACATCAACGATACTTCTGCTAGTTTGCAGCCGATCGTTCAACGTATCGAAGACCGGCAGGAAAAGATGATCGGAACGATCTACTACCCTGCTCCTGGTCTGAATAATGATACGATGCCTTATTATCAATCTGCTTACGATATTGATATGCGTAAGGAAATCGATATTTATGCCGCTGCTCAGCAGCATGTCGACCAAGGCATGAGTTTAACCTTGTTCATGCGGTCAACCATTACCGAAGGTTTATATGAATGGAAAGACGGCGGTACCGACAAGATGACCACCCGCGACTTGAATATTTTGCGGAACTATGCGCATTATAAAGGTATCAAATCGATTTACTATATCCGGACTTACACAGACGATCAGGACGAAATCGGTGCGAACGCCTGTGAAAGCTGTGTCATCTAATTATCTTCAAAGGAGCAATCATATATGAGTGAACCTTATTTAGCGGTCAACTGGAACCGAGTTTCCGATGCGATCGACAAAGCAACTTGGGAAAAATTGACGGAACAGTTCTGGCTCGATACCCGAATCCCAGTTTCAAACGACTTGGACGATTGGCGCACGCTGGACCAGGACCATCAATGGATTGTCGGCCATGTGTTCGGCGGCCTGACCCTGCTGGACACCTTGCAGTCGCAGGATGGTTTAGCCTCATTACGCAAACATGTGCGGACACCTCAAGAAACGGCTGTTTTGAACAACATCCAGTTCATGGAATCCGTTCATGCCAAGAGTTATTCCACCATTTTTTCAACGCTGAACACACCCGATGAGATCGATGAAATCTTTGACTGGAGTGATTCAGAAGAATACCTGCAGAATAAGACCCGTTGGATTTACGACATTTATCGGGACGATACTGTCGATCCATTAAAGCAGAAAGTGGCCAATGTCTTCTTGGAAACCTGTCTTTTTTATTCAGGTTTCTATACCCCACTCTATTATTTGGGCAATAATAAGCTCACCAACGTCGCCGAAATCATCAAATTGATTATCCGGGATGAATCGGTCCATGGCACTTACATTGGCTATAAATTCCAATTAGGGTTCAACCAGCGTCCGCAGAGTGAACAAGATCAATTGAAGGATTGGATGTACGACCTGCTTTATAAGCTGTATGAGAATGAGGAACATTATACCCACATCCTTTACGACCAAGTCGGCTGGACCGACCAGGTTTTGACCTTTGTTCGTTACAATGCCAATAAAGCTTTGATGAACTTAGGCCAAGATCCGCTCTTCCCAGACACGGCAGACGACGTCAATCCGATCGTTATGAATGGAATCTCCACTTCGACCGCCAACCATGATTTCTTCTCGCAAGTCGGGAACGGTTACCGGCTTGGCCAAGTCGAAGCCATGAAGAATAGTGACTACGATATCGGTAAACCGAAAGACAAATAAACCAATCAAAAAGGCATCGGAAAATTCCGATGCCTTTTTGATTGGTTACTAATGACTCCGTTTGCCCCAATACTGAAACAGATCGACACGGAGGGCCCCATTATAGAGTTTGCGGCGTTTAGTCGCCTTTTCGCCGTATTCACCTTGAAAATGAAGGTCACTCGTCAAAATGTACTTGCTCCAATCGGTTAATGGGCGGTAAACATCCCCCATTTGACGGTACAATTTCCGAACAGAATCGACATCCGACAACCGTTTCCCGTAAGGCGGATTGGCGACAATGACCCCGTCATGCAAGTCCGTCTTGAAGTCTTTGACCGCCAGCTGTTTGAAACTGATGTCATGCAGGACACCAGCTTCTTGGGCGTTGACCTTGGCCACATCAATCATATTCTGGTCGATATCACCGCCGAGAATCTGCAGTTCACGATCATTGATAATGGCCGCACGAGCCTCTTCTTGGACCGTGTCGAGAATCTGGGTATCATACCAGTCCCAGCCTTCAAAAGTGAAGTGACGGTGAATTCCAGGTGCAATATTGCGGCCGATCAAAGCGGCTTCAATCGGAATCGTTCCAGAACCCGTTACGGGATCGTAAAATGGGCGGTCCGGATGCCAATTGGTCAACAAGACTAATGCGGCCGCAAAGTTTTCCTTCAACGGTGCATCCCCTTTATTGACACGATAGCCCCGTTTGAACAGGCTGGGACCAGTTGTGTCAAGTGTCAGCATGACTTCGTCTTTGACAATGCTGACTTCCAATGGATAAGCCGCACCCGTTTCGGGCAGACGCCCCCGCCGATGATAGACCTGACTGATTTTTTCAACGATCGCTTTTTTGGTAATTGCCTGTACGTCAGGGGTACTGTGCAGTTTCGAACGGACCGATTTTCCTTCAACTGGGAAACGGGCATCCAGCGGCAAATATTGATCCCATGGCAAGGCCTTGACTTTTTCAAATAATTCATCAAACGTCGTTGCTTTAAATTCGCCGACCACGATCTTAATCCGATCGGCACTACGCAGCCACGTATTCGTACGGGCAATGTCCGTTAAATCCCCAGTGAAACGGACCCGGCCGTTTTCAGTCTGTGTGTCATAACCCATTTTTTTCAATTCTTTGGTCGTTACGGATTCGAGTCCGGACGCCATCGTTGCAATTAGTGAATATTGCATAAAATCCCTCGTTTTTTAAGTGTTTGTTTGTTCAAAAAAAGGGTTGGGAAACCCCAACCCTACCTGTTTGCAAACTTCTATAAGCCATGTTTTGTTCCACGCATTCCTCAGGTAAAGAATACGTTTCGGTAATCATCTATCTACTCTTTCGAGCTCCTGGGCATCGTTCATTTTCAGACTCAGGACGCCCCTACCATAAAGTTTGGGTTACTCGCTCGTGGGGTTTACCGCGTTCCATCAATGCAATTTCTCACATTGCTTCGTCACTGTGGCACTTTTCAGGAATACTAGCGCATGGGTAAAACCGTTAGCGCATTTTTCCGCCGTTACCTTTTCAGGTACCTCAGCTTATTGGGCTGGGCGCGAACACTACAAGCATCGCAGCTTGTGCGGGCATGGACTTTCCTCAGCCGACCATTGCCGACCGCAATTACCCGAAGTTTGCAAAGTTAAAATTTAGAAGCGACTTAAATCGCTGTTTGAATGATCCTGTTCTTGATAGGCATTCCGTTCGCCTGCTGACTTAAAGTCATTCGTATCAGTTTGATCGGTTAATTTTGATCCAAAGACATGACGCTCCAAGTTCGACAACCGTTTCAGAATATCGTAGTTCGTCGCAGCCGAATTGGTCTGCGGTGTGGCATCTTGGACATTCTTCGAAGCATTCAGTTGTTTCGTCAGTTCGTCGACTTTGGTAAATAACCGGGCATTCTCATCGTTGAGACGGTCGATTTCTTTGCCATAAGTTTCGTAGTCCTTGATGACCTTATCCAGGAAGCCATCGACTTCCGTCGGATCATAACCACGCATCTTGGTTTTGAACTCTTTTTGCAAAATATCTTTTGGACCGAAGTTGACTTGAACGTTCGGTTGTTTATCGTTTGTTGGTTGCTGCTTGTTATCCATCTAAAAAACACCCCATCAAAAATACATTCAAGTGATTAATACTATTATAGCAAAAATTATTCCGCTTGAAAATGGTTATTATGATTTTCTGCCCATTCTGTGGCAAAATCTTCAAGATCGTAAAAATCAATCAGCTGTAATTGGTAATCATGATGCTCCTGAAAACGTTGAATGGCCGCGTAATCATACTTCGGTTTGCCCGGATGTTCCGGGTCATATACTAACAACGCCCCTTCGGTATGATTTAACATAAACTGCTGATATTGCTGCAATTGACGAGGCGACTTGTAGCGATCTTTAGTCAAAGTAACATGAAAGTCGCTTTTAGCCAGTTCAGTCGTCAAATACCCCTGATTCTTTTCGTTCCACTTGTCACCGAACTGCGCATAAGGCAGGATGACTGCACTTTTCAGCGGCAAATCGGCCGCCTGGACATCAACCACACTATTGACACTCCATTGCTCAACGCCAAGCTGCGGACCGGTAATTACCCACTCGAGTCCCTCATCGACTAGCTGTTGGAAGCGCTGCTGCAGGCACGCCGTAATCACCGTGACCTTGGGATCATTCGGCTGAAAAATGTTCAGTTCATACCCCCGATAACCAGTGACCCAAAGCCGTCGCATAGCGAACCCTCCCACTAAGTAAAGTTTTATTCCGTTCAATTCAATAAATTGTTATAATTGTCGCTATAGGAGCGTGATTACCGTGACATTTCATTACCCCAACGGGCAACCATATCTTCATCATGAAGCAAAAAAAGCGAAAAAGCAAGCCGCATCCGCCACAACCATTTTCGGCAAACGGGGGATGTCGCTGGAAGAGGAATTAAATGAAAGCAATCAATATTATTTAGCTAAGGAAATCGCCGTTGTTCACAAAAAACCGACACCGATTCAGATCGTAAAAGTCGATTATCCGCAGCGCAGCCAGGCGGTCATTAAGGAAGCTTACTTCAAACGGCCGTCAACGACGGATTACAATGGTGTCTATCACGGCCATTACATCGATTTCGATGCGAAGGAGACCAAAAGCAAAACGTCTTTCCCCCTGCATAATTTCCATGAACATCAGGTCAAACACATGGATGAATGCCTGAAACAAGGCGGAATCTGTTTTGCCCTAATCCGATTTGTGGTGCTCGATCGAATCTTTGTGTATCCGGCCAGCAATCTGATCACTTTTTGGCGGGCGCAAATGACTGGCGGCCGCAAATCAATCCCGTTAGATGCCGTTGTCGCTGACGGGGTCGAAATCAATTATCAGCTCAATCCATTGATTCCCTATTTAGATGGTGTCGATGAATTGATCGCACGCACACAGCAAGGAGGCAACTAAATTTGGCTGGTAATAACCAATCCGGTGAATCGCGTTTAACACGGCGCAAGCCCAAGCGACGTTCACCATGGCGCAAGTTCTTCTGGGGCATCCTGATTTTCTTCGGCGTGATCCTTGTTTCCGGATCACTGCTGTTTGCCTATTACGCCCACTCAGCACCGACTCTCGATCAGGAAAAGCTGGTCAGCGGCGGTGCATCCACTTTATATGATAGTGATGGCAAAGCCTTCAAAACACTCGGCTACGAAAACCGTGATTATGTCAAAAGTGCTGACATTCCGGCCACTTTGAAAAATGCCGTTGTATCGATCGAAGACCGGCGTTTCTATAAGGAACCATTCGGAATCGATCCGATTCGTATTATCGGCGCTGCTATCAGCGATGTGACCGGTTCGTCTGGTTTGCAAGGCGGGAGTACGCTGACCCAGCAACTGGTTAAGCTCTCCTTCTTCTCGACCAAAGCCTCCGACCAAACGATTAAACGGAAGGCACAGGAAGCATGGCTGGCGTTGCAAGTTGAACGAAAGTATTCGAAGGATCAGATTCTTGAATACTACATCAACAAAGTTTATATGGGTAACGGAATCTACGGCATGGGCACGGCAGCCCAGTATTACTTCGGCAAGTCGCTGTCTAAGCTTGATTTGGCTCAATTTGCCCTGCTGGCTGGGATGCCGCAGTCACCAACCGGTTATGATCCGTATACGCATGCCGATCTAGCGACTCAACGGCGCAACAGCGTCCTGCAAGCGATGGAACGTAATAAGGTCATCTCCGCTTCACAAGAAAAGAATGCTGAAGCAGAATCAATTTCAACTGGACTGGTTGATCAAGCAACGGCTAAGAATCAGACGACAAATGATGCGGTTGTGGATCCGTATGTTAAGGAAGTCATCAATCAGGTCAAGGCGGACGGCTTTAATCCGTACACCGACGGCCTGAAGATTTACACCAATATCAATCTGGATGCGCAGAAACATTTGTACAATCTAGTTAACAACGACTCTTCCATTAGTTTTCCAAGCGACAAATTCCAGACAGCGGTTACCATTACGAATCCGAATAATGGACAAGTAGTTGCCCAAATCGGAGCTCGCAAGACGGGTGATACGCAATTAGGCCTGAACCGGGCTGTGCAAACATCCCGCAGCAATGGTTCAACGATGAAACCACTGATGGATTATGCCCCAGCAATCGAATATTTGAATGAATCGACTTATACGCAGTTAGAAGATACGAAGTACACCTACCCTGGCACAGATATTCAGCTTTACGACTGGGATAAAAAGTACGAAGGCAAAATGTCGATGCGAACGGCACTGGTTACCTCCCGCAACGTGCCGGCAATTCGAACACTCAGTAAAGTTGGAATCACGCGTGCTACGCAATTCTTATCCGGATTGGGCATCAATCTGACCCAGAAAGAGCAAGTCGCTTCGACTGGGATCGGCGGTTATGTATCGACCCTGCAGGAAGCGGCTGCATATGGCGCCTTTGCAAATGGCGGGACTTATTACAAGCCTCGTTATGTCAAAAAAGTGGTCACGGCTGATAATGTCGTTCATCATTATAAATCCAAAGGAACCCAAGCCATGGAATCCTCAACTGCTTATATGATTACCGATATGCTGAAAGGGGTCTTCACCGGCAGCGGCACTGGTGTCAATTATAAGGTTGGCGATTTGTATGAAGCCGGCAAGACTGGGACCACTGATTACTCCGACAGCGAAATCAAACAGAATTCCGCACTTGGCGCCACTGGAATGGCTAAGGATTCTTGGTTCACCGGCTATACCCGCAACAATGTTATTTCCGTTTGGACCGGTTACGATAAATCATCGGAAAATGGGCTTGATTATTCTGAACAGAAAATTGCTGGTGAAATTTATAAGAATATGATGACTTATATTAGTCAGGACGAAACCAACAAAGACTGGAAGAAACCAAGCAATGTTGTGGCACGCAATATCGTTAAGAATTCCGACCCAGCGCAGGTTGCGTCCAAGAATGCCAGCAGTTCGACTTACACCCGTGAATTGTTCATCAAAGGGACTCAGCCGGGTTCTACGACGATTACTGATTCAGAAAGCACTTCAAGTGCGGCTGAATCTAATTCCGAATCGAATCGGGATAGTTCACAAAGTCAATCGGTGACGACCTTCTCCCAGCAGAGCTCAGCGACATCAACAAGCGACTCTAGCAGTCAGCAAGCGTCCTCCTCTGAATCAGCATCTTCATCCAGTACAGCTGCAACGTCGAGCACACCCACTGAACAGCAGTCCAGCAGCTCGACAACTTCGACTTCAACCGAAGCTCCGGCCACTCAGAATGACAATACGCAAACACAAGGTGCTGAAACCGAACGCAGTCTTGATCCTGCAAATACAAGCTCCTCTAATTAGGATTACGCAAAAAGACACAGAACAAATTTTGCTCTGTGTCTTTTTTTATTTTGTCTGTGTTAATTTCTGTCCCGTAGCACAAATCTTCAGCAAGGGACACGTCGCACATTCTGGATTGCGAGCTTTGCAGACGTTGCGTCCAAACAATACCATCGTATGATGTGCTTGAATCCATTCTGTTTGCGGCAGAGCTGCTTCTAACGCCGCTTCGACTTGATCGACACTGGCATTTTCAGGAACGATCGGCAGCCGCTTGGAAATACGGGTAATATGGGTGTCGACGCCAAAGGCAGGAATCCCAAAAGCATCACCTAATACAACATTCGCCGTTTTCCGGCCGACTCCTGGCAACGACATCAAATCCTTGCGATTATCTGGAACATGTCCCTGATACTCGTCAAGCAGCTGCTGGCTCATTGTTTTCAAACGATGGGCCTTTGTTTTTGACAACCCAATCGAATGGATGTCCGCCTGAATCCTGCTTTCCGGTGCGGCGGCCATCGCCTGAGCATCTGGATAATCATGAAACAGCTTCGGCAGAACCCGATTGACAGAAGCGTCTGTGGCCTGTGCCGACAACATGATTGCCACCAGAATCTGAAACGGTGTCGAGCCGATCAATTCGGTGTGGGTCTGATTCGGAAATACTTTTTCCATCTGTTGAACCGCCCATTGAATTTGCGGTTTGCTTAACATCTACTCACCTCACAAACGATTGTGACGTTCTCGTTCCTTCTGAACTTGTTCCTTCGTATGAATATTCTTGCGTTCCCAGTTGAGCAGGATACGATCCATATATTTCAACGAATATGCCTGATTTAAGACAGCCTCACGGAGTGCCATTTCGATCATTTCGGGCTGGTAATGGTCCGAATCAAGCCAATCGGCAATGGTTTCCGTTTCAATTGGCGACAACGGCCGGCCGAATTCACGCTCGATCTGATTGAAAACTTCCGCACGTGCAGTTTGCTGTGCTGTTTCGACCTGCTGATCGTCAGCTTGCTGAGTCAGTGCCAGCAGTTTATCGAAAATAGGCGTCAGATCATAATGATCCTGCAATTTACCCTGTTTGTCCGGCACACTTTCGAGGACAATCAGCTTCTGCTGAATCATCCCATGCAGCAGTTCAAAGAGATGCCCCGGTTCACAGTTCAATCGTTTCGCAATCTCATTCAAATCGGGAAAGCCATTGCCACGCTGCGTAAAACTTTGCAGCTGCAAATACAATAATAATTGTTCATCGGTCATGCCGATTTCATGGTAGTGGGCCAGAATCAGATTTGAAATCGTCGTTTCGCCGGCTGTTAAAAATTCTGTTAATGCTTTTTCTGGCATGAGAGCCTACTTTCTAAAATTAGGGACGCATCCGCTTCAGCATGCCTAGACATGGAATTGTTGAAACATCCCTGTCCAAAACGGTGCGGTGCACTGCCGTCGCTGTTCGCAGAACATTGATTACAGATTTTGAATCAATTGCGTCGTTTCACCAGTTTTAAAATCGATTGTATCGTAATTAAGTGACCCGTTCTTTTTAACGTAGGCCACTTGCCAAACGGGCCGATTCTTGTAGAGGCCGAAATTGATGTTAAGCACTTTCTTGGGATTTTGATGATTCCAAACTTTCGTTAACGCATCATTACGGCTAATGCCAGCACTTTGTTTGTAGACATTGATGGCCCCGTTTTTCTTATGAATCAAGACATAAACAGGTGTATTTTTTTGATTCGTTCCAGCCACAGTGAAATAAGTCTGATCCCGGTTATACCAGTAAAAACCGGTCTTTGTTTTTAAACCGGCTTTTTTCTTGGCAATGGCAACAGCCTGCTCTTGCGCTGATTTTGCTGGTGATTGTGCGGTTTGATATGAGAAAAAGACGAAGACGACGGCGACGATAGCGAAGCCGATCCACGCCCAGCGTTTCCATGAACGTTGCACAGTCATTCCTCCTTTGAAAGCTTTTTATGAATTGTTTTTTGATGACGCCGCCGTAAAGAAATCATCGTAAGCCGGCCGGATGTCCGCCAGCGGCAGAATTTCCTTCGGCAGTCCTGACGGCAGCGACCGCAGCATCTGTTTGCCATAGCGTTTGTGAATCAAACGTGCATCCAAAACGACAAAGACACCGCGATCATGTTCCGTTCGAATGAGCCGGCCGAATCCCTGACGCATCCGCAAAGTAGCAGTCGGCAGCGCCTCAGTGGTAAACGGATTGAGGTCCTGCTGCCGCAAAGCATCATAACGGACCTTGACAGCAGGGTCAGCTGGCGAATCAAACGGCAAACGCGTCATAATGACGATTTCGAGCATTTTTTCAGGTAAATCGATGCCTTCCCAAAAACTATTCGCCCCTAATAATAAACTATTTTGACCGAGTGTGAATCGTTTGAGGATCTTTTCATTGCTGCCGGTAACACCCTGCGCTAAAATTTCCCGCTGGCTATTGTGTTCCCGATTCAGCAGCTGCCGGTAGACACCCTTAATTATCGCCAGCGAATTGAATAACACTAATGTTTGCCGCTGGTTATCCGTCGTCAGCTGGTCGATTGCATCGGCCAAATAGGCTTCGTACTCGCTCGCACTCAAAGTCGCCGCATCGGGTGCATCTTCGGCGATGTATAAATGCGCCTGTCGTTTATAGGAAAACGGACTCCGCAGTTTCTTTTCGATGAAGGACGTTCCTGGTGCAAAGCCAAGTGCCTGCTTGATAAACTTGAAACGATGGTTGACGGTAATGGTTGCACCGGTGATGACCGGTGGCTGAAAGTCCTGTAAGACTTCTTGAATCCGTGTTTCTGGCTGAACTAATTGCCAGGCAATGCCAAGGCTCTCTTCGGTCCCGTAGTTGTTCATGGTCAATGACAAGGCAAATGAGCGGTCTGAGGCGGCTAAAATCTCAGCTAACAGGATATCCAATTCTTGGAGACGCTGGTTCGTACTCCGTAAATCAGCTGCACTGACCTGCAAGTTCTGCAAGGCCGCATAATCACTGGCCACATATTTATCGGGTTCGGCCGTAAACCGCCGTTCCAAACGCAGCATCATCTGCAAAATATCACGGAGCAAATGCGTAATCTTTTGCAGCGGCACTTCTTCGCTTTGTGCCAACATCTGTGTTTCGGCCGGTTCGAGCAGATGATTCAGATAGCTGCTGCGTTGCGAGCGGGGAATCTGATGAATAATGAAGGTTTGGTAAAGTTCCGTTTGAACATCAGAAACCTGTTCATCCAGATTCTCGATTGCCGTCTGCAGCGAATCAAGCTGATAGAGGCTCATCTGATCATTTTTAAATAGATTCGGCAAAGCATGAGCACTCGCTGGATTTAATTGTTCCAGTAAACGGTGCAGCTGGCGATGCAATTGCTGCCACGACAGCCGTTTGGAAAAGGCGCCCAGTGTGCCCTGCATCAAATGCTGGGCTTCATCTAACACCAAATACGGATGTGCGCCGAAGACAGGGTCATCGGGATGTGCCACCAAATAAGATTGATTCGTAAACAAAATCTGAGCCGCATTTTGCTGCTGATGAAGATACACCACAAAATCATCGGCTGCAAACGGATCGTCTGCCGCTAATTTTTCATGGGGACGGTGCCGGATTTGTGCAAATAATGGCGCCCGGTAGTTGGTCAGATGCAATTCTTCTAAATCGCCAGTCGTCGTTTGCGTCAGCCAGACTAAAATTTTCATCTGCAACAAACGGGTCTGTCGAGCCTGATTGCTGATCCGCAAGCTCTTGGCAAATTTACCTAAATCAAGGTAATGCGTTGTGCTTTTGACGATTGCACCTGTTAACTGCCGTTTCGTCAATTGATTGACGAGTGGTAAAGCCTGTCGTTGCAGCTGATCCTGCAAAAGAGTCGTGGCTGTGGCGACGACTAATTTCTGCTGATTCGTCACCAAGTAGGCAAACGGCGCTAAATAGCCTAACGACTTGCCTAAGCCGGTCGCCGCTTCGATCAGCAGCGGCTGTGCTGCCGTTTCCGTCTGCGTGTAGTTCTGATAAATCAGGTCCATCATCGTAGCCTGCGACTTCCGCCATTTCAATTGTTTTGGCAGCTGCTTTTTCTTATCCGCATCACTCTGCGGATAATCATGCGGAGCCGGTTTTAATGGCCGCTGTTCTGGCCGTTTGTGCAAGGCAATGCTGTTGCGAATGTAGAGCGTATCCGCTAACGGCACTGGATGTGCTTGTAATTCGGTATACACTGCCGTCAAATATTCGCCCGTCTGCCGGACAAGTTTGGTCCCCAAGCGGCTCAATGATTCTAAGGTAACTAACGGCAATTTCCGCAGCTGCTTAGTCAGATAAATCAGCAGTTCCGCCGTCACCAAAGCGTCACTATCGGCTCGGTGCGGATGATCATGCTCGATATGGAGCTGGCTGGTCAGATCCCGCAATTTATAGCTCATCGATTCGGGCATAACAATCTGCGCCAGTTCAACCGTATCCACACCAGCAATCCCCAACGGATCGAGTCCGACCCGTTCCAATTCATTATTTAAAAACGGTAAATCGAAGTTGACATTATGGGCGACAAAAACTGTGTCCTCTAAAAGCGCACGAATCGTCGGTGCGATCTCTTCAAAATAAGGGGCACCGGCAACATCTGCTTCATGTAAATGCGTTAAATTTTGAATCGGCAATGGGATCGGTTTTTGCGGATTGACATTCTGCGAAAAGGTCTCGATAATCTGACGGTCACGGACCAGCGCACAGCCGAATTGGATGATCCGATCGCCGTTTTTAACACTTGTTCCGGTCGTCTCTAAGTCAACGATCGCATAAGTTGTATGTGCATTCATGATAAGGGTCACCAATTTCTATAATCTAATAGTACAATCATAACACGTTCGCCCATTTTCTCGAAAACTTTCTCTGCCTGCAAACGGTTCATTGGTGGGTTCAGGCTAGAGGTTTCCGTAAAAGTGCGGTAGAATGTGAATGGTTGTTTTTCTACATAAAAGAAACGAAATAAATTGATTTTAAGGACGGCATTTTAACAATGAAGGAAAGTATTGGAACAAGTCATGGCAAGATCATTCTGATCGGCGAGCATGCGGTTGTTTATGGACAACCTGCCATTGCGCTGCCAGTTTCAATGGTCCAAATGCGTGCGACGATTACCGAAACAGATGCAGGACAGACTTTGGACACAATCTATTATTCAGGTCCCCTTGCCCAGGCCTATGGGCAAATGGCTGGCATCCGTTCCCTGATTGAACACATTCTGAACGACTTTGCCGAAACAGAAGCGTCATTCTCAATGAAGATCACCAGTGATATTCCAGCCGAACGTGGCATGGGTTCATCAGCAGCAACTGCGATCGCCGTTATTCGGGCTTTGTTCAATTATTTTAATCATCCGTTAACCCATAAACATCTGCTGAAACTGGCAACAATCTCCGAAAAAGTGATTCATGGCAATCCCAGTGGTTTGGATGCCGCTACCGCCGCCGCAACGGCCCCAGTTTTATTCCGGCGGGGCCAGCCGTTGCAAACACTGCCGATCAGTCTGCATGCTTATTTAGTCATTGCCGATAGCGGCATTAAGGGACAAACTGGGGCCGCCGTTTCCAGTGTCCATGATCGTTTAGAAACAGATTATAACGGCACGATGCAGTCTATCAAAAATATTGGGGCCTTGACACTTAAAGTCGTCGACGATATCAGCAACGACCATGTTGAAGAACTGGGCACTCATCTTTTAGGCGCTCAGGAAAATCTGTGGGCACTCGGTGTCAGCAACCGGCAGCTCGACCATCTGATTCAAGTTGCCAATGAGAATGGCAGTTTAGGTACTAAATTGACTGGCGGCGGTCGAGGCGGCTGTCTGATCGGCGTCGTATCCGACTTGCCAGCTGCACAACACTTGGCACATGTCCTCCAAGATGCTGGGGCCGCCAAGACGTGGATCCAGCCATTACACGAAGAAACACAAGCATTTTCACACTTTACGAAATGAGGGATTCTTTTTTGCAAACTGTTACGGCACGCGCCCATACAAACATCGCCCTCGTCAAATACTGGGGCAAAAAAAATCAGGAATTGATCTTACCTTATACGAATAGCCTTTCACTCACCTTGGATGTTTTTTATACCGACACGAGTGTTCAATTTGATCCGCTGCTTGAGACGGATCAATTTTTATTGAACGGTGAAAATGTCACCGGTAAAAGTTTAATCAAAGTCCAGCGGTTTATGGATTTAATTCGTTCCGAAGCCAACATAGCCATGCCGGCACGGATTGAATCGACTAACCATGTGCCGACTGCAGCGGGACTCGCCTCTTCCGCTTCAGCGTTTGCTGCTTTAGCCGCCGCCGGAAGTCGGGCAGCAGGACTCGACTTGTCCTTACGCGATTTATCTCGTTTGGCGCGTCGTGGTTCTGGTTCGGCTACGCGTTCAATCTATGGTGGCTTCGTCGAATGGGAACGAGGCGACAGTGATGCCACTTCCTATGCCGTTCCGATTCAAGAACAGGTCGACTGGGATATTCAGATGATTGCCATTCTTTTGAATCGCCATGAAAAGAAAGTCAGTTCACGGAGCGAGATGGCTAATGATGTGGCGACCTCCCCTTATTATCCAGCTTGGATCGAAAATGCCCAAACTGAAGTAGATACAATCAAACAAGCCATCGCTGCTCGTGATTTGAATCAAGTCGGTCAAATTGCCGAACAAAGTGCGATGCGGATGCACGCCCTCACTATGAGTGCCGTCCCGCCGTTTACATACTTCGAACCATCGACTTTGCAGGCCATTGCTAAAGTGCAAGAACTCAGAGCACAGGGTTTAAGTTGTTATTACACCATGGATGCCGGTCCGAATGTGAAAGTAATCTGTTCGGCTCGGGAAACGCCGCAGATTTTGGCTGGTTTAAGCACGATTTTTCCGAAGGAGCAGCTGACCGTTGCCAAGCCTGGTCCTGGCATTCAATATTTACCGCCGCAGCAAAGGAGTGACCTGTAATGGCAAAAGCTTCACAACAATCCCATCGTAAAGATGAACATGTTTTTTTAGCTGAGAAATTTCATGATGATGATCGGCGTAACGATTTCGATCACGTTCATTTTATTCACAACAGCCTACCGGAATTGGATATCGATCAAGTTTCGATCGGCACTAAACTTGGCAACGATGCACTCAGAAGTCCCTTTTATATCAATGGCATGACCGGCGGCAGTCCTCGTACCGGTAAAATCAACCGTCAGTTAGCTGAAATTGCCGCTTTAACCGGCATTCCAATGGCATCGGGCTCGCAAACAATTGCTTTAGCCGAACCTGATTTAGCCGATACTTTCAAAGTGATCCGTCAGTATAATCCGTCCGGCTTTGTGCTGGGCAATATCGGTGCTGGTCATGGGGTCGAAGATGCTAAAAAAGCGATTGCCATGATCGATGCCAACGCCCTTGAAATCCACGTTAACGCTGCGCAGGAAATCGTCATGCCCGAAGGCGACCGTGAATACCACTGGCTCGACAATATTGACCAGATCGTTCATCATGTCGATGTGCCGATTATCGTCAAAGAAGTCGGCTTCGGCATGAGCCGTGAATCCATTCAGCAGCTGGCCGAAATCGGCGTTAAAATGATCGATGTTTCGGGTCGAGGCGGCACTAACTTCATTAAAATTGAAAACGAACGTCGCCATGAAAAAGATTTTGGCTTTATGAGCGCATGGGGCCAGTCAACCGTCCAATCTTTGCTGGAAGCCCATTCCGCCGATACGGATGCTCAGATCATTGCTTCTGGGGGCGTCCGCAATCCGCTCGACATCGTCAAATCTTTACGACTGGGTGCTAGTGCTGTCGGCGTCTCCGGTGAAATTCTGCATTCTCTACTGCATGGCGATCCGACTGACACCGCTGCGATGATCATGAGCTGGCTTGGCCAAATTCAGGATCTGCTGCTGTTGCTAGGGGCACGCAACCTCGATGAACTGCATACCAAGGACATTTATTTTGATCCTGAGCTGGTTAATTATCTCCAGCAGCGCGACATTCATTTATAAACACAAAGAATCCCTTCAGAAAATCTGAAGGGATTCTTTTTAATTAATGACGTAAACCTTTTGGAAAAGCGTTTTTAACGGTTGTTTGGACCTGCTTGCCCATACTGAAAATTTTATGCCGCGCACTCAGCGCCAGCCAGCCTTTACCGGCCTGTGGAACTGTAATCGTTTCGCCATGGACATAATGAGTATATTGATCTTCATCAAGGTTCAAGACCTGTTTGAATTGGGTCGGACGTAAAGCCAGTGCCAGTGCATAACTTGGTTCAAAGCGGTGCTTTTTAAATGTACCTAAAAACAAACCAGGCCGCAGCACATGCAAGCCGCTTAAGACGGGTGTTCCCGCTGGCGTTTGATACAGGCGGTCTTTCGACAGATATGGCTGCGTCAGTGCATCAGTAGCTAAGGTCTGCTCGGCAAAGGTTTGCCAATCCTTTTTCTGTTCGCTGCTTAAAGAGGCCTTTTTCTGCAACTTTTCTTTTTTGGGAGCGGCGGTCTCCGAACGGCGCCGCAGTTTGGCGATGAAATGGCCTTCCCCACGCATCAGGTGCGGGAACAACCGAACGGCCTGCGTTAAATCTGGATTGCCATTGGCCCATTCAGGCTTGGCAGCAATCATGCCGGCATATTTTTCAATCGGCACCATTTCAAGGTCGGAATACGTATCCAGTAGCCAGGCAATGACCTGTTCATCTTCCTCCGGCGAAAAAGTACACGTCGAATAAATCAATTCGCTATTGGGCTTCAGCATTTGATAAGCCGATGCCAGAATCTTCTTTTGTCGGCGGGCACATTCAGCCGGATAATCGGGATTCCAATACTGCATCGCCGTAGGGTCCTTGCGGAACATTCCCTCACCGGAACAAGGCGCATCGACTAAAATCCGATCAAATGTCTGCGGCCATTTCTTTTCCAGTTCGTCAGGTGAAGCATTAACGACGACGGTGTTCTGCAGACCCCAGCGTTCAACATTTTCCGACAGAACTTGGGCTCGCTGTTTGTTGATCTCATTAGTAACCAAAACGCCCTGATTCTGCATGAAACTGCCAAGATGGGTCGTCTTGCCGCCAGGTGCCGCACACAGATCAAGGACCCGTTCGCCTGGCTGGGGATGGGCCACTTCACCGACATACATCGCACTCGGTTCCTGACTATAAACATAGCCAGCTTGATGATCAAGTGTGTGTCCATCGACTGTTCCATAATAACCCCAATCACAATACGGAACAGGATCATTCAACGGCAGATCGACATTTTTAAAATCATCCTTGAGCGGATTCAACCGAAACGCTGACACTGCCGGCTGATCAAAACTGGCAAAAAAAGCGGGCGCCTCCGCACCCAGCAAACGTTGATATTTTTCAATAAAAGCCTGTGGTAATTTCATATTTTATCCCTTCTTTGGACGTGAACCATGAATTCGCAGTGCGAAAAACAGGTTCAAAACAACGTACAAGAGGCAGAAGAAGCCGAACAGGAATCCGTAGTGAATGACATCAATCTGTTTGACCCCAATCAAGTATCCGACCAGAATGGCAAAGAAACTATGAACGGCAAACTGCCGGAACAGTCCCCAGCGGTAATGTTCTGCCAAATGTTCGTCAAGCGGCGCATCCAGTTGATGCTGAATCAGCCGGTAGAAAATTTCAGCCAATAAAATCCCGATGCCGACTGCGACAAGCAGACTCAGGACTAATAATCCATAACTGGATAGCCAGCTAGTCCCAACGATGGGTGTCTTAACGAGGGGCGTGATTTTGGTGGCTTTGAAGATTTGTTTCAACTGCTTCTGATTGCCAGTCAAATTAGCACCGTCGGCATAAATCTTGACATGGCGCAATTGCCGGTTGTCAAAGACATACTCTGGCGAGATTGAAATAAAGGTATGGTCGTTTAAGGCACTCTTGCTCTGTGTGCCGACCGTGCCGACCACCGAGAGGTAACGATGGTGTAAGTATAGATACGACTGGCTCGTCGGCGCATAGAGCTGTTTGGTCAGGTTCTGGCCGACGACAACAACTGGAATTTGCGATTTAAAATCATCATCAGTAAAGAAACGGCCGCTGAGTTCGGGAATGTTCGTAAACTTCCCTTCCCCATAAAAATACGACAGACTCTTGCTGGGTGCGAACTGGACTTGATATTGCTTCAAATGCGCCGCATCCAATTTTTTTACCGTCGTCTGCAAGGTCTGGTGCGAATGGGTCCGAATGACGACGGCACTATTCGACAGCCCATTACGGTTCAGCTGGCTCGTGTAGTTGCTTTGATCCTGATGGCCAAAAAGAAAAACGCACCCAAAGGCTAAAATTGCCAGCAGCAGATCCAGTATCAATTTTCGTTTAAACATGTTTTATCCCTGTTTTCTGTATAAGCTTACGCCAGCCAGTAAATCTGGTCGCGCATCAAATCAAAATGCGGATAATGATGGTTGAGCAGCGTCAAACGTGGTGAATGCTGTTCATGTGCCTGCTGCCAAAAGCCGGCACTATTGGTCGCCCCATTTTTTTCTCCGATACAAAAGAACTGCACCGGTTGCGGCAAACTCCGGATAGCGGCTAAAATCTGCTGATCGACCGGATCCCCATCCGGACTCCAGGACAAAACGATCGCATCCGCCCATGGACCGTAGCACTGAACGGCCGTCACGGCATCCAACGGCAGCACTTTTGTTTCAAGCTGGCGGCCGGTTTCGTTTTCGCTGGTCCAGGCCAGACTATCGGTCGCAACGACCTGCTGGCCCTGATCTCGCAAACCGCGACTGATATAACCGTTGCCGGACATCAATTCCAGCCAGTGCTGGTGCGGAAATAAATGGACCCAATTCTGCATCACATCCTGGGTAATATAGGCCCACATGCCGAAGTGAACCTCAACATACTGCCGATAATTCCGGAGCAAATGGTCGCAATCACTCAGCCAGTGCTGTTCGGCCGCCCATTCCGCATCGGTCCATGTGCGGCGGGCAAAGTCAGTAATCAGCACATCAGGTCCGATTCCCAATTCCGGCAGTCCAAACGCCGGCAGCTCATGGCCCTGAAGCTGTAAGACACTGGCTTTAATCGCCGCTAATTGGCGCTGGACAGCCGGTTCCCAGTCAAAATGCTGCCGCATCTTTTTTAAGCGCATTAAATAGGCGTCTGCCATTCCATTTCTCCCCACATTCACAAATTAAATATACGCCATTTATGCTACTTTAAATTCGAAAAACCGTCAACTTAACTTTCTATTACGAAAATGCCAGCGGACAGCCGGTGCGTTCTGGAAGGAGTGTGTTAAAATGAAAGCGAATAGAAAAATCAATGGGTGGAGGTCATGAGGATGAATGAAAATCCAGAGAATTACACGTTTGAAGATTATCGGGATGATTTTTTGGCGGCAACATTAAAACAGTTGCACCTCACCAAAGAACAGGAACATGACATTGATTTCGATGCCAAAAATAATGGGGTTGTCGTGGCATTTCTAAGCAATGACCATGATAATTCGATCACACTGCCATTGGGCGACGAATTCGAAAACGACGTCCCAGCAAAGGATGTTGCCGTTGGTTTTGCCGCTCAGATCAAACAGCAATTGCTTAAATAAATTGAAAAGCCGGGTCGGAAATTTTCCGACCCGGCTTTTTTGTAAAAATTATTATCCGATGCCCAACATCATCCGGGCTTCTGGCGACATCATGTTGATGTTCCAGACGGGGTCCCATTCCAGCTCGATTTTGACACTCTGGATGACATCGACGCCCAGCAAAGCCGATTTCAATTCATCATATAAAACGTCGGTTAAAGGACAGCCGACCGTTGTTAAGGTCATGTGCAACGTGCAATGGCCCTGTTCATCGAGGTCGACCCCATAAATGAGACCCAGATTAACAACGTCGACGCCCAGTTCAGGGTCGATTACGTCACTGAGGACTTTAATAATTTGTTCTTGTAATGCGGTTCTTTCAGCCATAGTGATTACGATTCCTTTTTAAAAAATGCAGCGATAATTTCAGCGGTTTCAGTGATTCGTTCAAAGGTCAGCTGATGCGTGCCTTCTGCTGAGGTCGATAGCGAGACATCCTTGGCGTATGGGGCCGTATGGGGCCACCTGAATCTCATCGACAAATGAGGCGGTACTGTCATACGGAATGACCCGGTCCCGTTTGCCATGCCAAAAATGCAGCAAGCGACCGGTAATCCGTTCGGGATGCAAGGCCAGATCGTATTCGGTCAAGCTAGCCTGATAAGTCTGCGGATCATCGACTAATTTAGCTGGATTCAAATGCTGGGCCCAATGTTCGGCGGCTTCCGTTAAACGCGGTGTGCCCATCATACAAACAGCCCCTTGCAAATCACTTGCCTTCGTCTGTGCCAGCAATGCGCAGGCAATCATACCGCCAAAACCAGTGCCGCCGACAACAACTTGGCCCTGCAGTAAATTCTGATCTTGATAATCACTGCGCAGCGAATCGAATTCATGGACCGTCTGCTTGAGAATCTCGAACAAGTCGACATCATGTTCCCACGTTGGGGCTTCACTCTGCCGTCTGCCATGATAGAGCAGCTCTGGCAGAACAACTCGCAGTCCCCGTTTGGCCAATTCATAGGCAACCGTTAAATTCATTTCCATCGTCTGCTGCCAATCGGGGTACCAGACAACCAGCGGCAAGGGCTCATTTTGAGCGTGTTCAGCAACGACTTCCAATACTGGAATCCCGACACTGTTTTTGGCCTTAACAATGACCATGTGTGCATTCCCCCTTTGCAAGTCCAGCCATTTTTTGCTATTCTATTCCTTAATCACTTAAATTTTAACATAATCAAGTTGGGAGGAACAATTTTGTCGAAAAAGCTTATCGCCATCGATCTCGATGGCACCACGCTCAATGGTGACTCACAAATTACTCTGAAAACACAGGCCACCCTGCAGGCTGCACAACAGGCCGGCAACGTCGTCAGTATTATCACTGGCCGTTCCAACCGACTCAGTCAAAATTATTATGACCAGATCGGACTCAAGTCGCCGATGGTCAACTTTAACGGTGCATTAGCCCATATTCCCCGCCACCAGTGGGATCACGAATATCAATATACGGTGCCCCGTGAAGTCGCCATCGACCTCTTACAATTGAAACAAAAATATGCAATCCAAATGATCGCCGTTGAAGGCAAGCAGCTGCTGATGGCAGATCAGCTGTATAAGAGCGAATATTCGTTCTTCCCGACTGAATTAGCCCCTGAACAGCGCTTAACGGCTGATAGTCTGACCGTCGATCCGACCTCAATCACCGTTTTCCTGGAACGCAATGACCAGAAAATCGTCCGCGAACAGTTGCAGCATGATTTTCCCGATGTCCAGGTTAACGTTTGGGGCGGTGAAGCCAGCGTGCTTGAAATTGTCCATAAGGGCATTCAAAAGGCCAAAGGGGTCGCTTATCTAGCCGATTACTTCGGCTTCGAGCGCAAAAATATCATCGCATTCGGTGATGAACAAAACGACCGTGAAATGCTTGATTACGCCGGCTGGGGAGTGGCCATGCAGAATGCCCGTCCTGAAATTCAGGCCGCCGCAAATGATGTGACCACTTACACGAACGAACAAGATGGTTTGGCCGATTATTTGACCAATTACCTGCATCTACAAAAATAACCTGAAAAAGCGTCTGAACGATTTTTGTTCAGACGCTTTTTTGGTTAATCATAAACAATCTGACCTTCATCAGCAGCGACATATTGATCTGTGCTGATCTGATAATAAACATGACTGTCGGCGGCGATTGCTGTGCCGACGACCCGCCACTGGGACCCGGACGTTAAATGCTGAATCGGTTTGCCAGTGCGACTGACCGCAAACACATTTTCCTTTGTGACGGTAAAAACACCGTTTGCTGTGACCGGCGCATGCGTAAAAATCCCGTACACGGCTGGATAGCGAATTGAAACTGCCGAACTGGCCACAAACTGATCACCGCCCAGACAATCATAAATACGTCCACGTCCATCAACTGCAATTCGTTTTGTCTGCCATTGGGAACCGGCCGGTAATGTGCGCAAGGTCTGTTCGTTGTGATTGACTAAAACGGCTCCATCGGCCGCAGTGACAGTCACAATGCCGTCATTCTCATTGTTCGTCAGTGTTAACTGTGTCTCCGCTGACTGCAAGGTCCCTAAATCGGCGGCGACATACTGATCAGCGCCGATCAAATAATAGGTTTCACCATCAGCTGTTGCCGCAGCGGCATTGATCCGCCATTGACTGCCATCCGGCAATGTCTGTACTTTCTGACCGGCCGAATTAACTGTATAGGCATTATGCTGATCGATAGTGATCACATCCTGCATGGCTTGCGCAGCCACCGTAAAAAAACCAGTTCCAGTGACAGTGGCCGCTGCTGTGCTGATATATTGATGGCCGCCTAGTGATAAATAATGGGCCCCATTGGAATCCGTTGCCACTTGATCGACCTGCCAGCACGACCCGTACGGCAGCTGTCGAATTACGTTTCCGGCTGCATCCAGTAGCGCCGTGCCGCCGACTTGATTGATTGTCGCCACTTCGGCGGTTTGCTGCTGGTCCGTAATCAGCGCCGCCTGAACGGTTGACTGGCTTGTGACACCGCTCAGAAGTGCCGTTAATCCAAACACACCGAGTCTGATCATGTGTTTCATACTTGCTCCGCCTCCTATGCCTTTGTTCTCATTATCGAGTTAATGGGCATTGAAAGCAAAAAAAACACCCAAATGGATGTTTTGATGACAATTACTGTTCGCTGCGTAAGACGCCACCATCGGCATAGCGATTCGGCTGCATTTCATTTAAAACGACATGGACATGTGCGGCTGGGCAGTTGGTATCTTTAACCACTGCAGCTGTGATGTCCTTGACGAGGTCGCGTAATTGGTCTTCAGAACGGCCTGCGATCAGATCAACATGAACTAATGGCATTTGTTTTCCCTCACTTTCAATTGCCCTTTCATTATACAGAATCATGGTGGGTCGGTGCAATCTCCTTTTTCTGAGTCACCTTGCGTTTGGCGGCCTGCTGGTCGGAATTGAGGAACTCGCCAACGACATCAATCGTATTCAAAATATTGATGAACGCTTTGGGATCGGCCTGGATTGCCGCCTGAGTCAGATCATACAATTCATAACGAGTAATGACAATCATCAGCGTTGCATTCGGCCGGCCGGAATAACCGCCTTCCGAATCAATGACAGTGATGCCCCGCAAAACTTGCGACCGAATGGCAGCCAACACTTCTTCTTTGTGACTGGTCACGATCATGGCCGTTACCTTCTGATGGCTCGTGTGGATATGGTCGATGGCATAACTCATGCAATAAATCGAAATAATCGTATACAAAGCACTTTCCCAGCCGAAGAAGACGCCAGCGGCCAAAATAATCAGCATATTGATGGCAAAGGTTAACGCCCCGACTGAACGGCCAGTCGTTTTGGCCAAAATCAAAGCGATGATATCCAAGCCGCCGGTTGAGAACCCATAACGAAGCGCCAACCCAACAGCAACCCCCATCAGAACCCCGCCGACAATCGCATTCATCAACGGATTGGTCGATAAGGCATGGGCAGGCATCACCATGGTAAACAGTGACATGACTACCGCCGTGAGTAAGCTATAGGCCGTAAAATTTGGTCCAATCTTGATCAATCCTAAAATCCCGATTGGAACGTTGAACAGCAAAATCAGCAGCCCAGTATCAACATGAAGCTTCAGCAACCGGCTGAACAGCGCCGACACTAACTGGGCGACCCCGCTAATCCCAGATGAGAATACATGGGCTGGAATCAGGAAAAACTTGAGGGCAAATGCGGCTAATAAGCCGGATACAATCACAATAATCATTTTCTTCAAGTTGTCATTATGAATAAAACGTGCAGTCTGCAATAGAACGCCTCCTTCGTTCACGAATAAATTTCCTTTATTTTATCATGAATGACCTGAATATTTCAGGACAAATTCATTTCAAGCGCGTATAGTGAAAGCAAGGAAAGTTTTATTGGAGGAATCCGCATGTCAAATTCAATTTACCAAAGTTTAAGTGCCTGCACCAGTGTCTTGGTTGGCAAAAATGCGACAATGGATGGTTCACTCATGATTGCCCGCAACGAAGATGCCAAAGCTGCCTGGCCTAAGCATTTTGTCGTTCACGCTCACCAAGTAGCAGATGAAGCACCAATTTTCACTTCAAAAGATACCGGCTTCAAATTAGAATTGCCAAAGGAAAATCTCAAATACACGGCCACACCTGAATGGACCGATAAATATGGGGTGTTCGAAGAAGACGGCTTTAACGAACTCGGTGTGGCCATGAGCGCCACCGAAAGTGCCTATGCCAACAGTCGTGTGCTCGGCTATGATCCCTTAGTCGAACATGGAATCGGCGAAGAAGCTATGGTGACCGTTGTTCTGCCTTATGTCGACTCAGCCCGTGCAGGCATCCAGCGTTTAGGTGAATTAGTCGTTCAATATGGGACCTCCGAATCAAACGGCATTTTATTTGCCGACCAAAACGAAGCGTGGTACATGGAAACAGGCTCCGGCCATCACTGGGTCGCCCAGCGCATTCCCGATGACAGTTATGCCGTCGTTGCCAATCAGCTGGCCATTCAAGAAATCGATTTTGACGATGCTGCCAACTTTATGTTTGACAACAGTATTCGTGATTTTGCAGCTAATCATCATTTATGGCAAGCAGGAACACCTTTCAACTTCCGGCAGATTTTTGGCACCCATGACCAGTCTGATGCCATCTACAACACGCCACGTGTCTGGTATGGTCAGAAATACCTGACCCCCTCTGTTGTTCAAGAACCGCAGTCGCAAGACCTGCCCTTCCTGCGTCAAGCGGATCGGCCAATTCAATTGGAAGATGTCACTTCCATTTTAGCTTCCCATTTCCAAGGCACGCCGTATGATCCTGTTGGTCATGGCTCCGAATCGCAAAAGCATGCTTTCCGGCCAATCAGTTTGGCTAAAACCCAAGAATCGCATGTCCTGCAGATTCGGCCGCATATGCCAGCTGCTGTCGCCGATCTGCAGTGGCTGGCCATGGGTGTTGCCGCTGAAAGCAGTTATGTGCCGTTTTACGGCGGCATTACCGACACCCCGGCCAATTACAAGGTCGGCCAGCTTCCCTACTCGCCTGATTCTGCTTACTGGCTTTATAAGCATGTCAGTATCCTCGTCGATGCCCATTATCCGCAGTTCAGCACCAAGCTCGAAGATGTCCAAAAGGCTGTCCACAGTCAGATGCTAGCACTCATCGCCAAAACTGACCAGGCCGCTTTGGCGGAAGATGATCTCGCCAAACGAGCTGCATTGCTGACTCAAGCCGGTAAAGAAGCTGCCCAGACAGCTGGCAAAGCCTATCAGGATTTAGCGGCCCAGCTGATCACCGCTGCCACAGATTACTCACCATTGAACTTCCATACAGATGCAAACTTATAAATAGCTGCAAAAAGGGTTCGGAACAAAATGTTCCGAACCCTTTTTTAAGGATAATTAATTATTGAATTTCTTTAGCAACTTCTGCATTAACAGCTTTATTCTCGGCTTCGATCAAGTCGACTCGGCTGGAAATGATCTTAATATCCATCGTGATTTCACGAGTCAAACCAGGTGTATTGATCTTTGGTTCGAAGAAGGCCTTGAATTCAGTCAGGCGCTGCTTTGTCTTGAAAATGTTGGCAACTGAAGTGATAAAGCCGGTAAAGGACATGTCGCCGCCGACTGCCTTTTCCATCCACTTCCAATCATTGCGCATCCAGTCCCAAGCAGCTTGTTGTCCGGCGTCATTGCCTAAAACAGCTGGGAACCAAGCACGCAGATCCTGCGGCTTGATGATATCAGCATTTTCGAAGTCCTTGACCAATTCGGCAATCTGATCAGCATCAGACGTGCTGGCTAAAGCCGCTCCTAAATCAGCCTTGAAGCTTGGGTCGCTGGAACGGCTGTACAGATCCAGCAGATGTGCAAATAAGTCTTTATTGTCGTAGTTCTTGATTTCGTTCGTTAAAATCAAGCCACGAACTTCGGCTGGCAAGTCGATCAGATGAGTACTGTTCTTGGCAAACAGTTCATGGGCCGCTGCAATGGCTTTGTCATTATGGGCATACAAAGCAGCATTGAGCACATACGGACGTGTCATCTTGTCGTCTTCAGTATCGTTCTCACGATATTCCCAACCTAAGCGATCGACCTGATCAGCACTCAACAAACCTAAGAAGGCTTGCAGATGTTGTTCTTCAGCGCTATCCGGCTGAACGAATTCCTTCAAAACGCTGGTGATTCGGTATAAGCCGGCGTTCACAATCGCAGAATGGTCCTGTGCAAATTGTTTCAGCAACGGGACGGTTTGTGCAAATGGAATCTGCCGACCTTCTGACAATAAACGCAAATCTTGGAGAATCTGCAGTTGTGAAATGGAATCGTAAGAATTGGATTCACTCATGATATCCTGCATCAATGTGTCATCGTAACGAACGATAAAGTGTGAATTATTACCGACATTGAGACGGAAGGCTTTGCCGTTCTTTTGGCGGAGTTCCTTGTAATCGCCTAATGTAATCGTCTGATCCTTCATGATCGTTGGCACAACATCATAGTTGCCGTTCAACGGAATCTGCCATGTACGGCCTTGGTCTTTGCCTTCACCGATGAAGAATTGTTTCTGGCTTAACACTAATTGACCGGCATCGTTGACACTGGCAGTCACGACCGGATAACCTGGCTGTTCGAGCCACGAATTCATGATGCCGCCAATATCCATATTGGACGCATCGCCTAAAGCTTTCCATAAATCAGCACCAGTAGCATTGCCGTATTGATGCGCTGCAAAGTAAGCTTTCAAACCTTTCCGCAAAGCATCGTCGCCAATTAAGGCACGAACCATAACTAACATCCGTGAGCCCTTGGCATAGACAATCGCACTGTCAAACAACGCCGCAATTTCGGCTGGATCTTCGACTTGAACATGAACCGCCTGGACACCGTCAGTAGCGTCACGCTGCAAAGCACGTGGTACTTCGAGTGTTTGGTATGTTTCCCAAATGTGCCAATCTGGTTCGAGCGCATTGACGCCGACGTATTCCATCATGTTGGCAAAACTTTCGTTGAGCCACAGATCATCCCACCACTTCATTGTGACGAGATCGCCGAACCATTGATGAGCCAATTCATGGGTTACCGTTGTAGCCACATGCTGTTTCGTCTGCATCGAAGCATTGGCCGGATCAAAGAGTAAGTATGATTCACGATAAGTGACCAAGCCCCAGTTTTCCATAGCGCCGGCGGAGAAATCAGGCAAAGCTAATTGCCATGAATGCGGAAGCGGATATGGTGTCTGATAGAAGTCTTCGTAGAATTCAATCGCACGCTTGGCAATGTCGAGTGGGAAGTCCAGTTCGTTCAGCGCATGTGCTTTGGTCGTGAAGACGCCGATTTTAACACCGCTCTTGGTTTCAGTCATCTTGCTCTGCAATTCGCCAAAGGCAAAAGCAATCAAGTAAGACGACATCCGCATCGTCTGATCAAAGTAATGAACTCCGTTTTCGACACGGTTTTCAGGCATGTTGCTGATGATTGTTTCGCCTTCATGTTCATCGAACTTGATTGCTAAGCTGAAAGTAGCCTTTGCTTCTGGTTCATCGACACATGGAAAGGCCTGACGAGCTGAAGTCGTTTCAAATTGGGTGCCGATAATTTCCTTCTTGACCCCATCGACTTCATAATAAGAGGGATAGATGCCCATCATCGAATCTGTCAATGCAGCTGAATAGGCAATTTTAAGAGTCACTTTGCCAGTCTGCGGCACTTCGATTTGGATGGATTCAGTGTCATCATCTGTTGCAAATGGAACGTCTTTGCCGTCAGCAGTGACGGATTCAATCGTCAGATACTTCTGATGGATGCCAATTTTTGTCTGCGAAGCGTTCCCAGTAATCGTTGAGGTCCCTTCGATATGTTTCTGCGCACGGTTGATATCAATATAGATATCATAGTGCTCGGGTTGGAACAGTTCATACAAATGTTGTGATTTTGTCATTGTGTTGCCCCCTACTTTTTAAGATACCCTTATTATAGCAGATGATGACCCTTTCATGAGAAAAGTATTAGAAACAAAAAACGTTTTGCCAGAAAAAGTTTCCAGCAAAACGTTTGTTTTAAATTTAAGCTTCGTTCGTAGTGGCAGCATTGATTTTGTCGATGACCTGCTGATAAGTGCTGGTATCACCGACTGGCAAAATCATGCCCTGTGCGCCCGCCACAGCAGCACTAGCAGCCAGCGTCGGCAGCAGCTGCGGATAATCTTTGGCGGCTGGTTGTGCCAAAACTGGATAATGCGTCAATAACCGTAAGGTCGCAACAGCCCGGTCATTATTCGGGCTCAAAACAGCAATGTGAATATTGCCGGCACTCGCAATGAATTCGGCCATCATCAATAATTGCGACGGGTCGGAAACCTTAGTCCCATCAATCAAAACTGGAATCGGCGTTTGACCGACCTTCTGCAGGAAACTGGTATCATTCAGCAAATCCCCTGTCAGTTCCACCATATCAACCGTCTTTGCAACGGCATCGAACTGTGCGTCCGTATAAACGGGCACAATCAAATCAAGCGACTGCTGATCGGCCAATTGCCGGTAGTTGGTCAGCAATTGCTCAATATCCTGCCGGTCGACCTGCTCATAAGGAGAAAGCGGCTGGGCAAATAAATCTGCTACACAGCCGGTTACCTGTTCGTTTTGCGGCAAATCGGCAAAGCGCTGGCTCAGACTATCCTGATCTTTTTCCTGCGGCAAATGGACAAACAATGGCAGTTGCGTATCGCCTAAAGAGGTTTCATGCAGCTGAATCACCGTATTGTCCGGCTTGAACGTTTTGCTGCTTAAAACATACGGCGGTTCATCGGTTGTGACCGAAGCAATCGCTTCTTTTTCATCATCACTGAATTCAAGTGTTTCAAGGTCGATAATGGCCATATGATTCTGGCTCATAAAACCTGTTTTGCCAAGTTGATGGATTTTATCTTGCAATTCCCGCACGACTTCAGTATTCACAGGTTCTTTGAATTGAATAATCATAAACTAGGGCTCCTTTTACGTCAGGTCGTTTCCCCTTCATTATACGTTAAAGGGCCGTCGGTGTGAAATTGTTTTTGGGAGGGGTTTTGGTTTGTGGGTTGTTTTGTGTTTAGTTAAAGTAACTTTTAGTTATAAACTAGCAAAAAAGAAGAACCTATTAACTACAGGTCCCTCTTTTTAGTGTTTACTGATTATTCAATTCAACAATCTTCAGGATAACATCGACACCCTTTTCAAGGGCATCTTCGGAGACGAATTCGTAACGACCGTGCATGTTTTCGGCACCGGCAAAGATGTTCGGTGTCGGTAAACCCATGAAGGAAATCGTTGAGCCATCGGTCCCGCCACGAACGGGTTCGATTTCAGGCGTGATGTCGAGTGCAGTCATCGCATTCTTCGCCAACTCAACGACATCCATATGGTCCTTCATGACCTCCCCCATGTTGTAATACTCGTCTTTGGTTGTGACGGTCACAACGCCATCGCCATATTCAGCATTGAGTTTGTCGCCGATCCGGTGTGCCAAGTCTTTGCGGCTATTCAATTGGTCCCGGTCGAAGTCACGGATGATGTATTCCATGTGGGCGTGGTCAACGGTACCGTCAAACTTGAGCAGATGGAAGAATCCATCCATCCCTTTCGTCTTTTCAGGCACTTCTTCTTGCGGCAAAGCATTCTGGAATTGAATGGCCACTTCATTGGCATTGATCATGACGCCATAAGCAGACCCAGGATGAACATCCTTACCTTGGACATCGACAACTAAGGAAGCAGCGTTGAACGTTTCGTATTCCAACTGACCAACAGGACCGCCATCCATTGTGTACGCAAAATCGGCATCGAAGTCTTTGACATCGAAGTGCTCGGCACCAGTGCCGATTTCCTCATCGGGACTGAAGCCGATTTTGATGTTGCCGTGCTGAATTTCAGGGTGTTGAATCAGATAATCCATTGCCGTCATGATTTCAGCGACACCAGCCTTATCATCGGCTCCCAGCAGTGTTGTCCCATCAGTGGTAATCAATGTTTGCCCCTTGTAATTCTTCAAGGCTGGGAAGTCTTTGACGGTCAATTCATACTTGCCGTCGGCGCTCAGTTTAATGTCGGATTCGCCATCATAGTTTTCAACGATTTGCGGATTAACGTGCTCCGAATTGAAATCGGCAGTGTCAGTGTGTGCCATAAAGCCGATTGTCGGCACTTTCTTATCCATGTTGCTAGGCAGCAATGCCGTTACATACCCATTGGCGTTGTTGTACTTGACTTCACTCATTCCGATTTGTTCGAGTTCTTTCATCAACTGATGCAAAAAGTCAACTTCACGCTGCGAAGACGGAATCGTCGTTGAATCGGGGTCAGACCGACTATTTACCTTCACATACTTCAAAAAACGTGGTACTAACTCATCATATTTGGCCATGAAAAATTCCTCCTTAAATAAATTGAAATGGATCCGTATTTAATGTCGATGCAAAGATATCAAGATCCCAGCCGTACTGCTGCGACCACTCTTGCAGCATCGGCGTTAAACGCTGTTTGATCGCTTGTTCAATGTGATGACCTGGGTCGACAACGGACAAGCCGTTAGCGAGCATATCATGTGCTGTATGATAATACACATCACCGGTAATGTACAGATCGATGTTCTGCCGAACGGCAGCCGGGAAGAACTGACCGCCATCGCCGCCGACAACGGCTACTGATTCAACCTGTTTCTCCGGTGTGTGGGTCACCAGCCGGGCGCCTTTGACGCCGAAAGCCTGTTTGACAAAATCGGCATACTGCCGAACCGTCATCGTCTGTTTAGGCGTTCCCATCCGGCCGATTCCAATTGGGCGGCCATGCGTCGCAATATCCATCACACCAATCTGATTATGCGGCAGCTGCTGCAACTGACTCATAAAATGGGCCATTTGCAGTTTGGGGACTGTAAAGATGACTTGGTCGGCAGATTGCGCTGCTTTAATATTCGATGTCGTCAAAGCGGCCGTTAATGTTTCTGGTTCCGGCGTTTCCACTGTAACCTGCTGGAGCTGTTCATATTCAGTCACATCAAATGGCTGCACGTGCTGCAGCTGTAGCGCATCCGCCAGCCAATCATTCATACCGCCCCATGCCCGGTCTAAATTCGTATGAGCCGCATAAACGGTGATGTGATGGGCGAGCAAATCGGCATACATTTGATTTTGCGGATCGGCCAGATCCAGTTTATGGATTGGATGAAACAAAACTGGATGGTGCGCAAAGATAAAATCAACGTGTTTATCGATTGCTTCCTGAACCACTTCAGGCCGGACATCAAGGGTAACCAACACCCGTTTGATAGGTGCCGACCGTTTCCCTAATTGAAAACCAGTTGGATCATTCCCCATTCGTAATGCTAATGGGGCAAATTGTTCGAATCGATCGATCAATGTTTGTGCTGCAATCGTCATTCGACCACCTCCTCAATCATCGCAACTAGGTGCTGATGCTGTGCTGCTTTAGCCGTTGGCACTTCTTGCGCCTTCTGCAGCTCACGCAAAACCCGCTGCTCGCGTTGCAACCGGTCCTGCCATTTAGCTTGGAAAACCGAATTGTGCGGATGCTGCCGTAAAAATGGGCCAAAATACAGATCGGCTTCATCATAGTGAACCGGTGCAGCACTTGGCGCAGCAGCAATCACTTCATAAATATGCTGATCCTCTTCCAGAATTTCTTCGGCCGTAATCGCATATTGATGGGCTAGCAGCCATTCACGAACGCGATTCTCACCGACATTCGGTTGCAAGATAAGCCGTTCGGTACCCCTTAAATGCTGCTGATACCCGGCTTCCAAAATATCATGGATCAATGTGCCGCCCATTCCGGCAATTGTCACTGCCGTAATGCGATCCGCCGGCTTGATAGCCGCCAATCCATCCGCCAGCCGCACTTTAATTTGAGCCGCCAATCCGTATTGTGCCACATGTTCTTCCGCTAAATGGAAAGGACCCGGAACGACTTCACCGGCGACAGCAGCCGGGATGCGGCCGCTTTGAACGAGTGCAATCGGCAAATAAGCATGATCGGACCCGATATCGGCGATTCGATCCCCCTGCTGAATATGCTGTGCAACAGTCGCCAGTCGTTGTGATAGATGGATCTGTTCCAAATTAGACACTTCCTTATCCCGTTATATTATAGTTCCAGTATAGCAAATCTAACTTGCAAACGGCTCTTTCTGCGGAAATAAAATTGTTTGTCACTGGGTACAAAAAAAGATCGGCCGCACTGGGCCGATCTTTTCGCATCATTCAAATCTTATTCCAAAAAGTCCCGTAATTGCTTCGAACGAGATGGGTGACGGAGCTTCCGCAACGCCTTGGCTTCAATCTGGCGAATCCGTTCACGGGTCACACCGAAGACTTTGCCGACTTCTTCCAATGTCCATGTCCGGCCGTCATCGAGCCCAAACCGCAGCCGCAAAACATTTTCTTCACGGTCGGTCAGGGTTTCGAGGACACTCTCCAACTGTTCCTTGAGCAACTCATAAGAAGCATGTTCTTCAGGACTGGTTGCATCCTTATCTTCGATAAAGTCGCCTAAGTGCGAATCATCCTCCTCGCCGATTGGTGTTTCAAGGGAAACGGGTTCTTGAGCAATCTTGAGGATTTCACGAACTTTATCCGTCGCCATGTCCATTTCAGCACCGATTTCTTCCGGCGTTGGTTCACGGCCGAGGTCCTGCAGCAATTGCCGCTGAATCCGAATCAGCTTGTTGATTGTTTCAACCATATGCACAGGAATCCGGATTGTCCGTGCCTGGTCAGCAATAGCACGGGTAATGGCCTGACGAATCCACCAGGTGGCGTAAGTTGAGAACTTGAAGCCCTTCCGGTAATCGAATTTCTCGACGGCCTTCATCAAGCCCATGTTGCCTTCCTGAATCAAATCCAGGAACTGCATCCCACGGCCGACATAACGCTTAGCGATTGAAACGACCAGCCGCAAGTTGGCTTCCGCCAATTCCTGCTTGGCATCTTCATCGCCTTGCTCGATCCGCAAAGCCAATGCGACTTCTTCATCCGCCGTTAACAATGGGACTCGGCCGATTTCCTTGAGATACATCCGCACTGGGTCGTTGATTTTGACGCCAGCGGGTGCGGAAACATCCTTGGTCTTCTTTTTGCCTTTGTTCTTCTTTTCTTCATTTTGAAGACTCCGAGCACTCGGATTCCCGTCTTTATCAACAATCCCAATGCCCTGATCTTCGACTCGTTCCATTAGGTCATCAATCTCTTGGTCTTGCAAGCCTAATGGTTTAACGAGTTCATCAATCATTTGGTCTTCGGTCACTTGTTTATCGGATTTATACTTTTTTAAGAATGCTTTGACGGCGTCTTTGTACTTCTTTGTCTTCTCGATGCTCGTCTTCTTATTTGTTGTTTTCTTTGGTGCTGTTTTAGTTGTTTTCTTTGCTGCCATGTATAAATCCCCCTTGATGATTAAGCCTTTTTCAACTGACGAAACAGTTGAACGAGCTGTACCGTCAAATCTGCTTCGCGTGTCTGATCGCCAAGGCGTTTGGCTTCGTCTAAAGAAGCCTGCGTCGTTTTAATTTGTTCCTGCAATGGATTGACCATAATGCGTTTGATGTAGTCTTGGACCGCCGTTTCATTCACTTCGGCCGGCAATTCGAGTGAATCGAGCTCTGCGACCAGTGCCTGCATATCATCCGGCACATAGTCGATAAAGCCAGAAATATCCGGCGAATGCCCTTCTGCTAGGAAACTCTGCCACAGCAGGTAGATTTCCTGATAATTTTCATGAATAAACTGAAAATCAGGTGTCTGTTCGACCGTCGTCTTCACATCCGGATGGTGAAACATCAAATACAGAAGACACCGTTCCGCTAATTCCTGCCCCGAATAATGGACCTGCTGGCGATGATAAGCCTGCGGAGCCACTTGCTGACGCCGAACCGCTTGTTTGGGACGAGATGGCTGCTGTCGCTGCAGTGTCTGCAGCTGCTGCTGCAAGCTTTCCGGCGAGAGCGACACTGTCTCAGCAACCTGGTTGAGATAGAGTTCCCGTTCGACCGGCGAAGCAACCTGCACCAACGTTTGGAGTGCCTGATCGGTGTAAGTCAACCGATCCTTTTCGTTGGCTAGGTTCAACCCCCGCTGCAAATAACGGAGTTTGAACGCGACTGGTGTCAAAACAGCTTGCTCAAGCTGCTGCTTGAACGCATCCGCACCAACTGTGTGAACGTACTCATCTGGATCTTTGCCATCCGGCAGCACGACTACACCGGCATCGACAGAGCGTTGCTGCTGCAGCATTCCTAACGCCCGATGAGCTGCCTGAATCCCTGGTTCATCGCCATCATAACAAACAATGAGATGATTCGTCATTCGTGTCAGTTGCTGCAGTTGTTCATCCGTCAGACTGGTCCCCATCGAAGCGACTCCATTGGAAAGACCGGCCTCATAAGCGGCAATCACATCCATAAATCCTTCGAAGAGATAAACTTTTTTAGCCTGCCGAATGGCGCCTTTGGCCAAATCGAAGTTAAACAAGACCTTGCTCTTATTGAACAGCATCGTTTCCGGGCTATTCAAATACTTCGGTTCGTTCGGCGCTTGATTTAAAATGCGGCCCGAAAAGGCAATCGTCTGTCCCTGCGAATCACGAATTGGAAACATCACCCGGCCTGAAAAACGGTCCCGCAACTGACCAGATTGCGTTTCTGAAAACAAACCCGACTTGCGTAAATCTTCGAAAGTGAATTGCTGGTCCTTCAAGAAATGAAGCAATAAATCCGGCTGTTCCGGCAGATAGCCGATTCCATACGTCTGAATCGCCTGGTCCGTCATTTTCCGCTTCTGCAAATACTTGAGCGCCGGTTCACCGGTTGTTGTGTTGATTAAAATATGGGCGAAAAACTGTTGAGCTTTCTGATACATCTTGCGCTGGGTCGCAATCTGCGGATCAACTGTTGTTTGTGTCTGGGCGCCGACTTGAATGTCGACTGGGATATTTTCCATCTGAGCGACCTTGGCAACAGCCTCCGGAAAGGACAATTTCTCCAAATCCATCAAGAAATTAAAGACATTTCCCCCACGACCGCAGCTGAAACAATGAAAGATTTGCTTTTGTTCATTAACTGAAAAAGAAGGCGTTCGTTCCTCATGGAAGGGACACAACCCGAACAAGTTCTTCCCTTGCTTTTTCAGCTGCACATACTGACCGACTACATCAACAATATTCGTTTTCTGGCGCACGGCCTCGACCGTCGCCTCTGGAATGCGCTGTGCCATCGGTCCCCTCCTCTCTCAATCGGACAATAGATTGCAAAAGCCGCATCTCTGAAGAAATGCGACTTTTTCCGTTATCAACACACGTATACAGCGTATATGATAGCATGTTTACGATTAGTAAGCAACCTTTTTAGGGCAACTTTTTTATTTTTGCAGCCACTGCTGCAGAACAACTGCCTGATTGTGCGTCGTATCTTTGGCACCGTAAATCAGTGTCACGTTGCCCGTTTTTAAAGCCGTTTGCACTTGCTGCTTAAATTGAGCCGCCGCTGGATTCTGATTCAATTCCGCTAGATACCGTTTGGTAAATTCCGGAAATTTAACTGGATCGTGGACAAACCATTGACGCAGTTCAGTCGAAGGTGCAATGTTTTTGTCCCAATCCGTCAAAGCAGCCTTTTCTTTCGACACGCCCCGTGGCCAGATCCGATCGACCAGCAAACGCGTCCCATCGCTGGGCGCAGCCGCCGTATAGGCCCGTTTGATCTGTAATTGCCCCATGTTATTTCACAACTAACTGGTTCAGGTCGCCTAAAACATTCGCTAATTTCGCAACTTGAGCCAATTGCTTCAGCCGATTATCACGGACCTGTTCATTCTTATCCATAATCATCGTCTGATCAAAGTATTCATCGATCAAGGGCCGCAATTCACGAAGACTTTGATAATCTTCTTCAATCGTCTGGTCGAACCACTTTTCACTGAGATCGATCACAGCTTCATTGAGCTGTTTTTCGGAATCATTTTCGAATAAGCTTGGGTCAACCGTTAAATCGGTATTCTCATCAAAATCGGCTTTGGCGTCAAGACGGAGCACACGCGTAACGGCCTCAATCGTATCCTTGAAGTCATCATCATCTTTATGCGCTTCGAGTGTCTTCGCAGCCGCAAACATGGTCAACGGATCTTCGGAACTGCTTTCGACAACCGCATCGATAATATCATGCCGAACGGCGGCGTTGCCTAACCATTGACGCATCCGGTCGAGCATAAAGTCAAGCACTTCTTTTTGGTTCTTGGTGACGTCAAGGCCATCTGTCACACCGGCATCTGTTAAAACACGAGCGACTTCATTTTCAACCTTGCCGATCGGTAAATGCCAGCCATGGTCTTCGACGATGCGGACAATCCCATAAGCTTGACGACGCAATGCGTACGGATCGTTAGACCCATTCGGAATCATATCGACACTGAAGAAGGCGCCGATACTGTCGATCTTGTCGGCCAAGGCTAAAACGGAACCGACAGACGTTTGCGGCAATTCGCCTTCAGAGCTCGTCGGCATGTAGTGTTCACGAATGGCAACAGCAACATTTTCATCTTCGCCGGCCAGCTTGGCGTACACTTCGCCCATGACACCTTGTAATTCGGAGAATTCACCGACCATGCTAGTCACCAGATCAAACTTGTAGATCATGCTAGCCCGATCGAGATCCTTCATTTCTTGGTTGCTCAATTGATACTTTTCGCCTAAGAAATGCGCAATGGCATGGACCCGCAGCATTTTGGCATACATTGAGCCAATCTTATCATGGAAGCTGACTTTCTTGAGCCGTTCCACATAGTCATCAATCGTATGCTTCTGATCTTCTTGATAGAAGAAGGCGGCATCTTCAAGTCGTGCCGTTAAAACTTTTTCATTCCCATGCACGACGTTTTCGAGATGGGCTTTATCGCCATTGCGAACGGAAATGAAATATGGCAATAACTTGCCATTTTGGTCCCGAACATAGAAGTAACGTTGATTATCCTTCATCGAAGTAATCAAAACGGCTTCTGGAATGTCCAAAAACCGCTTTTCAAAGGTGCCGTAAAAGGCGGTCGGATATTCGACTAAATTGTTGACCTCTTCAAGCAGGTCCGCATCCAAAACGACCTGCCAGTTTTGTTCAGCAGCCATTTGGTTGATTTGCTGCCGGATCATGTTCTTGCGGTCTTCCGCATCGGCAATGACAAACTGATCAGCTAAAGCCTGCTGGTAGTCGCTCGCCTGCTTTAATGCCACTGGTTCACCTAAGAAACGATGGCCCTGAGTTTGACGCCCCGTCTTGATATTCAAAACTTGGAAGTCGATGACTTGATCATCGAGCAAAGCAACGATCCAGTGAATTGGCCGGATGTATTCGAAGTGGTATGTGTGCCAGTGCATCCGGGTCGGGAAGGTCATCGCTTCGACGACTTTGTCGAGTCCCTGTAAAACTTCAGCGGCAGGTTTGCCTGGAATCAGTTTATGAATATAGGCATATTCGGTCCCTTTGAGATCTTTGAAGACGATCTGATCTGGATCGGATTTTTGACCACGGGCAAAGCCTTTGGCAGCTTTGGTCCAATTGCCGTCTGCATCCACAGCAATCTTCTTAGCCGGCCCTTTGGCATCGACTTCGATATCATCCTGCTTATCAGCCAAGCCTTCGACCATGACCGCCAAACGACGAGGAGTCGAATACGGACGCACAGATTCATAAGCGAGATGGTTTTTATCTAAAAAGTCCTCGACTCGGTTTTCCAACTGCTCGACACTGGGAGTGACGACATGAGCGGGCATTTCTTCTAGTCCGATTTCTAATAAGAATGTTTTTGACATGTTAATCCTCCTTTGCCTGATCATCGTTCTTCAACAACGGGAAACCGGCCTTTTTGCGTTCTTCAACAAACGTCTTGGCAACGGCATGTGCGAGCTTGCGGATGCGGCTCAAATAGCCGGCCCGTTCGGTCACAGATACGGCCCCCCGTGCATCCAGCTGGTTAAAGGTATGGCTGCATTTGAGCACATAATCATAAGCGGGATGAACCAAGTGCAGTTTCACTAATCGCCATGCCTCTTTTTCGTAAGCATCGAATAATTTCAACAACAAATCCTGATCGCTGTCTTCGAACGAATACTTGGAATGTTCATATTCAGGTTCTTTGAAAATATCACGGTACGAAACGCCATCGCCCCATTCGAGGTCGTAAACGGAATTGACATCCTGAATGTAGGATGCCAGCCGTTCTACCCCATAAGTGATTTCGCTCATGACGGGATCGCACTGCAGGCCGCCGACTTGCTGGAAGTAGGTAAACTGTGACACTTCCATTCCGTCGAGCCAGATTTCCCAACCAACACCGGCACAGCCCATCGATGGGTTCTCCCAGTTATCTTCGACGAACCGAATATCATGTTCGAGCGGTTCGATGCCTAACGCACGCAAACTGTCCAAATAATATTCCTGAATTTCCAACGGTGAAGGTTTCATAACCACCTGAAACTGATGATGCTGATACAAACGGTTCGGGTTATCGCCGTAACGGCCGTCAGCCGGACGGCGGGACGGTTCATCATAGGCTGCATTCCAAGGTTCGGGCCCGACTGCTCGTAAGAACGTATACGGGCTCATTGTTGCCGCCCCTTTTTCAACATCATAGGCATCCATCAGCATGCAGCCCTTTTTGGACCAGAAGTGCTGCAAAGTCTGGATCATGTCTTGCACATTCATCTTTGCCATTCCATTTTCTCCTTTGGTTTTTCTGGATAAGAACGCAAAAACGCCCCTATGCAGAAAAAGTTTCTACATAGGGACGAATAATTTATATTCGCGGTTCCACCCTACTTCAGGCCTATTATGAGACCTGCGCTTCGTTCATAAATCGCTGCTCAGAAACGCCCAGTAATCAGCTGCTCAGTCGGCTTGCACTATCCCGACTCGCTTTCATTTGCACACTAATCCCGTTTTTCCTCATGGCTTGATTTCAAGTTTCATTTTAAACGTCCCCAAAAGGCTTGTCAATCCCAGTTTAATTTTGATCCGGAGCTTTGAAGCGGTCTTCCCAGCCATTCATTTCATCAATAAAATGCTTGCTCTTGAGATGAATGCCGACCGTATCTCGATACAGGACATCGATGACTCGTTTCAAACGTTGCTTCGTCTCTTTTTTGACATCGATCGAATGCAGCTTCATCAAATCGACGACGGAAAATAACCGCAGGTAGTACATCGTCCGCTGATCGACATGGAGGCGGTACGGATCGAGCTGCCAATGCTGATCGCACAGGATGCCGCCGTATTTTTCCGAATAGTCGAAGGAGCCTTTTGTCCGGTGGCAAATCACACAATCCTGCCAATGGGGGCCGACCCCAAACGCTGGCAATAACTGAATCTGGGCAATATCCATGATAATTTCGGCATCAAAGCCATCGTCAATCAAGTTGAGCGCCTGTTTGGCAAAGGCATACCACTGCGGAATCGGTACACTGTCTGGAAAGGCCACATCAATCAGATTAAGAATGTAAGTCGCATAGGCATTCAGAAAAATATCGCTTCCGATCGTCTGAAACTGACGGTACTCTTTGGCCGTATTGATGAACGACAACCCTTCGTCACTCAGATTGCCGACATACGTGCCGATGGTAAAAGGCAGGATCGCTGCCCGCATCCGAAATTTCGGCCGATTAGCGCCTCGCAAAAAGAACATTTTTTTCCCGAATTGATCTGTGATCATTTTGACGAGCATGTCTTTTTCACGATAATTTTTGCGATAAATAACGATTCCTTCGAACTCTTCGAGCGCATGTTGTGCCACTGTAAAACCCCCTTTCGGCAAAACAAGAGCCTGAGCGAACTCAGACTCTTGCCATCAATACGATTGTTCTATAACTTTTTCTTATTGTAGCCGAATTCCTTCAGATAGCGGTTATTGTCCCGCCAATCCTTCGAAACTTTGACCCAAAGCTTCAAGTTGACTTTTTCACCCAGTAAAGCTTCGATGTCCCGACGTGAACGAATACCGATTTCTTTCAGCATTTTGCCGCCCTTGCCGATGATGATTCCTTTTTGACCATCACGTTCGACCATGATGGTCGCTTCGATTTGCAGCTTGCCGTTGACATGCTGATTCATTCGTTCAACGACGACGGCAACTGAATGCGGCACTTCATCATGTGTCAGTTCGAGAATCTTTTCACGAATCAATTCACCGACCACAAAGTATTCGGGATGGTCAGATAATTGATCTTCCGGATAATACTGCGGTCCGGCCGGCAGCTCTTTTTCAAGTGTAGTGATCATTTGCGCGACATTATTACCCTGAGTTGCCGAAATCGGGAAAATATTGGCAAACTGCAGTTCATCTTCATAACTGGCGACGATACTCGGCAGCTGGTCGGGATGAACTTCATCGATCTTATTGACAACAAGGTCGATTGGCTTATTAACCGCCTTAAGTTTATCCATGATGAACTGGTCGCCAGGACCTTTTTTATCAGGTGCACTGATCATGAAGAGGACGACATCGACTTCATTCAGTGTCGACAAAGCCGCATCATCCATATATTCATCGAGCCCGTTTTGCGGCTTGTGAATGCCAGGAGTATCCACAAAAATGATTTGAACATCATCCGTTGTGTAGATGCCCTGAATCTTATTACGAGTCGTCTGCGCTTTTGGCGACATAATGGCGACTTTTTCACCTAAGATCCGGTTCATGAACGTTGATTTCCCCACATTGGGCCGGCCAACAATCGCCACAAAACCAGAACGAAACTTTTTTTCAGTCATTTATCAATTGCCTCTTTCTTTAAAATAGCATCCGCCAGAGATACGGTACAAACACGTACAATCCGATCAAACTTGAGAAAAACGCCGTCAAAAGGACCGTTCCAGCACTCATATCTTTAATTTTCTTCGCTAACGGATCATATTGATGATGGACGACCAGGTCGACCATATTTTCAAACACGGTGTTCCACATCTCGCTGATAACGACGATCGCAATCGCAATCGACAGCAGCAGCCAGTCCCAAGCTGAAACTCGCAGCATAAATCCCAGCAGGATGACCACGATTGAAAAAGTGGCATCTCGTTTCAGATTGTCTTCTTCGGTAAAAGCCGTTCTGACCCCTGTCAGCGCATGGCGGACGCTACGGAAAAAGGTTTTATTTTTGCCGGTCTGCTTATCGTTTGAGTCCATACGCATCTAAAATTTTCTCCTGTAGCGGGATCATCACAGCCTCATCTTCAGGTTTGATGTGGTCATACCCATTCAAATGAAGGAAGCCATGTACCAGTGTGTAGCCGAATTCACGGTCGAAAGAATGCCCATAACGTTCCGCATGTTCCTTAACCGTCGCCGGCGAAATAATCAAGTCGCCGATATCCTTAGGAATATGATAGAGTTCCTCAAAATTCTTGGGCAGCCCTTCTTCGGCAGTTTCCTCCTCAATGGCAAAACTAATCACATCGGTGGCCCGATCGGTCTGCCGATATTCCAAGTTGATCTGATGGATTTTGTCGTCGCTGACAAACGTAACCGACATCTCCGTATCAGCGGCCAGTTTCATATAGCTGCCGGCAAATTCCAGCAAATCATGTGCCATCTTCAGATGGGCTTCATCGACCTGTTTGGTCTCATCTACAATTTCAATATCCATGACCCTACTCCTTATTTCGTTGTTCGTCTGCGTGCGCATATGCTTCGATGATCTTAGCGACTACTGGATGCCGCACGACATCGGTGGCTTTGAATTGAACGAATTCAATTTGATCGATTCCCTTTAAAATGTGACTGGCTTCGATCAATCCGCTCTTCTCATGACGAGGCAGATCAATCTGAGTGACATCCCCATTGACGATCATCTTCGACCCAAAACCAAGCCGAGTCAGAAACATCTTCATCTGAGCTTCCGTCGTATTCTGCGCTTCATCCAAGATGACAAACGCCTGGTCCAGTGTCCGGCCACGCATATAGGCTAAGGGCGCAATTTCAATCACGCCACGATCCAGCAGCCGGTTCGTATGTTCGGTGCCCAGGACGTTATACAGTGCATCGTAAACGGGCCGCAGATACGGATCGACCTTTTCCTTCAGATCGCCAGGCAGGAAACCGAGATTTTCACCGGCCTCAACGGCGGGCCGAGTCAAAATGATTTTTTCAACAAGCCGTTTCTTCAAAGCAGTGACTGCCATGACAACGGCCAAATAAGTTTTCCCAGTCCCGGCTGGTCCGATTCCGAACGTGATGTCCTTATGCCGGACCGCTTCGACATATTGATGCTGCCCGTAATTCTTGACCCGAATCGGGGCGCCTTTACTATCATGTAATAAAACTTCGCTATAAAAATCGGTAAAATAATCTAACGTGCCGGCGTGAGCCATATTGATTGCATTCATCACATCGGCTCCGCTTAATTTGATGCCGTGATCCAAGAGCTTTGTCAGTGCTGTCAAGATCGCATAACTTTGCGAAACAAATTCATTATTATCGCCGCTGATCTTGATATCGTCATCGAAAGCACTCAGTGTCACCTGCATGCCAGATTCGATCAAATGGAGGAACTGATCGTTGATCCCCATTAAATCCGGTGCTTGATCCGGATTTTGCAGGTGAAATGATTTTTCAAATTGTTTTTTGCCAGTCAAAAAATTCATTACCCCTCAAATGATAGATTTACTTTGTATCCCTATTTTAACACACTTAGAGGTTGCGACAAGATTCAGTCGTACCAGACCGAACGACACAAAAAAAGCCCCGATCGGACGACCGAAACTTCTTTCATTTTATATGCAATTTAGTTGGCGTTTAAAGCTGTTTTCACAGCTGCGCTGACTTGTTTCCCATTGGCACGTCCAGTTACTTTCGGCATAACAGCCTTCATAACCTGGCCGAAGTCTTTGCTTGACGTAGCACCAGTCTCCTGGATGGTGTCTTGAACAATTTTGTTCAATTCATCCGCCGTCAATGGCTTTGGCATGTAACGTTCAACGACTTTGATTTCCGTTGCCGTTGAATCAGCCAAATCATCACGACCAGCCTCCTTGAACTCGGCTTCAGAGTCTTTCCGCTGCTTCAATTCCCGTGAGAGCAAACTTAATTCCTCATCCGGTGTCAAATCATGGCCCAGTTTGATCTGCTCATTCTGGAGTGATGATTTTAACATCCGAACAGTGGATAAAGTTGCCTTGTCATGCGCCTTCATTGCAGTTTTTAAATCAGAATTTAAAGAATCTTGTAAGCTCATTTCATCATTTCCTTAGAAATTGACCTTAAAAGCGCTTCTTCTTACGCTTACGTGCTGCTTCTGACTTTAACTTGCGCTTCACACTCGGTTTTTCGTAGAATTCCCGTTTCCGGTATTCTTGTAATGTACCGCTTTTTGAGACGGAACGTTTGAAGCGACGAAGAGCATCATCAAGAGATTCGTTTTTACGAACGACTGTCTTTGACATCTGATATCCCTCCCCTCGCATCTGAAAATAGAAACGACACACACTGGTATCGTTCTTATTTATTATAGCGAAACAGAAAAAGCGCGTCAACAAAACTTTCCCGAAACCCCGACTTTTTTATTTAAAAAAGAGAGCGGATACATTTTCACAGGTGACTATGCTATGATAAGCATATCAATTGAAACAACAGATGGGAGTTTTTTACATGGCAGCCACAAAAATCAGCGTCAGCATTCTTTCCGATTCAGTCGGAGAAACGGCTTTACGCCTTGCACAAGCCGCATTGGCACAATATCCGGATGTCGAACCACGCATCGAACGGTTCCCTTTTATCACGAAAGTCGAAAAAATCCGGCCGATCGTCGAACAAACTAAGAAACACGGCGGTTTTATCATGCATACCTTCGGGACACCAGGGTTGGCCGATCAAACCAACCAGATTTGTACCGAATTAGGCGTCGATTATTTTGATCTGATGACCCCAATCATGAATGAAGTTGGTCATCTGGCCAACCAGAAACCGTCTGGCGAAGCCGGTGCGATTCATCATCTGAACACCAAATATTTCGACCGCATTTCTGCGATGGAATTTGCTGTCATGTATGACGATGGCAAGGATCCGAAAGGCTTCTTAGAGGCCGATATCGTCTTATTAGGCGTTTCACGGACCTCAAAGACGCCGTTATCCCTTTTTCTAGCCAACCAAAACGTCAAAGTAGCCAACCTGCCGCTAGTGCCACAGGCTCACATTCCTGAAGAAATCTTCCAAATTGATCCTAAGAAGATCGTCGGTTTGACGAATGATCCTGAAATTTTAAATAATATCCGCCGGGAACGCATGATTGCTTATGGATTGAACCCGGACACAACCTATTCCGACATGGATGAAATCAACAAGGAATTGAAGTATGCCAATGATCTGTATCAGAAACTCGGCTGTATGGTCATCAACGTTGCCAATCGTTCAATCGAGGAAACAGCCACTGTAATTCTTGAAAAGATGGGACTCGATTACTATGGGACACCGAAAAATTAACGCACTAAAAAAGCTGGAACATTTTTGTTCCAGCTTTTTCTGTCACGAAGCCTCGTTTTCAGCGAGGATTTCATCTTTCATCTCTGGATCAAAGGTTTCAGTCTCAAGCATGGCAATTTCACGCTTGTAAGGCGAGTAGGCCCGTTTCTTTTTACTGCCGTCAATGTAAGGCGTTTCCAAAATCTTCGGAACCGTTTCAAGCTGCGGATGGTGAGCCACATAATTTAACGTATCGAACCCAATCGTTCCAAAACCGATATTTTCATGACGGTCTTTATGACTGCCCTGCGGATTTTTAGAATCGTTCAGATGAATCAGCTGGAGCCGGTCGAGTCCGATAAGATGGTCGAATTCATTCAAGACACCGTCAAAATCGTCTTTGATTGCATACCCAGCATCACTCGTATGGCAAGTATCGAAACACACACTAAGCTTGTCATTATCTTGGACACCGTCGATAATCGTCGCTAATTGTTCAAACGATGTTCCGACTTCGGTTCCTTTGCCAGCCATCGTTTCAATGGCAATATGAACGGTCTGGTCTTCCGTTAAAATCTCATTAAGCCCTTTGATAATCTGCTGAAGCGCAGCATCGGCACCGGCGCCGACATGTGCCCCCGGATGGAAGGCCATTTGCTGCGCACCGATCGCATCGGCACGCGCCACTTCATCCCGCATAAATTGCACACCGAATTCAAATTTGTCCGGTTTCAAAGTATTCCCCAAGTTGACGATATAAGGGGCATGAACGACGATCGTATCGATTCCATGTTCCTGCATATAAGCATGGGCCGGCTCGATTTGAAATTTCTCCGTCGGTTTTCGCCGTGTGTTCTGCGGTGCCCCTGTATAAATCATAAATGCATTGGCGTTTTCAGCAGCCGCTTCCTGTGCCGAACCCAATAACATTTTCGTACCTTTCATCGAAACATGTGATCCAATTTTCATGCCGTTCATTCCTTTCCCTTGCTACGGCCATTGTACCAAAAATCAGGGCGACAAAAAAGCACACTTCCGACTTGGAAGTGTGCTTGAATTGTAATTTAATGGAGTTAAAGTAACTTTTTTAATTTAGTCTAATCATGCGGCTGCTCGTAAAAATGACCGAGAATCTTAACCGCCGAAGTGATACTCACAAAGGCGTGCGGATCGGAATGATACATCGCACTTTCTAAATCGTGCATTTCATACCGTGAAATCACCGTAAACAAAATCGTTTTTTCTTGGTGTTTATAAGCTCCTTCGGCGTCATGCACAATTGTGATTCCCCGCCGCATTTCGCTTTGGATCGCTTCAATCACATTTTTCGGATGGCTCGTCACAATCATAACCTGCAGCTTCTGATGCCGCGTGTAAACCAAATCCATGACTTTCCCATTGATGAAAATACTTAATGCAGAGTAGAACGCATGGGGCCAGCCGAAAATGAAACCAGCCGCAAAAATAATCATCGCATTGAAAATAATGTTGATTGTTCCGATCGATTTGCCCGTTTTCTTCCGCAGAACGATCCCCAGAATATCCAATCCACCGGTGGAAATCCCATTTTTTAACGCAAAACCAGTTCCGGCTCCGTTGAGGACGGCCCCAAAGATTGCACAGATAATCGGGTCGATCGTCAGCTTTGTTACCGGAATGATTTTCATCATCAAACTGGATAAGACAACCGAAATGATTGTAAAGACCGTGAAATGATGGCCGATCTTGCGCCACGCCAACACAAATAAAGGCAAGTTGAGAACCAGCAGCATCAGCGCCGTCGAGACCGTAAACGGTGCAAACCGTTTTGTGATCGTTGAGATCAGTTGGGCAAGCCCAGTAATCCCAGAAGCGTAGATACCGCCTGGCTCCCAGAAAAAGTTTAACGCAACGGCAACCGCAATACTATAGAGGAATGCCGCCGAAAGCTTCGACATATTTTGATGATGTTTCGCAAGTTTCTCAATTCTTTGCATAAAAACCGACCTTTATGAATTTGTTTAGCCTGTATAGCATACTACAAATTGCGTAAAAATCGAACCCCTAAATGAGAGACTACTTCAACGGTGTGTCGCTCTTTCCGTTGTCCCAGTGTTCCTTTTTGAACTGGGCCCGGCCCCCATTTTCTTCGAGCTGATCCCGCAGCGGATTCTTCTTGTAAAAGTCCTGATGATACTCTTCGGCCGGATAAAACGGCTGGGCCGGCTCGATTTGAGTGACAATCGGCTGTTTGAACTTTTCGCTCTTCTGCAGCGCCGCCTTGGATGCTTCGGCGACTTGTTTTTGTTCCGGCGAATTATAATAGATTACCGGCCGATAATTATCGCCCCGATCTTGGAATTGGCCAGAAGCGTCGGTTGGATCAGTCTGATGCCAATAAATATCGACTAATTTGCGATATGAAATGATATCCGGATCAAATGTGATCTTGACTGCTTCGGTGTGTCCGGTCGTGCCGCTGGAAACCTGTTCGTAAGTCGGATTGGCGACGTGCCCGCCGGTATAACCGGAAATGACACTCTTGATGCCTGGATACGTATCAAACGGATGCACCATGCACCAGAAACATCCACCGGCAAAAATTGCTGTGTCAGTTGCCATTATTTTTGACCCCCTTTGAATAAATAATCGTAACGGCCATAACCCTCTTGGTCGAGATCAGCTGCTGGAATGAACTTCAATGCCGCCGAATTGATACAGTAACGCAGACCGCCCTTGTCTTTCGGACCGTCATTAAAGACATGGCCTAAATGAGAATGTGCCTGGTCGCTTTCCACTTCGGTCCGCACCATTCCATGCGAGGTATCCGTTTTTTCTTTCAACGTCTCGATTGGTTTCGTGAAGGACGGCCAACCGCAGCCGGCATCATATTTATCCGTCGAGCTGAACAAAGGCTCGCCATTCACAACATCAACGTAGATGCCTGGCTTGTAAAAATTATCATACTGGCCTGAAAACGGCATTTCAGTGGCACCGTTTTGAGTCACGTTATACTGTTCCGGCGTTAAACGCTTCTTTAATTCATCATCTTTTGTTACTGCCATCTTGATCACCTCTTGGAGCGATTATACGACATTAAATCGATTGGCCGCAATAAAATGGGCTGAATTGCGATTTTAGACAAAAAAAACAGTGATCGCAGGATCACTGTTTTGAAACAAAATTTACTTTTTAGCGTCGTGGCTGACTTCAATGCCCAGATCCGTTAACTGATTATCAGCAACTGGTGCCGGTGCCTTCGTCATTGGTTCAGTAGCCTTTGAATTCTTCGGGAAGGCAATGACATCACGAATGTTGTCTTTATGGGCTAACAGCATTGCAAAGCGATCCAAGCCGATGGCAAGTCCTGCTTCCGGCGGGAACCCGTAATCCAAAGCTTTCAGCAAGAAACCAAACTGTGCTTCGGCTCGTTCTGGCGTGAAGTCCAAGGCCTTGAGCATCTTTTCCTGAATGTCACGTTGATGGATACGAACGGAACCGCCGCCCAATTCATAACCATTGAGAACGATATCGTACGACTGGGCATGGGCCTTATGCGGATCGGTATCCAGATAATGAATATCCTCTTCATTCGGCATCGTGAATGGATGGTGGGCCGGAACCCAACGCTGAATGCCTTCATCAAATTCAAACAACGGCCAGTTGACCACCCATAAGAAGGCATATTGATTTTCATCGATCAAGTCGAGATCATGTGCAAAGTACTTGCGCAACCAACCTAAGCTTTCAGCAACGACTTTCTTAGCATCGGCAACGAAGACGATCAAGTCGCCTTCCTTAGCCCCTAACTGATTCAGCAATGGTTCGTCGTTATCCTTGACGAATTTGGCGATCGGCCCGTTGACCGTGCCGTCCTTGACCTTCAGCCAAGCTAAGCCTTTCGCATCAAACCGCTTGATATATTCTTGCAATTTGTCGATGTTCTTCCGGGAATAGTGACTAGCACCATCCGGAACGACAATCGCCTTCACCTGGCCGCCATTAGCAATTGCGCCACTGAAGACTTTAAAGGCACTATCTTTGAACAAGTTGCTGACATCTTGCAGTTCCATGCCGAAACGAACATCCGGCTTATCAGAACCGTAACGATCCATGGCTTCTTGCCAATCCATCCGCTGGAATGGCAGTTTGACATCGATGCCCTTTTCATCATGCATGACTTGGGCAATCAAACCTTCCGTGTAATCCTGAATATCTTTGGCAGTCACAAAGCTGGCTTCCAAATCAATCTGGGTGAATTCCGGCTGCCGGTCGCCACGCAAATCTTCATCACGGAAGCAACGGGCAATCTGATAATACTTGTCGAAACCCGCTGCCATCAGCAATTGTTTGAACAACTGCGGCGATTGCGGCAAAGCATAGAAACTGCCTGGGTAGACACGTGACGGAACTAAGTAATCACGAGCCCCTTCTGGTGTCGATTTGGTCAAATCAGGTGTTTCGATATCAATGAAGTCATGGTCGTCTAAATAATGATGGACAGACTTCGTGATTTGGGACCGAGTCCGCAAAGCCTTCATCATTTCCGGACGCCGCAAATCGAGGTAACGATACTGCAGCTTCAAATCTTCGCTGGCCGTAATGTTATCTTCAATCGGGAATGGCGGTGTCTTGGACTTGTTTAAAATCGTTAAATCGGTGGCTTCGACTTCGACCATGCCGGTCTTCATCTTCTTATTGATGGCGTCACCGACCCGGCGAACCACTTTCCCAGTCACTTCAACAACATATTCGCTGTGCAGGTCATCAGCCTTTTCAAAGGCAGCCCCTGAATATTCCTTACTGAAAACAATCTGAACGATGCCTTCACGGTCACGGAGGTCAACGAAGATCAATCCGCCTAAGTTCCGTTTTTTCTGGACCCAGCCGTCTAATGTAACGGTTTGATCAACATAGGATTCATCGACTAAGCCACAGTATGTGGTGCGTTTGCTCATATTCTCGCTCCCCTATTCTGCTTCTTTTAATTGTTGTTGCACTTGTTCAAAATGCTGTGCGATCTGCTCAAATGGGACTTGAACTTGCTTCCCAGTCGCCATGATTTTGACATTGGCCACTCGATTGGTCATTTCATCTTGTCCAATCGTAATCACATATTCAGCATTCAACCGATTGGCAGTCTTGAACTGTCCCTTCGCCTTACGGTCAAGATAATCACGGTCGGCAGAGACACCTTCCTTGCGCAAAGCTTGAACCATTTCAAGGGTCGTCGCATTCGTTTCGGCCCCAATTCCGACGACATAGACTTCCAAATCGTCATCAACCGGCACTTTAACATCTTCGGCATCCATAACGAGCATCAGACGTTCGACTCCCATCCCAAAACCGATCCCAGGTGTATCCGGGCCGCCGAGCTGTTCAACCAGTCCGTTGTAACGACCGCCGGCTAAGATTGTCGTCATCTTGCCACCAAAGGCTTTGCTGTCTGTCATGATTTCGAAAATCGTGTGGTTGTAATAATCTAAGCCACGCACCATATCCGGATCGATCACAAAGTCGATGTTGAGGTCTTTCAACAACGATTGGACCGTGTCGAAATGCTGTTGCGATTTCTCGTCCAAATAATCAAGAATGGATGGCGCATCCGTGACGATTTCCTGGTCATGTTCATCTTTGCTGTCGAGTACCCGTAACGGATTCTTTTCCAAACGGGTTTGTGAATCGGCACTCAATTCATCAAAGTGCGGCCGCAAGAATTCCACCAGTGCTTGTTGATAAGCCTGACGAGATTCCTTATCGCCTAAAGTATTGATGACAAGTTTCAGATTTTTGACACCTAATGTGTTCAGTAACTGCATCGCCATTGCAATGACCTCAACATCTTGTGCTGGGCTTTCAGCTCCGAAGGCTTCGACCCCAATCTGATGGAATTCACGCTGACGGCCGGATTGCGGCCGTTCATAACGATACATTGGTCCCATATAGTAAACTTTTTCGGGTTTTACATATTCAGGTCCGTATAATTTGTTTTCAACATAGGCCCGGACGACACCGGCGGTTCCTTCCGGACGCAGTGCAATATGCCGATCCCCTTTATCATGGAAATCATACATTTCCTTGGTCACGATATCAGAAGTATCGCCTGAACTTCTGGAAAAGACATGGTAATCTTCAAATAATGGGGTCCGAATTTCTTGGAACCGATAATCATGAAAAATCTGCCGAGCGGTTTCTTCGACAAAATGCCATTTTGCCGTTTCGCCTGGTAAAATGTCGGCGGTTCCTTTTGGTTTTTGATAACTAGACACGAGCATTCTCTCCTTTTTAAGCGTGATACAAAAAAAGACGCGCTTGTCGATTGACAAGGGCGTCTGGACGCGGTACCACCTTATATTTTCACTGCTGATAACGTTATTTGCTAACGGAATAAAAGATTTATTCAAACCTCGGTAGTCGTCTTTTCAATCGGTTAAGCACCTTTCAGCCTAGGATGCTTTCTCTGCTCAGTGATCTATCCTCACTACGTCATCGGTTTAACTATTCAATTCAATCTTTACGTTACGCGACCCATCAAAAATTGTCAAGGTCAGTTTATAAAAAAAGCAACCTCTTGGCAAGCGTTTTTTGCTATACTGAAAGAGACTTCAAAAGGAGGGACAGCACCAGATGGAAAAATTGAAATGGGCGCTTCGTCATTACCCGATTGCGTGGCTGACGGGGCTGTTGATCCTCCTTGCCTGTGGCGTCACAATCATTATGACGAACAGCCACTCGTTAACGATCACCGCCAATGTGGTCAATGTCCGCAGCGGACCCGGCCTTTCTTATGAAACGAAACGTCAGATCGTCCAGGGTACAAAAATCAATGTCATCGGTCATGATAATGATTGGTATAAAATTCGTTTGTCAGATGACCAAACCGGCTGGGTCGCCAGCTGGCTGATCCACAACACTGAAGTGGGGACGACCACTAATAAGGTCGCCAAAGTTAACAAAAGCAGCGTCCCTGTTTATGAATACGCCCGCACCAGCAGTGATAAACTCGGCACCGTTTCGGATGCTAGAAATGTCACAGTGGTTTATCAACAAGGTTCCTGGAGCCAGATTCTCTATAAAAATACCGTTGGCTGGATTCATCAAGGCTTAAGCCTAACTGATCAAGCCCCTACCACCAAGTCGAATCAGACACCGAAAACAGTGACGACCCAGTTGAGCGGTGTCAAACTGCGCAAGAAGGCCAGCACCAGTTCGGCGGCAATGCAGACTTTGAAGAAAGGCACCACGCTGACTTACATCAAGACCGTTAAGAAGGAATGGTATCAAGTCAAGACCAAGAACGGCCAGACTGGTTATGTGGCCAGCTGGGTCGTTTCCTTGATGGGCGCTCAAGACGTTACTACCACTTCAGCCACCAAACTCTCTGAAGCTACGATCGTACTGGATGCCGGTCATGGCGGCAATGATAGTGGTGCGATTTCCGGCAAGAATACCTATGAAAAGACGTATACGCTTGAAACGGTCAAACAAATCGCCAAGGACCTGCGCAAACAAGGTGCGCGTGTCATCTTGACCCGTGATACAGATAAATATGTCAGCTTGGCGGCACGTCCAGCCCTTTCGAATAAGGACAAGGCCGATGCCTTCATCAGCATCCACTTTGATTCCAGTAAAACCGCTGACAGTCTCAGCGGCGTCACGACTTATTATTACAATTCACAAAAAGACATGAAACTGGCCAAGGCCATCAACACCCAGCTAAAGGGTTTGCCATTAGCCAACAAAGGCGTTCAATATGGCGATTTCCAAGTGCTGCGTCAGAATCATCGGCCGGCAGTACTGCTTGAATGCGGTTATATCAACGATAGCAATGACTACAAGCATATCAAGCAGGCTGCCTACCGCCGTGAAATTGCTTCTAAAGTCACGACGGCCCTAGAAAACTATTTCAAATAAGGTTCAAAAAGCACGCTCCCTTTGCAGGAAGCGTGCTTTTTTACCATCCGGTTCTCAATTTTCCGATTGTGATTTAATTTGAATTGATGTTGTTTGGAACCCGGCACGATGCCGAGTCCCCTTGTGAAAAGCATAGGCACACGCCTCCATTCGTTTTCTTTATTGTACGAAAACAAAGCGGCAATCCCAATTAAAACCGAACAGGTTGGCCAAAGTGTCCCGTTTTTAGCCGGCATTTTGCAGACGTTTGAAGGCACCAGTGAGCAGCAGGCTTGCAGTAGCAACAACCTGCCCAACATCGGGTTCTGCATGTTGTTCCAAAAAATCATTCGTCTGCTGAATCAGGATTTTTGAACAGCCTGCTTCCAAAATCTGCCGCTGAGCAGTCGGCAAATCTTGTTGTGCAGTCGCACAGAAAAGACCGACCAGCAAACGGACTTCTTGGCACATATGCGCATGCCGTTCCATCCGCTGCGTCTGGCGATATAAGTTTTCACAAAAAGACGGATGCTGTTTTAAATAATTAAAATAGCGAATCAGCCCACGTTCCCAATCACGGGCGGCCACACAGGCCAGCAGTTCTGGCTGCAGTTGCTGCTGTAGGACATAGCAAGCTACCTCCAACAACCCATTCGGATAGTGGTTGTAAAACGTCGTACGCGCGATGTGACGCTCTCGGATAAACTGTGACACCGTGTAATGTGTATATAAGCGTGCTTCGTACTCCTCTTGAAAGGTACGAGCAATCTGGTTGTGTGTTTCAAGCCATTTTGTCATTGTTTCTCCCCTTTTTTCGAGAATAACAAAAGCACAGCCATTCGTATAGCTGTGCTTAAGAGTTCTGTGCAAAGTTTTAGGGCTTGCACACGTAATTTTAATTTTGGGCAGTATCGATTACAATCGTGACTGGCCCGTCGTTTTCGATTTTAACATCCATATCGGCACCGAACTCGCCAGTTGCCACTGGAATACCCGTTTCCGCCAGTTTGTGGTTGAAGCGCTGGTACATCCGATTGGCAAACGCTGGCTGACCTGCATCCGTAAAGCTGGGCCGGTTGCCCTTTTTGACGCTGGCATACAGTGTGAATTGGGAAACGGAGAGGATCGCCCCTTGAATTTGGGCAACGGATAAATTCATTTTGCCATTTTCATCACTGAAAATACGCAAATGGGTCAGCTTGTGTACCATCCAATCAAGGTCTTTGTCCGTATCTCCATCGGCAAAGCCGACCAAGAGCAGTAATCCGGCATCAATCTGTCCGACCACTTTGCTGTCAATGGTCACACTTGCCTGCTTGACGCGTTGCAGCACCACTCGCATCGCAATTCCTCCTTATTCGCTGACTCGTTTGACTTCATAAATATTCGGCAGGTTCTTCAAACGGGCGATGATCTGTTCCAGCTGATTGACATTCTGAATGCCAACAGTAACGTGAATATCGGCCATCTGGTCATGATCGACCCGCCCCGAAACATTATTCAAACGCTTGGTCTGGGCATTTAAAACCTGCAAAACATCGTTTAATAATCCATTTTGGTTGTACCCGTAAATTTCGAGATCAGCATCATACATCTGTTTCTGACTCTGCTGTGGGTCCCACCGGACTTCGATCAAACGGTCCTTTTCCTGATCGTTGACGACGACATTCGGACAGTCGCTGCGATGAATCGTGACCCCACGCCCTTTGGTAACGTAACCGACGATCGGATCGCCAGGGACCGGATTGCAGCACTTGGCCAGATGAACCAGCAAATTGTCGACACCTTGAATGATGACGCCCTCTTGATGCGGGGTTTCACTCGTCTTGGTATGCTCTTCTCGTTCCGGTTGCGGTTTTTTATCGGCCGCAAAGACAGCCGCTTCCCGCTCCTTCTGCTTGGCGAGTTCCTTTTCATGGCGATCTTTTTCGGTCAGACGATTGGCAACTGCTTGGGCCGAAATTTCACCATAACCGACTGCCGACATCAATTCATCAGCACTCTGATAATTAAATCGGCCTAATGCCAAGGCTAAATGATCTTTATCGAGATATTCTTTCGGGGCATATCCCTTTTCGAGCAGTTCATGTTCAACCAAGTTATGGCCTTTTTCGATATTTTCATTTTTATCGGCTTTTTTGAAGTACCGGCGAATTTTATTGCGAGCCCGACTTGTTTTAACCATCTTGATCCAGTCATGGCTCGGTGCCGAATTGGCTGCCGTCAGCATTTCAATAATATCGCCGTTTTTGAGCTGATAATTCAGCGGTACAATTTTGCCGTTGACCTTCGCCCCGACGGCATGATTGCCGACTTCGGTGTGGACAAAATAGGCAAAATCAAGCGGAATCGAGCCCTTCGGCAATTCGTAAACATCACCTTTGGGAGTGAAGACGTAGACCCGATCGCTGAAAATGTCGCCTTTGACGCTCTTCATAAAGTCGTCGGCATTTTCGGAATCGTCCTGAATTTCAAGAATCTCACGCCGAAAGTTATCGAGCTTATGGCCGGTGCGGTCTTCATGAACTTCATCCCGAATGCCTTCCTTATAGGCCCAATGCGCAGCGACCCCATATTCAGCGACGTTGTGCATTTCTTCCGTCCGAATCTGGACTTCGAGCGGTTTGCCTTTCGGGCCGATTACGGTCGTGTGCAGGGATTGATAACCGTTATTTTTCGGCATCGCAATATAATCTTTGAAACGGCCCGGCATCGGACGCCATTTCGTATGAATGGCCCCTAAAACAGCGTAGCAATCTTTAATCGACTTGGTGATGATTCGAATCGCCAGCAAATCATAGAGTTCATCGAAATGCTTGTGCTTATCCCGCATCTTTTTGTAGATCGAATAGATATGCTTCGGCCGGCCGTAAATATCATAATCGATGTCAAGGTCGACTAACGCCTTCTTGATTTCTTCGATAGCAGCAGCAATATAACTTTCCCGCTGGTCGCGCCGTGAATTCATCAAATGAGCGATGCGGTAGTATTGCTGCGGGTTTAAATAACGCAGCGATAAATCTTCGAGCTCCCACTTGATTGTGCTGATCCCTAACCGATCGGCTAAAGGGGCGTAAATTTCAAGCGTTTCATTGGCGATGCGGCGCTGTTTCTCCGGCGGCTGAAACTGCAAAGTCCGCATATTATGCAAACGATCGGCCAATTTGACCATAATGACCCGCAAATCTTTGGCCATCGCCAGCAGCATTTTGCGGTGATTTTCGGCCAATTCATCCTTATGGGCCACATACTTCACTTTGCTGAGCTTAGTCAGCCCATCGACAATCACAGCGACATCGTGACCGAATAACTCCTGAATATCGCCGACTGTGACCCCGGTATCTTCGACGACATCATGCAGATAACCGGAGGCAATGGTTTCCGGATCCATTTTCAATTCGGCTAAAATCCCGGCCACCTGAATTGGGTGGGAAATGTAAGGATCGCCCGATTTGCGCATTTGATCTTTATGGACGTACGCAGCGAATTGGTAGGCTTTTTCAACAAATTTCAAGTGTTCTTCATTCATATAGGTCCGGCAGATCGCCATGACATCGTCTTGTGTTAATTCCTTTTCTTTGGGCATTTTTCTTCACTCCCACTAAAGAAAAAGGCCACAGTAAAACCCTGTGTCCCTTTCCATCCTATTTGTTATTTTGCATTTCATGCGGCTTAGCCAAGCCGTATGCCACGTACGCCATCAGCAGGTATGCAATGACCAGCGCATAATTATATCTAGCATAACGCCAATAAACCATTCCTAAAAATAAGATTGGAAAAACAAGCATTAAATACCAGGGCTGCCGTGTCTTGCGTAAATAAACCCCGCTGCCGAGTGCAAATAGTGAATTGAATCCGATAAACAAGGTCCCCATCCGCATCACGACTGAAATGTGTAACCAGTGGTAGATCAGGGGCAGCAACACGGCGACAATTAAGCAGACCAGTGCATAAATCATCTCAGAACGTCCGAATGCTTGCTTTACTTTTGACATTTCATAACCTCGTTTTTTAACTCATTGCAATCACATGCAATTTTGAAATTCTTTATTTCTTATCATAATGAATTCACACGCAGAGTGCAAATCTGAATTAAAGTTCATACACATACGAGGCTACGCTTAACAGGTAAAGCGGCGCCGTCTCAGCCCGTAAAATACGGGGCCCTAAGCCCGCTGCAACGTATTTTTGCTGATCAACTAGCTGCGTTACTTCAGCCGGCGTAAAACCACCCTCCGGTCCAAACAGCGTTACCAGATGAGCACCTGGTTTGAGCGTATTCAAAGTCTGTTTCAAAACGGCGTGCTCGCCTTCCTTCGCCGACTCCTCATAAGCCACTAGCCGTGCGGTATAATCCGCATCCGGCAAGTCTTTCAAGCTCGCAAAATAATCGACCTTTGGCAAATGTGTTCGGTGCGATTGTTCAGCAGCTTCTTGGGCCACTTTGCGCAATCTTTTTAATTTATGATTAATTTTTTTGCCTTCCCACCGGGCCACCGAATACCGGACGGGAAAGAACCAAAATGCATCGGCACCGAGTTCCGTCCCTTTCTCAACAATCTTTTCGGCTTTATCGCCTTTTGAAAGGCCGCAGCCGATCGTAATGTGAACTGGCAGTTCGGATTGACCAGGTAATTGTTTCAAAACGGAAAGCGTCACAAACTTGGCTGAATTTTCAATTTTGGTAATCTTTGCTAGGAAAACTTCTTCATCCGGATCGACCAATTCGACTTGATCATCGAGCTGACGCCGCATCACATGGACCATATGATGATAAATATCGCCGCTGACTTGGATTGGTCGGCCAGCTTGTAACGGTGAATTGACAAAATATCGCTGCATGGCTACTCATCCTTTCCCGCATGTTCGGCAATCAAAGCAACCCAGCCGGCATGTGTCAATTGTTGCACCACTTGAAATCCACTGGCTTCAAGCGCCGCCTGAATTTCAGGACCCCGTGCGGCAATAATTCCGGCCAGCAGAAAATGCCCGTTCGGATTCAAAAGCGCCTTGGCCTGCGGAATCAGCGGCAACAATGCTTCTGGCAAAATATTGGCGACAATCAGGTCGACTGGTGTGACAATCCCCTTCAAGAGATCATTGATACCGGTCTTGATTTCACCTGCATCCGGATTGAGGGCAATGTTCTTCTGTGCCGCAACGACGGCCACTTGATCGACATCATAAGCAGCAACATCGGCAGCGCCCAGCAGTTTAGCAGCGATACTGAGCACACCGGAGCCGGTCCCGACATCGATCATCGATTCGCCGCCACGCACCGTCTGTTCAAGTGCTTCCAGTGATAAAACAGTCGTCGGATGGGTGCCAGTCCCAAAAGATTGGCCTGGATCAAGCCGGATGACTTGTTCCTGTACCTGCTGCGGCTGATAATCCGACCAGCTGGGGGCCACCGTCAGATAGCGAGTCACGCGCAGCGGATGATAATAGGCTTCCCAATTATCCTTCCAAGTGCTATCGTCATCAGCCGTCACTTCGACACGCGCCGGTGACGGGTCCAAACCGAATTGTGCTAAATCAGTGACGTGCTGCTGCAACGTCGACAAATCCGGCAGTTCGGATTGAAAGTAGGCACTGACTTGGGCGCCATTCGTTACCGGTGCTTGTGCAGCCACTGCTTCACCGTACTTGGCTTTAATTTTGTTTAAATCGGCCGCATCTTCAATCTGAATGCCCGCTACGCCGCTTTCTAATAAAAGGTTGGCGACGGCTGCCACTGCTTCATTTGAGGTGAACACCGTTAGTTTTTGCCATTCCATCTGCTCTGTCACTCCTTAATAACTGGGATAGAGGTACCGTTCGTTGGATTGTGGTTCATGTTCAAGCACCGCTTGAAACTTCTTTTCGTCCCAGTGCATCAAGAACGTATCGTCGGTTTCATCGACATCCAAAAAGTCCATCAAATCGCTTTCACCATCGGCCAGCACATCTTCGAAATATTTGAAGAAGCCGTCCAGCACATACTTCTTGATGCCCTTGCGGCCTTGGAACGGAATAACGGTCAAGTAATTATCAGCATAATCTTCCCCGTTCAAATGGGTTTCATCATAAAACAAGACACTGTCTTCATAAGTCAATTTGCCGCCATCATTCAAGTGACCACCTTGGTCCTCTACTTCGATCTGATGCGCATTTTCAGCTTCCAGCGTAAAATCCAGTTCGAAAACACGGGCTTCTTTGTCCCAGTTCACGGCCAATTCGCCGCCAAAAGTTAAATCATCCATGCCTCGATCGAGTGCATCTAAAATTGTTTCTTTCATTTTGATTGCCATCCTTCTGTGGTAAGATTCATATCACGTTTGCGCATTTGAGAAACATACGGATTGCCAGTTACATAAAATCGCAGCGGTGCCAGCGTCCATTCATCATGATTGGGAACTCCGATACGAGGTGCAGCGGTAATCGCAGCCGGTTTTTTGTGCTCCGTTAAGCTCAAGCAGACCCGGCCCCGATCGACAAACACATTATTATCCTTGAGGTCGATTCCAAAGGCCTGGCATAATTTGCCTGGGCCATTGGTCAGGTCATAACCACCTTTTCCATGCCGATTCGCCGTCATTTGGGTGACACCAGTCGCTGGTTGAACGCCCCGAATCAAAATCCCCTGCGGCACATTTTTAGCCTGCGCAATAAAATTCAATAAAAATTGGGTGCGGATCTGATACACATAAACAAGTCCAGCTTCTTGATATAACGGGTCACTGCGTTTAGTATGGCGGCCGCCGTAAGAATGCGCCGCCTGGTCCCGTTCGCCTAGATAAGCTTCCGTTTCGACAATATAGCCGCTTAACGGCCCGACACTCAATTTAGCCCCTAATAACCGTTGGGCGATTTCATCCGTCGGTCCCGACTTGAAAAAAGCCGTCAACGCTTGCGGCGCTCCTTGATTCTCTGTCATTGCATATCCCCCATTTTAGCATAGGCGTGCTTGATTTTCCCCTCCATTATACACAAAAGGGAGCTCCGAATTGCTTCGGGACTCCCTTTTTAAACCAGATTCGCTGTTACGCATCCAGTTGCAAAGTGTGCCAATAGATGACATCCATCGATTGATCTGGATAGAGTTGCCGTTCGATGCCTAACTGTTGGTCGCTCTGACGAATAATGGCATAATAATCTTGTGGTGCGAGCCGTTGCGGATAAACCGCCTGAATCAGCAGAAATTTTGCCATTTCATCTAAGACTGGTTCCGTGACCGCCTGCAGCTGGTCGAACGTCATCGAGGTAAAGATAACCTCTTTGGTGTCATTTTCGATTCGAAACTGCTCAATTGGGAAACCGCCAAAAGAAGCTTGCTGCTGCAAACGCTCTTTAAAAGCCTCAATCTGTGCTAAGCTAAAATCAGGTTTATAAAAAAGCAACCGCCATGTTCGTTTCAGTTCCACCGTCAGCCCTCCTCATGCCTCTATTATGCCATATTTTATCACGCACTGAAGGAGGATGTGCCTAAAGTTTGCAAGGCTTCATTCACCAGTTGTTTGCTGTTGCGCTGCTGAATCTGTGCTTGCTGGAAAACCGGTGTTTCAAGCTGGTTGGGCCGCATCGACTGGGCCATCTGCCATAAGCCCTGCTGATAGGCACTCAAAGCATCGAGCAGCATCTGATGTGTCTGAGCATATTGTTCCGGCACCGCCGTATTGCAGAGCCGTTCGACAAACAGCGTGTAAGCCCGCAGATTTTTAATAAAATAGCCTTTGAGGTCGCTCAAATTTTCGGTGACCAGACAATTACCGGTATGAATGCGGCGACAGGTGTAAGCATATTCATCAAAGACACGGCAAAAGACGATAAAACGTTCCAAACTGTGGTTTAATTGAATTAAGTAAGTTTTCGGGGTCATTTTTGCGTTCCTCCTGGCTTATTTAAAGTGCGAAACCGTTTTCTAATTTCCGATAAGGTTAATATACATTAGTTTATTCGAATAATCAACATTAAATTTTAATAATAGTTAAACAACAAACGTTATTTTATTTTTGAGGAGGAATCGCTTCATGAAACGTTGGACACAGCTTTTATTCTTGGAAACAGCCGTTTTAACGCTGTCAGGCTGCCAATCAAATTCGAATTCGTCGGCAGCTTCAAGTTCAAAGCCTAAAACAGTGGCACGCAGCAATCAGTATTCACAGAAACAATTGGCTTCTTTTTATAATCAGATTTCGGAAGCCGTGATTGCACCCTTAAAAGACCTGCATTATGGTGTCAGCCAAGACCACCTGAAAACGACTCTCACGACCCAGCAGAAGAAGCTGAGTGCGATTGGTCTCAAATTAGCAAATAATACCGCCCAACAGCAGGCCACTCAGGACTTAGGCAATTACACCAAGACAGCGCAAAGCGTCCTGACTGCCATGAAGAACAATGACCAAAACAGTTTTACCGCCGCCATGAAATCCTTTAATAATGAAACCAATTCAATCGCCAAACGGGATTTCTCGAATCAAATTCCACAGTCCTTCCGGGATTACATTACTTTGGAAAAGCAGGATCAATCCATCAGTAGTGTTGCCACCTCCAGCAGCCAGAAATAGCCATCGGGAGCGTTCCTCGGCTGATGATCGTGGTTGGCAAGCGTAACCTGTTAAAACAAAAAAGTTTCCTAAATGCAAAAAATTGCATTTAGGAAACTTTTTTGGAAAGAAACGCCTACGTCACGGTTTCTTCTTAATATCTCGTGCCACACGACACACGGTTCATTTATTTTTCTTTTTGGAATGATAATCGACTTTCAGCTTATCAAAGGCCGACTGGACATCGTGAAAATGATGGCTATCTTTGCGGACATCATTTAATAATGAACGAAAATCATGCGATGACACATCAATATCTTTGGATTTACGCTTTAAATGAAATCCCATGCAAATCGTCTCCTCTAATGATTACACCCTAGTATACTACAAAATTGAATTTCAGAGGCCCCCTTTTCATTCGTTTCCTAAAAGCGGTAAAATAAATGCAGAGTGAAAGCGAAGTGAATCCGATGAGTAAAAAGAAAAAAGCGCAGATGAGCAAAACGCTTGTCGAAAAGATTTTAGATAAAGCCAAGATTCCGTATCAGCAGTATGAATTTCCGACCCACGCCGAAGGAGATGTCGCCCAGTTAACCGTCGATCATCTCAACGTGCCGGAACATGATATCTACAAAACGTTAGCCTTAACCGGCAACAAAACCGGTCCAGTCATCGCCGTCGTGCCGATCGACGAACACGTTGATTATAAAAAGCTCAGCAAGGCTTCCGGTAATAAAAAAGTCGGCATGGTGCCGCTGAAAGACTTGATTGCCACGACTGGCTATGAACACGGTGCCAATACGCCGATCGGGATCTACGAAACCCATCATTATCCGACCTACTTTGCCAAAGAAGCCGAAGCCGAAGACACAATCCTTGTTTCTTCCGGTAAAATCGGTCGTTCAGTGGGAATCAATCCCAAGCAGATCGTCCAATTTGTTCACGGCGAATTTGCCGATATTACCGCACCTGAAAACTAAGGGGCTGACTTTTGGATGGAAACGGCTATAATATAGAAACAATCTTAGTGTCTCAAACGAGGTGTTAAAAATGTTTAATGCACAACATGCACGTTTTGCAACCTTCAGTGTCGTTCAGACCCTGCCTGGTGAAATCATCGACCGCGTTTGGCAGCTCATCGATACTGACCTAAATGGTGTTGTTCCGTTGAGCAACATTTTGAAATTCAACGTCGAAAATCATAATGGCCGTGTGACCTTGCTCTTTTCACAAGCAGACGATGCCACTCAGATTGGATTCGATCTTCCCTTCCCATATGACCGTGATTATCCTGACGAAATCCTTGCTTATGACGATGGTGAAAATCAAACGATCTTACTACCAAATGAAGTCGAATAAGCGTCAAAAAAACTGCGGCCGCTGCCGCAGTTTTTTTATGCTCCCTTTTACAACAATTCCCGCCAGAATTCAGGAGACTTGGACTGGTAGACTTCAAGGTTGCGCTCATCCATTTCCAATTTGGCTTGGAGAGCCTCTTCATCTTCACGGTCTCTTTTTCTTCTTCTGACGGTTAACCATAAACCCAATAACGGTTCAAAAATCATCAGGAAAATGGTGATTCCTAATGCCCAAAAGGCAAAATTCTTCATTGTGAAGGACGCCTTGAACGAGTTGACCTGATGCTCAAACCGTTTTGTTCACGGTGTTTCGACCGTTTGCTGCACCACCGCCCCGTCTTTCGCATCCATCTGCACTGGTTTCGCCTGATTCGGCGTCACCGAAATCCATAAAAACAAACACCCTAATAGGGCTGCAACCCCAATAATTCGTCTGATAACTGTTCTCAAACCTAAACTCCTCTATCTCTTATGTAATACTAAAAATTGTACCACAATAGAAACCGTTTTCAAAGGGTGCTTTCCAAGTCAGCAGGTCTTTTTAAACCTGTTCGGACAATTATTCGTTACAATGGATGTGAATCAAGAAAGGAGCGAGTGGCATGATTACTTGGACACCCTCACGTAAAGATTATCAAAATAAGTTGCAGCGTTTAGATAAGAGTCCTGATTTTGCAAAGGATAAAAATGGTGTTTGGCACAAGGACGTTTTCGATCCCGATGTGGCCAAAGACGCCATGGACGATTTCAATGCGCATTTTCAACAGGATAACGGCGGCCCGTACGCACCGGATTCCGAAATCATGAAACGCACGAAAAACCATCCGACCGATGATGCTTCTGAGGCGGCTTACCGCTGGCGGGCTCAAATGGGCAGCAGCAGCCTCGACCTCTCGAACCATGTAACGGTGACGAAAATTTACACCGATGATGACGAAAAGATTCCGATTTCCGTCTATACACCCGAATTAGCCGATCCCAATGAGTCATTAGGCGCCATCATCGCCTTTCATGGCGGCGGCTGGCTCGGCGGCAATGTGCTCGTCAATGAGCATTTCTGTAAATATATGGCTGAAATTGCCCGTGTCCGTGTCTTCAATGTCGATTACCGGCTCGCACCTGAATTTCCGGCTTTTACCGGTGTTAACGACTGCTACCACGCCACAATGTGGATTATCGAACATGCTGAAAAACTCCATGTCGATCTGAGTTTGGTCGCCGTTTATGGCGATAGCTCCGGTGCCAACAATGCGGCTGTCGTCGCTTATATGGACCGTGCTAACGGCAATCATTACATTACCAACCAGTTCATGGCGTACCCATGCGAATCATTGGACCCAGCTACACAAGCTAAATACGATTGGCCTGAAGATAAATACAACATGGATTCCTTGATGCAGCAACGTTATCAGAAAGACACCCTTTTTTCCGTCAAAGGCAAACAACTTTTACAGAAGGTTTACGTCGGCAAAGAGGATCCGACCGACCCTCGCATTTCGCCATTAAATATGTCAGATGACATGATGGCCAAAATGCCGCCTGCTTTGATTGCAACGGATGAATTCGATCCACTACGTCCGCAAGGTTACGGCTATGCCCAGCGTTTGGCGGAGAATGGCGTTAGTGCCCACTACATCAACTACAAAGGGATGACGCATGCCTTTTTGGATAAGTTCGGCATTTTCCCACAGGGCGAACACTTTGCCTGGGAAGCCGCACACTGGCTGCATTCAGGCAAATAGCGCGTAACCAACAGCGCATAACTTTGTTTTCCAAACGATTTCAAACACAAAAAAAGGACTCGTCACAATTTCTGTGCACGAGTCCTTTTCATGTTTGCGATCTACGCATCGTTCTTCACCTCAGCGTCTCTTTCATGGGAATAAGGGCAGTTTATCATAAGAAATTTATAATTGCAACGATAACTAAAGTTATTTAAAAATATTTTTGCTGCCTATGTTACAATAGACCTACTCGATTCGAAAAGAAGGTGTTTCCATGTTATTCGCACCCTTAATGGAATGTGATGTGCCTGCCCGTGCTTAAAGCAGCGGACCCGTGCCGCTGCACCAGTTGATTTTTAACAAAGACATATTAAGCGGAGGCACAATCAAAAATGACCCAATTTAAATTAGCAGCACAATTACCAACCGAAATTTCACTTGGCATTACGCAATTCACATTTCACAATCAGGCTAACGATACCACATTCTGGCAGGCAGAACTGAATCCCCTGCTCGCCGACATCCAAGCGCATGACAGTTTGGAAACGATCCGATCCAATCCGGCGATTCAGGCTACCAAGCAGCTTTACAAACGGCTAGGCAAAGATCCGGCTCGGTTTCGGCCGTCATCGGACAGTCTGTGGCGGCGGGTCGTCAAGGGCAAAGGACTTTACCAGATCAACGCCCTGGTCGATCTTAATAACTTGCTGTCGCTGCAGTTCAAGCTGCCGATTGGTAGTTACGATCGGCTGCAAATCGGTGACACGGTGACCCTGTCAGTCGGCCAAACTGGTGAAACTTATGCTGGTATCGGCAAAAAAGCCGTCAATCTCGAACACCTGCTGGTGCTGCGTGACCAAGATGGTCCGTTCGGCAGTCCGACTTCTGATTCGACTCGGGCAATGATTACGCCCGAAACGACGCAGGCAGCATTGGTAATCTATATGTTCGACGTCACAGCCGCCCAAGCGCAGCAAATGCAGTCTGAAACGGCAACAATATTGAATCAGTACTTGCAGCCAAGTAAATTGACCCAAGAATGGCTGCATCGCTAAAAACACAATTATAAAAGCCGGAACACTTTGTGGTTCCGGCTTTTTTACGTTTTATCCAATTGCATACACTATGGCTCCGATTATTGCCCAAAATGCGGCTGAAAACAGGAAGCCGTTCCGAACACCGATTGCAAATTTCATTTTCGCCATCCCTTTCACGCTTATTTTTAGAATAGATGAAGTTTAGCACGCTGCTTCGTTGCACTGCAATGATAACAACGGTTATTTAACCTTCAAAATCATTTTAAACTTAAAAAAGCAGATTGGGTTCAATATATGCTCACTTGTGATAATGTTTTTATGATTATTTTTATTAGAAATGGCCCCAATCATTAAGTGACCGATTTCATTTTGAGCTTTACTATTACACAGTTTCATGTAATAATGTGCTCATCAAATCCATTAGGAGGAATGTCCAATGGCTCAATCCGATTGTTGTCCTGAAACACCGGCTTTAACGGCACGTCCGCTCTTAGATGAATCCGATGCCTTGTCAATTGCCGGTTTATTCAAAATATTAGCTAATGACACCCGTTTACGCATTTTGCATAGTTTGGCACTTGATCCGCATCTGACTGTCAGTAAAATTGCCGCTCAATTAAATTTAAAAATTCCCGCCGTTTCGAATCAGCTGCAGCGGCTAGTTGCCCAAAACATCGTCGTGGCCAAATGGCATGGCAATTTTGTTCATTACGAGATTATCGATGCGTGCACAACCCTACTGCTGGAACGTGCTTGGTGTCTGGCTGAAGATACTGGCCGGATTCCTGCAAAAGACGAGGCTAGTGCATGATTCTTGAAACCATCCTGACGAGTGCTGTCTTATATGCCTCCACTGCGATCGACCTGCTAGTCATTTTAATGCTGCTGTTTTCACAGCATTCTTCCAAACAGGAACGCCGTCAGATCTATCTCGGCCAATACATCGGCTCTTACACACTAATCGGCATCAGTTTGATTTTTGCCTTTATTCTGCATTACGTACCCGAAAAATGGTTATTGGGCTTGTTAGGTTTGATTCCAATCTACTTCGGAATCAAAGCGGTGCTGGGTTCGGAAAATGAAGCTGCGGCGGCCCAAAAGAAAATGACGGCCCGTTCCGGTAAAAATCTTAGTGCTACCGTCGCTTTGATTACCGTTGCTTCTTGTGGGGCCGACAATATCGGCCTGTTTGTGCCTTATTTTGTTACCCTCAATCCTGTACAAATCGGCATTGTTTTAATCGTCTTTACGATCTGCATCTATCTCCTCGTTTGGATCAGTACCCATTGTGCCCAATTCAAACCGATTCACCGTGTTCTCGCCAAATACGGCGACTGGATTATGGCGGTGGTCTATATTGGGCTTGGTCTGATGATTCTCTGGGAAAGCGGCACAATTCAGCATTTTACCCACTAAAAAAGAAGCGGAAATTTTTCCGCTTCTTTTATTTTTGGATGGCCCGCAGGATCTCGCCTTCGATGATTGCCAAATCCCGATTCGGTTCAGTCGGTATATTAGGTGCCAGCTGCTGCTGGATAAAATAGAAACCTAATTGTCCGATAATCGTCCGGATTACCGTCGTAGTATCCAAATCCGCCCGTACTTGGCTCATCATTTTCTGATGTAAAAGCGTAAAGAAACTTGGCAACGACTCATTAAATACTTTGTAAACCATCGTTCGAATCGTTTCATTCGTAAATGCTTCATTCAGAAGAATCATGACAACTTCCGAATTGGCCGTCAAAAAACGGTACCGATCCTGAACCAAGAAATGGATTAGCTCCGGCAAAGTGTCGTATTGCTCTAACTCGGCCAAAAAATCGTCCCGATACAGTGGTAGCAGTTCTTCAATCATCGGCTGTAAAATGGTCGTCAGCAAATCCTGCTTCGTCTTGAAATATTTAAAAATTGTCGCCTGGCTGACCCCGGCACTTTCGGCAATTTGTGTGGTTGGCGTACCATTATACCCCTGCTTAGCAAATAAGTCGGTTGCGGCCAGCAACACGGCCTTTTTGCCATGCGGCATTTTTTGATCCAGCAGCCGTTTACGATAGCTGCCAAAGATTTTTTCTTCCATGTTGAACATCCCTCACTGATGATAACGTTACTCTTATTATACGCTATGCCTTGCGATAACGACGCAAACCGACGATATTGAGCACCGTCAGAATCAGCAGGAAAATCAGCAGAATGCCGACATCGAAGCCCAAACGGGACAAAGGGGTGCCGAACATCATAATTTGAGTGGACGCATCGCCGGAATATTTAATCGGAATCACAGCGGAAATAGCGCGTACCCAGCTCGCCATCGAGGCCAGCGGAATAATGCCGGAGAAGAAAACTTGTGGAATGACCACAATCGGCATAAACTGCATCATCTGGAATTCGGAGCTGGCAAATGTTGACAATAAGATTCCGCAGGCTAATGCGACGAGTGCCAATACCAAATTAACGACAACCAGACTGAACAGACTGCCCACCACTTCGACGTTCAACAGCCAGACACTGGCTAAAACGATCACAATCGTCTGTAAAACGCCAATGACCCCGTAGCCAAGCATATAGCCGAAAACAATTTCGGAGCGTTTGACGGGCGTGGCCAACAGTCGGTCCAAAGTGCCGCTGGTCCGTTCCCTAAGCAAGGCCATGCCTGAGATCAGGAAAACAAAGAAGAAGACGAAAAAGCCAATTAAAATCGGCAGAATCTTATCGAAGAACCCCGTTTTCGAATTGCCATAAATATAATGATTGGTGACCTTGGGTGTCTGCGTTTTGGGCGCCGCTTGTGCAGGTAATTTAGCCTGCATGGCCGCCGGCAGCTGCTGTTTCAAGGTTACCAAAGCCGTTGTTGCTTGAACAAGTTTATTCTTTAAGCCCGTTGTTTGCGCATTCGTAACGGCATTTTTAAAGGCCATTTTAACCGCCGCCGTTTTGCTGGAATCCGTATTGGCATAGGTTAAGTGATAATTACCATTGGTTTCACGGAGTGTCGCATCAACACGCTGCTTTTTTAACGCATGGGCCGCCGCTTTTTTAGTGGCATAGTGTTTGACTGTGACGTGTTTTGTCTTGGCCAGGTCCTGATCGAGTGTTTGACCGACCGTCACGGTCCCGATTTTGACATCGATCGTCTGATTGGAACTAAAAATGAAACTCATCAGAACCAGAATCAAAATCGGTGCAATAAACATCAGGGCTAATGTCTGTTTATCCCGCAGCAGCTCCTTCAAAACCCGTTTAGTAATCGCTAAAGTCCGCATTATTCTGCCCCCTCTGCCTTCAAAAAGACTTGTTCAATCGAATCCTCATGGTACTGGGCTTCAAGATTCGTTGATGTATCAAAGGCGATTACCTTGCCGCCAAGCAGCAAAGCCACATCATCGACTAATTCTGCTTCATCCATCACATGTGTCGTAATCAAAATACTGCGGCCTTCTTTTTTGACCCGTTTCAGTTCCCGCCAAATCTGACGACGCAGTGCTGGATCGATGCCAACGGTCGGTTCATCCAATACTAATAACTGCGGATCGCCCAATAAAGCAATTGCCAACGACAGACGCCGCTTCATGCCGCCCGAATAGCCACTCACTCGTTTATTGACATCCTGAGCAAGGTCGACCACATTGACCACATGTTCAATAGCCGCTTCGGTTGCCTGTTGAGGCAATCCCTTCATCACCGCATAAAATTTGAGGTTTTCACGTGCTGATAAATCTTCATATAAAGCATCCGTTTGGGCCATATAACCGATTTGGCCTAATAATTGGCGGTTCGGCATCGTTTGATTGAAAACTTCTGCCGTCCCAGAAGTGGCAACTTCCATTCCTAAGGTAACCTTGATAATGGTTGATTTGCCTGCCCCTGAGGGTCCGATTAAACCAACAATGGTGCCCGGTTGAACCGTTAAATCAATGCCCTTCAGGACCGTTTGCTCTCCAAATTTTTTGACGACGTTATGTAATAAAATAATCGGTGCTGCCATTTTAATGCCTCCATTTGGAATTTAATTTTAATAGTGAGTAATTGATCACTCACTTTACAAACTAATAGTATACCCATTTTAAAAATGACGTCAAGTTTCTTGGGCAACAAAAAAGCACTGTTTGCACAGTGCTCCCTTCATTTTTAAAAACGGGCAACTAATTTACCTAGCGTTTGGCGGTCCCGAATTTGTGTTAAACCACGTTGAATCTGATCAGGTGTCAGGACTTCTCTAATTAACGGGTCCACAGCGCCCGTTGCGACCATCGCCAACAATTCACTTGTCATTCGGCCTAGGTCAGCGACCGCATGCGGATCACCACTGCGATGCGCACCGCCCAAATCTACTTTACTGTAGGATAACGCCCGTTCCGGTCCTAGCGGCTGAGTCGGAGTGTTTTGAATGCGGACCAGCTGCCCATTATAGGCCAATTGCGCTAGAAAGGCATCCGCATCACCGGCTGTATTGACAATCACATCGACGCCACGACCGTGTGTTAATTCACGAACACGTGCCATGACATCTTCATGGCGATAATCGATTAACGCTTCAGGACGCAAACGGCTGGCAAAAGCCCGTTTAGCCGGTGAGACCGTCGTCAAAACTGTTTTACCGGCTTGATGCGCTAATTGAATCGCCATACTGCCGACGCCACCAGCACCCCCTTGGATCAGCACCGTGTCAACGGCTGGTGACAAATTGGCTTTGCGGAATAAATCCTGATAAGCCGTCAAACCGGCACACAAACTCGCCGCTGCCGTCTCAAATGATAAATTATCCGGGATGTGCGCCACCGCCGCTGCTGTTAAAACGGTTTTTTCAGCAAAAACGCCATTTTTAGCCAGATTGGCATGTCCAGCCACTCGGTCACCAATCCGAAAATCCGTCACATTGCTGCCGATTGCTGACACAACACCAGCCGCATCCAATCCAACTGTGTGTGGAAAAGTCCAATCAGAATTGCCGGCCGCAATCACCTTATAGTCGACGGGATTCAGCCCAACCGCCTTGACAGCAATCTGTAATTCATCTGGTCCAGGCGTTGGCACAGCAACCTCCTGCCATACGAGTTGCGCAATTGTTTTTGACTGGGGTGTTTTCACAACGAGTGCCTGCATTTTAATTCAACTCCCTCTTTAAAATAATAAGGTCATTGTACTACACGCCGACGCAAAGAATCTCGCAAGCCTGAAATGCAATAAAAATTTAGAAAAATCAGCGGCGCATAAATAACAACGGATACGGCGCACCCGCTTCATCGACCGTTGTCCGTCGGTACGTCCGAAATCCCAAATGTGCATAAAAACCGATTGCAGCCGGATTTTGCTCATTAACGGTCAATTCATTGACCTGGTAATGAGCGATTCCGTATTGAAGCAGTTGTCGCCCCAACCCTTGTCCTCGTTGTGCTGGCGCAATAAACAGCATCTCCAGCTTCCGCCCGTTGATTCCCATAAAAGCAACTGGCTGTTCGGCTGTTGCAATCACCAAGTGGGCAACGGACGCAATTGCATTCGGAACCTGCAGTTTTATTTTCAAAATCTCATCTTCCGTTAAAAAATGGTGGGTGGCCCGCACTGAATCCGCCCAAACAGCAGTTAATTGCGTGACCAGCTGTGGCGTTCGATTTGTCACTGAAATGAGTTGCATGAGAATCCGCCTCCCTATTTATGTCATCGTAATAAAAAAAGACTAACCACAAAGGTTAGCCATCTGATTTGTATAAGGAGAGTACAGGAATTGAACCTGCGCGCCCGGTTAAGGGTTCGCCGGATTTCGAGTCCGGTGCATTACCACTCTGCCAACTCTCCATAACATTAAAAGTATAGCAGAGATTTTACCATTTGCAAAGTATTTTGAATAAAAATTATAGTCTGACTGCTTTTCCAAGCACTTATCCGGTCCGTTCGCAAATTCACGCCTGGTCCAGACGGGCCATGCTATACTGAAATGAGAGCAAGGGAGGCAGTAATTGTGAACAAAGAACGTTTAGTCAGTTATACGGATGCTGTGATTGCCATTGCGGCGACCATCATGGTTTTGGAACTGCATGCCCCGAAATCAGTGTCTGTGCCAGCATTGTTCTCCATGTGGCCGACAATGCTGGCCTATGTGATCAGTTTTGCACTGATTTATCTCGTCTGGATGTCCCACCAAAATATTTTTAATAAAGCAAATGTCATTTCAATTCAAACTTATCTCATCAATGGTATCTGGCTGTTTATTCTGACACTGGTGCCCTTTGCGACAAGCTGGGTCGGTGAACATCCGAATGACACCCTGCCGGAATTTTTGTACATGCTGATTGAATTCCTCTGGGGTTTCTGTTTCCAACTAATGGACAATCAAATCATTCGGGACAATCCTGGTGTTGAAAAAGATGTGACGGACACCTTTTTAGCACGAACAGTCTTATACGGCGGCTTAGTTCTGGCAATGATGATGTCCTTTTTCATCCCCATTATGAGTCTGGTAATCTTAGGATTCGTCCTGATTATCCTCACGATCGTCATTATCAGAAATTAAGCGACGATCTTTCATTCACAAAGATCGTCTTTTTCTGTATACTAAGGACAGATGAAAATTGAGGAGTATCGAAACATGAAAATCTCATTGGTAAAATTACCGGCGCTTTATAACACGATCTTTTTCCTCGTCTCGATCGTTGAGATCGTGTTGATCGCCATTTTCTTAGGCGGCAGCAATAATCTCAGCTGGGCGACCTTAGTGCTGATTTACAGCAATATTGAAGCCAAGGTCTTCTGGCTCGGTATTATCGCCATCATCCTGCATGTTATTTCCTATCTGGATGCGATGAATCAGCCCTGGGTCCTGACCGCCGATCTAATCGGGATCGCCGCCCATATTCTGCTGATCTTCGTCCCGAGTTTCTTCTATATTTCATTGATCCTCATCTGGTTATCGATTTTCTTAACCTTACGCAAAGCTTATAAACACAAGCACCTTCAGACACGTGCCTAAATAAAAACCACCGACAATTGCTGTCGGTGGTTTTTTCATATGTAATCCCATTAAATGCCTAAATAGAAAGTAGCGAACAAAGCAGCAGCGACGGCACCGAAGAAAGGCGCAATCCCAGGCACTAAAATCCCATACTGCCAATCACTATCGGCCTTGTCTGGAATCGGCAGAATAGCATGCGCAATACGGGGCCCGATATCACGCGCCTGATTCATCGCAAAGCCAGTTGGTCCGCCTAACCCCATTCCAAGTGCCCAAACAAGAATTCCGACGGCAATCGGCACGACACCTGGCGTTTTGATGCGTGAAATGGCCAAAATAGACGTCAGGAAAATAAAGGTGTCAAAAAATTCGACGAAGAAATTACGGGGCAGATTGCGAACGGCCGGTGATGTTGAAAAAATGTTGCGGATCGCCACTGGGTCGACCTTGCCATAGGAATGTTTAAATGAATCGGCATACATAATGTACACGATGATGGCGCCGACGATCCCGCCTAAAATCTGGAACACGGCCGTTTCGAGAAAAGTCGGAAAGTCCATGTTGCCAAGCAGAAACTGGCAAAATGCCATCGCCGGATTGATCGTGACATTTCCAAAGATAAACAGTGCAATCGTAATTCCGAACGCCCAAGTCGTGATTGCAAACAGATGGCCTGAGCCATGATATTTCGTATCATTCAAAACAGTGTCGGCATGAACGCCGACCCCAAAAACAATCATTAGTGCTGTTCCCATAAATTCCGCCATTAACTGGTGCATTTCTTCTTCAATCCCATCTTATTATTTTATTTATTGAATCATTACTTTTTGCGAATACTTTTTTGACCCAAAGAAAAACCCCTGAAACTGGACTGGCAACTTCAGAGGTTATTCAAACTCTTCAGATTGATTTGATTAAACGAACTAATTATTTACCGCTGTACTGCATCAGCGAGAATGTGTCGTAACCTTTGATCTTATCACGGCCGTGCAGGTCGGTTAATTCGATCAGGAAGGCTGTGCCGACGACGATTCCGCCTAATTCTTCGACCATCTTGATCGTAGCAGAAATCGTCCCGCCAGTAGCAAGCAAATCATCAACGACTAAGACACGTTGACCTGGCTTGATGGAATCCTTATGTAAATAAAGGGTTTCAGTCCCGTATTCCAAGTCATAAGTAGCTGAAACTGTTTCACGGGGCAACTTGCCCTTTTTACGAGCAGCCGCAAAACCGATATTCATTTCGTAAGCAACTGGGCAGCCGACGATAAAGCCACGTGCTTCAGGGCCAACGATCATTTCAACGTTTTTGTTCTTAGCATAATCAACAATTGCATCTGTTGCTGCATGATAAGCTTTGCCATCCTGCATCAATGGGGAAATATCCCGAAAGATGACCCCTGGTTCAGGAAAATTCGGCACACTTGCAACATAATCCTTAAAATTAATCGACATTCTTAATAACCGCTCCTTCTCGTTGCTCTTCGCCATTTGATAAATTCTCAGTCAGCCACTGGCGCAAATCGCCAAAAGTTGAGTAGACCAAGGTTTGTTCCATTTTTATCCGTTGCTCACGTTGCTGATAACTGTGCGCACTGTCGAGTGCGTGCGGCTGCGGAGCGACCACGGCATTAATAGAATCCTTTTCCATTTTAACAAATCCAAGCTCAAAAAACACCTGCAGAATAAAAATGAGTTGTCCAAAATCAATTTTGAGGTACTCTGCCAGTTGTTTTAATTGTGCTTTATGGAGATCATGATGATGGCGCACATAGACCAAAAGCTGGCCGTACTGCGTCTTTTGCGGCATTCCCTCTAGATAGACGGAATGCTTCGTATAAAATACACAGCCGATTTTATCAGCCTGCTGCAACTTCAAAAATTGTTGAAATTCAGCTAAATCCTGTGGTTCGTCGACCACAATCAGTTGTTTAGATGCGGCCACATGCTGGTCATCGGCCATCAAAGCCTGGTGAGTGTCTGGCACCCATTTTTTCAGCTGCTGGTAATAATCCGGATTGAAAAAGACATAATCGGCATCCTTTTCAAATAATTGCCGGGTCAGATGCCCCGCCCGTAAGTCCGTGACGACAGTGCCCTTTGTCTTCAAATCCCGAACTTGAATCTGCAAAGTGGTCTTCCCTCGCCACGTGTTTTCAGAAAGCGTGCCAGCAAAAGCCGTTTCAGGGGCATTGTCAAAATCAGCAGCTGCTGTTCCAAACCGAAAGGCAATAGCATTCAGTTTTTGCGGCCCAAATTGGAATTTGAGATGGCTTTTATCGGCGCCAATCCGCCGGACATTAGTTAATGACTGGTTCGTGAAAACAAAAACCGGTTCATGGTTAGCGGTTCCAAATGGTGCCAATTTGCGTATCTGATGGTACAGGTCCGGCGTCACTTGATCAGCAGTCAGCGAACCGGCAATTTCCAGCTGCGGTTTCGTTCCAGGTTGAAAATCCTGCTGAGCAGCTGCGTCGTCAAGCCATTGCTGCAGATTTGGCAGTTTATCGGTCGCAATTGTCAATCCGCAAGCCATCGCATGGCCCCCAAAAGTGACCATTTCATCCTGATGCGGTGCTAAAGCTTCATACAGATTGAACCCTTTGATACTTCGTCCGGACCCCTTTGCCGTTCCTTTTTCAGGATCGATATCCAAGACGATTGTCGGTTTATGCTGAACTTCAACGACCTTGCTGGCCACGATACCAATGACACCAGAATGCCATTTTTCATGGGCCAATGTTAAAGTGGGATGCGCCTGATAGTCCGGCGTTGCGGCCATTGCTAAAGCAGTTTTGCTGATTTCTTTGACAATATCCTGCCGCTGGGTATTCAATTCTTGAATCTGCTGGGCCAAATCAGCGGCCTGGTCTTCATCGAAAGTCGTCAGCAAAGTAACGCCCATCGTCGCATCGCCCATCCGGCCCAACGCATTCAAACGAGGTGCCAGCGCAAAGCCGATTGTTTCTTCAGTAATCCGGTCCGGCTGGACATCGGCAGCTTTGCATAAAGCAGCGATCCCAGTCCGACTGGCCTGTCGTAAAACTTGCAACCCCAGCGACACCAGCGCCCGGTTTTCCTGACGCAGCGACACCAGATCAGCCACCGTCCCAATGGCAACTAGGTCCAGCATTTCAGTCGGAATTTCGCCTAACAAGGCACAAGCTACTTTAAAGGCAACGCCGACCCCAGCCAGATCATCAAACGGATAATCACTGCCAGGATAACGGGGATGCACAATGGCAGCGGCGTCCGTCGGCAGTTCCGCCGGCAGCTCATGGTGATCCGTGACGACAACATCCACCCCCTGAGAATGGGCGTAGGCAATTTCAGCTTTCCCGCTGACCCCATTATCGACCGTAACAATCAGTTGGGTGCCATCTGCAATCAGACGCTTGTAAACGTCCATATTCGGCCCATAGCCGTCATGGAAACGGTTAGGAATATAAACACTTGCATCGCCGCCGACCGACTCGATGGCCTCTTTCATGACCGACGTACTGGTCAGCCCATCGGCATCATAATCGCCGTAAATTGTAATTTTCTCACCATTCATAATGGCGCGTTGAATCCGATCGACCGCCTTGTGCATATCATGTAATTGAAAGGGATCGTTTAAATCATTCAAGGTCGGCTTCAAAAATGCAGCGACCTGGGCGGGGTCCGTCACACCACGCTCCATTAACAATGCCGCAAATTTTTCAGAAATCTGGGCCTGCTCGGCAAACGTTTTTAATTCTGCTGACGACGGTTGCTGTACTTCTTGCCACTGATAACGTGACTGCATCCCGTATTCCTCCCTTAAAAATCCTTTTGAAAAAGACACCGTCCTATTATAACAAACCTATCTTAAAGGTAAATCTTTTTTTCCAATTCCATTCCCGCCAGTAAATTATGATATACTTTAAGCATGAACGATTAGGAGGTTTTTGAATATGACAACAGTGCTTGTTTTAGGCGGTGCGGGCTATATTGGTTCCCACATGGTCGATCGTCTGATCACAAAGGGCTATGACGTCGTTGTCGTCGATAACTTGGTCACAGGTCATCGCAAAGCAATCAACGCTAAGGCTCGTTTTTACGAAGGCGATTTACGTGATAAAGATTTCATGCGTGGCGTCTTTAAGAAGGAAGATAAAATCGAGGCTGTGTTCCATTTTGCCGCATTCTCGATTGTTCCCGAATCGATGAAGAAACCGTTAAAGTACTTTGATAACAATACTTATGGCATGATCGCCCTGCTCGAAGTGATGAATGAATTCAACATCAAGAAGATCATCTTCTCTTCGACTGCCGCTACTTATGGCAATCCGGAACATGTTCCAATCAAGGAAACCGATCCGCAGAATCCGATCAACCCTTATGGGGCCAGCAAGTTAATGATGGAAAAGATCATGCATTGGTCCGATGAAGCATACGGCATCAAGTTTGTTGCTCTCCGCTACTTCAACGTTGCCGGTGCCAAGCCGGATGGTTCGATTGGTGAAGATCATCATCCCGAAACGCATCTGGTTCCAATCATTCTCCAAGTAGCTTCTGGCAAACGGGATAAACTGTACATCTTCGGTGATGACTACAATACCCCTGATGGCACCAACGTCCGTGATTATGTCCACCCATTTGATTTAGCCGATGCCCATATTTTGGCCTTAGACTACTTAAATGCTGGTAATCCGTCCGATGCCTTCAACTTAGGTTCTTCAACCGGATTTTCCAATGAAGAAATGCTTGAAGCAGCTCGTGATGTAACGGGCAAACCAATCCCTGCCGAAGTCGGTCCTCGTCGTGGCGGTGATCCGGACACTTTGATCGCAGCCAGCGATAAAGCCCGCAAAGTCTTAGGCTGGCAGCCAAAATTCGATGACGTCCATGAAATGATCAAGACAGCTTGGAACTGGACCGTCAAACATCCAAATGGTTATGACGATCGCAACGATCAGGATGCTAATCATTAACGAATAAAAAAGTGCCGGTCAACGGCGCTTTTTTAATGCCAGAAAGGAAGTTTGGCATGGATGCACTGCTCACAATTCCTATGCCGGCCAGCGCGACGCTGACCACGAGTTTAAAGCAGCTGATCGCACAAAATGAATTTCCGCCGGCTTTTTCGCAGCAGCCGGACTGGAACCATCGTCAGTATGCCTACGCCGGCCATTATTTAATCGGCCTGCAGCTCCATGCTGATCAGCTGACCTATCAGTCTCCAGTTTCTAACCTGGTAGTCCCCTTTGGCACACTGCCGGCTGACACCCTGAAAAATATTTGGACTTCGCAACCGGAATTATTATTGTGGACGGCCGTCATTGTTGATGGCCCCTATCGTAACACTCACTGGTGGGCCCGCAAAAAAGCCCACGAATTGCCGTTTCGCCTCAACCTCGTTCTCTCGATGGCGACCGATACCGAAGAAATTCAACGCATCACTGCTTACGATCCGGCCGGTCTGCAAATGATTCGCAAGGGCCAATTTCCTAAATGCCCGCACTGCGGTTATTACGTACGTGGCCTCAAAGTATGCTCAACGTGCGGCTATGAAGTTCAATATTCGAAGTAACTGGTTTTATGCTATAATAAAAGAGAAATGTTTCTGCAATAAAAGCGATATTTGGGAGGAATTTAGAATGGCAGCACAAAAGAAAGAACAAGCTGATGTAGTTAAGGAAACCCATTTTGATATCTCAGATGCAGACGTCCAATCCGCAGCCGACAAATTATCAGACACTGATTTGGGTTATGTGACCAAGAAGGATTATCCGCAAATGGATGATGAACAATGGGCACGTGCTTTCTACAGCAAGATTGCCGAAGAATTTACCAACCGCGAAGACGATAATTATCTTTACGTAGAACCATTCGACTATGTCGGTGGGGACATCGATATGATCATCTTCAACATGGATATCGTCAAGACCCGTGAGGATGCTCGTAAAGACCTTGCGAAGGCCTTAGGTGAAAAAGCCTAATCATTCAAAATAAAAAGCCTGAGGTGCTATGCCTCAGGCTTTTTTTAATGTTAAATGACACGTTCCGTTTGATCAATTTTCATTTAATGTTTAACGAATCCATAGACAAGCTGCTGCAATCAGGAGCAGCACTAACGCTGGCAGTAAACTCAGAATCACCCGTTGGATGGTCTTGTTGCGATAATCCATCTTCACTTCTCACCTCACCCAATAGCTTACTAAATCCGGCTTAAATTGCAATCCCTTTTACCAAAAATTTATGAAAAAAGGAAGTTTTTTTTAATGGCACAACAAATCGATTTGAACAGTCCCGAATTCGAACAAATTGAAATGGTGTTAAAACGGCCGATCAACGACCTTTTCGCCCAAAAATACCCGTTTAAAAATGAGCACTTTCATCAAATCAAACCAGGCATCTGGGTCCTGCCAGCGACCAAAACGATTAAAACTGATTACTGGTTTATGAGTATGACGACGAATGGCGGTCAAACAATCTTAGGGTTTGCGGACACCACAACTGATACCCATGGCAAACCTGAATTTCGGGACATGATGTCCACTGGCATGGGCATCCGCCGCATTCGCGAAATCAACGAAGCGGCCGGTAATGACATCTTACGCTATCTCTACCAGTTTAAACAGGACGGCGTTGGTACATTGCATAAGTTACAAAAATAATTATTATTTTTATCAAAAACGATTCCGTTTTCTTGACAAAAGAGGCATACTAGAGTAGATGAATTCGAACTAGGAGGCCTCGCCAATATGCGCCAATGAAACATGCACGTCCGCACCGCAAGTGGCCTAAGTGGCTGTTTGGATTAGTGCTGGCGGTCCTGATCGTCGGGGTAACGATAGCTGTGGTTCAGCAGCCAACTTCTAATCAAGCGGCGACTGCATCCAGCCAGTCTGCTTCGACTGCACAGTCCAAACCGCAAAAAGGCAGCCCAATCTCTCTCAAACAACTGATTGCCGCTGAAAAGAAAAAGTGGGTTCAATTTACCGGTAAGAATAAAGTGACTACTAAAGATCCGGTTGCCGATCAAACGGCTGCCGATGCACCCAAATATATTATGCAAGTCAAACCGCTCTCGCAGTTTCCTGATTTACCGACTGGCTGCGAGATTACCGATGTTGCCATGCTGATGCAGTACCGCAACAAATCTGTTTCAGCGTTGGAAATTGCCAATGAGATTCCGTATACCGATGATCCCGAAACTGGCTTCTGGGGCGATCCGACCAATGACACCGGTTATACAATGTATCCACCGGCTTGGAAAGATTACTTTGAAAACAACCTTGGCAGCTTCAAAGATCTGTCCGGTGCTTCGCTCAGTACGTTGAAGACCGAATTGAAAAACGATCATCCAATCGTCGCTTGGGTCGAAATGCACGGCTTCGGTCAGCATGCAATTCTGCTGATCGGCTATCAAGGTAACAATCTGATTTACAACGATCCTTATACCGGTAAAGGCGACCAAAAGATTTCGCAATCTGATTTCTGGTCGCTTGCCGCTTCGCAGCACCACCGGGCAATGACGGATTAGCTTGTGAAACATTTTAATGATTTTACGGTCTGAAAAGACTATTTAAAAAGGATGACAGCATTTTCAACTGTCATCCTTTTTTGGTGCCCACCAATGTAATAATGCCTTTTTAAACACTTCTTAAGCTTTTGGCCTTACAATAACGGCAATGAAAACTTACATTCGTCGAAAGCAACTGGAGGTGCCGATCATGAAACATTTCTCGTTTTATAAGGAAAACGTCGCACAAATGTCACTCAAGGAACTCTTTCTCTGGACGCTCTTAACCCTTTTTCGCACTGGCCCGCTCTTTGTGGCCATTATTTTACTGGTCTATACACTGCCGATCGAAAACAAAGCCTGGAGCGGTCTGCTATGTGCCCTTGCCGCTTGTGTGGCACTGATTTTATCACCCCATCGTATTTTATGGAAGAAAACCCGTTTACAAGAAACCTGGCTGATTGCCGATCCGACCGCCGAAGAACTGGCACAATGTGCTGAACAAGTCGACCTCGAAAACAGTCTGCCGCAATCCTTAGTCGATGCTTACCTCGATAAGCCGCATGCCCATTGGGTTCAGGCCCTGCAAGATTATTTCGGCACTCATTTGCTGAAAATCTATGCCGACCAGATCAAGCCGCTAGTCAAAGAATTACAAGCACTCAACCAAATGAAACGCCAGCAACATGAAGCCCATCTGGCGGCTCAGATGGATCCGAATGCCGACCACAGCAATAAACGCTGGTATAACGATCAGAAAAATATGATTGAAATCGATGCGCAGCGGCAGAAATTGATTGGCAAATTGTGCCGGATTAAAGAACAAGGGGCAATCCTTTAAAGTGACTATCAAAAAATCGTCATCCAGTTTGCGATGGCGATTTTTTTGACTGCAATCTTTCAATTATTTCGTTTTTGTGCCGTATTCAACGGCGACCCATTCACGCCGACCATCGGAATCGGCTAAAATCGTCAGGCCGATTTCATCATAATCCGGTTGAATCAGCTGTGCATATTTAGTCGGATCTTTCCGCCAGCGATCTAATAACTGCTGCGCCGTTTGAATCTCGCTTGTGCCCAGCCAGCTGCGGTCGATTCCTTCGGCGACTTGCCCTTTGTATCCAGCCACTTGCAAGGAGGGCCGCAAGCCTTCATGATCGTCTAAAACATGATTTTTGCGCTGGGTATCGGCGCGCACGTAGCTTAATGTCTGCAAATGCATATTGATCGTCAGTTGCGACAGCTGTTTCTCAGCCCGAAATTGATTGATGGCTTCGATCATTTGACTCGAAACCAACGACATATTCAATTCCAAGGGGATTATATGCCGATGATAATGAAAAACTTCCGGACTCATTTTAGCCGTGACCGTCACTGTCCGCTGCGTTTCATCCGTCAGATCATAATCGACAATCGCCGGCGCTGTAATATGCAAGGTTGAATCCAAAGGTTCTTCCCGCACAACGGCTTTATGAATCGGCTCGCCCTTCTCATTTAAGAATTCGAAGCGGACTTCAACTGTCGGATGCAGCTGCTGGTACCGGAAGGTGATTGTCTGATCATGCCGGACCTGCAGCCGGCGCATCCGCCCGCTTTCGATCACATAACCAGCAACGGCCGGCGCCTGCAGGTTCAGCCAGTGCCCGACCCGAGTCTGATAAGTCTGCTCTGGACGAACGGCTGTCCCATCCTGATCGAGATATTGCACCGTCGTCGTATATTCAACGGCAGTCCGTTGCGGATCGTTGGCAAAAACGACCGTCTTGCTGCCATCTGGATTATAAACGGTTTCTTCTTGATGCTGCTCTTTTTGCGCCATGTCGTGTTCCTCTCTTCCTCAGCTCAGTGTAGCACAAAAAAGCGGTTTTTTGCCGCCGCTTTATAAAATCACCTGCTGCGGATAAGAAGCACCGCTCGGATCCAATTTAAAATTATAGGACTGGACATGATTCAGTTTCGGACCCGTTTCGGTAATGTAACTAAGGGTGACGATTCCCGCATCATCAGCTTGGACCCGGACTGTATTCAAATCCGGTTTGCGATCGAATAACGTCCAAAAAACGGTTCTTAACCGTTCAATCTGGTGCACTGCCAATGGACTCTCATGGGTGGCCGCCGTATAGGCTAAATAACCCAATGAAAAATTAGTCAGCTGATGCCCGATGTGATCCAAGGCCAATTCTGAACCATACCGATCTTGATAATCAGCGACCGTGATTTTTTCTTCAAATAATGCCGTCAAGTGTGTCAGGACATCCGTTTGTTGTGTCATCTTAATCCCTTCTTTATTCTTAGTATACCGGCATTCAACGCGAAAGGCGAATCCTTTGATTGTTAAGCGCGCTTTTCAGAAAATTTTCATGTACAATAGAGGTGCATCAGATTTGTAAAGGGGGCCGATTGGCTTGAAACAAAAATGGTTTTGGCGTGTGCTGCTCTGCGGACTGCTTTGCGTTGGCGCACTCCTTCAACCGCTGACACAGACTGTTCAGGCAACGAGTACTAAAAAAACAATCAACTGGCGCAAACCATCCCAGCAAAAAGCCTATCCGAATTTAAAGAAACATCCTCAGGTTTGGATCGACGTTTCACAAAAGAAGCAACGGGTTTACATCAAAGATGGCAAAAAGGTGCTCTATACGATGTATGCCTCAACTGGGAAAGATCACAGCACTCCGAACGGCACCTTCCACATTCAAAAAGAACGGGGCAAGTTCTTCTATAACCAGCAATCCGGCGAAGGCGCTAAATACTGGACCTCTTGGAAAGATCATGGCGTTTATCTGTTCCATAGTGTTCCGACCGACCAAGAAGGGCATTTCCTGAAAAAGGAAGCCGACCAGCTCGGTAAAGAAGCCAATTCACATGGCTGTGTTCGTCTGACTGTGCCTGATGCCAAGTGGATCAATGAAAATATGCCAGTAGGCACCAAAGTCGTCATTCATCAATAACCGCAAAAAAGCATTCGGAAAATTTCCGAATGCTTTTCATTTACAATCGTTAGTGTTGTGCGGTCGGCCGAATCAAGACTTCATTGACACTGATATCTTCCGGCTGAGCGATCGCATATAAAACGGCCTGAGCAACGGCGCCGGCATCCATCCCATAATCCTCAATGTTCTTAGTCACTTGGGCTTTCAGCTGCTGGTCAGAAGTGGCAGCAGCAATATTCGTTTCAACCGCCCCTGGCGAGACGATCGTCGCCCGAATATTGTGGTCGGCACTTTCTTCCTGACGCACGCCTTCCATCAACGCCCGAACGGCAAATTTAGTTGCATTATAAACAGCGTAATTCGGTGAAACGACATGGCCGGCCACCGAATCAGTCGCGATAATCTGACCGCTCTTCTGCTTTTCCATGATCGGCAGCACTTCCTTGATGCCATACAAGACACCCTTCAAGTTCGTATCGATCATTTGGTTCCAATCAGAAAGTTTGCCGTCCCGTAATGGTGCTATCGGCATCACACCGGCATTATTATACAGAACATCAACGCGGCCATACGTATCGAGCGTATTCTCAATTAACGTTTTGACTTGGTCGTACTGCTGAACATCAACGGCCTGGCCGATAACTTCGGCCCCTTTGCCTTTAAGTTCGTTGACCAATGCATTGACACGTGCCTCAGTCCGGGCAGCCAAAGAGAGTTTGGCCCCGTTCTGAGCTAGCAGACGGGCAGTGGCTTCACCGATCCCACTGGTGGCACCTGTAATCACAACGACTTTGCCTTTGACATTATTATCCATTCTAAAGCCCCCTCTTTCCCATTCAGTGTAGCATCTTTCACTGCAATAAATGGCAAAGAGGTCTCGACGCTTATTTAGACCGTTCCGCCAGCAAACGGGCCGAAACTTCCGCCAAACGCGGCGACCAATCAACGTTATAAACGTCAGGATTTGTAACGCGTTTCACTTCGTCCCACTGCCGGGCTAATTGTTCCTTCGAGAACTTTTGAATCTCAAGGACAGATGGTGAATGGTAAACCTGCTTCCCATTCTTGAAAATCTGCGGACGAATATCTTCCGCCGTGTAGTTGTCGACAGTCGCCTGCCGATGCGTTTTCTCCGGATTCGCATTCATGACGTGCAGCGGCTGTTCAGTCGGCAGCTTTTCATCATGCAGCGTCAGCAGATCGGCAAAGGCCATGCCGTCGTCGTTATACAACCGATAAACGTTCTTGAACCCAGGGACAGTTGTCTTAGCAACACTGTCACTAATCTTAATCTTCGGCGTAATTTGCCCATCTTTTTCAGTGGCCACTAACTTGTAAACACCGCTCAAAACAGCATCTGATTTGGCTGTAATCAGCTTTTCGCCGACTCCAAAAGCATCGACCTGAGCGCCATCCGATAAAACGGTCTTAATGACCCATTCATCCAAAGCATTCGAAATCGTGATTGTTGCATTTGGAAAGCCAGCATCGTCAAGCATCTTACGGGCCTTCTTCGTCAAATAAGTGATATCGCCGGAATCGATTCGGATGCCGATATGGTCTTCGATACCCTGACCCTTCAATTCCTTGAAGACTTCAATCGCATTCGGCACACCAGAATGGAGCACATCATACGTATCGACTAATAAGGCGCAGTTATGCGGATATAATTCGGCCCAAGTATGGAAAGCATCATATTCAGTCGGGAAAGTTTCGATCCAGCTATGGGCCATGGTTCCAGCCACTGGAATATCGAACATCTGGCCAGCCATCACATTGGACGTCGATTGTGCGCCGCCAATGACAGAAGCACGCGCCCCGTAATTGGCCGCATCCGGACCCTGCGCACGACGCGCCCCAAATTCCATGACCGGCTTGTCACCAGCTGCATGAGTAATCCGGCGGGCCTTAGTCGCAATCAAGGATTGATGATTGACCGTGTTCAAAATCATCGTTTCCAATAATTGGGCCTGGATTAACGGTCCCCGTACCGTCATCAACGGTTCATTGGCATAGACAGGCATTCCTTCCGGCATCGACCAGATGTCGCAGCTAAATTTAAAGTCTTTTAAATAAGCTAAAAATTCATCTTTAAAAATACCCAAACTCTTCAGATAAGCAAGATCTTCATCGTCAAAATGGAGATCGTTCACATAATCGATGACCTGCTGCAGACCGGCAAAAATGACCAGCCCGCCATCATCAGGCACCTTACGGAAATAGACATCAAAATACCCAGTCAGATCTGGGGTTGCCTGCAAGTAACCATTCCCCATGGTTAATTCATAGAGATCGGATAACATCGATAAATTTCTTCGTTTCAAAGGAAGTTCCTCCTAGCGTTCGCTCCAAACAAGCGCGCTTTTATATGACAGCAGCGAGTGCTGTCCTGCCCCAAAAAATTGAACATTATTGGTATTATAGCACATTGCCTTTCCCATCCGGCCGCCTTGTCTCCGTTAAAGCGCATACAATTGGATTGACTGCGTTCTTTCTGTCAGAAAATAACAAAACGGCGCTTCCATTGCTGGGAAACGCCGCTGATTTAAATTTTAATATTGATTTTATGATTGTTCCCATTGAAAAGGAGCGACCTTCTTTTTCTGCGCCATTTGTTCTAATTGCGGCAGCAGTTTGGCATTGATATCACGCCAGGCACTTTGCGCTGCCTGCGTATCGCCCATGTCCGCCAATTGTTGCGGCGACAATTTCAGTGCCTGCGCATAATAGCGCACTTTGATGGCTCGCTGCGTGCGCTGCCAGACAAAAAGATAAACGCCGTCGGCCAAACCAATGAATCCAAGAATAAACAAGAATTGGCCCCCAACTGGTGCTGTAAATAAATGCGCTACTAAATAGAGCACAATGCCCAGCGCAATCACAAAAGTTGCCAGTGACAGCGCCTGTTGCTGTGCTTTTCGTTTTGTCATTTTCTCATTCCTTACTACTAAGCCTGCTGAGCTTTTTTGACGATGCGCTGGGCCTGAACTAAATCCAAAGCCGGATTATCCATCCGCAGCTGCTTGATGGCTGTCGAAGCATCCATCGTCGTCAGTAAAGCTGTTGCATCTGTGATCAATTGCTGCTCGTTGACCGGCACACATGCCCGCAGCGTTTTAATGCGCCGCCGCTGCAGCCCGTCAATAATCAGCAATACAATAATCATTAAGATCAGTAAAAAAATCATCTAGAAAACCCGCTTTTCTAAGATCGCACTAAAACAACGACCGCCTGTTTTCTATATTCTACCATATCTTTTCGACTGCAAACGGTGGAAATCAAAAAGGAACGGTTGCCCGTTCCCATTTTTTACAAAATTAGTTAACTTTTCTTGGTGGAATACCAACCACGAACGGTATTATTATTCGCCAGGTTGACGTCAACCTTCGCCTGATCGATCCCGTCTAAATGGCCGTCGGAACTATACTGCCATAAATCAGCGGTATCGGTGCCTGGATTGCTTTGGTAATTTGCAATCCATTTGCCGTCAAATTGCGATGCATCGAGATTGTTTTCCTGTTGATAACTGGTATAGGTGTATAAAACCAGTTTCTTCTTGGTCAATGTCCGCATTTCCTGAACCCAAGCATTGATATAATCCTGTTCTGGATCGCTGCCGGCTCGTTTTTCATCATCGAGCACATAAAATTTACTGGCTTTATCAGCATGTTTGTAGAAACTATCGGCCGCATTCTTGGCGTCCTGAACACTCGCAAATTCTGAAAACATATAACTCCCGAACGGTACTTTATTGGCCTTGGCCCCAGCCACATTTTCAGCATAGCGATCATCTAACTTATAATCGCTATTGTCTTCCGAACCATATTGGGTCCGCAAAATTGCTAAATTGATTTGCGGTGCTACTTTGGCCCAGTCGATATCGTACTGCCATTCAGATACATCGATGATTTTCTTATCATTATTGTTTGCGGCTTGTGTGTTCTGTGGTGTCTTTCCCATGAAAAACAAGGCTGCCACAGTTGTTGCGAGCATTGAAGCCACTTTGCCATTCCATTTCATTCAATGGTCGCCTCCCCAAACAGCTATTTGTTATTTTAAATATATTATAGCATGTTTAAAAAGAGTTTCAACGATGCGAAATGTTATTTTTAAGAATAAATAAAAAAAGTTCGGGCTCCCTAAATAGGTCGCCTTCCCTCTTAGAATTATTTACCGACAATGATGTGATTATAATAAGCGACCGCCCGATAGGCCGGTTCTGTGCAGACCGCCAGCTCCAATTGCAGCGCTTCATCCGTATAGGGCTGTTCATGGAACCCATAGAAATTGCGAATTCCGAGCTTCGCCAGCCGTTTCGTATTCGTCCCCAGCAACCACACCTGCAAATCGGCGTTCGAATAATAATGAATCGTGCCGAAGAACGGCGAATCTGCTAGCGAACCGTCTAAAACAGCTTGTGCCTGATCGACGTCATCTTGCCCGATTGCCGCATTGAGAACCCGACCAGCCCGATTCTGTTTGATAATCGATAACCGGCCGCCATCGGCAAGGTGTGTCCCTAAAAAGGCAGCTACTTCGGACGGATTCGGCACGTATTCAAGCACGTTGTGACATAAAATCAAGTCGAAGGGTGCTTGTGCTGTCAGCCATTGTTTGAAGGCCGCCCAGTCGCCGCCAATTGTTTGGTAATCGTGTTGATGGACGGCGTGGGCCCGTAAATCAGCATCGGGTTCATACGCCGTAACCGCCAAATCAGACGCCAAGACATCAGCTGTAATCCCTAAGCCGCTGCCAAAATCGAGTACCCGTTTGCCAGCCGGCATATGATGATCCAGCTGTGCTTTTACTTCCGCATAAAAATAGCGCCCTGTGACACTTTTGGTTTGTGCCTGATAGGCAGCTAACTGTTCTTTTTCCATCTGCTTGTGAACCTCCTGTTTTGCGAATTGAAGCCATCAAAAAGGAGAACCGGCTGTCAGTCCTCCAATCACACTATTTGGTCAGACTTAAAATATGATCAATCTGGGTCAGTTCATCGACACTGAACTCAAGGTTGTTGCCCGCTTCCAAATCATCCTTGAGATGGGCAATGCTGGTCGTGCCGATAATGACACTCGCCACAGCTTCGTTCCGCAGCAGCCAAGCTAAAGCCATTTGCGACAAGCTCTGCCCCCGCTGCTGGGCAATCTGATTTAGTTGCTGCAGTTTCTTTTCAACAACACCCTTGCCATTCTTAAAAATCTCCTGGTTGGTCGGATGCGGCTGATAAGTATCTGGAATGCCGTTTAAGTACCGATCGCTCAGCAAGCCTTCTGCTAACGGCCCGTAAGCCACGATTCCCTTATGGTTTTCTTCCAGCAACGACATCAAACCGCTTGTTTCGACGTTGCGGTTCATCATGTTATAAGACATTTGGTCAACAACAAACGGCGTGCCAAGCTTCTTGAACAGCCGAATCATTTCTTTTGCCTGAGCTGTTTCGAAGTTTGAGACCCCGATATAAAGGGCCTTGCCTTCACGGACCACTTGATCTAATGCGGCCGCCGTTTCTTCGAGCGACGTGTCCGGATCGAGCCGGTGCATATAATAGATATCGACATAATCGGTCTTGAGCCGCTTTAAACTGGCATCGATGCCCTGCAAGATCGACTTGCGGGACCCCATCACCCCGTATGGACCTGGGAAGATTTCATAGCCGACCTTCGTCGTGATCACCAATTCTTGCCGATACGGTTTCAAATCGGTCGCCAATACCCGGCCAAGCAGCCGTTCGGCCGAACCGAATGGATTGCCATAATGATTGGCACAGTCAAAACTGAAGACACCTTCATCAAACGCCGTGTCAATCAACTGCCGCCGGTCCGTATACGGATCCGTATCAGTAAAATGATGCCATAACCCTAACGAAATAGCCGGTAATTGTAACCCAGTGTCGCCAACACGCCGGATGGGTAATTTCTGATAACGCTGTGAATCTGCTTCATACATTTTACTCACATCCTCTGATTTTCTGCTTTCATTTTAGGGTCATCGAACCCTGCAGGTCAAGCAAACTTTCTCCGTTAACGGCCGGCCAGGTTCTGCGTAAACAGCAGCATATCATGAGCCTGAATATCATTTTCATAAATCGGTTCGCTGTACTGGTCAAAAAAGCCCCGTTTGACGGCATACATCCGAAACCCGAGCCGCTGATAAAAAATAATATTGCCAATGCTGCTGTTAGCTGTTCCGACCAGCATGGTCTGATAATGGGCCGCCGATTGGTGCATCAGATAACGCACCACTTGGCCGCCAATCCCACGCCGCTGCCATTTAGCATGAATTCCGATGTTTTTTAACTCGATTGTTTTGTCATCAATCGGAATCAGCTGGGCGACCCCAACCTTTTCGTTTCCGACGTAGACCACATCGAGTTCCCCCTGATTCAAATAATGACCGATCTGCTGGACATCAGCATCGCCGACTAATAAATCATCTAAATAAGAAGCTCGTGGTCCCTGAACCGCTTCGATTCGAATCCGTTCCATTTTATTTTCCTCGTTTCTTACTTTAATTTTAATCTTTCTAATCAAATACTTTATGTTAAACTCGTATTAGGATAAGCGTACAACAAATTGTTGGACACGGGAAGGACAGTTGCAATGATTACGGAACAAAGTTTTTTATCGCAAGATTTTTTAATGAGCTATCTCGCCAAAGATAATGAGAGTACCCAGAACATTCTTTTTCTGCATGACCTTGCGATCAATAAAACGGTTTATGCACAAGTGATGCGAAATTGCACCACCGCCAATTGTTTTGCCATGGATTTTCGCTACCATGGTCATTCAGCCGCACGTGGCCCCCAAACGGTGGCTAGTTTTGGAAAAGACATCATCAACTGGATCAAAGCTTTACAAGTCAAGCAGTATACGATCGTCGCTAGCGGAATCGCCGCTTGGATTGTCGAAAGCATTCAGAAACAAATCACACCCGACCACTATCTATTCTTAGACGGCGGCTACCACGATCCACGCCTGTTGCCAGATCCGCTCACCGAGATTCCTTTGCCGCAGTTTGACACCGTCAATCTGCTCTCAGCGGCGATTCTGACCCAAATCAGCGGCATGCGGGCCAGTGGTGTGACTTTCGACGAAGTCAGCCAGCAGGCCCTCTATATCGCCATGTACCATGACTATCGCCGCCAGGACGAACAATACAGCAACCACGTGCTCGATGCCGTTTATTTGCATGTCTATAACGATCTGCAGCGGCATCATTATGCCCTTCCGGAGCACACGACCTTGATTCGTTCCGAATTCGAACAGACGATCGACAATGCCGCCGTTCAGTCGGCCTGGCACCTTGCCGGTGAAGGGGCCCAATTGATTACCGTTCCCAAGACGAATCATTATCTAATGGTTACCCAGCCGCAAGCGATTTTAAAAGCTTTATAAAAAAGGCCAACGAAAAGGGCCGCCTTCACAAATTGTGAGGGCGGCCCTTTTGGGGTATCAAAAACGCCATCAGACTGGTTCGATCTGACGGCGAAAAATCGGGAAATTGAGGAGTCTAGATGACTTCTATGACTCTTAGTATACACGCTTTTTAAGAAAATGCAAACGTATGTTCGCAATCTACTTTAATTTTTCTGCCACCCCTTCAGGTGCTTCGTGATTAAAGCTTGATATGTCGGTAAATCAAGGGCCAAAGTATTCGGAGCAACCGATTCCAAATTGGCATTCTCGATGGCCGCACTTTCCGGCAGCGACCGGATTTTGGCCGACTTGCCGTCCGTATTTTCCTGCCGATATAATTTGCCGTCTGTCACAGCAAACAGCCGGTCAACTTTCTGGTAGTGTGTCCCATCTGCATCAGTCAAAAACTGATAATTTTTAGCAACCTTGACATTAAAGGCAAACCAGAACAGTTCGGACCGCCGTTCACTCAGAATGGTTTCAAGCGGCTGGTCGAACAATAAGTGGTCCACAATGGCTCGGTCGATAATAGCCGGCAGCTGGCTGGCTCGTTCATAATTGAAGCCGAAATAACGACCCACATCGCCGCCGTGAACCGCAATCTGCTGGTCATCGTCCAGTGTGAAATAGTTATTGACGTCCTTTTGGATTAGGCGCTGATAATGCTGCTGTGCCGTTGTAAAGTGATAACGCTGTTCCCAATTCGCAATCAATAATTGGGCGGTGCCATTGCCGGCGCCCGTAAAATACAAACCATCTGTATTGACGTTGAGCAGCTGATACCCAGCATGATATAGCTCGGCGGCCAATTCATAGGTAACTGCTTGGCCAATGATTCGCAGCGAACGCATTCCCAATGGGTTGGCCACTTTTTGTTCGAAACGCGCATCCATCAAGCCGCTGGTCCGATTCAAAACGAGTTTCAAGGCCGTATTGAGCGGATCGTTCGGATTAGTCGCCTTCAGCTGCAGCCGTTGTTTGTAAATGGCCGCATATCGTTGTGTCGCCGCATCACCGAGCGCATTCGTTTGAATAATCAGCGTCGGGTACATCGACTGAATATCAACTCGCTGCACATCTTGATATTGCGATCGAGCGGTCACCCCATGCAAACCGCCTAAACTGAAATCGAGTTCGCAACGGCCTAATTCGACTGGAATCACTTTGGGAAAAGCAGCGCCATTAAAATAGGCCTGGTAGGCTGTGCGAACTATTTCTGGCAGCCGATTCAGCATCTGTTCGCCGCAATAATGTGTTTCATAGGCCGGCCACTTTGGAATTGCAGGTTCTTTCGCCGGCACTAAAACATTGCGGACTAAAGCACCCTGCCCCCAGTTATAGGCCGTTCGGGGCAGCTTAAATGCTTTGATCAAGGCGGCATTCGCATCGAAATAGTTGGGCCGCCGCATTGCATACACGGCGGCGGTCGCCTTAACGTCGTTGATATTATAATGCACCTCAGCGGCCAATTCGTCCGCCGTTAGTGGCGCTTCACGATTAAAATCGATGGCCGTTTCTTCGATGTTCAACCCCATCTGGCTTTCAAGCGACTTCAATGACCAGCGGTGGTCGTCGGCATGGGTATCAAGGTCGATATTGGCGATGCGGGGCAGATGCAGCCGGAACGTCTGTCCATGGCTGTGAATAATCTTATCAGAGACGGCTCGCACGTCCTCTGGCGTCGCATCGGCCAGCATGGGTGCAAGAACATAGTCATCGTACTGATGGCCGTTAAAACTGATTAAAACGGCATCCTTGACGAAATCATTTAGTGCCTGTGCATCTGGCAATAATTGATAATCACCCGCCGGCAGTTGTGCTTGTCCTTTATGATAAATCGCAATTTGCTGCCGATCGAGTGTCATAAAGGTGACCAAATCATCATGCTTTAAACTTTCAATATCAAACACATATTGTTTTGCCATTTCCACACCTTCTCAATTCTAGTATACACGGCTGCAAACACCTTTGGGGAGAAGTGTTTTTCTTTGTACTTCCGGACTTTTTTGGCTAAACTAGACTTATTAAAAATACGCCGATAGAAGGAATTCAATTGCTTACTAAAACACTTGGCGTGACACCGATCGACCAACGCGCCTATAAACTGACCGATGGCTATGAAGCCGCCTGTGCACTGGCTGCACTCCATTACCAAGGGATTTTGTTAAACACAACGCTCGATCAATTCATTACTACGATGCCCATTGCCGCTGACCATGACCCACATCATGGTTTCAGCGGGAATCTTTTTGCAGAAACTCCAGATGCTTGTGCAACGATTCTGCCCAAGCCGCTGGTTGAATGGCTCCGCCGCTACACTGATGATGTCGTCAATCTTAGCGGCAAAACACCGCTGCAATTGCAGGCTGCGCTCGTGAAGGCAACGCCGATTATTATTTGGGCGCCCTTGAAATTCAACTGGCCTGAATTCCGGCGTTACGACTGGGGAATCGGTATTGTTAATTTTCATACTGTCTTGCTCGATGGCTACGCTCCTGAGGAAGGGTATCATATCGTTGACCCTAGCAATGGAACGACCTACTGGATCAGCAGTGAAAAGTTTGAAAACAGTTATAACCTGCGTAAATACGCCGTTGGTATTCAAGCTTAAAAAAGCGTTAAGGGTTTGAGTCGCTCCGTCGCAATCAATCTTTTTATGTTAAAATAGTAGAAAGATGGTTAGGAGGAGTTGTCATCATGAAAACAAAGAATTTTGCTTTAGGTCTTGGTGTGACCGCACTATTATTACTTTCAGCTTGCGGCGGTGCTCAAACCAGTTCCAAGAGCAGCGAATCAAGCCAAGCCCGTTCAAGCAAGGTTTCAAAAGCGAAGAAGAGTTCAAAGAAAGCCGCTTCCAAGAAGAGCAGTTCCGCAAGCTCCGAATCTGAGGCCGCTTCTTCGAACGATAGTACTTCGCAAAGCAGTAATAGCAGTACTTCAAACAGTTCTGCCACGAATCAATCGAGTTCGTCAGCCGCTTCTGATGCTTCTTCGCAAGCAGCCAGCAGCTCGACGACTGCTACTGATTCCAGCAGTCAAACCACACAGCGGACATCTGATACAGCCTTTGTCGGCGACTGGTCCAACAGCAGCAATCAGTCCGTTTCATTCACAAATGCGAATAAATTTACCTTGAACACTGGCGACAAGACCACAACAGGGACCTATTCGATCTCTAGTCACGGTGGCAATACTTACAACATGAGCTTCCAGAACAGTGATGGAACCAGCACATCCTACAAGCTGATTTTGGACGGCAATCAATTAACCTTGACGAACGGCGGAAGCGAAAGCTACACCTTCACCAAATAGATTTGAATTTTAAAAGACCGCGATGGATTCCATCACGGCCTTTTTTATATAAAAAAAAGACGCTCGCATGAGCGCCTTTCTTCAAGGATTAAATTAGTCCTTAGTAACGTTAGTAGCTTGTAAGCCACGGTTACCTTCTTCGACATCAAATGTAACTTTTTGACCTTCGTCTAAAGTCTTGAAGCCGTCGCCTTGGATAGCTGAGAAATGTACGAATACATCGCTGCCATCTTCACGAGTGATAAAACCATAACCCTTGTCCGGATTAAACCATTTAACTGTACCTTGTTCCATGTTCGAAAACCTCCATGAGTAAATATAAATTTTGCATTCACCATTTCAAACTCTATTTGCATCGTTCATGAAACAAAGACAAGATAGGTTTACGTCATAATAAATACATCTAAGTCATCATAACAGGTTGCCCGCTAAATAGCAATTTTTATCGCTTTCTTTTTCGCAAATAATTCGTAACTATCCGCAGAATTTGTTATCATTAAATTGAAATCAATCCATAAAGAAGGTTTTCTAAACGATGAAACGTTTTTTTAAATGGCTCACCCGAATTTTGCTGGGCACCACCCTTGCCTTTGTCGGCTTTAAAGGTTTGACCCGCTGGCTCGACCGTCATGTCGTCTCCGATTATTGGCCGGAACCTAAGGCACCTGAGCCAAAACGGCTGCCGGCCCCGACCTACGAACGGCAGGTCCCGCTGATGACCCAAGTCGCCGCTACCGTCTCTGCACCAACTCAAGAAACGACGAGCGCCCCAGCTGTCCCGGACACCGCTGCCGATTTATTCGAACCTGAAGCGACCGTTCCCGTTGCTCAAATTGTCGGCAATCAGAACACCCATATCTATCATGACAGCACTCAAAAGAGCTACACCAGTGCCTGTAAATCGCCTAATGCCGTCTTTTTCGATACTGAAACGGACGCTCAAGCGGCCGGCTATCGTCGGGCCAAACGCTAGAAAGTCCTCTATCACAAAATTTATCATCAAACATCTACTTCATTGTCAGATTCAATCCGTCAAATATTAAGATAATCGGCTGTGCTTCAGGCACGGCTTTTTTAATGTCAGGATGACAGTGGTCCACATTTTAACTGGTACATCCGATCCGCTAAAATAAAGTTCGTGTTAAAAAACTATTTTGGAGGATACAAAATGAAAAAACGAATGACACTCGGCGTGGCGGTTCTTGCCGTACTGACGCTAACCGCCTGTGGCAATCATACAACGACCACCAAGAAAGACAGTTCTTCATCCAAATCACACTCTGAACGAATCGCCAAACAAAAGCGGCAATCCGAATCACGTGCTAAAGCCGCCAGCAAGAAGAAAGCAGCTGCTGAAAGTCGCTCGGCAGCCAGCCAAGCTGCCGCACAAAGCAGTTCTGCAGCAGCGGCCAGTTCCTCACAGGCGCTTGCAGCGAGCCAATCAGCCTCTTCTGCGGCCGCCGCACAAGCAGCAGCCGCTAGTAGCTCCAGTTCAGCCGCTCAGGCATCCTCTCAAGCCGCACAGTCTTCGTCTGCGGCACAGACTGACAGCACAGTCACAAGTGGCCAGCAAGCTGCCGATCTCGTCAAAAGCAAAATCGGCGACACTTACAATGGTAAACCCGTTACTTGGGGCTTCATGAGTGATGATTCCTCTGATATGCTTGGCGGTGACAATAACGACGCTTATTGGGTGCGTGGTTCTTACACCAATCCCGATGACGGCCGCATCGAGCTCGACTACTATGTCTATCCAGACGGTACAGTGACACGACGTTAGTTTAATGAATGGAACTCAGTGCAGTTCCATTTTTATTTTGCCTATTTTAAAGCGGCGTTTTTCGGATTAAAATAAAGAAGTAAGCACTTACATTGATTTGAGTTACATAAAGGAGTCGGGAAAAATGGATGTTATTTGGAATATTGTCGCAAATGCACTGGGAGCGCTGATTGGCGGCTATGTTGCCTATCGAATTGCAAAGATGGAAATCAATCGGCAGGCACAACACGAACATCAGCAAGACATCATCAAATCAAAAGAAAACATCGGCGTTGTTATTCATAAGATTGATCGCCTGAATAAAATTAAAATTACAGAGGGTGCTGCTTATAAAAATCAATCTCAAACGATTGAAATCGCCAAAAAAGTAGTTGATCAATTTAATAGTTTAAGCACTTCAATCTCGGCCATGGTTGCTTCTTTTATTGCCAGTGATATTTCTGAAAAAAGCTACGAAGACAATATGGAAAGTTTTGAAGACAGCGAATTTCGGTTCGATAAATTTGTGCGGTGTTTAAGATTGTACAAAGACCTCGACTTGAAAAATCTCTCTGATGATATGAAAAAAGTGCCAGATAGCATGATTATTACAAAAAATAATTTGGAAAAAGCATTAGAGAACTACAAACAAGAATTAAAAGAAACAATCAAGGAAAACTAACCACAAGGATTACTGGGACAGGGTGTGTCCGAAATGTCCTGTCCCTTTGTCGACGCAAAAATTTCCATCGACAAAAAGTTTGTGCAATGAAAGCTAGAAATATCTATTTACTGCTTCTGTCTTCACTATTTATGTTCAAAGTGGCCATGATGGCTTCTAATCGAAATGCCCTGTTGATACCGTTCTGTTCACCTCTGTAAAAATTCAATCAGATCCGGCATTATTGTATCTATTAGCAAATAGTTTATTGATGTGTCAAAAAAGCGCCCCTTACTGGACGCCTCATTATGTATAGATTATTCTAGCTTACTTCGATATACTGCAATTGGATTGGAACGGCTTGATCACCGTTAACCAATCTCACAGGCAACGTGCAACCCCATATTCACACCCATAATGAGCAAAGGGGTGATGGCGGTGCACAATCTAGGTAGAAAGCGAATAGGCCCATGCAAAACGCGATCAATTTCGCAATTTGCGTGTATATCCTGTCACGAGCGGCAATTAATTTTGCACGCATTTACGTGGCACTAAAAAAGACTAACCACAAAGGTTAGTCGGCATATTCGCACTGAGCTTGTGCTGGAGGTAGGGTGTGTTGCATACATCCTGCCTCTTTTATATTGTCATTTAAACACGAATCGTGTATGAAGTCAATCATCCTACTGATGGTTTTCATATAAACTGGCCACACCCAAAAACTAAGGCCAGCTATTGAATAATAGAAGCAATTCAAAATAAAATAACAAAAAAATGAGGCTACGTCGGCAAAACAAAAAAGCCCACCGTAGACAAATAGCAAAATTCATCTAATCAGTGAGCTTCAAAATGTAGACAAATGGGTAAAAAGTTTGTGAAATGAAAGCTAAGCATCACAGTAGGCATCTGGTATTGACGTGTTTTCTAAACGACGTCAATACCTAGCTGCCCTTGCGGAGGAACTACTACGAAGGTAAAATCCACCTTCTGTAGTTCTCTCTATTTACCGGTTCTGTCTTCACTATTCATGTTCAAAATGGCCATGAAGGCTTCCTGCGGGACTTCGACACTCCCAACGGCCTTCATCCGTTTCTTACCAGCTTTTTGCTTTTCAAGCAGCTTCCGTTTCCGGGTAATATCCCCCCCATAACACTTGGCAAGCACATTCTTCCGATAGGCTTTAACGGTCGCACGAGCGACAATTTTGTTGCCAATCGTTGCTTGAATTGGGATTTCAAACTGCTGGCGGGGAATCGTCTTCTTAAGCTGGTTGACGACATCTTTGCCCCGTTGGTACGCAAAGTCACGATGCACAATAAAACTGAGGGCATCGACTGGATCCCCATTTAGGAGAATATCCATCTTGACCAGATCACTCGTCCGGTAGCCATCGATTTCGTAGTCGAGCGAGGCATAACCTTTGGTCCGTGATTTTAAATCGTCGAAGAAATCAAAGATAATTTCCGACAATGGCATTTCGTAAACGATATTGACCCGGTATTTGTCGAGGTATTCCATCGTATCGAACTCGCCCCGTTTGGCCTGAGCCAGCTCCATCACGGCACCGACATAATCGTTCGGCACCATAATTTGGGCTTTGACGTAGGGTTCCTGAATTTCTTTGACGGTTGACATATCCGGCATTTCGGATGGATTCTGAATCACTTTTTCAGTGCCATCGGTCAATTCGACATGATAATCGACACTCGGCGCCGTCATAATCAGCTCAAGGTCATAATCCCGTTCGAGCCGTTCCTGAACGACATCCATGTGCAGCAATCCCAAAAAGCCGACTCGAAAACCGAAGCCCAGCGCTTTTGAAGTTTCAGGCGTAAATTCAAGGGCCGCATCGTTCAGCTTGAGCTTCTCTAAGGCTTCCCGAAGGTCGTTGAACTTAGCGTTATCAACTGGATACATCCCCGAATAAACCATTGGATTGATTTTGCGATAGCCCTTCAATGGTTCTTTAGCCGGATGAATGGCAGAGGTGACGGTATCCCCGACACGTGTTTCTTCAATATTTTTAATCGAAGCAGCCACATAACCAACATCACCAGCCTCCAGCTCATCCCGCTGAACGGCATTCGGTGACATGACCCCGACTTCAGTCACTTCATACTGCTTGTTATTGCTCATCATCTGAATCTTGTCGCCAACCTTGATTGTGCCCTCTTTGACACGCACGTTCAAGACGACGCCCCGATAATTATCGTAAACAGAGTCAAAAATTAATGCTTTTAACGGCGCATCCAGATCCCCAGTTGGTGCCGGAATCTCATGCACGATCTTTTCGAGAATGTCATGGACACCTAAACCGGTTTTAGCACTGGCTAAAGCAGCGTCAGAAGCATCCAAACCAATCATTTCTTCGATTTCCTCTTTGACCCGATCAACATCGGCAGACGGCAGATCGATTTTATTGATGACTGGAATAATTTCAAGGTCGTCATCGATCGCTAAATCGACGTTAGCGAGCGTTTGTGCCTGTACGCCTTGTGTCGCATCGACCACCAGCAATGCACCCTCACAAGCGGCGAGAGAGCGTGAAACTTCATACGAAAAATCGACATGTCCGGGCGTATCGATCAAATGAAAGATATACGTTTCTCCATCATCGGCTTGATAATTCAATTCGACCGCATTTAATTTGATTGTGATCCCACGTTCCCGTTCGAGGTCCATGTTATCGAGGACCTGATTTTTCATTTCCCGTTCTGGGATCGTATCGGTCATTTCCAAGATGCGATCGGCCAGTGTCGACTTACCATGATCGATATGGGCCACAATTGAAAAATTGCGAATGTGTTTTTGGCGCTCTTTCATTTGTTCGTGATCCATCGTTTAACCTACTTTCTTTCTGACAAAAATCTATTGTGTCTATTATACCAAAAAGAGACCGTGAGAAAACCAAAGTTTCCCATAGTCTCTTTTAAAACAGTTTTCAACGAAAAATACTAATTATCATCACCGTTAATGGCTTTTTTGAGCTTTTCGAAGAAATTGCTCTTACCTTTTTGCGGGGCGACATCGCTGCCGCTGGCCATCGCAAAGGCCTTCAAAGCATCTTTTTGTTTGCCGTTCAATTTCTTTGGTGTGACAACATTGACGGTCACTTTTTCATCGCCATTCCCGTTACCACGCAGACGTGGTGCACCCTTTCCACGCAAGCGGAAAGTCGTATTGGTCTGTGTGCCGGCTGGAATCTTCATCTTAACCGGTCCATGAACCGTATTGACTTCGATCTCATCGCCTAAAGTTGCTTGAACAAAGCTGATCGGCACCTTCAAATAAATTTCGGCACCATCACGTTCAAATTCCTTGCTGGGTGCGACCCGGAAGATGATGAACAAATCCCCATAAGGACCGCCATTCGTTCCGGCTTCGCCTTGGCCCTGCAGACGCATCTGCTGACCGTCTTCAACACCGGCTGGTACCTTCACTTCAACACGATGCTGCTTCTGAACATGGCCGCTACCGTGACAAGTTGGGCACTTTTCCTTGATTTCTTTACCAGTCCCATGACAAACATCACAGACCTGACGCGAACGCATCTGGCCTAATGGGGTATTGCGAGTGACTTCGATATAACCGGAGCCGCCGCACTTCTGACAAGTAACCGGTGAGGTACCAGGCTTGGCGCCGCTCCCATCACAAGTTGGACAAGTTTCTTCACGGTTATAGGAAATCGTCGTTGATTTTCCGAAGACCCCTTCTTCAAAGCTCAAATCCATCCGATACTGGAGGTCAGAGCCCTGTCGAGGTGCATTGGCCGTTTGCTGCTGACCACCAGCAGCACCACCAAAGAATTGGCTAAAGATATCGTCAAAGCCGCCGGCACCGCCGCCAAAACCGCCAAAGTCTTGTCCGCTAAATCCTTGACCTTGTTGTCCATAACCACCGAAACCACCAGCTCCCTGTGGGCCGGCTGAACCATATTGGTCATAAGCCGCCCGTTTCTGGGGGTCATTTAATGTTTCATAAGCTTCATTGATCTTTTTAAATTTTTCCTCAGCACCAGGTTCATGGTTGATATCCGGATGATACTTTTTGGACATCTTCCGATACGCCTTGGTGATGTCATCCTGTGAGGCATCTTTTTCGACACCGAGAATTTTATAATAATCTGTTTCCTCAGCCATGACAGCCCTCCATCACAATCTTCATTTGTACCTATCATAACGTATTTCAAACAAAAAGCCAAAGTCCAGTCAAACCGGGCCTTGGCTTTTTTAATGACACAGATTACTTCTTGTCGTCGTCACTGACGTCTTTGAAGTCGCCATCAACGGTACTGCCATCATCACTCGACTTTGTATCGCCGCTTGCTGACGAATCTGCTGCTTGGCCGTTGTCTTGCTGTGCCTGTTGCTGCTTAGCAGCATCTTGATACATTTGAACACTCAAAGTTTGAATCTGATCATTCAAAGCATCTTTCTTGGCCTTCATATCGTCCAAGTTATTTTCTTGCTGCGCCTTCTTCAAAGCTTCTTCGGCATCTTGTGCCTTCTTCAGATCATCATCGGAAACTTTACCTTTCATTTCCTTCAATGTCTTATCAGCTGTAAAGATGGCTTGGTCAACATCGTTCTTCAAATCGGCTTCATCTTTGCGCTTCTTATCAGCATCGGCGTTTTCCTGAGCTTCTTGCATCATTTGGTCAATTTCTTCATCGGAAAGACCTGACGAACTCTTGATTGTGATCTTCTGGGCTTTCTTAGTCCCAAGATCAGTGGCCGAGACGTTAACAATCCCGTTCTTATCAATATCGAATTTAACTTCAATCTGAGGGATGCCACGTGGTGCAGCTGGAATGTCTGTTAATTGGAAACGACCTAATGTCTTATCATCGGCGGCCATTGGACGTTCACCTTGCAAGACATGGATATCAACGGCTGGCTGGTTATCAGCAGCAGTCGAGAAGACCTGTGACTTGCTGGTTGGAATTGTTGTGTTGCGGTCGATCAGCTTTGTGAAGACGCCGCCCATGGTTTCAATCCCAAGGCTCAATGGGGTAACATCGAGTAAGACAACATCCTTCACATCACCGGAAATAACCCCGCCTTGGATGGCAGCACCATCGGCAACGGCTTCATCAGGGTTGATGGAATGATTTGGATCTTGACCCATCCAGTTCTTGACAGCTTCCTGAACAGCAGGAATACGTGTCGAACCACCATTTAAGATGACATTATCAATGTCAGAAGCTTGTAATTTAGCATCTGCTAACGCTTTGTCAACTGGAATCTTAGTGCGTTCAACTAAGTCAGATGTTAATTTGTTGAATTCGGCCCGTGTTAAGGTCACATCCAAATGCAATGGTCCATCTTTGCCGGCTGAAATAAATGGCAAGGAAATTTGGGTGCTCGTCGCACTTGATAAGTCCTTCTTCGCCTTTTCAGCAGCATCCTTTAAGCGTTGCAAAGCAACCTTATCCTTGGATAAGTCAATGCCGTTATCCTTCTTGAAGCCTTCGATTAACCAGTTCATGATTGCTTGGTCGAAATCATCGCCGCCAAGATGAGTATCCCCGTTTGTGGAGAGTACTTGGAAGACGCCATCGCCTAATTGAAGGATGGAAACATCGAATGTCCCACCGCCAAGGTCATAAACTAAAATCTTTTCATCAGAATCAGCTGCTTTGTCCAAGCCATAAGCTAAAGCGGAAGCCGTTGGTTCGTTGATAATCCGCTTGACATCCAAACCAGCAATCTTGCCGGCATCTTTAGTTGCCTGACGTTGTGCATCGTTGAAGTAAGCTGGAACAGTGATGACAGCATCTGTCACGGGTTCGCCTAAATAATCTTCAGAGAATTTCTTGATGTACTGTAAAATCATCGCTGAAATCTGTTGTGGTGTGTAAGTCTTATCACCGACTTTAACGGTGTAACCCTCTTCACCCATATGACGCTTGATGGATGAAACGGTGTCAGGGTTAGTAATTGCCTGACGCTTTGCAACATCACCGACTTGAATTTCACCATCTTTGAATGCGACAACGGAAGGAGTGGTCCGACCGCCATCTGGATTTGTGATGATCTTTGGCTCGCCGCCTTCAAGAACAGCGACAGCTGAGTTTGTAGTCCCTAAATCAATCCCAATAACTTTACTCATAGATTCAACCTTCTTTTTTAGTCAATATTTTTAAATTTCGTAACTTGATGTGACCAGCGTTACTGATCTGAACAACACACAAAATTTATCTGCTGTTCAGATCAGTAACGCAGCACGTCGTTTACTGTGCGACAGTTACCATCGCTGGGCGAATGACCCGATCCTTGAGCTGATAGCCCTTTTGCAGAATCTGAGTGACCGTGTCAGCCGGATGATCTTTATCCGCTGGTACCGTTTGAACGGCTTGGTGGATTTTCGGATCAAATTTAACACCGGCGGCATCGATTGCTGTCACATTGTTGTCCTTTAATGCTTGGACTAAATGTTGATAGATCATTTCAACCCCTTTGTGCAATTGCTTGCTGCTGTCATCGGTCGGTTCGGTCTGTAAGGCCCGTTCCAAGTTATCTGCAACCGGTAAAATGGCTGTGGCTAACTTTTGACCGCTGTACTTAGCAGTTTGCTCTTGCTCACGCTTGAAACGCGCATTCATATTCTTAATTTCAGCGGCGGCACGCAAGTACTGATCTTCCGTGTCATCCAGCTTTTTTTGTAAATCTTGTTCATCTGCAGCGGCTTCGTTTTCATCCTGACTCAGCTCGTGCAGATTTTCACGATTCAACTTTTCAACTTGTGCCTTTGCATCCGTGGATGCATTGTCTTTTTCTGTGGCCAATGTCACCCCTCCTTTAGGTTAATGATTCGGATAATGGAAATAATAATCCGTTAACCGTTTCGCAAGTTCCTCTCGGAAAACGTCTAACAAACCAATCATTCGTGAATACGGCATGCTGGTCGGCCCCAACAGAGCCACCATGCCTTGCCCATGTTCACCCAGATCATAATTGGCTGTGATCAAACTGAAATTCTTGAGCGAATCGCTCATTTCATCACCTAACCGGACCCGAATGGATGAATTCGGCAACTGATCCTGCGTCGAAACATTCAGCAGGTTTGCCAACGAATCCGACTGATCGATCATTTCATAGACCGATTTCAGCTGGTCGATATCTTCATCCTTCTTGTCTGCTAGGTAATTCAGCAGATTTAAACGTCCGCCCACATAATAATGTTCCTGGGCGGCCTGTTTTAACACATCCTCGAAAATATCAAGGAAGCCACTTGGTGAGGTCATATATTGCATCAGGACTTGCGGCACGCCGTCTTTCAAACGACTGGCCACTTCCGTCAGCGGCAGGCCCACCAGATTATCATTCACAATCCGGATCGCCTTTTCCAGTTCCTCGCTCGTTAGGCTTTGCGGAATACTAAACACTTGTGATTCAACGGTACCGGCACTGGTAACCAGAATCGCCATCACACGGTAATCGCCAAGTGGCACTAACCGGAACCCCGTCAACGTTGTATCTTTGACTTCAGGTCCCAGTGTAATCGCCGTATAGCTGGTTAAATCCGACAAAATTTTGGCCGATTGGTCAACAATTTCATCGAGTTTGTGATAGTGCTGCTGGAAGGATTTCTGAATCACTTCATAATCCCGAGGAGTAGCGGCGGTTGGTTCCACCAGATGATCGAGGTAGAACCGATATCCCTTCATAGAAGGAATCCGTCCGGACGAAGAGTGCATCTTTTCGATGTAACCCTCCTCTTCCAAAACGGCCATATCATTTCGAATTGTTGCCGAACTAACATGGATCGGAAGTGCCTTCATCAAGGTTTTGGAACCAATGGGTTGGCCAGTGTCTGCGAAAAGACGAATAATTTCTTTCAAAATCAAGAGCTGTCTTTTGGTCAGCATCTAACCACCTTCTTTAGCACTTCATACGTATGAGTGCTAACTACATGTTTAAATATACCACCCCTGTAAAAGAAGTCAAGGGATTTACGCAACTTTTTAGCAGAAAAGTAGAAAGAGTGCTAATTTTAAAAAGAGCATGCGCAAGTGCGTTTAAAAAACGGCGTCTTAACGGGTCTGACCCATCGAATTCGGTTTCTGAATTCACGAATCAGTTCGTTACATGAAATTTTCCATATTTGCGAACGCGTTTAAAGTGTGACCAGAAACGGTTTGAGCATGAACCTGACCGTGACGCTGCCAAGACATTCACGACCACTTCATCAGTCTAGCAAATCAAAGACACACTGCCCTCCGACTTTGGCCACATTTTGACTCCGACTAAAAAACGACTGACTTCAAACCAAGTCAGTCGTTTTCATTTTAGTCAAAACACCGTCCAGCATTTGGCGTAATCTTTAAATGAGCTCCTGTTCATCCAGCAAGAATTCTTGAAAGACATCATTGCCCAAAAACTTGCCCTTTTCAGTCAGGACGATTCGTTCATCAGGTGTAATCCTCAGCAAGCCTTTCTTGACTAAATCAGGAACGGTCTGCCCATAAACTTCTGCAATCGATAATTTGAATTTATCCTGAAAGTGCGCAATTGAAACGCCATAACGCGTTCGCAGGCCCAAGAACATTTCCTCTTCAATCTGTTCGGAGATCGGCAGAATATGATGTTCGATCACCGGGAGTTTGTGGTCATGCAGCGGTGTCAAGTACTGCTGAATCGGGCCAAAATTGTGATACCGATCCTTGCCGATGTAGCCATATGCACCGGCACCAAACCCAAAGTACTTCTTATTCTGCCAATAAAGCAGATTGTGCTGCGATTCCATGCCTGGCTTGGCGAAGTTGCTGATTTCATATTGATGCAAGCCAGCAGCCTTAAATTTGTCGATTGCCAGCTGGTACATTTCCGCTTCGACTTCCTGCGTCGGCAAATGCAAACGCCCTTTGCGCTGCATATTCCAGAAGACCGTCTTGCGTTCCAAAATCAACGAATAGGTCGCATAGTGCGGCAGATCGAGTGCGATTGCTTGGTCGAGACTATCCGTGAAATTTTCAACACTCTGGCCGGGCAATCTGAAAATCAAATCGATGCTGATATTGTCCAGCCCCACCTGGCGTGCATTTTCAATCGCTTTGTAAACATCGGCACTCGTATGCGTCCGCCCGATTTTCTTGAGAATGCGATCATCAAACGATTGCACCCCGATACTGAGCCGATTAACGCCGCCGTCCTTCAACGCTTGCAGTTTATCCGTCGTCAGCAGATCATTGGGATTTGCTTCAAAAGTAAATTCGCCGTCACAAGGCAGGTACCGATGGATGCCCGCAATCAAACGTGTCAATTGGGCTGGTGTCAAGCTGGTCGGCGTCCCACCCCCGACATAAACCGTTTCGACCTTCTCACCTGGATAACGTTCCATGACCATTTTCATCTCACGAATCAGCATGTCGACATAATCATCAACGGGCTGGCCTTCGATGAAAACCTTGTTAAAATCGCAATAGTAACAAATATGATCACAAAACGGAATGTGGATATATGCTCCGGCCATCCTTCTGGCTCCCTCCTAATTTCTGAAAATAGTCCCGTGTGTGCTGGGCATCACGTTTCAATTGCGCAATCAGCCCGTCTGCGCCGTCAAATTTGACTTCGCCCCGCAAATATTGATACCACGCCACTTGCACAGGCTGCCCGTACACGTCGGCCTTAAAATCTAAGAGATTGATTTCAACAGTTACCGGCCGATTGGGTCCAAAGGTCACATTGCGGCCGATTGAAGCCATTCCCATATACCACTGGTCTTTGACTTGGACCTTGGTGGCATAAATGCCAATGCTCGGCAGCCGTTCCGCATGCGGCGTGTCAATATTGATTGTCGGGAAGCCTAGTTCACGGCCCCGCTGCTCGCCATGCACGACCGTCCCAGTCGTGCAATAAATGTAGCCTAATAAAGCGTTGGCACCGGCGACATCGCCGTGGTCGAGCAGCTGCCGGATGTGGGTCGAACTGACCTTCTCGCCTTGGGCATCGTCATCTTCGCCAACCGTGACGATTTCAAAACGAGCATGGGCATAGACCGGCAAGGCGGCCATATCGGCCTTTTCAACCGGACGCCCATACGTATAGTCGAACCCGGCCACAACCACATTGGCATGCAGCCCGACAATATAATTGTCAACGAAGGCCTGCGGTGCCTGGTATTTAAAGCCCGCGTTCAGCTGGGCCACATAGAGCAGGTCGACTCCTAAGGCCGCCATCAGTGCTTGTTTGCGTGTCAATGTCGACAAGTACTGGACTTCATCCGCCGGCACGTTGCGAAAACCAACCGCCGGATGCACATCGAAAGTCAAAACGGCCAATTTTTCATGTTTAGCAATGGCAATCTGTTTCGCCCGATTGATGACGGCTTGATGTCCTTTATGAACACCATCAAAAAAGCCAAGTGCGAGCACGACCGGCTCGTTCGGAATCCGGCTGTGCGGATAAGGGTGAATTAAAGTGATTGTTTGCAAAACCTCGTGCCTTCCTTTCTAATCTGCAACGCCTTCATTTTGTAAAAACATTTTATCGGGCCGATAAACATTTTTCTTCCCGTCCATTAACTGGTAAAGGGCCTTGATGTGGCCTTCGTAAGCCAAACTGACTTTAGGGGCAGTTTGATTCAATTCCAAGAAGACCCCATTTCGAACTTGGGCCCATTCTTCGGCCGTTAAAGCGACACGTGGGAAAGCCCGCAATGCCCAATCGAGCGGCTGCATGATTTCACTCAGCGTCCCATCTTCCTTGTGTTCCGCCAATTGTGCTAGGGTTACGCACTGACCGAGTTGAAAACCGCCGCTCTTCAGACGAGTCAAATCCGACATCACGGCCGGATACCCCAGTTGTTTGCCGACATCAACGGCTAAAGTCCGGACATAGGTGCCCTTTGAACAATCGACTTGAAACTTAAACCGTTCCCGTTGCTTTTCGGGTGAATAATCGATTGCGCCGTCACGTTCGAAGCGACTAATAACCACTTTACGCTGCGGCCGTTCGACCGTTTCACCGGCACGGGCATATTCGTACAAACGGCGGCCATTGACTTTAACTGCTGAGTACATCGGCGGAATCTGAATATTCTCACCCAACATCCCTTGGAGAACGGTATCAATCTGAGCCGCCGGAACTTCAGATTCGACTGGTTTCGTCGCAATCGTGTCACCAGAGAGATCTTCGGTGGTCGTCGCAAAGCCCAACGTCACTTCACCTTGGTAAGTTTTGCCGGAGTTCATTAAGAGTTCAACGACTTTGGTAGCTTGGCCGACACAAATCGGCAGCACCCCATCAACATCCGGATCTAAAGTGCCGCTATGCCCAACCCGACGCTGGTTGACAATGCGCCGTACCTTAGCCACACAATCAAAACTCGTCATGCCACGTGGTTTGTACAGCGGAATAATTCCATCCATGTCCAAACCTCCCTTCAAAAAATTCAATACGCCTATTATACCATTAGTTGCGATGACACAAAAAGAGTCCGCCGCAGCGGACTCTTTTGCAAAACCTATTTCTGTGCTTCATCTTTATGGAGCTGGTCAATCAATTGATCGATCCGTTCCCCATAACGGACGGACTTATCCTGTTCGAACGTCAGCTCAGGAATCTTGTACAAACGGATTCGCTGGCCTAATTCGTGCCGGATCAACCCTTTAGCCTTGTCCAGTCCGGCTTGGACCTTTTCTACATCACTCGCCTTTTCAGACAGGATACTGTAGTAGATCGTCGCTTGCTGAAGATCGCCAGTCAAATCGACACCTGTGATGGTCACGCCCTCAACACGAGGATCACGCACCCGCTTCAGCAAGATATCGTTGACTTCTCGTTGAATTTCTTGTTCAACACGACCGATACGATGTTTCACGGTCGTTCACCTCCTTCATTCTCAAACTTGAGTTTATTGAACGGGAACTTCTTCCATAATGTAAGCTTCAAGCTGATCGTCAACCTTGATATCGTTGTAGTTAGCAATCATCAGCCCACATTCATTACCCTTCTTAACTTCTTTCGCATCATCTTTGAAGCGTTTCAAGCTGGCCACTTCGCCATCATAAATCACAATCCCGTCACGAATCAAACGCACTTTGCTATCGCTGGTAACGCTGCCGCTATCCACGTAACAGCCGGCGATGGTCCCCAACTTGGATACTTTGTAAGTCTGACGGACAGTCAACTGACCGATGACCTTTTCTTTGTATTCAGGTTCGAGCATGCCCTTCATAGCGGATTCAACTTCATCGATCGCATTGTAAATGACGTTGTGCAGCCGGATATCAACCCCGTCGGCATCTGCTTGTTCCTTGGCATTGGCAGACGGACGGACGTTGAACCCGATAATGATGGCATGACTGGCAGCCGCTAAAGTGACATCACTTTCGTTGATTCCACCAACGGCTGCATGGATGACATTGACCCGAACACCTTTGACATCGATCTTTTCAAAACTGCTCTTCAAGGCTTCAACAGAACCCTGCACATCGGCTTTGATGATGACATCGACTTCTTTTAATTGTTCTTCCTTCATGGTATCGAACAAATTATCCAAAGTAACGCTGTTCGTATGACTCCGTTCTTCCATTTGCGCTTTCTTAGCACGTTCTTCACCAGCGGCACGAGCTGTCTTTTCATCATCGAAGACAACGAATTTATCAGCCGCTTCGGGAACATCATTCAAACCAGTGATTTGAACTGGCATCGATGGACCAGCTGTCTTAACACGGCGTGCATGGTCATTGGCCATGACACGGACGCGTCCGTACGTATTGCCAACAACGATTGGGTCACCAGTATGCAAAGTCCCTTGCTGAACCAGTAAGGTTGCGATTGGACCTTTCCCCTTATCCAAACGTGCTTCGATGACAGTCCCGACCGCTTTCTGGTCTGGGTTAGCCTTCAATTCAAGCACATCGGCTTCGAGCAAAATCATTTCGAGCAGCTGGTCGATGTTTGTCCCCATCTTAGCAGAGATTTGAACAAAGATCGTGTCGCCGCCCCAATCTTCAGGAATCAAACCGTATTCCGTCAATTGTTCCATGACATGGTTCGGATTGGCACCTGGCTTATCAATCTTGTTAACGGCAACGATAACAGGTACTTTCGCTGCTTTCGCATGGTTGATAGCTTCGATAGCCTGCGGCATAACCCCATCATCCGCCGCAACGACTAAGACGATGATATCAGTGATTTGGGCCCCACGAGCACGCATGTCGGAGAAGGCCGCATGTCCTGGTGTATCCAAAAAGGTAACCAGACGGTCATCCAAACGAGTCTGATAAGCCCCGATGTGCTGAGTGATTCCGCCGGCTTCACCAGCGGTTACATGCGTATGCCGTAATTTATCCAGCAAAGTTGTCTTCCCATGATCAACGTGTCCCATGATGGTAACGACTGGCGGACGTGGCTGCTGGTTCTGGGTATTGTGCTCCTCTTCTTCGAAGACCTTATCCAAATCGGAAATATCTTCTTCGACTTTTTCTTGCGCATTGATTCCGTAATCGGCGGCTAACAATTCAATTGTATCCTTGTCAAGCGACTGGTTCTGGTTAACCATCACACCTAACATGAACAACTTCTTGATGATTTCAGCTGGTTCACGGTGCAAGATTTTACCCAAATCCTGGGCATTCATACCGACCGTGTAAACCAATGTTTCTGGCAACGGACGATCTTTACGCTGCGGCATCTGCTTCTTTGGTTCGTTGCGATGCTGATTGCGATTCTTCCGGTTCTTTTTATTGTAACGATTGTTGCCGTAACGGCCCCGATTGTTGTTATTGTTGCGGCTGCGGAAGTTATTGTGCTGGTTATTGTTGCCCCGCACTGGATGATCCTGCGCACTGCGAGCCGTTGAACGAGTCGAATTGGTTGTCTGATTATGGCTGGCCGTTACATTTGAATGGTTCTGCTGCGAACGATTGTTGGAATGATTTTGGTTATTCCGATTGTTGTTGTTCGTTGAACGATTCTGCGTGCCATTCTGATTCCGGTTGTTACTGTGATTTTGGTTGCCATTGTGCTGGTTATTGTTGCGGTTGTTGCTATGCTGATTGTTCGAATGGTTCTGCCCATTATTGGCATGCTGGTTATTCGAATGATTATTGTGATTCTGATGATTCTGTGCATTGTTGTTCACATGGTTTTGGGTACTTTGACCATGATTGTTGTTGGCATGGTTCTGCGTACTTTGTGCACGATGATTCTGAGTTGCATGCTGTGCAGCAGGATGATTCTGCTGGGTCGTGTGAGCGGCTGCTTGCGGCTGATGAGCCGTCTGCGGATGGCTCGCCGGCTTTGGTGCAGCTTTTTTCGGTGCTGGTGCAGCCTGAGTGGACTGCTTGGCAGCATGTTTTTGTAATGCCGTCTTTAATTGTTGCTCTTCGTGTACGTCAATTGTTGACATATGGTTCTTAACAGTGATTCCTTGCGCTTTTGCGGCCGCCAAGACGGTTTTACTTGGGACCTTCATTTCTTTTGCAAATTCGTAGACTCGCTTTTTCGCCATATTTTCACGCTCCTTTGACCTGATGGTCGATTCCATGGGGCGTGTGCCAACACTTGCCGACACACGCTACCCAGTTTGCATTTGATTAACTAATTGTGCCATCTTTTTAGCGAAGCCCTGATCAACCACTGCAATGACCGTCCGTTTCCGGCCGAGTGCCATGCTCAATTCTTGTTTTGATAAGGCTTCTGTGATGTCGATTTGATAATAGTGACATTTATCCCGAATCTTTTTAGCGGTCGCCTGACCACTATCGCTTCCTACAAAGACCAGTTTAGCACTTTGTGTGCGAATCGCCGTTAGGACCTGCGGCTCACCCGAGACAATCTTGCTTGCCCGCTGCGCCAATCCTAACAATTGCAGGAGTCGTTGTTTGGTCGTAATCATTTCGATTGATTTCCAAATAATTCCTGACGGGCTTTTTGATGATCGACGTAAGCATACAGTTCATCATAAAAGTCATCGGCAATCTTGAGACCAAAGGCGGCATCCAGCAGATGCTTATCCTTAGCCTTTTTGATCGCAGCTGGTTCCAATGAAACGTAGGCCCCACGCCCCGACTTCTTCCCCGTCGGATCAATACTGATCTCGCCGGCTTGGTTCTTCACAATGCGGACCATTTCCTTTTTCGGTTTCATTTCATTGGAAATAATATCTTTGCGCATCGGGATCTTTCTCTTTTTCATGCTCTTTCACCACCTCGCCTGATCAGGACTGCTGAACATCATCAGACGAAACGGAATCATCCGTTGTCTCGGTGTCATCTGCATCCTGGTCGGCATTATCCATATCTGTTTCGGACTTGATATCGATCTTGTAGCCAGTCAGTTTAGCCGCTAAACGGGCATTCTGACCTTTTTTACCGATTGCCAAGGACAATTGATAATCGGGAACCACGACGGTGCAAGCATGGTCGTTTTCAGGGTCAAACTGCACATCAAGCACTTGGGCCGGATTCAAAGCATTGGCAATGTAAACGGCTGGGTCTTCATCCCAAGCAACAATATCCATGTTTTCACCATGGAGCTCGTTGACAACGGCTTGAACACGGCTCCCCTTAGGCCCGACACAAGTCCCAACGGCATCGACGTTCGGATCGGTCGAACGAACGGCTAACTTAGTCCGGTCGCCGGCTTCACGAGCGGCCGCTACGATTTCAACGATTCCATCGTAAATTTCCGGCACTTCTTGTTCGAAGAGGCGCTTAACGAAATCGGGATGTGTTCGTGAAACGAAGACTTGCGGCCCTTTAGCGGAGTTTTCAACTTTCGTCACATAAACTTTGATTCGATCATGGGGATGATAAGTTTCATTCGGCATCTGATCCTGTTTGCCTAAAACGGCTTCAATCTTGCCCAAGTTGACGTAGACAAACTTATTGTCCCGGCGTTCAACGACCCCAGTCATGATTTCATTTTCGTACTGGCTGTATTCGTCATAAACGATGCCCCGTTCTGCTTCACGGACCCGTTGCATAATGACCTGTTTAGCAGTTTGGGCAGCGATTCGGCCGAAGTCCTGCGGGGTCACTTCAAACTTGATCTCATCGCCGACTTCATAAGCTTTATTGATGTTCAAGGCATCCTTCAAGCTCACTTCCAAACGGGAATCGAACACTTCGTTGGTGACTTCCTTAACGGCATAAACGTGAATGTCGCCCTTCTTTTGGTCAAAATCCACTTCCACGTTTTGGGCCTGGCCATAATTGCGCTTGTAGGCCGAAACGAGTGCCGCCTCCAATGCTTCAACGACGACCTCCTTTTTGACCCCTTTTTCTTTTTCAAGCTGGTCAAGGGCGTTTACTAATTCCTTGCTCATGAGAAATCCTTCCTTTGTTAAAATTCGATTGCCAAGCGTGCCTTGGCAATTTGCTTGCGATCGATTGTGATCTGCTTGCGACGTGTTTTATCCTTGATCGTCAAGGTCACCGTATCCGGAGTCACTTCATTCAAAGTGCCCTCATAAAACTTGTGCCCGTTGATCGCTTTATAAAATGAAAAATGGACATATTGGTCCACAGCAGCCTCATAATCGGCCTCTTTCTTCAAAGGCCGTTCGGCGCCGGGCGAGGAAACCTCCAGCATGTATGCTTGCGGAATCGGATCGGGATCCAAGGCATCTAGTTTTTCACTTAACTCGTCACTGACTGTAGCACACTCTTCAATGGTGATACCGCCCGGTTTATCGACATAGATTCGTAAAAACCAGCTGGGTCCTTCCTTCACATATTCCACGTCGACCAGCTCAAGGTGATGCGCCTCGACAATAGGCGTGACTAAATCACGCACGATTTCAACGACTGATGAACTCAACAATTTCCCTCCTTTGATGAATTTTATGTCTGTTTGAATAATTTGCAATAAAAAGAGCGAGCATCCCTGCTCACTCCCTTCAGAAGTATCGAATTACATAAACCTAGTTTAACATAACTTTGCCGTTCCGACAACCTACATCATGTCAAATAAGCTCAACTGATTTTCATCCGGTAATCCATCGAGGACCCCATTTTCAGTCATATATTCAATCAACGTCTTCGAAACTTTGCCCCGTGTGGCTAAATCTTCCTTTGACAAAAACGGTTTTTCCTCCCGTGCCGACACAATCTGCTTGGCAACGTTATCCCCTAAACCAGGGACAGCTCGGAATGGGGCCAGCAAAGTGTGGTCGTCTTCAATAATAAAGTTTTCAGCATCGGATTTGTTGATATCGATCATTTTAATATTGAAACCCCGTTCCAAACACTCATTGGCAATCTCAAGGACGGTCAGCAAGCCTTTTTCATTGGCAGTCGCATCGTTGCCCTTTTCGTTGATCACCTTCATCGCATCCTTGACGGCCTGCTTGCCACGCGACATGGCGATCAGGTCGAAATTGTCGGCCCGCACGGAGAAGTAGGCACAGTAGTAAATAATCGGATAGTACACTTTGAAGTACGCAATCCGCAGCGCCATCAGGATATAAGCTGTCGCATGCGCCTTCGGGAACATGTACTTGATCTTCAGACACGAATCGATGTACCAATCCGGCACATTGGGGTTGGACCGCATGGCATCCTGCCATTCATCCGGAATCCCACGTCCCTTACGCACATGTTCCATAATCTGGAAGGACATCGACGAGTCCATGCCCCAATGAATTAAATCCATCATAATGTTATCACGGCAGCCAATGACATCTTTTAAGGTGACGGTGCCATCTTTAATCAGTTCTTCGGCATTGCCCAGCCACACATCGGTCCCATGCGACAGCCCCGAAATCTGGAGCAGTTCTGCAAAGGTCGTCGGTTTGGTTTCTTCAAGCATGCCCCGCACAAAACGCGTTCCGAATTCAGGCACACCAAGTGTTCCCATCTTCGAATTGATCTGTTCGGGCGTAACGCCCAATGAACTCGTCCCAGAGAACAAGGCCATGACGCCAGGATCGTCAGTCGGAATTGACTTTGGATTGATGCCGGAAAGATCTTGGAGCATCCGGATCATCGTCGGATCATCATGGCCCAGAATATCCATTTTCAGGATGTTGTCATGAATCGAATGGAAATCAAAATGCGTCGTCTTCCAAGCAGCGGTCTGATCGTCGGCTGGGTATTGAATCGGCGTAAAGTCGAAAATATCCATATAGTTCGGCACAATCAAGATACCGGCCGGATGCTGGCCAGTCGTCCGTTTGACGCCGGTCGCCCCTTTTGCGAGCCGATCAACTTCAGCGGCCCGAAATTGCTGTTCGGTATCTCGTTCATAGGCTTTGACGTACCCATACGCCGTCTTATCGGCCACCGTACCAATCGTCCCAGCCCGGAACACATTGTTCTCGCCGAACAGGACCTGCATATAGTTATGGGCAATCGGCTGATAATCGCCGGAGAAGTTCAAATCGATATCCGGCACCTTGTCGCCGTGGAACCCTAAGAAGGTTTCGAAAGGAATATCATGGCCGTCTTTGTGCAGCGGTGTCCCGCAGTTTGGACACCGTTTGTCGGGCAAATCGAACCCAGACCCGATTTCCCCTTTGGTAAAGAATTCGGAATACTGGCACTTAGGACACCGATAATGCGGCGGCAATGGATTGACTTCGGTAATCCCGAACATCGTTGCGACCAGACTGGACCCAACGGACCCACGTGACCCAACCAAATAACCATCTTTGTTCGATTTATGCACAAGCCGCTGCGCAATCAAGTAAATGACCGAGAAACCATTTCCGATAATACTCTTCAATTCCTTATCGAGCCGTTCTTGGACCAAATCAGGCAGCTCAGCGCCATACAAACGATGGGCTTCATCCATCGTCTTCTGGCGGACTTCATCTTCGGCACCTGGAATTTTCGGTGTATACAGTTTATCCTTCACCGGCACGATGTCATCGATCATATCGGCAATCTTGTGGGTGTTTTCGACTACAATTTTGTGGGCGGTCGCATCATCAAGAAAGTCGAAGGCCTTCAGCATTTCATCCGTCGTCCGGAAATGGACATCCGGCAACGGATTGCGATTCAACGGATTAGCCCCGCCCATCGAGTGAATCAGAATCTTGCGGTAAATCGCATCGGTCGTATCCAAGTAGTGCGCATCGCCAGTTGCGACAACCGGCTTGTTGAGTTCATCACCGATTTTAACCAGATTGGTCAGAATTTCTTCAAGCTGCTGGTCATCGGCAATCAGCCCGCTATCAATCATCGGCTGATAATTGGCTTTCGGCATCACTTCGATGTAGTCGTAATAACGGGCCTTCTTCAAGGCTTCGCCATACCCTTTTTGCACCATTGCAATGAAAACATCGCCGGACCCGCAGGCCGAACCGACCAGCAAACCGTCCCGATACTTCTGGAGCACACTACGAGGCACACGAGGGGTCCGATAATAGTACTTGACCATCGAAGCCGACACCAGTTTAAACAGATTCTTTAAACCAGCCTGTGTTTGCGCAAAAACGGTCGCATGGGTCGGACGGGACTGTTTATAAGCCTCGTTTTCGCCAACATGGTCGTTCAGCTGCTTGTCGTTGGTGATTCCATATTTCTTTTCAGCTTCTTTGAACAGTTTGTACATCAAATAGCCGGTCGACTCCGCATCGGCATTGGCACGATGATGGTGTTCCAAACTAATCTTGTAACGTTTGGCCAAACTGTCCAACTTATGATTCTTGTATTCAGGATGCAGTAAGCGGGATAATTCCAAAGTATCAATAATCGGATTGGAAATCTCGGGCTCGTCATAACGCCGGTAAGCACTATTGATGAAGCCGACATCGAACGTGACGTTATGACCGACCATAATCGTCCCTTTGCAGAACGCACGGAATTCATCCATCACTTCTTGTTCCGACTTGGACCCATGGACCATTTCATCAGTGATATGGGTCAAATTGGTCGTGAATTCAGACAACGGATGCCCCGGATCGATAAATTCTTCGAAATGATCGATGACCGCCCCATCTTTCATTTTAACGGCAGCAACTTCGATTGCCCGGTCATAAACGGCCGATAACCCCGTTGTTTCCAAATCAAAGACGACATATTCAGCTGGTTCAAGTTCGATATCCTGCAGATTATAGGCAATCGGCGTTCCATCGTCGACCAAGTTCACTTCAACGCCATACAAAATCTTGACATTATTCTTCTGGCCGGCCTGATAGGCTTCCGGGTAAGCCTGCAACGCATAATGGTCGGTGACTGCAATCGCCGTTTGACCCCAATCGGCCGCCCGTTTGACGTAATCACTGATACTCGGCAAGGCATCCATCTGCGACATATTGGTGTGCAGATGTAATTCAACCCGGTGTTCGCCCTCAGCAGTATCCTGGCGGACCGGATGGTCAACTTGCATGATGTCATTCGCATTGACGACCAAATCCCGCACGAAGTTATCTTCTTGGACATTGCCCCGAATCTTGACCCACATGCCGGTCTTGATAGCCGCAAAAATGGCCTCTTCTTTTTCGTTGCGAGAAAATTTCTTGACGGTAAAGGAGGACGAATAGTCGGTTACTTTCAAGATCAGCAGCTGCCGGCCCGAACGGAGAACACGCACTTCGCTATTGAAAATATACCCTTCGATAACGACCGACCGTTCTTCTTCGGTAATCGTGCTCATCTGCTTTGTCGGTTCCTGATCGTTGATTGTCCGGCCTAAAGCAATCGGCCCGGTGTATTCACCCGGTTCACTGGCTTTCTTTTTCTTTTCAGCCGCATTCTTTTTGAGCTGCTCGGATGCTTTTTTGGCAAGTGCCGCATCTTTCTTAGCTTTGTCGGCTTTGAAGGCATCGATTTTTTCCTGACTCGCCGACTCATCAACGATTGTGTGCACATTGAAGGACGGAAATCCAACCGTCTGGTAACTCTCTTCGAGCGGTCCCAGCGCCTGCTGGGTCAAGAAATTCTGGATGACTTCATTATCGGCCACCAGCATCACTTGTTTGCCTTCAAGGTACGGCGTCTGCTTATCAAATAATTCTTGGACCAGCGGCGATTTTAGTCCGCTGGCGGAAATGACATATTGCCAGTAAGCCGCTAAATTGGCGTCCGTCACTTGCGGTGCGGTCGTTTCGATTTGAACGGAAACCTTGGCGATATCACGAAAGGCCGTCAGCATCGTCTGCTGCAGCTGTTCGAAAATCTGAAACGGTAAAATATCCTGGAATTGCAGATGGAATTCCCACCGGCGCGATTGGGCATGCACGATCACCTGATCGACGGCCGCCTCTTTAAAGCCTGGATAATTGACAATCTGCTCTGGCAGTTGGATTTGTTCCAACAGTTTCTGGAACAATTCCTGCTTTGATAATGCCACGCTTTTTCCTCCTTTAAAATTGTGTGTCGTTCATAAAGAAAAGGCTGGATAAACTGTCTATCCGGCCCCTCCTTCCTGATTATTTATTTTGATCGGGATTCAGTAAAATGCTAACGGCATTTTCAAGTTCATCCTTCTTCACTTCAAGTGTTTCGCCTGTCTTGCGAATCTTAATCTCGACGATTCCGTCAGCGGCTTTCTTGCCGACGGTGATTCGTAATGGCAAACCAATCAAATCGGAATCGGCGAATTTGACACCGGCCCGCACGTTGCGGTCATCCAGTAAAACAGTATGACCGGAATTTTCAAGCATAACTTCGATTTCGTTGGCCAGAACCACTTGTTCTTCTTTCTTCATGTTGATCGGAATGATGTGCAGTTCGAATGGCGCAATATTACGTGGCCAAACAAGTCCACGGTCATCAGCCTGCTGTTCAGCAATTGCACTCAGCAGACGGCTGACCCCGATTCCGTACGAACCCATGATAATCGGCTTGGCACGACCGTTTTCATCCAAGAAAGTGGCATGCATTGCTTCGGAGTATTTCGTTCCGAGCTTGAAAATGTGCCCAATTTCAATCCCACGTGTAAACTTCAAAGTCCCGTTGCCATCTGGTGATGGTTCGCCTTCCTTAACGGTCCGGAAATCGGCATAAACTTCGGGGTCGAAGTCGCGATTAGGATTAACGTTGAGGTTATGGAACCCATCTTCGTTCGCACCAGCAACCGCATTGACCATGTTTTCAACATTGCGGTCGGCTAAAATACGGACCTCTTTATCAACCCCGACTGGACCCAATGAACCAATCGAAGCATGCAGATACTGCTGAACTTGTTCCGGTGTGGCTAAGTCTAAGAAGTCAGCCTGCAGGAAGTTCTTGAGTTTGACATCGTTGACGTCATCCGTACCGTTGACTAAGACCAGAACGGGCTTTTCATCGGCAATAAACAGGACACTCTTAATCAGTTTTGCTTCAGGCACCTTCAAAAAGGCGGCCACTTCAGCGATTGTTTTCGCATCTGGTGTGGCGACTTTTTCAAGTGCTTTGACGGCTTCGTCAGAATGTTCCTGGACGTTCAAACTAGTTGCCATTTCGATATTCGCAGCATAGTCGCTGCTATCGGAATAAGCAATCGTATCTTCACCGATATTGGCGATGGCGCTGAATTCCTTCGAATCCTTGCCGCCCATTGCGCCGGCATCCCCGATGATAGTCCGATAATCCAAACCGCATTCATTGAAGATTTCTGTGTAGGCCTTTTCCATGTCATCAAAAATCCGGTCCAAGTCGTCAGTGTTGGCAGTAAAGGAATACGCATCCTTCATAATGAATTCGCGGTTCCGCAGCAAACCGGCACGAGGCCGTTTCTCATCCCGGAACTTCGGTTGAATTTGATATAAAACTTTTGGTAATTTTTTGTAGGAGTTCAAATTATCCCGCACAAGATCCGTAAATGTTTCTTCGTGGGTCGGTCCCAACAAGAAATCACGTTCGTGGCGATCCTTCAACTGGAATAATTCAGGCCCGTAAGTACTGATTCGACCGGATTCTTCCCACAATTCAGCCGGAATGATTTCGGGCATCAGCATCTGAACGGCACCGATCTTTTCCATTTCTTTTTCGATAATATCTTCGATATGGCGGAGAACTTTATAGCCCATCGGCAAATACGCAAAGACACCAGCGGACACCTGACGAATATAACCGGCCCGGAGCATCATCTGATGACTCTTGGCTTCGGCATCATTCGGGACTTCTTTCAACGTAGGAATGAACATTTTGGACTGCTTCATTAACTTTTACTCCTCTTATAAACTTAATTTTTAACGCACAAAAAACTGCTGGATATCGTTCCAGGTGACGAGCAGCATCAGGATGACGAGAAACCCGACCCCAATCAGGGTAATAATGCCTTCGTGTTCTTCTGAAACCGGCTTGCCACGCACCGCTTCAATCAGATTCAGCAACAATTTCCCGCCATCGAGCGCTGGAATCGGAATCAAATTCATGATTCCTAAGTTCAAGGATAAATAACCCAGGAAGAAGGTCAATCCCAACAAGCCCTGACTGGCAAATGAATTCGTCATCGAATAGATTCCGACTGGCCCCGCTAACTTATTCAGCGAGAAACCGCCGGTGAAGAAACTGCCAAGTACCGTAAAGATTTGGGTGGTCAGGCTCCATGTTTCGGTGAAGCCGTAACTGACTTTGGCGCCGAGCGACTGGTCACGTGCTGGCGACACTCCAATCAGGCCGACCTTCTTTTTGTTGCTGGTCTGGGAAGTCGTCTTGATTGTCTTGACGCTTTCCTGGCCTTTATGGTCGATTGTCACCTTGATTTTTTTATTCGGTTGCGCCGAGATACGCGCCGAATAGGCATTGAAGTCCTTGGTCTTGTGCCCATTAACGGCCACAATCCGATCACCAGCAACCAAACCGCTGCGAGCAGCCGGCGAATTGGCCTCGATTTGCCCAATCTCGTTATTATCCTTGATTGGGCCGCCCTGCATAAAGCCGACTAGGATGAAAGCCAAAATGGCCAAGATGAAATTATTCATCGGACCGGCAAAATTCGTCATCATCCGTTTCGGCAAACTGACGGATTGAAACTGAACATCGAGCGGTGCAATCTGAATTTCAGTGCCATCTTCTTCGATGATTGTTGCATCGTGATTGACAAAATAACGTTTTACTTGGGATTCATCCCCGTTTTCGTAACCTTCGACATACAAATCGCGTTCCAGGTCGGTTTTGACGATCTGCATCGGGATGCCGTTAACGGTTGTCACCTTATCGCTAGTGTTGATTGTCCGGACCTTGCCGGTATCATCGAGCAATAAGCTGACCGCCGTTCCGGGTTCAAGCTCGAGCTCGTCATCGCCGAGTCCCGCCATCCGGACATAACCACCCAATGGCAGCCACCGCAATGTGTAGGCTGTCCCATTGCGGCGCATCGAAAAAGCTTTGGGCCCCATCCCGACAGAAAATTCCCGCACTAAAATGCCGGACTTTTTGGCAAAGAAGTAATGGCCGAATTCATGCACAATCACTAAGATACCAAAAATGATAATGAAGGCAATGATTGTTGTCACTTTTCTAGCTCCCTTCTCATTTGACCTATGCCTGCTATTATATCACGAAACACAAACACGACAAAGAACGGTTTGAGGCCGTTCCCATCGCAACGGGAAAAAAAACCAGCTCCAAATTTGAATTTGAAGCTGGCTTTTGCAATTTAAAATAAACCAAACAGATGTAACAGCGGCAAGGTAAACAGCACACTATCGAAGCGGTCTAGAATTCCGCCATGCCCGGGCAGGATTTTGCCGGAGTCTTTGACGCCGTAATAACGTTTGTAAGCTGATTCGACCAGGTCGCCGAGCTGTCCGACACATGAGAAGATGAAGGACAAAATCAGCATCGCCCAGTATGGATGTGGGAACGTGCCAGCCGGAGCCACTTTCAGGTAAATCGCTGAAATAATCACAGCAACCACCGTGCCGCCGATTGACCCTTCCCATGTCTTGTTGGGACTGATAACCGGCCACAACTTATGCTTGCCGATTCGTTTGCCGATTTCGTAAGCACCGGTATCGGTTGAGGTAATAATCAGGACAATCCAGAAAATCATCCAAGCACTGCCAAGGTTCCGAGCGGCCGCAAAGTTATGGAAGCCGGTCCCAATGTAAAGGGCCGCCAGCGTCAGCACACCGGCATCATCGAAGTTGAAATGATTTTTGGAGAAGACCATCATCGCCAGTAAAATCATAATCAGGAAATAGAAAACGTCGAAGGCGCCTAAATGGAACGGCATACCGTTGAAAAACGAACGGGGCACAATCAAGGTCAGGGTGGCCAAGGTTGTGATCACAAAATCCCAAGACATGATGACCCGTTTACGCATGATGAAAATTTCAGAAACACCGATCACGCCTAAAATGCAGGCGGCAATATCAAGCCAGATGCCCCCAAATAGCATGAGGGGGATCATAATGGCCATTAAGACTACCGCAGTAATGATTCGTTGCATGTTTTAAAAGCCTCCCTTGCTTATTTGATGCCGCCGAAACGACGATCTCGATTTTGATATGTCGCAATGGCTTTACGCAGCGTTTCCGTTGAAAAGTCAGGCCACAGATCATCGACAAAGACCATTTCGCTATAAGCAATCTGCCAGAGCAGGAAGTTCGAAATTCGTTCTTCCCCACTCGTTCGAATCAGCAGATCGGGGTCGGCTAAGTCGCCTAAAAAGGCCGTCATCAGATTATCGGCAAACAGATGATCATCGATCTCATCCGGTTGAATATTGCCATCAACGGCTTGCTGGGCCAACTTCTGGGCAGCCGTTACGATTTCAGCCCGGCTGCCGTAGTTCAAAGCAAAATTGAGAATCATGCCGGTATTTTGTTCAGTATCCTTCATCGCATCCTGTGCGGCTTTCAAGGTTTGTGCCGGCAGGTCATCCAAATAGCCCATGACTTTGACCCGCACGTTTTCTTCAATCAATTCCGGCATAAAGGTGTTAAAGAAGGTTACTGGTAATTTCATAATGTATTTGACTTCATCCTGCGGCCGTTTCCAGTTTTCGGTCGAGAACGCATATAAAGTCAGCACTTTGACCCCCATTCGACTCGCTGCTTTGGCGATAGTCTTGACGGTTTCCATGCCCTGTTTATGGCCGGCCACACGTGGTAAATGCCGTTTTTTAGCCCAACGGCCGTTCCCATCCATGATAATGGCGACATGTTCGGGAATGCGATCGGGGTCTAATTGAATTTCTGCTGTTTCTGGTTGTTTATTTTTTCCTGAAAACACAGTTTACCCTCCACTCATCTTAAAAAGTTTCCCCATTATTGTATCATACGCACCCAGCGACACCTAATGTTATTTCAGCACTAAAAAAGCATCCCGCACCTCATCATGCGGAATGCTTTCTGAGCAAGACTAGCCTTCGGTAATTTCTTTTTCTTTGTCCTTGGCAATCTGATCGATCTTCTTGGTCGCTTCATTCGTCAATTTCTGGGCTTCATCTTCGAGATCATGCAATTCATCTTCGCTGATGTCGCTGTTTTTCTGCTGCTTCTTGAGCACATCAAGGGCATCACGACGAATATTACGAATCGCCACCTTCGAGTTTTCGGCTTCTTGGCTGACCTGCTTGGCCAATTCCTGACGACGTTCCTTAGTCAGCTGCGGCACAGCTAAACGAATCACGTCGCCATCGTTTGCTGGATTGATGCCGATATCGGATTCTTCGATGGCCCGCACAATATTGTCAGTCGCTGACTTATCATACGGTGTGACCGTCAAAACACGTGGTTCAGGGATTCGAATGGCCGCAATCTGATTCAGCGGTGTCGGTGCCCCATAATAATCAACGTTGATCCGGTCGAGCAGGCTGGCATTGGCACGGCCGGCCCGAGTCCCGCCTAATGTGTATTCCAAAGCTTGTTCGGTCTTCTGCATGTTTTCAGAAGCTTTTTGTAAAGTTGGATTTTGTGTCATAAGTGTTACTCCTCTATTAGTTGTTGATCGTAGTCCCGATGTCTTCGCCTTCAACAGCTTTCTTGATATTGTCGGCTTCATTCAAATTAAAGACCACAATCGGAATATTATTATCCATTGATAAGGTGCTGGCAGTCGAATCCATCACATGAAGATCCTTGTTGACGATATCCATATGAGTTAAGTGTGCATACTTCTTTGCATCCGGATGGGTCTTCGGATCGGCCGAATAAACGCCGTCGACGCCATTCTTGCCCATCAAGATCACATCGGCGCCGATTTCAGCGGCACGTAATGCAGCCGTTGTATCCGTTGAGAAGTAAGGATTCCCAGTTCCGCCGGCGAAGATGACAACGCGTTTCTTTTCCAAATGATGAATGGCCTTCCGGCGAATGTAAGGTTCGGCGATCTGCCGCATCTCAATCGAAGTCTGAACACGGGTCGGAACACCGACTTTTTCGAGACCATCCTGCAAAGCTAAAGCATTCATAATCGTTGCCAGCATGCCCATGTAATCAGCTTGAGCCCGTTCCATGCCCATTTCGGCACCCGTTTCGCCACGCCAGATGTTGCCGCCGCCGACGACGATGCCGATTTCGACACCCATGTCAAAAACCTGCTTGATTTGCGTTGCGATCGTTGCGATCACAGGCGGGTTGATGCCGAATCCGTTTTTACCGGATAAGGCTTCGCCGCTGACCTTTAAGACAATGCGTTTGTACTTGATATGCTGATCCGTATTCGTCATGATTTGCCCTCCATAAATCTTTTTTTCAAGTCCTATTCTAACATATTCAATCCTGAATTTCGGCGCTTGGCCATAAAAAAAGCGTGTCATTAAGACACGCTCTTATTAAAAACTAGTTTTTAGCGTCATCAATTTGTTTCTTGATTTCAGCTGCAAAGTCATCTTGTGCTTTTTCGATGCCTTCGCCAACTTCATAACGAACGTAGCTTTGTACTTCGGCACCTTTTGATTCAGCGTACTTCGCAACGGTCATATCTGGGTCCTTGATGAACTTCTGGTCAACCAAGCAAACTTCGGAGTACCACTTGTTCATCCGGCCATCAACGATTTTAGGCAAAATCTTTTCAGGTTTGCCTTCGTTTTTAGTTTCTTCAGTGAAGACTTCAGTCTGATGCTTTACTTCGCTGTCAGGCACTTCGACACGGTTCAAGAACTGCGGATTGATTGCGGCAACGTGCATTGCAATATCCTTGGCAGTTGCTTCATCGCCGCCCTTGTCGACTACTAAAGCCGCGATTTGGCCGCCGTTATGGATGTACTTGCCGAAGACTTCATCGTCGCTCTTTTCAACGACTTTGAAACGACGCAAGCTGATTTTTTCACCGATCACAGCTGTTAAAGCAGTGATTGTTTGTTCAACATCGCCATCGTCGCCCATGTTGAGCTTCATGGCAGCATCCATGTCAGCTGGCTTGTTCTTTGCGATTACTTCGGTCACATCTTTGACGAAGTTTTGGAACTTGTCATTGGAAGCCACATAATCCGTTTCAGCATTGACTTCAACGATTGCAGCGGCATTGTCATAAACGGCAATATCAGCTAAACCTTCGGCAGCAACACGGCCGCTCTTCTTAGCAGCCTTTGCCACACCTTTTTCACGTAAAACGTCAACAGCCTTGTCCATATCGCCATCAGCAGCAACTAATGCCTTTTTAGCATCCATCATGCCGATACCGGTTTTTTGACGTAATTCCAAGACTTGCTTTGCAGAAATTTTGTTTGCCATCGTCTAGAACCTCCATTGGTTGAATGATTTTTTAAAAAAAGCTGCCTCAAACTTGCCAAGGCAATTTAATAAGACAGCTTTTCCATAATTATTATAATTCAGCGTTCGAATCCCGTTTAGGATTCGAGCTTCATCAGTAAACAGATTGATTTCGACGCTTAGGTCGAAACGCGTTCCAAAGCACTGACTTTTCCGCTGAATAGCCTTTGCCTAGTGAGTAAGACCACTCACCACGTCAAAGGCTACTTCATGCTCAAAGTCACTCCGTGCTTTGTCACGCTCTGTTTTTATTGCTGATCTTTTTTGTCTTTGTTGTCGCCTTCAACAACATCAACGATTTCTTCCATCGAATCGTTGCCTTGCTTGGCGTCGTCGAAGTCGCCTTCTTGAACGTCTTGGTCTTCGCCCTGACGGCCTTCAACAATGGCATCTGCCATCTTTGAAGTGATCAGACGAATGGCACGAATGGCATCATCGTTGGATGGAATAATGACATCGATGTCATCTGGGTCAGCGTTGGTATCAACCATCGCAACGATCGGGATGTTCAGCTTGTGAGCTTCTTGAACCGCGATCTTTTCCTTGCGTGGATCCACGATGAACATCACATCAGGGATGCGTGGCATATCTTCGATACCGCCCAAGAACTTTTCAAGTTTAGCTTCGGACTTCTTTAACTTGGAAACTTCCTTCTTTGGCAAACGATCGAATGTGCCATCAGTTGACATCTTCTTGATGTCCTTTAAGCGCTGAATCCGTGTTTGAATTGTGGCCCAGTTGGTCAAAGTACCGCCTAACCAGCGATGGTTAACGTAGTATTGACCGGCACGAGTAGCTTCTTCTTCAATTGAATCTTGAGCTTGCTTCTTTGTGCCGACGAACAAGAAGACACCACCGTCTGCGGCTTCGTTCTTGACGAAGTCATAGGCGTCATCAATCATCTTAACTGTCTTTTGTAAGTCGATGATGTAGATACCGTTCCGTTCTGTAAAGATATACGGCTTCATCTTTGGGTTCCACCGACGTGTTTGGTGACCGAAATGGACACCAGCTTCAAGAAGCTGTTTCATGGTTAAAACTGCCATAAGTATGATTCCTCCATTGGTTTTTGATTTTCGTCCGCCGGCGTCCTTTTTATGGAGAACTCGTGTGAGCACCGTTCCATAAATCGACCGACGTGTGAATTGATGCAATAGCACCGTTATTTATTTTAACGGATTGTCTTTTTAAAAGCAATCTTTATTTCCAGACAATTTGATGGGCCGTCAAGAATTTTTCCTTGGCACGACGTGGCTGATGTTTAAAGGCATATTCAGCCTTCAAAGCCGCCGATTTAGTGGTAAATTCTTCTGAATACAAGAGTTGCACCGGCCGGCGACTGCGGGTATACTTGGCGCCCTTGCCGGCATTGTGCGTCGCCACTCGTTTAGCCACGTCGTCCGTAAAACCGCCGTAAAAGCTCTGGTCCGCACATAATAGCACATAAAAGTAGTACGCTTTAGTCGCCATAGATCAACCGCTGCACTTCCGGCGTATACTGATTAGGCGCATCATAGACGACCAGCGGTGCTTCCAGATGGAGCCCCCCTGGTTTGCCGTCTTTGATGGCTTCAATCAGAAACATGTTGGCGTCCTTATTCTGAAACGGATAGACAAAGCGAATCCGTTTCGGAATCAGCCGGTTGGCCACCATCTTCTGGCACATTTCTAGAAAACGGTCCGGCCGGTACACAAAACTCGCCCGGCCATTTGTCTTCAATAAAGCACTCGTCGTTGCTAAAACTGTGTTTAAATCGGTTTTGAGTTCATGGCGGGCAATTGCTAAGTACGGATTCGGATTTTTCTGGCTGTGCGGCTGATCGGCAAAGTACGGCGGATTGCAGGTCACAACGTCATAGGCATCTTTTTTCAAGGTTTGCGGCGCATCCTTGAGGTCGATTGGATAAACATGCAGCCGGTCTTCCAAGTGATTTAATTGTACCGACCGGGCTGCCATATCGGCCAAACGGGACTGAATTTCAACTAAATTGATTGGCCCGCTGGTTTTCTGACTCAAAAATAAGGCGACCGCCCCATTGCCGGCACAGAGGTCGACTGCCTTGCTGCGGCGGCTGATACGAGTGAAATCGGCCAGCAACACCGCATCGAGTGAGAAGGAGAAGACTTCGTCGCTTTGAATGATTTTAACAGTTTGTCCATATAACTGGTCGATTCGTTCATCGGGATGCATCGGAACAGCTCCTTTCAAAATAGCATTTTTCTAGGTTTATTTTTTGGTATAATGGAAACGATTGTAGCAACGAACGTCAGAAAGGAAGTTAAACCATGTTTTTTTCGTTTGCACGGGCGTTGATCCGTGCCTTTGTGTGGCTTATCAATGGTAACACACATTATGAAAATCGTGACAAGCTGTTCGACGGTCCGTACATTTTAGTGGGGCCGCACCGAACTTGGTGGGATCCGATCTTCTTTGCGCTCGCCGCAAGTCCCCGTCAATTTTCATTTATGGCTAAAGAAGAATTATTTAATAACCGTTTTTTCCGGTTTGTGCTGGTCCATGCACATGCTTTTCCCGTCAACCGCAAAAATCCGGGTCCTTCGGCAATTAAAACGCCCGTCCGGATTTTGAAGGACGGCAAATTATCTCTAATCATGTTTCCGTCCGGCAGCCGGTACTCCTCCGAATTAAAAGGCGGCGCCACTGTCATTGCCAAACTCTCCAAGGCACCGCTGATTCCAGTTGTCTACCAAGGCCCGCTGAAATTTCGGGACCTCTTCCTGCGGAAACGAATCACCGTTCGGTTTGGCGACCCAATCACCGTTGACCCCAAACTGAAGCTCAACGACGCCGGTTTAGCCACAGTCAGCGACGAAATGCAGGTTGCCTTCGATAAGCTCGACGCCGAAATCGATCCCAATTTCCACTACGTCCCTGATGAAGAAAAAGCTCTCAAGGAAAAAGAAGAAGGCAAAATGTAAGGAGAGTGCGGCCCTGAACGATTAAAACCACAAAAAAACTGTCACCAATTTCAGTTGGCGGCAGTTTTTTTATCGCTTACTTTTTGCTGTTAGCTTTCTTTTGTTCAGCTTTCATCGAATTCATCATTTGATTCAACTTTTTAGCGGATGGTTTTTGTCCCATCTGTGCCATCATCGAACGTAAAACGTCCTCATTGATTGGTGGATTTTCTTGGAAGTATTTCTTCATATATTGACGTGCACCGTAGAATCCGGCGACCGCACCAATGATACCTCCGACCAAGAAGATCAAGATGCCCCATAAGACAGTCATGCTGCTCCCTCTTTCGTGATTGATTTACCTAGTTTATTCTACACAAGTTGCCCTTAAAATGAAAGGCTTGCTTAATCGTTGCGAAGCTTCCGATCGCGCTGAATCTTCTTAACTTTGTCAGAAGTCACTTCTTTACCGTTCTTATCAAAGACCCGCAAGTCTTCAATCTGCTGCTTGAAGCCGGCCCGAAAATCGGCCAGATATTCCTTACGCAGCTTAGCCTGTTCTTTTTTTTCGTCGTTGGTCAAACCTTCAGTAGTCTTGGCCTTTTTTGCTAATGCGTTAATGCGATCTAATCGTGCTTGTGGTTGTTCTGCCATTTTTAAAGCCTCATTTCATTTTTAATATAATGGAATCCGTTGATACGAATAGCCTCCATCAGCAAGCGGATACTCTGGATAAGGTGTCGTCGTTAGCACGGCGACGAAATCTTTCGCCCGCTGTTCGCTGTTAAAGGCCCGCAAAACGGTCATTGTTGTATTTGTCTGATAATAGACCACGTAAATCCAGGTCGTCATAACATTGCCCCCATGCGATATTACGCCGTAAAAAAAGGCCAAGAACAAAGTTTTCGACCTTTTCCGTTTATTGATGTCAGCATAAAACCTTCAAACAACAATTTTACCATGATTTTTAAAATTCGCAACTCACACCGCCGTTTGTGAAGACGGCAGCAGACGCCGATACAGCCAGAAGCCGATTGCAAAAGTAATCACATCGGAAACTGGCTGCCCCATAATTACTCCTTGGAAGCCGCGCCATTTCGATAAGAGAACAATCACCAGGGCAAAGACGACGCCCTGACGGGTAATCGCCATCATGAACGCTCCTATCGCCTTGCCGATTGATTGAAAAACAGTGGTAAAAACTAAAATTGCTCCGATAAAGGGCGCCGTTACTAATAACCAACGCAGCATTTCGGTCCCCTCTTTGACAATTGCCGGCTGCTGCATAAATAACGCCACGACCTGCGGCGCAAAAATCATCAGTAAGACGGCGGATAACAATGCGTAACCAATTTCAACGGCAAAATCAAACTGCAGGATTTTCCGGAAACGCTGCCGGTTGCCGGCCCCGAAATTGTAGCCAATCAGTGGCTGGGCACCAAAAGCAAAACCGACCATAATCAGCATAACAATCATATAGACCTTGGTGGCGATTCCCATCGCTGCCAGCGCAACGGCCCCATAGACCGCCAAATAATTATTGAGCAGCAGGATGCCGAAACTCTGGGTCAGATTGGTCAACGACGCCGGAATCCCGATGCTGAAGACTTGCCGGACACCGGTCATCGGAATCCGCCATAACCGTGGCGACAAGGACAATACTTTGCAGTCGGCGAGCATGTAGTAAATGAGCAGCAGCGTGTTCACGGCGTATCCCAGCACATTGGCCAGGGCCACGCCAGTTGTGCCCCAATGGCACACAAACAGAAACAACGGGTCGAGAACGATGGCCAGTGCAATGCCGGCTAACGTCGCCAGCATCGATTTATTGGCTAGTCCTTCCGTCCGAATGATATTATCCGGCACCAGCGACACAATGATGGCCGTCGACCCAATCGCAAGCATCCGGTAAAAACCGGCAGCATACGGATAAGTGGCGGACGTGACCCCTAACAGGCCTAACAGCGGACGTTCGAAAACCAGCAACAGCGCCGTTAAAATCAAACTGGCAACAATCGCTGCATAAAAACAAAAGCTGCTCAAGCGGGCACATTTCTCATGTTCTTTCTGGCCCATAAACCGTGAGATGACGGCACTGCCGCCCAATCCAAAAATATCGCCAACCGCCAGCATAAACGTCAATAACGGTGCTCCTAATGCGACACCTGCCACCAAATCAGCATTACCCGTCTGCGCCACAAAAAAAGTGTCCGCCAGATTATAGACCATACTAGCGACCATTTCGAGAACGACTGGCAAAGCCAGCTGCATGTACACTTTGGGAATGGGGGCATGTGCAAACATGTCATCCATTTTCATTTTGGTTCCTCCTCCATTGAAAACCGCCGTAACGGCTTTCATCGTTCAGAGATAAGTGTAGCACTTGCTTTTTGCCGGCGCTAATGAAAATTAAACCAACAAAAAAAGCCGTTCTGTAAACGAACGACTTTGAAGCAATCTTAACGACGTGCTTCCTTGATACGAGCAGCCTTGCCGCGTAATGCACGTAAGTAGTACAACTTGGCACGACGAACACGACCATGACGTGTCACATCGATTTGGGCAACACGTGGTGAGTTCAATGGGAATGTCCGTTCAACACCGACACCGCTACTGATCTTGCGAACAGTATAAGTTTCGCTGATGCCATGGCCATGGCGCTTGATTACAACACCTTCAAATAACTGGATACGTTCACGTTCACCTTCGACAACGCGGACATGGACACGAACAGTATCGCCGGGACGGAAATCAGGAATATCGGAACGTAATTGTTCGTTTGTGATTTCGTCGATCAATGGATTTTGCTGACTCATAAATAAGTTCTCCCTTTGTTCCGACGTTCATCACCGCATTCGGGCGAGCGGAGCATCGTTGATTGTGAATTTCTCATCACAGTATTAAATACTACCATAGCAACCATTACTTGTAAAGATTATTTACCAAGGTCGGCTCGTTCGAATTCCCGCAGCCACTTTTTCTGCTGGCTGCTGAGGTCATACGTACTCAGCAAATCCGGCCGGCGTTCATAGGTCCGCCGCAAAGCTTCCTTAGCCCGCCATTTGTCAATTTCCTGATGATTGCCGCTCATCAAGACATCGGGCACCTTCAAACCCCGATATTCAGGCGGCCGGGTGTACTGCGGATATTCCAGCAGTCCCGTCGAGAATGATTCATCTTTATTCGAAGCTTGGTTGCCCAAGACACCTGGCAGCAGGCGAACGGTCGCATCAATCATGGTCAAGGCGCCCAGTTCGCCGCCCGTCAGCACAAAGTCGCCCAACGAAAATTCATCCGTCACCAAGGTCCGGATTCGTTCATCGTAGCCTTCGTAATGGCCGCAGATGAAGACCAGTTCCTCTTCATGCGCTAAGTTTTCGGCAATTTTCTGAGTGAACGGCACACCAGCCGGGTCGAGCAAGATGACCCGTTTCTGGGCCGCCGTTGATTGTGTATTCACATCATCCAGCGCCCGAAAAATGGGCTGCGGCTGCAGGAGCATTCCGGCGCCGCCACCATACGGGGTATCGTCGACATGGTGGTGTTTGTCGTCGGAATAATCCCGAAAGTTAATGACATTCAGGTCAAACAGCTGTTTTTCTAAGGCTTTCCCGACGATTGATTCATGGAGCACTTCGTTAATTACATCTGGGAATAAGGTCAGCACATCAATCTTCATCGTCTAACCCCGCTGGCACATCTACCGTTGCTGTTTTGTCCTGCAAATCAACTTTGAGCACGACACTCTTCAAATACGGCAGCAGCAGGTCGGATTTGCCGTCCCGTTCCACGACCCAGACATCATTCGGACCAAGATCCATAATATCTGTGACCGTTCCGATCGGATTGCCAGTTTGAACGTCTTTAACCGTCAATCCGATAATATCGTTGTAGTAGTATTCATCCGCACTCAAATCGGTGCCCCGATCGGCAGCGGCAACTTCGAGATCATCGCCCTTGAACTGTTCAACGGCATTGATGTCGTCGTAGCCTTCAAAAGTCAGCAGTTCAAAGTTCTTATGCTTGCGATGGCTCTTTACAGTGACAGCAACGGGTCCCTGCTTGGTCTGGATGTACAAACGCTGGCCTGCTTGGAATCGCGCATCCGGAAAATCAGTCGTCGCAAGAATCCGTAATTCACCCTTCAGACCTTGCGTATTTACAATGCGACCGACACGATAAAATTCTGGCATGGTGAACCTCCTTTGGAATGAAAAAGAGTCTGAAACAAAACAGTGTTTTGTCGCAGACTCCCTAGTTGTTAATGCCTAAGCATCAACAATATTTAAACGCACACGCTTTTTCAGCCCTGTTTTGACGCCGTAAACAATGGTCCGAATGGATTGCGCCACATGACCTTGTTTACCAATAATGCGTCCAATGTCATCTTTTGCGACGTGTAGATTAAACTCGATGAAACGGTCCGATTCACTTTGCGTGATCTTCACAGCCTCCGGATGACGCACCAATGGTTGAACGAGCGCCATAATTAGTCCTTCTACATCCGTCATTTAAAAAGACCTACTTTTTAGCTTCTTGATGATGTGCTAAACGAGCTTCATGGTATTGTTTCATAATGCCATGCTTGGAGAGAATATTCCGAACAGTATCGGAAGGTTGTGCACCTTTCTTCAACCAGTTCATGATATCTTCTTCATTTAATTTCACGTCTTCTGGGTTGGTTAATGGATTGTAATAACCAACTGTTTCGATGAAGCGGCCATCACGTGGTGAACGTGAATCTGCAACAACGATACGATAGAAAGGCTTGCGCTTGGAACCCATACGCTTTAAACGAATTTTAACAGCCAATCTGTCCACCTCCTAATTAATTTAACTTCATTATCTTATCAGTTAATGACGAAGCTGTAAAGTGTTTTTTCTTTACAGGGCAAAATATTTTACCGGACGGCACTCTAAAACGGATTTCAGCAGTCCGTCTATTTCGATTGATACCGTTTGATATTCTTCATGCGCTTCTTTTTGTTCCTTTTATTCTTTTTAATCATGCGGTTCATGGCCATCTTGCCGATGCGGCCTTTGACGCCGCCGCCCAGCATCTGGTCCATCCCCTTCATATTGCCTTTGGTCATCTGGTTCATGACTTTCTTGGACTGGTTGAACTGTTTAATCATCCGGTTGACTTCTTGGATTGGGCGTCCGGAGCCAGCGGCAATCCGCCGCCGTCTGCTGGAGCTCAAAAGGTCTGGGTCTTCACGTTCAGCCGGTGTCATCGAATAAACGATAGCCTTCGTATGCGCGATATCCTTGGGATCAATCTTGACGTTCTTCAACGCCGGATTATTAGCCATGCCAGGCACCATCTTGAGAATATCTTCCAAAGGTCCCATCTGCTGGAGCTGGTCCATCTGAGCGACGAAATCATTGAAGTCGAAGCTGTTTTCCTTGATCTTCTCGGCCATATCATCGGCTTGCTTTTTGTCATAGGTTTCCTGGGCCTTATCAATCAAGGTCAGCATATCGCCCATGCCTAAAATGCGGTTCGCCATCCGATCTGGGTAGAAGATATCGAGATCGTTCTTCTTTTCGCCTTGCCCGATGAACTTGATTGGTTTGCCGGTAACGGCGCGAATGGAAAGAGCAGCCCCGCCACGTGTATCGCCATCCAGTTTTGTCAGGACGACCCCGGTAATATCCAGGTCTTTGTTGAAGCCTTCCGCTACATCGACGGCAGCCTGCCCAGTCATCGCATCGACAACCAGCAGGATTTCGTTCGGCTTGGCTAAATCCTTGATATTTTGAAGCTCCTGCATCAATTTTTCATCAATCTGCAGCCGGCCGGCCGTATCGATAATGACATAATCATTATTCTGCAAGCTGGCTTGCGTCAGCCCCTGCCGGACGATTTCAACGGGGTCCGTATCCGTCCCCATTTCAAAGACCGGCACATCGATGTTTTCACCGATTTGTTTCAGCTGATCAATCGCAGCTGGACGATAAACATCGGCCGCAATGAACATTGGACGCGCATGTTCTTTCGTCTTCAGACGGTAAGCCAGTTTTCCGGCTGTCGTCGTTTTCCCAGCCCCTTGGAGCCCGACCATCATAATAATCGTCGGGATATGCGGTGCCTTGTTGAGCGGCACAGCTTTCTCGCCCATCATCTTGGTTAATTCTTCGTCAACAATTTTGACAATCTGCTGCGCCGGCGTCAAACTGTCGAGCACTTCGGCTCCGACCGCCCGTTTTTTGACGGTATTGATGAAATCTTTGACAACCTTGAAGTTAACATCGGCTTCAAGGAGCGCCATTCGGATTTCCCGCATCGCCGTATTGACATCGGCTTCGCTGACTTTACCCTTTTTACGTAATTTACCGAGCGCGTTTTGGAGTCGTTCGGTCAATCCTTCAAATGCCATATCGATTCATTCCCCACTTATTCTTCGGTTGTTGTCAAAACAGCCTGCAAGAGTTGTTGTAATTTTTGGTCCTGCCCATAATGAGCGTCGATGTAATGCTGCAAAGCGTCCACCTGGTCATTTTCTCGTTCGTAATTTTGATATAAATGCAGCTTCTGTTCATAGTCCTCAAGGATTTTTTCCGTCCGGCGGATATTGTCATAAACTGCCTGGCGGCTGACATGATAATCTTCGGCGATCTCGCCGAGTGAATAATCATCGCCATAGTACAATTCGAGGTACTGCCGCTGCTTGTCCGTCAATAACGGCGCATAAAACGCAAACAGCGAGTTCATGCGATTATTTTTGGCGATTTCCACCTCGACCCCTCCGATCTATTGCAGTGAATACATGTCTTAAGATTACCCGTTTTTAGCAATTTGGTCAACGGCAAAAAGAAGGGTATAAACCGTAGTTTATACCCTTCTTGGCTGCTTTATGCAAGCCCATTTAAAAATTGTTGGAGGACCTGATTAAAGTGACGTGATTGTTCCGCCATTACCACGTGTCCCGCCGCTGGAATCACAACGGCTTGCGCCCGTGCCATTTTAGCAGCTGTCAAGGCTGCAAATACACTAGGATAGTACGGACTCTCCTGCCCGGCAATCATCAGATACGGGTGTGTAAATTGGTGCAGCACATCCCGCCAATCTTGAAACGCATGGTCGACTAATAACGGCTGGTCCAGCTTGGCGTCAAATGGATGCGCCTTTTCGGCTGCCTGTACTAGTGCAAAGGTATCATCATCAATGTGCCGATACGTCGATGGCCCCAGCGGCTGGTCGAAGCGGCTAGGAAAATTAGCCCATGTCAGCCCTTTAAATCCATACTGCCAGGTTGCATCGTTAACCATTTTAGCCGGCTGGTCGACATCGATCAGCCAATCGACCCGCTGCTGTCCGAATAACGACAAATAAGCATTGGCCGCTGCCGCACCCATCGAATTGCCCATGATACCAAAATGAGTGACCTGCTGGGCTGCCATAAATTCAGCAATATCCATTCCCAGCCGGCTCATTCGTAACCCATGTGACGTGTGCTGCGAAGCCCCTTGATTGCGCAGGTCGAGATTCAGAACCCGCATTCCTCGTTTTAAAAAAATGGGGAGCTGCCGATTCCAAATCACCTTTTGACCGCCAAAACCAGTCAGAATCAGCACCACTGGGCCCGTACCTTGGTCGGTGTAATCCAACGCCACTTGATCACTCGTCACAAATTTCATAGCAGTTTCTGCCACCAATGCTTCTTGGCCGGTTTCGTTTCCGCAGTCGTGGCTTCGGCAGTGGCCTCAGTCGTTGGCTCAGAAGTTGGTGCGGCGGTCGTTGGTTCCGCAGCTGTTGCAGCGGTCGTTGCTTCTACCGTAGTTTCTGCGGTTGCGGCTGTAGTGGTTTCTGCAACTGTTTCCGCCATTGTCGGTGCAACCGTGACTGCGGTCGTTGGGGCAGTGGTTTCAGCGATAGTTGGCACAGTCGTGGCTTCTGTTGTTGGAACACTAGTTGGTGCATTTGTCGGTGCGGCCGTAATGGCAGCGGTCGTTTCAACCGTCGTTGGGGCGCTCGTCACTGCGGTTGTCGTCTCCATTTCAGAAGCAGCTATTTCGGCGGTCGGTGCGGCAGTCGCCTCAACAACCGGCTCTTCGCTGGCTGTATTGTCGCCGTTATCATGCTCTGGCAAATCGGTTTCGGCCGTTGCCGTTTCAACCACTGGCTCTTCACTGTCCGCATTATCGCCGTCATCATGCTCTGGCAAATCGGCTTCGGCAGTTGTCGTTTCAACCGCTGGCTCTTCACTGGCCGTATTGTCGCCGTCATCCTCCGCCGGTAATTCAGCTGTCGCTTCCGTCGTCGTTTTAGCAACGGGTTCTTGCGGTGCGATTAAGCCCTTGAACAGGCCGTAGATGAACTGATCGGCGTCGAAACGCTGCAGATCGTCCATGTGTTCACCCAAACCGACTAATTTGACCGGAATATGCAGTTCGTTGCGAATTGCCAAAACGATTCCGCCTTTGGCAGTCCCATCCAATTTAGTCAGGACAATGCCGCTGACCTTGGTCGTTTTGTTGAATTCTTTAGCTTGATTCAAGGCATTCTGACCCGTCGTCGCATCCAGGACTAATAAGGTTTCTTCAGGAGTATCCGGTAATTCCCGCACGATGACCCGCTTGATTTTATCCAGCTCGTTCATCAAATTGACTTTGTTCTGCAGACGGCCGGCCGTGTCGACCAGCAGAATGTCATAATGTTCTTCTTTGGCTTTTTTAACGGCATCAAAGACAACTGAAGCCGGGTCGCTGTTGGCCTTGCCCGCAACAACATCGACATGGTCGCGCCGACCCCACTCCTGGAGCTGTTCGATTGCGCCGGCACGGAACGTATCGCCCGCCGCCAGCAGCACCTTTTGGCCCTCACTCTGATAGTGATGGGCCAGTTTGCCGATTGTCGTCGTTTTGCCGGCCCCATTGACCCCAACAAAGAGGTAGACTGTCGGCTGGCCTTCTGGCGCAACTGCGAGCTGGTTATCATGCTCTTTTTCGCCCTCTTCACCGTACATGTCGACTAATTTTTCGACGATGACTCGGGAGACATCGGCTGACGATTTGACGTTTTGAAGCTTGACTTCTTCACGGAGTGCATCGGTCAGTTTCATGGCAACATCGTAACCAACATCGGCTTCAATCAGCATTTCTTCAAGGTCATCAAAAAAGTTTTCATCGACCGTCCGGAAGTTCGCAAACAACGCATTCAGACGCTGGCCGAATGTGGTGCGGGACTTCTTCAAGCCTTGATCGTATTTTTCGGATTCCTGCTCTTGGGCGGGTGTTTCTTGTCCGCCGAATGTTTTTCTGAGTCGATCAAATAATCCCATCTTTTTTCCTCCTCATTAAGCAGATTCGTTTTCGAGTGACACGGCAACGACCTTCGAGATCCCCGATTCTTCCATCGTAATCCCGTACAAACGGTCGGCCGCCGTCATCGTGCCTTTCCGGTGGGTGATGACGATAAACTGCGAATCTTGTTCGAAATGTTTGATAAACTGGCCGAACCGGGCCACATTGGCATCGTCTAAGGATGCTTCGACTTCATCCAAAATGCAGAATGGCACCGGCCGGACCCGTAAGATCGCAAATAACAACGTAATCGCCGTTAAAGCCCGCTCCCCACCGGATAACAGGCTGAGCCGCTGCAATTTTTTGCCCGGCGGCTGGGCCGTAATTTCGATGCCGGTCGTCAGCAGATGACTCGGATCGGTCAGGGTCAGTGTCGCATGTCCGCCGCCGAACATCAACGGAAAAATCTCGTTGAAGGCCTGTGCGGTCGCATCAAAAGTTTCTTTAAACCGATGGGCGACTTCTGTATCCATCTGGTCCATCGTCGTCTGAAGCTGTTTCTGGGCATCCAGCAGGTCGTTCTGCTGCTGGGTCAGAAAATCATACCGTTTTTTGACCCGTTTGTAATCATCGATTGCATTTAAATTGACATCGCCGAGGTCGTCAAGGCCGCGTTTTAATAATTTCAGTTTTTCTTTCGTATCGTGCGGCTGCCAATCGGCCGGTTGTTGGGCCTGAGCAGCTTCATAGCTCAGCTCATACTGGTCCCGCAGCGTTGCTAAACGCCGGTCCAGGCCGCTCTTTAGCCGATCGAGCTGAATCGAGTTTTCCTTCTGCTCATCCAGTGCATTTTCCTGCAGGGCATAATGCCGCTGGAGCTGAGCATCCAGATCCTGCTGTTCAGCCTGCAGCTTGGTCCGTTGGGCTTTAGCGGCCGCCATCGCTTTCTTCAAAGCGGCAATCTGGGTGCGAGCCGTTTGCAATTGCTGGGCCCGTTCCGCTGTCGAACCGGTGCTTTGTTTGAGCGCCGTCTGTAATTGCTGCTGCTGAGTCGTTAAGTCCGTCACCTGCTGCTGCAAAGTGTCCTGCTGCTGGCGAGCCGTTTCTGCCTGTTCCTGCACATGGGCCACTTCCGACTTGGCAACGGCATTCTCCGTCTGCAATTGCTGCAGCTGCTCGGCCGCTTGTTTCTGCGTATCGGCAAAATGGTCAAGCCGTGAATTGGCATCCGCCAGATTCTGCTTGGCTGCGGCCAATTTTTGCGCTACTTCATCAGTCGTCTGCGCTAAGGCCGCCGCCTTCTGCTGGGCGGCTTCGAGCTCATCCTGCTGCTGACGCTGCGTGAACAGATTGCCTTGCACCGTCCGTTCCAGCTGCGAGACTTGCTGTTCGGCCAGCGTCAAATCATTCTGACGTTCCTGCCACTTAGCTTGCAGCGGTTCCAACTGTTTTTGGCAGTCCGCCTGCTGCTGTTCATTATCGCCAAGCCGATTGCGCAAAGCGGTCAATTGATTCTGCTGCTGGTCGAGCTGCCCTTGCATTTTAGCAATCATCTGATTGAGGTCGGTCAGATTCTGCTGCCGTTCCAAAAGGCCGGTCCGCTGTTTCTGACTACGGCCGCCGGTCATCGAACCGCCGGGATTCAAAAGGTCGCCGGCTAAGGTAACAATCCGGTATTCATGATGAGTCCGCTGGGCCAATTGGACTCCATGCTGCAAGGTATCGATCACCAATAAATTACCCAGCAGATGCTCGATCACCGGCTTAAACTGGGAATCGTACTGGACGAGTTCACTGGCAATGCCCTGAAAGCCCTCCTGCTGGCGAATCGTCTGTTCGGCACTGCTGCGAATAAAACGGGGCCGCATCGTCGATAATGGCAGGAACGTTGCCCGCCCTAAGCGATGCGCCTTCAAATATTCGATTGCCTGCTGGGCAGCTGATTCGTCTGTAGTGACAACATTCTGCAGCTGGCCGCCTAGCGCCGTTTCCAAAGCAAGCTGGTCTTCTCTGGGAACGGTCAGTAAATCAGCGACCGCACCCAGTACACCCGATAGCTCCTGCTGGTGCTGCAAAACAGCCTTCGTGCCTTGGTAATAACCGGCGTGTTCGTCCGCCAATTCGGCGAGTCCTTTTTGTTTGGCTTGGGCCTGCTGTAAAACGCCCAACGCCTGATAATACTTATTCTGTTCGTCCTTTTCGGACTGGCGCAGTTTTTTGTCCGTCTGCTGCAGTTTCTGCAGTTCCTGCTGAAAGCGATCGACTCGTTCTTTTAAGCCGGCCGTTTCCTTTTTGAGGTCCTGCTGTTTTGTGGTCAGCGCCTGCTGCGAGTTTTTGGTCTGCTGGTCGGCCTGATTCTGCCGGGAGAGCTGGCCCGTCAATTGTGCAACCTGTTTCTGGGCATAGCTCAGTTCGTTGCGATGGTTCGTCTGGGCTTCCATCTGGTCAATGTAGACTGAACGCAGCCGTTCGATTTCGGCTCGCAGGGCTTTTTCACCGCCGGCTTGGGCTTTGGTTAAAGTCGCTGCTTCCTGCTGGTGCTGTGCTAAAGCGGCTTGTTTGGCCGTCAGTTCCGTCTGCAACTGCTGGACCTGCGTTTGCGTAGCGGTCAGCTGCTTTTGAGCCGTTTGCAGCTGCTGCGTCACTTGATCGAGCTGGCTCTGATTGTTCTTCTGACGTTCAGCCACCACATTATCCTGCCCGACTAAACTTTCTGCCAGCTGGGTCTGCTGCAGAAGCTGTTCCTGCTGCTGATCAAGCTGGGTCGTCAATTGCTGCTGCTGGTCTTTGTTCTGCTGGTTGGCCGTCGTTGCATGTGCGACTTGCCGCTTCAAATGGGCGACCGTCGCCTTTAATTCATCGGCCTTGCGTTGCGTAGCTGTCTGCTGTGCGGCCAAATCAGTAATCTCATAGGTCAATAGCTGCTGATACAGGGCATCGTAGTCCTTTTTCTGCCGCAGATAATCGGTGGCAATACTGCTCTGCTCCTGCAACGGGCCAATCTGGTCTTCCAATTCATGGACAATGTCGTACACACGCGCCAGATTATCGCTTGTTTCGGCGAGCTCTTTTTCAGCCTGCTTTTTCTTCTGCTTGTACTTTAAAACACCGGCGGCCTCTTCAATGATGCCCCGCCGGTTTTCAGGCTTGCTGTTGAAAATTTCTTCGACCCGGCCCTGTGAAATAATCGAAAACGATTCACGACCAAGGCCGGAATCCATAAACAAATCGACGATATCCCGTAAACGGCACGCCTTCTGGTTCAGATAAAATTCACTTTCGCCATTGCGAAAAAGACGCCGGGTCACTGTAACTTCATCCGGCATCTTAGGAAAATAATGATCTGAGTTATCAAACGTCAAAGTGACTTCGGCACGGTTCAGCGGTTTGCGTAAAGCCGTTCCAGCGAAAATCACATCGGGCATGCGTTCCCCACGCAGACTTTTGGCCGATTGTTCACCCATCGCCCAGCGGATGGCTTCGGTAATGTTGCTCTTGCCGCTGCCGTTCGGACCGATCACACCGGTCATCCCTTCCGAAAAATGAAGGGTCGTCTTATCGGCAAATGACTTAAAGCCATTCATCGTCAATGATTTCAGTTGCACCTTCGCATGTCCCTTTCTCTTCTAAAACTTAATCTTGCGGTAATAATGTATCGTCGGCTCCTAAAGAAGCCAGCGCTTCGGCCGCCGCCATCTGTTCGGCCGCTTTTTTATTCTTTCCGGTCCCGGTGCCTAACACTTTACCATCGGCTTCGACATCGACTTTGAAGCGATGTGCCGTGTCCGGTCCATTTTCAGACAGCACATGGTATTCAATCGCCACTTCGCCATTCCGCTGCAGATACTCCTGAAGGTTGGTCTTGTGGTCGAGGGCATACGAAAAGTCCCCAGCATCGATCTTCGGAAAAATCACTTGGGTAATGAAACGAACGACGGCATCTTTGCCTTGGTCAAGATAAAGCGCACCATTAAAAGCTTCGAATAAATCCTCAAGCAGCGTCAGCCGTTTACGGGCACCCGCCTGTTCTTCACCTTTACCAAGACGAATATACTGATCGAAATGAGCCTCTTTGGAAAACGAACTAAAACTCTTCGTCTGCACAATCGCCGCTCGTAATCGCGTCAGTTTGCCTTCAGGCAGTTGCGGATACTTCTTATACAAATATTCCGAAACGGTCAGTTCCAAGACGGCATCGCCTAAGAATTCCAATCGTTCATTGTCTTTCAATGCTAATTCTTTGTGTTCATTTTTATACGATGAATGTGTAAACGCCTCATCCAATAGGGCAATGTCGTTAAAGACGATTCCATATTGGTCGCGCAACTCATTGATCAATCCCGCATCCATGCTAATCAGGTCCTCCCTTGATTTGAGTGTGTCTTCAAAAAAAAGCCACTCGTTCCTTTATTATAGCAATTTTGAGCATTAAAAAACACTCCCCTTTCAGGAAGTGTTCTTTTCGTACCCATAGAATTTAAATTGCTCTAAAGATGATTCGGAGTCGAATCATTTTGGAACCAGAATGATTATTTCGAGGAAACCCCGACGTTTGCCCAGCTGAAGGACGGCTTCAAGCTCAGACCAGTGACACGGCTCGACACTGCATAAACATCCGTGCTGTAAGTTGTCGGAACAACATAAGCTTCTTTGTTCATGTAGGCTTGCCACTTCTTGAAGGCCTTGACACGGTATGCATTATTGAAGGCCTTCGCAGAATCGATGTCATTCAAAAGCTTGGTGTTTTCCTTGGTGTTGAAACGACTGAAGTTAAAGGGTGCTTCAGCAGCGTACAACTGGTAAGGCGAAGCTTCTGAGGATAAGGACCATGCCCCTAAGAACATGTCGACATCTTTGTTGTCATTTTCAAGTTTGTCATAGAAACTGTTGAATTCAATCAAACGACCAGTAGTCAGCTTGACGTTCAAGTGCAGCTTCTTCCGCCAGATTTGCAGGTAGTTCTGAACGGTTGGCTGTTGCGTCGAAGCACCGGACATTGCGGCCAGGTGGATTGTCAGCGGCTTGCCATTTGGCTGGGTCCGCCAGCCGGTCTTCTTATCAATCTTGTAACCAGCGTTGTTCAACAGCTTAACAGCCTTCTTGATGTCATACGGATGACCCTTTTCAGAACTGTCATGGTACTTACTGAAGATGGTTGGAATCAAAGTTGTCCCACGATAGCTCAAGCCATCCGTGAACTTCTTAGAAACCTGCGACACGTTCATGCCGTATGCAATTGCATTCCGGAGCGCTTTGTTGTTCATCTTGGCATTCTTATCTTCAACGTTAGTCCCTGTCTTGCTGTCGTACTTGCCGACCTTGAAACCAAGGTAGCTGTAGGATAAGGATTGCTTGCCGATAAATTGAACGCCCTTGGTGCTCTTGACGTTTTTGTATTGTGACGTTGGCACGGAAACATAATCAAATTTCTTGTTCTTGATTGCAGCGGCGACGGAATCCGGCGAGACAACCTGAACCGAAATCTTGCTCAGCTTCGGTTTCTTGCCGTAATAATACTTGTTGGGAACGTATTCGACCGATTGACCCGAAACGACACTCTTAACCTTGTAAGGGCCGAAGAACAGTGGCTTCTTACGCACTTGCGGCGACGAAATCAGTTTCTTCATCGAAATGTTCTTGTAGTAATGCGCTGGCGAGGCAGATTCCCAGAAGTAGCCGTTCCCAGAGTAAGCCATCCCTGGCTTCATCTGCTTGAAATGAATAACGACTTCATTTCCGTTGGCACCCTTTGGTTCTTCCAAACCGCTGATGGTGCTGGACTTGCCTTCATGGTATTCGGCCATGCCGACGATATCTTCCAAGGTGCTGGAATACTGCTGGCTAGCAGCGGCTTTGCTGCCTAAAATCCGGTAAGCATAAACGATATCTTGGGCGGTCACTGGAACCCCATCGGACCACTTGACGTTTTTGTTAATCGTGATTGTGGCGGTTTTAGCCTTTTGGTTCAATTTCAGGTTTGCGGCACCACCATCAACGATTTTATAGTTGTTATCGGTTTTGAAGAGGCCTTCAAACCCGAACTGCGAGACTTCTTGGTCAGGGGTGTCTGTTTGCAGGGTATCTTCAAAGATTCCTTTAAACGGTGTATCGGTGACTTCCCCGTATGTAAAAGTCCCTCCTTTGACAGACTGCTTCTTATTGCTGACTGTTTCTGCAAAATGCTTCTGTGTTGACGACGATGATTGTGATGATTTACTGCCACAGGCGGCGAGTGATAAGGTCAATGTCGCAGCGAGGGTCAGCCATCCTAATGCGCGCTTCTTTTTCATATGAATCTTCCTCCCAAACATTTTACAGGTGCAAATATGTGTGACGCTTGTTAACTCCGTTGCCGGGCATCAGCGGCATGCCGTAACGCTTGGCCGATATAGTTGATGCCCATTGATAAGACTAAGAGCAATAATGCGGCGGGCAGCCAGACCCACCATTTGCTCGTGATGACTTCTGGGTCGTTGGCATAGCCGATTAAGGTTCCTAAACTAGGTGTCGAGTTCGGCAGCCCGTAACCCAAGAAAGTCAATCCTGTTTCAATCCCGATGCTGGCCGCAAAGGTCAGTGCGGCATCGACGATGACTAAGGAACTGATATTCGGTAAAACCGCTCCGAAAATAATCTTGAAATTCGATGTTCCCGATGTCTTGGCGGCGGCAACGTATTCACGCTGACCTTCCGACAAGGCGTTGCTCCGGATTAGGCGGGCTGTGCCGACCCAGCTGAACATGGCAATAATCCAGACCAAGGAAAACATGTTGTAATGCGGCACAATCGTAACCAGAACAATTTCGATCATCAGCGCCGGCAGAATCATGACGAAATCAACGACCCGCATCATGATGTTATCGACTTTGCCGCCGAAATAACCAGCGATGGTCCCGTAAATGATTCCGACGCCTTCGTTGACCAGCGTGACTAAGAAGGCAATCGTAATCGAATTCCGAGCCCCGACAATCAGCATTTTCAAGACATCGTGTCCACCTTCATCGGCGCCAAGCAGGAACCCGTTGGTACCTGGTGCATCATACTGGTCGAGAATATTGACCTGGGTCACCGACCCTGTGTTCAGAAACAGCGAGCCGATGAACACCGTCAAGATGATTAAGGTCACAACAATCAGCGAGACCATGGCGACTTTATCACGGGCAAATTCATGGAGCAGGACTTGAAAGGCCGACGGTGGTGCACTGACCTTTTCTTCCTTGATGGTTTTGCCTTGAATTTCTTCTGCATCCATACTGGTTCCTCCTTTCTATTATTGAATCCGCAGCCGTGGATCGACGACCCGCAAGATGATATCTGAAATCAAGTTCCCCAACAGGGTGAAGATTCCGAAAATCAGTACCAATGCGGTAATAATCGAATAGTCACGACTGCTGATCGATGAGATGAACAGCTGTCCTAAACCTGGGTAAGAGAAAATCGTTTCGGTAAAGACGGAGCCGCCGATCAAAACGGCAAAGTTGTTGCCGATGAAAGCGGCAATCGGCAGAAACGAATTCCGCAGGATGTGTTTGCTGAACACAACGCGTTCCGGTACCCCTTTGGAACGGGCCGTCCGCACATAGTCTTCCTGCTTGTTATCGATGATGCCGCTCCGCAAGTACTGAATAATACTGGTGGTGGCCAGAATCGCCGCTAACAAGGCTGGCAAAATCATGTGGTAGAGCATGCTGCCGACTTTGCCGATCATGCCGGTCGCACTGACCGAAATCGAACCGCTGGTTGGAAACCAACCGAGCACATAACCGAATAGCCAGATTCCGAATAAGTAGAACACAAAGGCTGGAATGGCTAGGGTAATGTAGGTGTAAACCTGAATCGCATTATCCTTCCAGCTGCTTTCGTAACGACCAGCGATAATCCCGACTGGAATCGCAATCAAGTAGGTCAAAACGAAGGTCAGCAGTGCCAGCCAGAAAGTATTGACGGCCCGTTCGCCGATCATACTGGCTACGGAACGGTGGTACTGGTAGCTAGTCCCGAAGTTGCCATGGAACATGTTGACGACCCAATCCCGGTACTGGACATACCATGGATTGTAGAAACCAGCTTCGACCCGCAGACGATGGAGCTGAGATGGATCGGTCTGGGGAGTGACGAGTCCGGTAAACGGATCACCAGGCATCATCTTGGCTAGCATGAAGACCATCAGGCTCAAGATAATAATTTGGGGAATCATCAGGAGCACCCGTCTTAAAATGGTTTTCCACATGCTACTCCACCTCCATTCTCAAGGGCAATTCATCTGGGTAGCGGTCGTGCTCGATTTCTTGGCGGCATAAGTCGGCTTGCTCCGGCTTGACAGCGGCGGCATGATGTTCGGTCAGCTGCTGCAAATCGAAGACCCGGCCGTTTTGATCGTAATAATCCTTCTTTTCAGATTGAAACTTCTTTTCAACGGCCTGCCGATGCTTGCGATTCTGTTGCCGATGGGTCGGGTCGACTTCGGGAATCGCCGATAATAACCGCTGGGTGTAAATGTGCTGCGGATGTTCGTAAATATCTTCCCGAGTCCCAGTTTCAACAAAACGGCCTTGGTTCATGATTGCCATGTCAGGGCACATATGCTTGACGACCCCTAAATCATGCGAGATGAACAGGAAGCTGATGTGGTACGCCTGCTGAATGTCTTTCATAAAGTTGAGCACCTGCGCCTGCACCGATAAATCGAGCGCTGAAACAGGTTCATCGGCGATAATCAGTTTGGGATGCGTCGCAACGGCTCGGGCAATCCCGATTCGCTGGCGCTGGCCGCCTGAGAATTCGAAGGGGTACTTGTAAATTGAATCAGACGGCATCCCGACAATATCGAGCAGCTGCTGGACCCGCTTCTGCTCATCGGTCGGTGCCAAATGTTCGAAATTGCGGATTGGTTCGGCAATAATGTCTTCGATGCGTTTACGGGGATTCAAACTGGATAAGGAATCCTGAAAAATCATCTGGACGTCTTTGTTGTAGTGCATCGATTTGCGAACGCTGGCTTTGGTAATATCCTGGCCTTCATATAAAATCTGGCCGGAAGTAACTTTTTCGAGCCCGACGATGGCTTTGCCGGTCGTCGACTTGCCTGAACCGGATTCGCCGATCAACCCATAAGTTTGTCCGGCTTCGATGTTAAAACTGACATCATCGACGGCCTTGACATAACTCGTGATCCGATTCCAGAAACCCGTCCGAACTGGATAGTGAACTTTTAAATGCTTTACTTCAATCAGTGACATTCACGATTCCTCCTTCGACGGAACTTAACGCATCTTGAAAATGAAATGTTTTGTAGCAAGTGCAGCGGACGTAATGATTGGGTCCTACTTCATGCATCGTTGGATGGGCTTCATGAGCACTCGCCGGAATCCAAGGAATGCGGGGGGCAAAGCGGCAGCCATCCGGTTGCATATCTTTTAAGGACGGCACCGTGCCTTGAATGACATGGAGCTTGTCTTCAACGTTATCCAACTGCGGCATTGAATTTAAGAGTGAACGTGTGTAGGGATGCAGCGGATGGGCGAACAGCTCATTGACCGGTGCTTCTTCGACAATCTGGCCGGAATACATCACTGCAACCCGATCGGCGGTTTCGGCGACGACACCCAAATCATGGGTAATCAGGATAATGCCGGAACCTGTTTCTTTTTCGATGTCTTCCAACAAATCCAAAATCTGGGCTTGAATCGTGACATCGAGCGCTGTTGTCGGTTCGTCGGCGATAATAATCGGCGGCTTGCAGGCAATGGCGATGGCGATGATAATCCGCTGCCGCATCCCGCCGGATAATTCGTGCGGATACTGCCGGTAAGTCAGTTTCGGATTAGGAATCCCGACTCGCTCAAGAATCGCTAAAACATGTTCTTTCCGTTCTTGTTTATTTAACTTGGTGTGATATTTAAGGGTTTCGGCAATTTGGTCGCCGCAGCGCATCAATGGATTGAGCGCCGATAACGGATCCTGGAAGATCATCCCGATATCGTTGCCACGAATCTTATTAAAGGCTGTTTCGTCGAGACCGACTAAATTCTGGCCGTTATATGCGATTGTGCCGCGAACACGGGTGTTCTTCGGATTATGTAATCCGATGATGCTGGTTGCTAACGTACTCTTACCAGAGCCTGATTCGCCAACGATCGCTAAAATCTCATTTTTATCTAATGTTAGATTGATGTCATCAACGGCGTCATAAAACGCGTCGCCCACACGGAATCCAGTGTGCAGATGCTGAATATCTAATAAATGTGTCGTTTCATCTGGCATGAACAGGCCTCCTCTTTCAAATGAATTATTAGAATTTGATAAGTAATCTAATAATTATTTTAGATTATAGGGTGTATTCGGCCACATTGCAAGTATTTTTATCATTGTTTTCTTATTTTCTTCACAAAAAGGGCATAAAAAAAGGCTTTCAGCAGGAAATCAAATCCCGCCGAAAGCCTAATGCAGTGCTACTTAGTTGGGTGTGCCTGAATATATTTCACGGCATCGCCGACTGTTTGAATTTTCTCAGCATCGTCGTCGGGAATTTCAGCACCAAAAGTATCTTCTAATTCTAAGACGAATTCCACCATATCAATGGAATCAGCGTCTAAATCGCGTTTGAAGTTCAAATCGTTGCTAATCTTGTCCGCCGTCAAATCAAAATGATCTTCTAATAATTTGGCAATTTTGTCGTAAATTTCTTGGTCTGTCATGTGCCAGCACCCCTTTTTTAATCTTTCTTCTCTATTTTCGCTTGTTCTGAAAAATAAGCAACTACTTTTTGAATCGTTTGATTATGCAGCATTTCACGAATCTGCCGTACGGTGTAGTAGACCGCTTCAGAATCGGCCGCACCATGCGCCTTCACAATCGGTGCTTTTAAACCGAGCAGAACAGCGCCGCCATACGCAGACGTGTCAAACGTCGTCTTAAGGCCGCCCAAGCTCTGCTTGAGCAGTAAACCGCCTAATTTCTCCTTCACACCAGCATCCATGATTGAATGCTTGAGGAGATGCAATAACGTGTTAGCCGTCCCCTCAATTGCCTTCAAAGTCGCATTGCCGGTAAAACCATCGGTCACGACTACATCGGCCGGTCCGTTGAACAGATTGCTAGCTTCGACGTTGCCAACAAAATTGAGCGACTTATCGGCCGCAATCAATTTGAAGGCTTCCTGATGAAGATCATCGCCCTTATGCGGCTCAGTCCCATTATTGAGCAGTCCGATGCGGGGATGTTCAATGTGGCGGATATCATGGGCGTAGTAGCTGCCCATCAAGGCATACTGGTACAGCTGACTGGCCCGATTCTCGGCGTTGGCTCCGACATCAAGCATGTTGAAGCTGGAAATACCGCCGCCGACTGCCGGCAAAGTCGGCATCAAACCCGGCCGTTCGATCCCTTTAATGCGGCCGACGATGAATAATCCGGCGGCTAAGAGTGCACCAGTACTGCCTAATGAGAATAAGGCATCGGCATCACCGGATTTAACGGCATTAGCAGCGAGCACCATGGAGGCATCTTTTTTGCTGCGAATCGCTTTGACCGGCGATTCATTGCCGTCAATGACGACATCCGTCTGCACAATTGTGATGCGCTCGTCTTTCTTCAAATATTGGCGAATCTCTTGTTCACGGCCATATAAGGTGAATTCGAGGTCCGGATAAGCATCCCGAGCCCGTTCAACTCCTTCTACGATGACTTGGGGCGCATGATCGCCGCCCATTGCATCCACTGCGATTTTCATTTTGTTTCCTCATTTCTCTTTTTAATCAAAACTCGGCTGGCGCAGCTTCTGGACATCCAGATAGTGCGCCAACGGCCAGTGTTCCTGTTCACGAAGGTCGGGATCGGCCTCAAACAGCTTCTGCACTTCGAGCTGAGCAACTTGCAGGCTGTTGATGTCGGCCACCGGGTCACCGATTTTAAACGCCGGCAGCCCCGACTGCCGATCGCCGAAGACATCACCGGCACCCCGTAATTCTAAATCTTTTTGGGCCAAAGTGAAACCGCTTGTTGTCTCCGTCATAATCGTCATCCGTTCAATCGCCGTCTGATTCTTTGGATCGGCAATCAAAATGCAATACGCCTGTTCCTTGCCACGCCCGACCCGGCCCCGCAGCTGATGCAGCTGGGCGAGCCCGAACCGATCGGCATCGAAAATCAGCATCACATTGGCATTCGGGACATCGACGCCGACTTCGACAACGGTCGTCGCCACTAATAATTGGACGCGATCGGCGGCAAAATCGGCCATGATGGCATTCTTCTCGTCATCCTTCATCTGACCATGCAGCAGCGCCACTTTGAAGTCGTTGCCAAAGACGGCGTTCATCTGGTCGTAAATCTGTTCGGCTGTTTTCAGGTCGAGCGTCTCCGATTCGGCAATTAACGGCGTAATCACGAACACCTGCTGGCCGGCTTCGAGCTGCTGACGGACAAACTGCAGGGCATTCTGAACCTGATTGCTGCGAATCCACGTCGTTTGAATCGGCAAACGCCCCGCTGGCATCTCATCAATCGTCGAAACATCCATTTCACCATAGGCCGTAATCGCCAAGGTTCTGGGAATCGGCGTCGCTGTCATCGTCAGGATATCCGGCTTTTGGCCCTTTTCCCGTAAGATACGGCGCTGATTGACGCCAAAACGGTGCTGTTCATCAATAATGGCTAAACCGAGTCGTTTGAAATCGACATCCTCCTGAATCAAGGCATGGGTCCCGATGACGATGTTGGTCCGGCCGCTGCGCAAGTCAGCCAGCGCCTGCCGTTTATCTTGGGTCCGTAACGAGCCCGTCAGCAGGCTGACCGACACATGCAGGGGCGCAAATAATTTGGCCAGCTTGTTATAATGCTGTTCGGCTAAGATTTCGGTCGGCGCCATCAACGCCGCCTGATACCCTGCCGTCACAGTCGCAAACAGCGCAATTGCGGCCACAATTGTCTTCCCAGATCCGACATCCCCCTGCAGGAGACGGTTCATATGCTGCGGGCGCCGCATATCCCGGCAGATTTCATTGACGACCCGTTTCTGGGCATTCGTCAATTCGAACGGGAAAGTTTTAATAAACTTTTTCAAAGCATCATTATCATATTCAAGGGCGACTCCGTTTTCGGGCCGGTCATTCGAATTTTTGAGCGTCTGCAGGCGCAGCTGGAATAAAAAGAATTCTCTAAAAATGGCCGTCCGGCGGGCTGCTTGTGCTTCTTCGAGACTCTTGGGAAAATGCATGCCTTGGACCATTTCCTGTTCATTCATCAAACGGTAATGGCTGCGGACATTGCTGGGAACCAAATCGACCAGCAGTCCTTGGTAACGTTTATAGGCCTCCTGAATCAGTTTGACGAGTGTCCCCTGCCGAATCTTTTTACTGACGGAATAAATCGGTTCATACGATGGGTGGTCCTCATTCTGAACGGCGAGCACTTTCATTCCGGTCAAACTCTTGCGTTTCGCATCCCACTTGCCATAAACGGCGATTTCGGTGCCGGTCGTAAATTTATCTTTTAAATACGGCTGGTTGAAAAAAGTGACCCGAATCACGGCATGATTGATCAGCAGGCGGACATTGAGCCGGTTGCGGTGCGGTCCGAAACGGCTGATGACGGGATCAGCGACCACCACCCCCTTGAGGGTCACTTTTTCCTGGTCGGCGACGTCGGCAAGTTCTTTGACTTTCAAATCTTCATACCGAAACGGAAAATAGTAGAGTAAATCGGCAATCGTTTCGATGCCGAGTTCCTTGAGGGCCGTGACTCGTTTGGGGCCCACGCCGCTCAAAACGGTCACTGGATCTTGCAAATTAGGCTGCATGTGCCTGCTCCTTTCCACCTGTTGAAAAAGAGGCCCGCATCGCTGCCAGAGCCTCCTTTTAGTGCTTATTCAACCGAAATCAGATACGGATAAACGGGCTGGTCGCCTTCGTGAATCTCAACTTCAAGGTCCTCATCTGCTGCCATAACAGCGGCAGAAATCTGTTCGGCTTCGCTCTTCACACCGTCTTCACCGATCAAAATCGTGACGATTTCGCTGTCCTCATCAAGCATCGTCTTGACCATATCGATAGCTGCTTGCACACGGTCAGGTTCGCTGACCCGAATGTCACCGTCGACGATACCCATGTAGTCATTCTTTTGAATCGTCCGGCCGTTCAGCTGTGTATCCCGAACCGCACGTGTGACTTGACCACTGCGCACGGTTGCTAAAGCAGCCGTCATCTCATCCTTATTCGTCGCCAAGTCGCTCTCCGGATTAAACGACAGCAATGCCGTCATCCCTTGTGCCACCGAACGACTCGGCACAATTGCAACCGGCTGTTCGACCAAATCGGCCGCCTGTTCAGCCGCCAGCTGAATATTTTTGTTATTCGGCAGGACAATCAGCTGTTCAGCGTTGGCCTTCTGAATCGCATCGACAATGTCTTGTGTGCTGGGATTCATCGTCTGGCCGCCCTGAAGAATGTAGGTCGCCCCGAGACTCTTGTACAAGTCGGAGATGCCGTTCCCAGATGCGACGGCCACAATGCCATAGTGGGATGGTGCTTCAGGGACGCCCTTTTCTTCTTCGTCCCGTTCGATAATATTTTCATGCTGAACTCGCATGTTATCGATTTTGACTTTGACAAGCGAGCCATAATGCTGGCCGTAATCCCAGATTTTAGCAGGGTGTTCGGTATGGACATGAACCTTGATGATTTCATCATCGGCCACGACCAACAGCGAATCGCCTAAATCATTTAAATAATTGCGGAATTCGTCATAATCGAATTTACGGTCGCTAGTTGGGCCTTTGCCGATTTCAATCATCATTTCGGTACAGTAGCCATATTTGATGTCTTGAGTCGACAACTGGCTCTGGACGCTCTGATGATGGGCCGCATTGACCATTTCATCCATTTCGGTTTCATCGGGCTGGTAAACATCCTGGTCGGTCACATCGCCGCTCAGGCCTTCCAAGAAGCCTTCTTCAATGAAAACCAATCCTTGACCGCCAGAATCAACGACACCGACTTCTTTTAAGACCGGCAATTGATCTGGCGTTTTAGCCAGTGCCCGCCGTGCTCCTTTAGCAATGGCAGCCATGACTTCAACGGCATCATCCGTTTCATTGGCCTTGCGATTACCGGCTTTAGCAGCTTCACGGGCAACGGTCAAGATTGTCCCTTCAACCGGCTTCATGACTGCCTTATAAGCCGTTTCAACGCCATGCGTAAAGGCAGCCGCTAAATCTTGCGCTGTTAAACTCTTTTTATTTTCAGTACTTTTAGAAAACCCACGAAAAAGTTGGGAACTAATGACGCCCGAATTTCCCCGAGCACCCATCAATAAGCCTTTCGCAAGTGCCTTCGTTAATTCGCCGACACTATCCGATGTGGATTCATTGACTGCCTTGGCTCCACTTTGAAAAGTTAAATTCATATTGGTTCCCGTATCCCCATCTGGGACCGGAAAAACATTGAGGGAGTTGACAAATTCGGCATTTTTATTTAAGCGGTGCGCTGCAACGCGGACCATATCCTTAAAATTCGCAGCCGTAACCTCAGTAACTTTCACAATCGTTCCTCCTCGACGACCAAGCATCGAAAGACTGCTCGCCCGTCGTTTTATTTTTCATCAAGATTTGTCACGATAACTGACTTATTTTACTTCTTTCACCAGTTTTTGACAAACCAGACCCGATTCAGGTCCATCTGTGCCTATTAAAAAAGAGCGCACGGCACCGCCGAAGTGGCGCCACCCCGCCCTTTTCTAGTCTTCGCTGATGACACGGACTCCCTGAACAAAAACGTTCACAGAGTTGGCTGAAATCCCCAGCATTGTGTTCAAATTATATTTGACCTTATCCTGCACATTCCGGCAGACTTCTGAAATCTTGATACCGTAAGCGACGATAATGTAAACATCGACTGTGACGCCATTGTCTTCTTGCCGGACAACGACCCCACGACTGTAATTTTCACGCTTTAAAATATCGTTGAGATTGTCACGAATCTGGCTCTTGCTGGCCATGCCGACAATGCCGTAAATATCAGTTGCAGCACCGCCGACCACCGTTGCGATCACATTATTGGTGATATCAATATCCCCATATTTTGTTTTGATTTTGACTGCCATCAAACAGCCTCCTTACTGGAACTTCTTTCCTATTTTAGCATAGGTCGACAGGGAAGGAAAGGACCAGGTTTGTGCCTATTTGACAAGCTGTCAAGTAAAATTACTTTAAAGAAAATCTTGCTATCTGTCGGGATTTATGATAAATTGTTTAAGTGAATTATGAAAAGCTACGTCGTATTCGATCAAGCAGATTGTTTTAAAATGCGTTCGGTTGGCTTTTTAGTATAAAGGAGGAAAAAACTATGGCAAAAGATTTCATTACTGGCCGTAAAACACGTTTTGGCAACAAGCGTTCTCATGCCTTGAACTCTTCCCGTCGTTCTTGGAAGCCGAATCTTCAAAAAGTGCGCATTTTAGTTGACGGTAAGCCGAAGCGCGTTTGGGTTTCAGCTCGCGCTTTGAAGTCAGGTAAGGTTACGCGCGTTTAATTGAAATAAGTGTTTCATAAAAAAGAACACCAACAACTGTTGGTGTTCTTTTTTTGTGCCTTCAGACAGGCGCATCGGCTTTCTGGCCGTTCAGGTCGCTGCTTTGAATGACCGCCACCACCCCGCTGGTAAACGAGAAATGGCCGGTTGTGCCGATAAATTCGTTGCTGGCCCATGAAATCGGGTCGACCGAATCGGCCTGCTCGAGCCGGTATTTTTCGTCGGGCAAGGTCAAGCCGGTCACAGCAGTCAGCGGCACAAAAGCTAAATAACGTTTATCGGGTTCTTTTTGGATGACATGTGCGCCGGGCCGATAAAAACGAATCGAATTCTGCCGATCAAGCAGCATGACACGTTCGCAATACGGCTTAAAACGCGGTTCTAAGACCATGAACAAGTTCACGAGAAAATGATCCAGCCGGCCGCCAGTTGCGCCGTAAATCGCGACCTGATCGGCTTGCAAGTCAAACAAAGCCGTTTTTAGGCCCAATTCGGTGTCCGTATCATCTTTTTCAGGAATCGAATAACGAATGTCGGGCACCTTTTTTTCAAGCTGGTGCAGTTCGGTATGATGCAGCGAATCGAAATCGCCAATCGCAATTTGCGGAACAATCCCCATTTTGAGGAGCCGCAAACTGCCGCGATCGATTCCCAGCCAGCCGCCAGGAATCGCGGTCGGTGCCGTTTTCAGTTGTGCCGGCCATAATACTTCCGGTCCGCCGACAAGCAGGTTAATGCGTTGCATCGGCTGCTAAATCCCGTAAATGATTCATGCGTGCGACCGGATTATCGCTGTCGTAGACATATGAACCGGCCACAAAGACGTCAGCGCCGGCTTTGGCACAAGCTGCAATCGTCTGATCGTTAATGCCGCCGTCGACTTCAATCTTGAAATCCTGATTGTAATTCGTCTGCCGCAGCTGATCGAGCCGGGATACTTTTTTAAGCATCCCCTTCAGAAAGACTTGGCCGCCGAAGCCAGGATTGACGGTCATGACCAGGACCTGGTCGACAATTGGCAAGACATTGGTGATCAATTCAAGCGGCGTGCCCGGATTGATGACCACACCGGCTTCGAGTCCGGCATCCTTAATCATTTGGAGCGCCCGATAAATATGTGGTGTACTTTCAACATGGACCAAAATACGGTCGGCGCCCGCCTGCGCAAATGCTTTGATATATTGTTCAGGGGCATCGATCATCAAATGGCATTCCAATGGTAATTTCGTAATCGGACGCAATGCCGAAACGACCCCTGGTCCGAATGATAAATTAGGCACAAAATGGCCGTCCATGACATCGATATGCAATAAATCGGCGCCGCCTTTTTCGACCAGCTCGACGTCACGCTGCAAGTTGGCATAGTCCGCACTTAAAATAGAAGGTGCAATTTTGATCATTATGATCACTCCTTATGTGAATAAGTTGGTTTCTGCTGCATAATTTCGCCCCGAAACTGCAGATAATCCGTATAGCGGCTCTTGAGGATGCGGCCATCATCGACACGGCGCTTGACCTCGCAGTCAGGTTCTTTGACGTGCAGGCAGCTGCGGAATTTGCAGTACGGTGCGGCAGCCACAAAATCAGGAAAATCATTCGGTAATTCCGTCAACGGGATTTTGAGGATACTCAGCGACGAGAAACCGGGTGTATCGGCGACGAGTCCCCCAGCAAGCGGAATCAATTCGACGTGCCGGGTCGTATGCTTCCCACGATTCAAACTTTGTGAAATCGCCGCCGTCTTCAAATGCAGGTCCGGCGCAATATGATTGAGCAGCGTCGACTTGCCGGCACCAGACTGGCCGGTGAAAATCGTCAGTTGCTGCTTGAACGTCGCTTCGAGCTGTTCCAAACTGGCCTGGTCGAACACCTGCTCCGGCATCACAACCGGATAGCCGATCGAACGGTAATAATCGCTGATTGTCTTCAATTCGGCCAGCTGCTGTTCCGATGCCAAATCCGTTTTAGTCAAGTAAATAACCGCCTTGATTCCCTTGCTCTCAAGGTAAACGAGGAACCGGTCGAGCAGGTTCGCCGAAAACTGCGGTTCGACGCAGGAAGTCACGATGACGGCCTGGTCAACGTTGGCAACCGGCGGCCGGACGAGTTCGTTCTCACGGGGCAGGATATTTAATAAGTAGCCTTCCGTTTCACTGCTGCTCTCGAATTCGCCCCAATCGCCGACTAACGGCTTAATCCCCCGTTTGCGGAAATTGCCCCGCCCCCGTGTCCGGTAGACGTTCCCGTCGCTGGCTAAATCGTAAAAACCGCTGATGGCCCGAATGATTTGTCCTTTTTGCACAATGACACCTCTTTCAAATATAGTCTTGTGCCCATTATAGCACGTGTTTAAAAACAAAAGCATCCCCGTTCGATTGTGAACGGCGATGCTTATTTTGAAATGCTTTAATGACTGGATTCGGTTACTGCCGAGTTGCTAGATGCATTCGGAACCGCTTCAGACGCACTCGACTCGCTACTGCTGCTTGCCGCTGCTGGTTCGCTAGCAGCTGAACTCGAACTGGCCGTCGTCTGATCTTGTGCTGGTGTATCCGTTCCGCTGTTATCGCTGGCCGACTGGCTCGACGCCGCATCATCGGTCTGTTTTTTGCCTTTCGAAATGACAACCGACAATGAGTCGCCACGATGCATGACCGTTTCCGGCGTGACCGACTGACTGACGACTTGGTCTTTGGAAACCGTCTCCGAATTGGCTAGTGTAATCTGCAGATTCAGCCCTCGTTCTTCGGCGTAGTCTTGAACACTCTTTTGTGAATAACCGGACAAATCACGGAGTTTAAAGGAGGCTAAGCCCGAACTGACGACAAACGTGATGGTCGTTTCACTAGGAACGACTCGTTTGCCGCTGGCGATGCTCTGTGAAATAATGTCGCCGGTGCTAACTGTCTTCGACGTTTTTGTTTCCTTTTGAACAGTAAAGCCTTCTCGTTCCAGCTGCTTGCGGGTCTTCTTATAAACGGTGCCCCGCCAGTCCGCTAGTTTGATTTTCTTGGGACCCGTACTAATTACGAGCGCAATCGGCGTATTACGTGCCACCTTCTTGTTCAGCTTCGGTTTTGTTGCAATAATATGCTTTTCGTTGACCGTGTCGCTGCTGCGGTGCTGAATGGCACCCACTTTCAGCCCGGCATCCGCCAATACCGGCTCAGCTTGTTCCTTGGTCATTTCGGACAGGTCCGGAACAATGACCCGCTGCTGCTGCACAACAATCCAGCCGCCAATCACGCCAATCAGAACGATGGCCAGCACCCACAACCACCAGCGCCGGTGTTTGTGCGGCTGCTTCTGCGAGTCAGACTGGCGATCGGGCGTATTCTGCGGCGGATCGGGCGGCGTGGTGCCGCTGCTCGCTGCCGGACGCTTGATGGTCTGGGTCGGCTCATCTGTAGCAGCCACCAAATCGGGTTTGGAGAGCACTTTTGTCTCCTCCTCCATCTGGTGATTATCTTCCGGAATGAATTTCGGCTCGTCTTTCCGGACGGGCGATAACGATGTTTTGAGGTCAGCCGCCATATCTTCGACGGACGCATACCGTTCGGACGGCTGTTTGGCCGTTGCCCGGTAGACGACGTTTTCGAGCGCCTGTGGAATATTCGGGTCGTAATCCCGAACCGATGAAATCGTCGTTTGGAAATGCTGCAGGGCGATTGCCACCGCCGATTCGCCTTCAAACGGCACTTTACCCGTCAATAATTCATACAGGATAATCCCTAACGAATAGATATCGGAACGTTTGGTCGCCATCCCGCCGCGAGCTTGTTCCGGCGATAAATAGTGGACCGACCCGAGCATCGAGTTCGTCTGCGTCAAAGAATTTTCGCTCATCGCAATTGCAATGCCGAAATCGGTAATTTTGATGTGATGCTGGTCATCGATCAGAATATTCTGGGGCTTCAAATCACGGTGAATAATGCCGTGCTGATGGGCAACCGCCACCGCCGAGAGAATCTGTTCCATAATATCGATGACCCGTTCATACGGAATCGGAAAATGTTTGGCGATGTATTTCTTCAAATCGGTGCCATGGACATACTCCATGATGATGTATTGCATCCCGTCCTCTTCGCCGACATCATAAATCGAAACGATGTTGGGATGGACAAGTTCTGTTGTGGCTAATGCCTCCCGCTGAAAACGACGTTCGGTGGCCACATCGTTGCGGAGATCGAGCCGCAGCACTTTGACGGCAACCTGACGGTTCAGAATCAGGTCCTGGGCTAAGTAAACATTGGCCATGCCGCCTTCTCCCAGCATGCTGAGAATCCGGTAGCGGCCGTTAATGGTATATCCTTTTTCCATTAGTCATTCACCGCCTGTTGCGTCTCATGAATCAAAAGTGCCGTGATATTATCCAATCCCCCCGCTTGGTTGGCTACTTTGACAAGTGCCTTGCATTTTTCAGTAATATCTTCTGGCGACGCTAAAATCATGGCAATTTGACGGTCGGTCATCATGTTGGTCAGACCATCGGTGCACAATAACAGGAGGTCGTTTTCAGCCAGTTCGTAGATGGTCACATCGGCATCGACATCAGTTGAGATGCCGAGACTGCGGGTGATGATGTTCTTCTGCGGATGATTGCGAGCATCTTCCGGCGAGATTTCGCCCTGCTTGACCAATTCATTGACCAGTGAATGATCTTCGGTCAGCTGTTTCAGCCGGTCGGACCGGTACAAATAGGCCCGGCTATCCCCAATGTTGGCCACTACGAATTTATGGTCGACTAAGATGACAGCGACCATCGTCGTCCCCATTCCCATTAAATCAGCATATTCTTCAGAGGCATCGATAATCTGCTGGTTTTCATTCTGGAGCTCGACGACGAGCCATTTGATGAGTTCTTCGACATCGGTGCTGGTCGTCTGTTCGAAATGATACCCGATGTGCGAAACGGCCATTTCAGAGGCGACATCGCCGCCCCGATGACCGCCCATCCCATCGGCAACGATGGCAAAACGAGCCCCGCCTTTGTTGAGGAATGTGCCGACATAATCCTGATTACTTTCCCGTTTTTGTCCGACATCGGTTTGATACGCAATTTCTATCATATTTGATCCATCCTTAATCTGCGACTCGTTTCAACGTAGCAATAAAGAAGCCATCTGTGCCGTAATCGTCCGGCAGCAGCTGTACACTCGGCGATTGCCGATAAGCCTGTGTCAATGGAACGGGTGTCGCCACCGGCACCTGCTCGAAAGCGGGATGGCCGTTCAAAAAGTCAGCCACCACGTCGTCATTTTCTTCCTGAGTGAGTGTACAAGTGCTGTACGTCAGCAGGCCGCCGACTTTTAAGGTGGCGGCGGCACTGGTCAGAATCGCCAGCTGAATGTCATGCAAATGGTCGAAATCGGCCTGACTCTGATGATACTTGATTTCAGGCTTGCGGCGCATCAATCCCAGGCCGGAACATGGGGCATCGACCAAAATGCGGTCAAACTGGGTGTCTTTGAAAACGGTCTTGACGTCACGAGCATCCATCGCCTTCGTAATGATACGATCGGCAACATGGAGCCGGTCGGCGTTGGCTTCGATCAGCTTCAGTTTTTTGGCATGTAAATCCAGTGCCAGCACTTGGCCGCCCTGAGCCGGGTCAAGGTAAGTAGCGATATGCGTCGTCTTGCCGCCTGGAGCAGCGCAGGCATCGAGCACTTGGTCGCCGGGCTGAATCTGCAAGCTAGGGGCGACCAGCTGCGAACTTTCATCCTGCATCGTATACTGACCGGCTGCAAACTCTGGCGTACCGGCAAAATGACCGCCGTCCGCCACCAAACCGATGGGTGAAATGGCGCTCGTCGTTAGCGATTCATGGGCCGGCTGCAGTGCGGATAACACTTGGTCACGGTCTGTCACGACAGTGTTGACCCGCATGGCTGCACGTGGCGCCCGATCGATTGAAGCGAGCATGTGCGTTGTTTTGTCCATGCCGAACCGGCCGATAAACTTTTCGACCAGCCATTGCGGGACACTCGTGCGAACGCTGAGCGACTGAACCGGATTGGTAATTTTGCTGCCGTCCGGCACGCCTTGGCGTTCCAGCTGCCGCAGTATCCCGGTCACAAAGCCGGCCACGCCCTTGTGGCCCCGCTGTTTGGCGATTTCGGTGGCATCGTAAAAGATGGCCCGATTCGGAATCTTATCCAAGTAGACCATCTGGTAAATCGACAGCCGCAGCAGCTGCCGGACCCAGTCTTGAATCTTTTTTGGCTTTTTGGCAACTTGGTCAATCGCATAATCGAGCGTCAGGCGATGCTGAATCGTCCCGTAGATGATGTTCGTCAGCAGGGCTGCATCCCGACCGTCGAGCTGGTTGTGAGCGATGACATGGTCGAGTTCTAAATTCGAATAGCTGCCGCTTTTTTCAACTCGATCAAGCAAATCGAGCGCTAGTAAACGTGGATTAGTCTTGCTGAGGCGCATCGATCAAATGATCCCCTTCCTGAATGTGCTGGCCTTGGCCGTTTAAATAAGCCGCAATCGGCATTTTGGCCTTGCCGGCCGGCTGCAATTCCTGAATGGCGAGAACGGTGCCGGCGCCAGCTGCGACCCATAGCTTCTTCTTGGTCACGGCGACTACCGTTCCAGGGGCTAGTGCAGTTGTGGTCGCTGCCACTGGAGCAACTTGCCACAGTTTGGTCCGTTTGCCGTCTAAAATGGCATACGCAACGGGGTCGGGCCGAAATGCCCGAACTTGCTGGTCGATTTGAGTCGCCGTCTGGTCGATATTGATTTCTTCTTCTTCTGGTTTGATATTGTAGGCAAAGGTCACCTGTGCCTCATCTTGGGCAACGGATGGTGCTGTGCCCGCCACAATGGCCGGTAACGTCTCCATCAGCAGGTCGCGCCCGGCCAAACTTAATTTCTTAAAGAGGGATTCGTTATCATCTTCGGTCGTGATCGGCACTTTGACTTGGGCAATCATGTTGCCGGCGTCCATCTTTTTGACCATGTACATGATGGTGTCGCCGGTTTCGGCGTCCCCCTTCCAGATTGAATACTGAACGGGTGCGCCGCCCCGATATTTCGGCAGTAAGGACCCATGGACGTTGATGGCGGCAATTCGAGCGGCCTGCAACAATTTAGTCGGCAAAAATTGACCGAAGGCGGCCGTAATGAAGAGATCCGGCGCCATCGCAATCATTTCCTGCATTTCGGGACTGCCGCTCAGCTTCTGCGGCTGAAAGACTTTGAGACCCTGTTCGTCCGCATACTGCTTGACGGGCGATTGGCTCAGTTTCTGCTTGCGGCCGACTTTGCGGTCGGGCTGGGTCACAACGGCCTCGACCTGGTAATCAGGCGATTCGTTGAGGGCGGTCAGAATCGGGACGGAAAATTGCGGTGTTCCCATAAAAATAATTGATGTCATCACGGATAACTTCCTTTCGGTGTCTACGTAAATTGCTGCGGCTCATGGTCGATCACGATTTGGAAGCCGTGACGCGTTTCGGTTTGAGTCGTTTCCAAAATTTCTTCGAGTTTGGCATGCAAGCGTGGTTCATGCTTGTATTTAATCACAATCTGATAATAGTACTTTTTATTGATACGGGCGATCGAACGTGGGGTCGGCCCTAAAATAATCGCTTGGTCGCTTAAAATCGGCTTGATGCGATTGGCAATTTCAAACATCATTTTAGCGGCCTGGCCTTCGTCTTCATGGCTGACTTGGACTAAATCGCTGTAATAATACGGCGAATAGTTGCCCCGATGCCGAATCTGCATCTCATGGCGGTAAAAGCCTTCGTAATCCTGACGTTGGGCGAATTGAATCGCATAGTGCTCCGGATTGAACGTCTGAATGATGACTTTGCCTTCCTTATTCGCTCGTCCGGCCCGGCCGCTGACTTGGGTCAGCAGCTGAAACGTGCGTTCACTGGCTCTGAAGTCGGGCAGTCCTAAAGCAGTGTCGGCATTGATGACACCGACCAAGGTCACATCGGGAAAATCGAGGCCCTTCGCAATCATCTGGGTCCCCAGCAGAATGTCCGCTTCTTTGCTGCCGAATTGCTGGAGGATGCGTTCATGAGCGCCCTTCTTACGGGTCGTATCGACATCCATCCGCAAAATACGGGCTTCAGGCAATAATTCCTGGAGTTCTTTTTCAACTTTTTCAGTCCCAGTTCCATAGTAACGAATCTTGTGGCTGTGACAGTTGGGACAAATCTGCGGAATCGGCTCTTCGTGGCCGCAGTAATGGCAACGCATCGAGTGCGTGTCCATATGTAGCGTCAGACTAATATCGCAGTTCGGACATTTCAGGACAAACCCGCAATCCCGGCACATCACAAATGACGAAAAGCCCCGCCGGTTCAGCATCAGAACGCTCTGTTCATGCTTGATGAGCCGACCTTGCAAGGCCGTCAGTAATTGCGGCGAAAAATTGCCGTTTTTATTTTTGCGCAGGGCAGCCTTCATATCAATCAAAGTTACCTGCGGCAGCGGCTGGCCGTTGATGCGTTCCGGCAGGCGCAGGAGCTGGTAAACACCTTTTTGCGCCCGAGCTCGTGACTCCAGCGAAGGCGTCGCACTCCCCAATAAGACGGGACAATGGTTGTACTGGCCCCGCCAAATAGCCACATCACGGGCATGGTAACGGGGCGATTCATCCTGCTTGTAACTGGACTCATGCTCCTCATCCATGATGAGGACACCCAGATTTTCTAGCGGTGCAAACACCGCCGAACGCGCTCCGACAACCACTTTGGCTTCGTGCCGTTCGATGCGGCGCCATTCATCGTATTTTTCACCTTCGGACAAGCCGCTGTGCAGGACGGCGACTAAATCGCCGAACCGTCCTTTGACCCGGTTGACCATCTGCGGCGTCAAGGCAATTTCCGGCACCAGCATCAGCGCCGTTTTGCCATGCGCCAGTGCTGCCGCCATAATCTGCAGATAGACTTCGGTCTTGCCGCTGCCGGTCACACCTTCGAGCAGGAAGGTCCGGTCCGACCCGTTTTTCGAAGCTGCCACGACCGCATCGACGGCCGTTTTCTGGTCGGCCGTCAACTGCAAGGGCTGAGTCTGTTCAATCTGCGTATCGCGAGTCGGATCACGGTAAACCTCCTGCTGACTCAATTCGAGCCAGCCTTTTTTAGCACCGGCCGTAAAAATGGCCCGGCTCAGTTTGGTTTCATCTTCAGCCTGCTTTAACGGCACCGTTTCTGGATGCCGTTCCAAATACGCCAGCAGTTCGAACTGCTTGGCGGCATTCTTACGCAAGGCAGCGCTGGCGGCGGCAAAAGCAGCCCGATTCTTGAGAACGGTCGTTACCATCGTCTGTGTCTTGACGCGGGCGCGATTTTTGACGTGATAGACGGTTTCGAGCTGACCGGCCTGCTGCAGTTTGCTTAACGTCCGCAAAGTCTGGTCGGATAAATCCTCACTGTATAACAATTCGGCCTGATTATGAAAAATTTCGGTGCGGATTTGTTCCGGAATTGTGCCCTGAATGCGAAATGCTTTTTCGTACTTGGCCCGCATCACGTTCGGCAGCATCGTCTGCATACAGCTAATCCAGAAGGAATAAGTCGTGTCGGCCATCCATTTGGACAGCTGCAGGAGTTCGGTGTTGAGTGCCGGTCGCAAGTCGACGAGTGTGTCGATGGCTTTCAGGTCGCCGTCATAATGCTGCTGGGTCGTCAGTGCGGTCACAAAACCCTGCACCCGGCGCCCGCCTTTGCCAAAGGGCACGACGACACGCATTCCGGGCAGGATTGTGTCGGTTAAGGCCGCAGGAATCGCATAATCATACGGCCGGTTGGTTTGCAAGGTCGGTACATCGACCACGACTTGTGCAAATTTTGTCACGCTGCGAATCCCCCTTTTCCGTTCGTTCAATTAACTCTAGTTTACCAAATTCAATGCGTGCGATAAAGGAACAGTTCGCACGCCTTCAAACGGCAAAAAAAGGCTGGCCAAAACAAAACGTTTTGCGCCAGCCTCCTATTGTTCGAAGGACTACTTGTCTTCTTCGTGTTTTTCTTCGTTGTCGATCCGTTCGGCATCTTTTTCAAGCATCATTGAATCTGGGTCGATAATGATATCGCCGGCTGCGATCTCTTCAAGCGCCTGGCCGAGCGGCTTCGGTGATTTGTATTCACTGAGCATTTTAACATCACCGGCCTCGATTTGATGTGCGCGTTTGCTGGCTAAGACAGCTAACGAGTAACGTGAATCCACACGGTCTAACAATTTATCAATAGATGGATAAACAATCATTATTTCACAGCTCCAATCATCTTTTCGTAACGATCCAAAACACGGTCGACTCGTAAATGTTCACTTTCGATAATCTTTTCGATCCGCTGAACGGCCAAATCGACCTGATCATTCACAACAGCATAATCATAGTGCGCCATCATTTTAATCTCGGCCGCTGCCTTGTCCATCCGTTTATCGATCGTAGCTTCATCGTCGGTGCCCCGTTTTTCGATTCGTTGCCGCAATTCGCCCAAATCAGGCGGCGTCAGGAAGATAAAGACACCATCCGGACATTTTTCCCGCACCTGACGAGCACCGTTCACTTCGATTTCAAGCAAGACGTCACGCCCCTCATCGAGGGTCTGATTGACATACTTCAACGGCGTCCCGTAATAATTGTCGACATACCGGGCGTATTCAAGCATCTGGTCGTTTTTAATGTTGTCTTCGAATTCTGCTTTGGAGACAAAGTAATAATCGCGACCGTTGACTTCGCCGGGACGCGGCTTCCGTGTCGTCATCGAAACCGAATACTGAAAATCTCGGAATTCATCCTCCAACATTGCCTGCCGCACTGTACCCTTACCGACACCTGACGGCCCCGATAGGACAATTAACATTCCCCGTTCTGTCATCTTTCACGTAACCTCTTCCTGAAATAAGTTTACCTATCATTATGCTTCTTTTTCATAAAAATTTCAAGAGGCATTCGCAGGTTACATACTCGTCAAAATGTCCTTCAGGGCCGCCAGCTCTTCATTCGTCAGCGTAATACCCTTGCCCATTTTTTCATGGTCAGGTGCCCAGACTCTCAAATCAAATTTCGGCGCCTGGCCGTTCCAGGAAATCAGGTTTAATTCCTTCGTCCACCCTTTGGCATTAGTCGATAATGTGCCGATATGGGTTTCGATTTCATATTTAATTTCTTTTGCGATGCTAATCTGCCTCCTCACTTGCTTCGTCCTCACTTTAGCATGCTTTGGGTCAGAAGTCAGCAAATTTCTCCTTGCATTTTCGAACGTCTGTTCGTATAATGAAAGTACAAACAAGCGTTCGGAGGTGCTCTTAGATGGATCGCAAATCAAACACATTAAAAAAATTCAGTCAGCAAGTCATCGCGGGTTATCAGCATTTCTTCGACCTCGAACAACCCACGACGCCGCTTCCGCAGATGAAATACGACCAGTTAAAATTATTCTTACAACAAAGTCTCAACCGGCACTATCGGGTGCGCATCTACTTCAACCATCATGCGCTCGAAGATGTCACTTTGCAAGGACAGCTGACGCATCGGCTCGATGACCAGCGCTACCTCCTCCAAAACGAAGCGACAAACGTCGTCGGCATCGTTGACATGCGTCAAATCCGTTACATTCAGAAAATTGATTAGGATTACATAATCAAAAACCGCCGTTAATGCTAAAAAGCATTGACGACGGTTTTTTTGTGCACAGACGCTTTATTCCCCACTGGGATGTTCGGTATAAATCTGCTTGCGGGTCTGCTGCGCCATGCGCAATAATTCTTCGGCATGCTCGGTCGTCAGCTGGGTTACGGCGGTGCCGGCCAGCATTTTAGCCAAGGCAGCCACCCGTTTCTGGCCGGTAATCTTTTCAACGGTCGTCGTCGTCCGTTTGTGCTGAACCTTCTTTTCAATCCAGTACTGGTGGTCGCTCATCGCTGCCACCTGCGGCAAATGGGTGATGCACAGGACCTGCGAGTTTTTGGCAATCAAACTGATTTTATTGGCGATGGCCTGCGCAACCCGGCCGCTGACGCCGGTATCGACTTCATCGAAAATAATACTGGTGACGCCTTGGGATTCGGAAAAAATGGTTTTAAGCGCCAGCATCATGCGGGACAGTTCCCCGCCGGATGCGACTTTCGCTAATGGCAAGAACCGTTCGCCGGGGTTGGTCTGAACGTAAAACTCGACATTATCCAAACCAGTCGCATAAAAGTGCGGCGGATGAGTCGGCTTGGCAAACCGGACTTCGAAGACGGTCTTGCCCATGTAGAGTTCGGTCAGCTGCTGATGAATCGCCTTTTCGAGACGTTTGGCGGCTTTTTGGCGGGCGGCCGTTAACTGGGTTCCGACTTGAGTCAGCTGCTTGGTCAGTTGCTGAAGCTGTTCTTCGAGGGCATCTTCGCTCTCGTCGGTCGCTTCCATCTGGCCCAATTCCTGCTTGACCTTGGCACCGTAAGCAATCACGTCTTCGACCGAATCGCCGTACTTCCGTTTCAGTTCGGTCAGGACTTCGAGCCGTTTTTCGATTTCATCGAGCCGGCCTTCATCCCATTCCAACCCATCGAGCTGGTGCGATAAATCGCTGCCGCTGTCCTGAAGGGCATAATAAGCGTTGGCAATGTTAGTCGCAATCTCCTTGTATTCAGGCGCAAAATCGGCGATGCCCTGCATATTATTCATCGCTACGGCAATCTGGTCGAGAGCCTGGTTCTCATCGCCGGCTAACGCCGAATAGCTTTCCTGCAAAGCTTCGGCAATCTTCTGATAATTGCTGAGCCGGTCCCGTTCTTCGCTCAGCTGCGCCTCTTCATGCGGCTGCAGCTGGGCCGCTTCAATCTCGCTCGACTGATAACGGAGCATATCGAGCCGTTGCGCCCATTCCTGCTCGTTCTGCTGCTTCTTCTGAACATTTTTCTGGACCCGCTGATATTCGGCGTACAGTTTGTCATACTGGCTCCGGATTTTGGCAACAGATTGGCCGGCAAATTGGTCTAACAGCCCGAGATGTTTTTCGGGGTGCATCAATTCCTGATGTTCGTTCTGACCATGAATATCGACTAATGATTCGCCGATTTCCCGCAGCGTCGCCGTGTTGACCATTCGGCCGTTGACCCGGCAAATATTGCGGCCGGACTGATAGAGGTCACGCTGCAGCAGAATGGTGTCGTCTTCGTGGTCGATGCCGTATTTTTCCAGAATCGTCCAGACCCGATTTTCGCTGGGCACGACAAACAGCCCTTCCAAGGTCGCTTTTTTAGCGCCAGTCCGAATGAAATCACTCGAACCACGGCCGCCTGCCAATAGACCGACGGCATCGATAATAATCGATTTACCGGCCCCAGTTTCCCCAGACAGCACCGTCATGCCATTTTCAAATGCCATCTCGAGCTGTTCGATGATTGCAAAGTTATGAATTGCTAATTCTTGTAACACAACAACGCCCCTTTTACCATTAAATCAATTTCTGCAGCCGCTGCATCAGCCGTGAGGCGGCCTCAGCGGACCGGGCAATCATCAGCACCGTGTCGTCATCGCCAATCGTCCCGAACAATTCCGGATAGTGAATCTGGTCGATGAAGGAAGCCGTCGCTGGCCCATTGCCTGGCAGGGTCTTCAGCAGCAAGAGCTCATTCTGCTGGCTAAGACTGACATAAGCGTCGGCCAAAACTTGTTTGAGGCGCTGTTCGTGGTCCTTATTCTCCGTGTCCGGCAGGCTGTAGCGATAACCGCCGTCGTCGGCCGGCACTTTGACGAGGTGCATCTCACGGATGTCGCGTGACACCGTCGCCTGCGTCACAGCCACCCCTTCTTTTTTCAGACCGGCGACGAAATCAGATTGCTTTTTAATCGAATGGTGCAGCAGCATCGTCCGAATCAGTTGCTGGCGTTCACTTTTGCGCATCTTCTCGTCTCCAATCTGCTTATTTCTGCTTCTTATTCAAGTTGGCGTAGGCCGCCGCCATCACACCGTCAACGCTGACATCGGGACTGATGACACCCTGTTCGTGGCCATTATTGCCCAGGTGGATTAAAAATTCGATGTTGCCTTCTCCGCCTTTGATCGGTGAATAGCTGAGCCCCAGCACATCCAGTCCAATTGACTGGCTGAAGTCGACGATATCCGTCAGCACAGCTTTATGAACGGCCGGGTCACGGACGATGCCGTGTTTGCCGACGTTTTCGGGACCGGCTTCAAACTGCGGCTTAATTAAAGCAACTGCATCAGCGCCTGGTTTGATGATGTCTTTCATCGGCGGCAAAATCAGATGCAGCGAAATAAACGAAACATCGGTCATCGCAAAGTCCGGCCGCCCCAGTTTGAAGTCGTCCAACTTGCTGTACCGGAAATTGACCCGTTCCATCACTTCAACTCGGGGGTCTTCCCGTAGTTTCCAAGCCAGCTGATTGTAGCCGACATCGAGGGCATAGCTCATTTTGGCGCCGTTTTGGAGGGCGACATCGGTGAACCCGCCGGTGGAAGCCCCAATATCGAGCACAATTTTATCCTTCAAATCAATATCGAACACCTTGAGGGCCTTAGCGAGTTTAAACCCGCCCCGGCTGACATAGGGCATCTTTTTGCCCTTCGTATGCAGTTCCTTGGTGGCATCAATTTTCTCGCCCGGTTTATCTAAACGTTCATCGTTATTATCATATAATTCACCGGCCATAATCGCCCGTTTGGCTTGTTCCCGTGACGCAAACAAACCTTGCTGAACGGCCATGACATCGACTCGTTCTTTTTTCATTGCCGCTGCTCCTTTAAAGTTTCTAAATGGTCCGTATCAAAATAATCAAGGAAACTCTGCAGCAAAGTCACATCGCCCAATGATTGGACTGCCGCCAGCGCATCGTTCGCATCAGCGACTAACTGGTTGATGCGCTCGATTGAGGCATCGATGCCGATTAGGCTTGGGAACGTGTTTTTGTGTGCTTCGGTATCGTTGCCGACTGGTTTGCCCGTTTCGGCTTCAGTACCCAGCACATCCATCAAATCATCCTGAATCTGGAAGGCCAGCCCAAAATCGCTGGCATAGCGTTTCAAAACGTCCTGCTGGGCCTTCGTTAAATCAGTCATGACGGTGCCCATCCAGACCGCCGCTTCAATCATCGCACCGGTTTTGTGCCGGTGCAAAGTCGTCAGGTGGTCCAGGTCGAGCTTCTTTTGTTCGCCTTCGATATCTTCGACTTGACCGGCAACCATATTGGCCGGACCGGCTGCCCGGCTCAAAATACCGACCTGCTGAATCCGTTGTTCAGCCGTTAAATCCGTATTTTCAGCGAGCCATTGGAAAGCTAAGGTCAGCAGCCCGTCGCCGGCTAAAATCGCATGGGCTTCGCCGAACACCTTGTGGTTCGTTGGTTCGCCTCGCCGTAAATCGCTATTGTCCATTGCCGGCAAATCGTCATGAATCAACGAATACGTGTGAACCAGTTCGATGGCACCGGCCGCACCGAACCCCTGTGCCAATGGGGCATCGCTGAACGTGCCCATCGTTGCCAGGACCAATAGTGGCCGCAGACGTTTGCCGCCTGCGTCGACCGAATATTTCATCGCATCCCGCAGATTAGGGCCGACGATATCCTTGTCGAGCCGTTCATCCAGATACTGATTCAGATGCGGCAGAACGTGTTGCGCAAACTGCCGATAATCCTGCTGCTCAATCGTCATCCTCGTCCTCCTTAGCATCTGCGTCCGTTTCAAACGGCTCTTCCTGGCCATTATCGGCCATCACTTTCGTCAAGGTCGTTTCGGCATGGGTCAGCGTCGTCTCGAGTTTTTTACTGAGGGCGATGCCTTTTTGAAACTGATCGAGCGCCTTTTCCAGCGGGACGTCGCCTTTTTCAAGCCCGTCGACGATTTGTTCCAGCTGGGTCAAATTTTCTTCAAATGTTGGTTCTGCCATCATGATTGCTCCTTTTTTGCATCGATCACCTGCGCCCGCACTTGGCCGTCAGCAACATGGATCGTAATCTGTTCGTGTGGTTGGTACTGGGCGACAGTTTTCAGCATCTCGCCCTGATCGTTGGTCGTGTACGTATAGCCCCGGCCGAGAATCTTCAGCGGACTCAAGTATTGCAGCGCCTGAATCTGCTGCGTAGCGGCTTGCCGTTTCTGGTTCATCGTCTGAACAACGGCCCGCTGCAATCGCTGCTGCAACTGTGCCAGTTCGTGCTGTGACTGCTGCACCCGTTGCAGGGGGGAATTGTCCGATAACTTCTGCTGTTCGAACACAAACTGCTGCCGTTTCGTCTGAACTTGTTTTTGAATCGCTAAGTTCAGCTGATGGTCCAATGTATCGACACGCTGGACATACGAATCGTAGAGGCGTTCCGGCTGCATCAGAACGGGACTTTCCCGTAATTTCTTATACTGAGCTCTGGCCCGTCCGACGGTGCGTGAAAAAGCCTGCAGCAGCCGAATCTGGAGGCTCTGAATCTTGGCAACTTCCTCCGTCAGCACCGGCGTAGCGGCTTCAGCAGCAGCCGTCGGGGTCGCCACCCGGACATCGGCGACATAATCGGCGATGGTCGTATCGGTTTCGTGCCCGACCGATGAAATCACCGGAATCCGGCTGGCATAAATCGCTCTGGCGACACTCTCTTCGTTAAAGGGCCATAAATCTTCAATCGAACCGCCGCCCCGGCCGATAATAATCGTATCGAAATCGGTACGGTTGTTGACTTCCTGCAGCCGTTTGACCAGACTGGGAGCAGCCGTTTCACCCTGCACGACGGCGGGAAATAAAACGAGCTGCACGATTGGATAGCGTTTGCGGACCGTGGTCATAATATCATGGATGACCGCCCCGCTTGGACTCGTAATCACCGCAATCTGCTTGGGAAACTTCGGAATTGGCCGCTGCTTTTCAAATAAACCTTCCGCCGCCAATTTTTTCTTGAGTGCTTCATACTGCTGATACAGGTCGCCGATACCGGCCAGCGACATCGTGTCGAGCACCATCTGGTAGTTGCCGGTCCGTTCATAGACACTGATGCGGCCGGAAACAATCACTTTGTCGCCTGTTTTCGGTTCGAAATTGATTTTTGCAAACTGCCGCTCGAACATGACGACATCCACTTTGGCATTTTCATCTTTTAAACTAAAGTACTGATGTCTGGGACGTAACCGGAAATTCGAGATTTCCCCGACGAGGTAGACTTTACCTAAGTACGGGTCGGCGTCGAATTTGCGTTTGATATATTTGGTCAGGGCACTGACCGTTAAGTATTGTTCTTGTTCACTCACGCTGCGCACGTCCTTTGGCTAATTGAATCGTTTGGTTCATCAACATGGTGATTGTCATCGGGCCGACGCCACCGGGAACGGGTGTAATCGCACTGGCCACATCCTTGACATGCTCAAAGTCGACATCGCCGGTTAATTTGCCATCCGGCAGCCGGTCCATGCCGACATCGACAACGACGGCACCTGGTTTGACATCGTCAGCGGTAATGAAATGCGCCACGCCGCAAGCGGCAACGATTAAATCCGACCGCCGGGCAATGGCTTTCACATCGTTGGTTTTCGTATGGGCAATCGTCACCGTCGCATCGGCATTGACCAAAAGTCCTGCCATCGGACGGCCGACAATGGTACTGCGGCCGATTACCAGTGCATCCATGCCGGCAACATCGATTCCGTTGGCCGCCAATAATTTCATGATGCCCAGCGGCGTGCAGGCAATCACATCGGGCCGTCCGGACCACAGTTTGCCCATGTTGACCGGACTGAATCCGTCGACATCCTTGTGCGGATCAATCGCCAGCAGCACATGCCAAGGGTCAATCTGAGCCGGCAAAGGTAGTTGGACCAGGATACCATCAATTTCCGGGTCCCGATTATACTGGTCAATCAGCTGCAAAAGTTCCGTTTCGGTTGTTGTGACCGGCAGTTCTTCAATCACTGACCGGATACCCAGCTTTTCGGCCCGCCGCTTTTTATTGCGGACATAAATATGACTGGCCGCATCATCCCCGACCAAAATCACAGCCAGACCAGGAATGATTCCTTGGGTCGCTAAGGCCGCGACGTCCTGTTTCATTTGGACATTCATTTTTTGTGAAAGTTTCTTGCCATCAAGCAGTTTTACCACCGGGCATCCCTCCGTTTTTAGATTCGATAGCTATATTCTACCATATTAAAGAGCGTGACGAAGGGTGTTTAGAAAGTGAGGATTGCTGATGACCAACTAGCTTACAATTACGCCAAACATTAAAAAAGCCACGACATCTGCCGTGACTTTTTCAAGCTTGAATTACTGTTCTGAAGCCGCTTGTTCTTCCGTTAAAACTTGTGACAACAAGCCGTTGATAAAGCGCCGTGATTTGTCATCGCTGAACTGTTTGGCCAGTTCGATGGCTTCGTTGACGCTCGCCTTTTGAGGCACATCTGCGACATTCTTCATTTCATAGAGTGCAATCCGCAAGATAATCAAGTCGGTCTGCGACAAACGCTGCAGCGACCAGCCCTTCTTCAAGTGCGCTGTGATGATTTCATCCAGCTGCGCCTGCTGAGCTTGGACACCGGTAACCAGCTGTTCAAGGTAGGCTGGGACCGGCTGTTCATCATCCGATTGCGCCATCAATTGCAGCACCTGCTGGTAGGCCAGCGGTAATTCCGCATCGGAATTGGCGTTCAGCATAAATAACGTTTGAAAAGCCGCCGCACGGATCTGGTGTCGATTCATCATGACTGCGCCTCACCATCTTCACTGGCTGCGCCGGCGTCTAAGGAACGCGTCCGATCAATTTCGGGCTCTTCGTCGTCTTCATCGTCATCCTTGAACAGATCTTCGGGATTGACTGGGACAGTCTTTTCAGGCACGACCCCAACCACATGGACATTAACGTTTTTGAGCTTGAGGTCCGTCATGTACAATAGCTGCTGCTGCAGGGATTGCTGCATATCTAACGCCACCTTGGGAACGGCCACACCGTAGTTCAGGTAGACATAAACGTCGGCACTCAGTTCGCCGTTGTCATCGGTCGTCAAAGTAACGCCCTTGCCACGGTTTGTCCGGCCTAACCATGCGTTGATGTTGTTGGCTAATGAACCACGCATCTGATAAACACCGTCGACTTGTTCAGCGGCGATGCCTAAGATGATCTCCAACACTTCGGGCGCAATCTCGATCTTGCCCATTTTGTCGGCCCGATCTTCTAAAACAATATTTGTATCTTCAGCCATGTTCAACCCTCCCAGCGTACTGTGCTGTGACTTACTTGGCACGTGAAATGTAAGTGCCGTCTGTTGTGTTGATTGTCAGGACATCCCCCTGATTGATAAAGAATGGGACCTGAACAATCAAACCGGTTTCCATCGTCGCTGGTTTCGAACCGCCAGAAGCCGTGTTGCCGCTGATGTTTGGTTCTGTTTCAGCAACAGTCAAATCAACCGTGTTTGGCAGATCGATTCCAAGGGTTTCATCCCCATGCATGTTGACATTGACAATCATGTTTTCCTTCAAATAAGGAATTTCGTCCTTTAATTCTTCTTTAGGGAGTGCCAATTGTTCATAAGTATTGGTATCCATGAAGTTGTAATTGTCGCCATCTGCGTATAAGTACTGCATCGACTTTTGATCGATTTGTGCTTGTTCCACTTTAGCGGTGGCACGGAAGGTCTTATCCTGAACGGCACCTGTCCGTAAGTTCTTTAATTTAGAGCGGACAAAAGCGCCGCCCTTGCCTGGCTTAACATGCTGGAATTCAACAATACGCCATAAGTCGCCATCAACTTCGATGGTCAAGCCGTTTTTAAAATCGTTGACAGAAATCATGTTTGTTCCTCCAATTCATTGCTTTCGTGAATACTATATCAGGAAACGCCTGCATTGGGCAAGCGTCCCGGAAAAGATTCAAAAAAAGCCGGCTCAAAGCAATGCTTTCGAGTCGGCCATTTATTTGTCCTTTTTACTTAGCAGCTTCTGCTGGGTAAACAGAGACCATTGTCTTCTTCTTACCTAAGCGTTCAAAACGGACAACACCATCTGCTAAAGCAAACAAAGTATCATCACCGCCACGGCCAACATTTTGACCTGGGTGAATTTTTGTACCGCGTTGGCGATAAATGATGTTTCCTGCCTTAGCAGTCTGACCATCAGCTACTTTAGCGCCTAAACGACGACCAGCTGAGTTACGGCCGTTGGCAGTCGAACCGCCCCCCTTATGATGGGAGAAGAATTGTAAGTTCATTTCTAACATGGGATACACCTCCGAATGTAAATTTTTACGATAAAATTTAAGCCGTTTGTTGCGTTTTAACACTCAGATACTGCCCGTACTGCTCTTGAATGCTCTGTAATTCCAGCAGCAGATTCTCCAGCAGAATGCCGGCAATATTGGCCTGTTCGCCTGACAATGCATCTTCTGTAATTTTCAGGGTCAAATGCCCGCCGTTGACGGTATCGGACTGGACTTCCGGCTCGAAACCGGCTAACGACTCAATGCCGTTGACCGTCCCGATTGAAACCGCCGACACGGCTGCACAGACAATGTCGCTTCCGTAAGGACCGGCATCGGCATGCCCCGTCAATTCAAATGCATCAATATTGCCATCTGTATCCCGTTTAAAGTTCGCTCGAATCATGTTAAATTCCTCGTGGATAAATCTTTTTTTATCTAATTAAGCGTTGATCTTGTTGATTGTTACCTTTGTATAAGGCTGACGATGGCCCTTCTTCTGATGCTGATGCTTCTTAGGCTTGTATTTGTAAGTAACGACTTTCTTTTCGCGTCCTTGCTTATCAACAGTTCCTTCGACTGAAGCGCCATCAACGAGTGGTGTGCCGACTTGTGTCTTGTCGCCACCGACTAAGATGACTTGATCAAAAGTAACCTTGTCGCCTGCGTTGACATCAAGCTTTTCAACATAGACCGGCTGGCCTTCTTCAACTTTGTATTGTTTGCCACCTGTTTTGATAATTGCGTACATGTGTGCACCTCCTATGAATTTTTTACCTCTTATACTCGCCAAGGACGGCCAGGCAGAACCTGTTTGAAACCGGCGTTGAGCGGTTGCAGCTGTGAGGTCCACAATTACAACGGTCTTATTATACTAAAATCCCGCCGTGCCGTCAATAAGCATTTGCAGCAGGCCGGTTAAAATTGGCGGCAGTCTGATGAATTGCCGCCGACTGAAAGACACAGACTTTGGGAACGTGTTCGCACAGACTGGTGTGCTTGTTTAGTGAATGCTTTGAAACGTGTTCCGTAGAGCTATCTGCTGCGGCTAAGTTGTTTCAGGTTCAATCCTGAAGCCCAGAGTGGTTCCTATTAAACGTGTTCGCACAGACTGGTGTGTTTGTTTAGTGAACTTTTCCGTGAATGCTCAAAAACGTTCTTCCGAAACGTGTTCCATAGAGCTATCTGCTGCGGCTAAGTTGTTTCAGGTTCAATCCTAAAGCCCAGAGTAGTTCCTATTAAACGTGTTCGCATGGGCAGCTAGCTGCCCATGCTCACACTCTAATCAATTGGGTGTTCTTTGGCGTGTCTGGAGGGGTGGCGGGTGGTGCGGCTGCCAGGACGGGGTGCTTTCTGATCGGCTTTGAGCGACTGAATTTCGTTTTCGATTTCGCTGAGGACTTCGATCTGCATCTTCTGGACATCGAGAATATGCGGCCACTGAACCTCATTCATCTGGTCGACTTTCTGGTGCAGAATATGAATTTCCATTTCAGACTTGGTATTGGTATGATAATCGTTTTCGGCATCGACACGGTCCCGTTCGGCCTGCCGGTTCTGGCTCATCATGATAATCGGCGCTTGAATGGCGGCGACACAGCTCAAAAACAGATTCAGCAAAATGAATGGGTACGGGTCGAATTTAATGCCAAACAGATGGGTCACATTCAGTGCCATCCAGACGATTAAAACGATTACGAACGTCACGATAAAAGCCCAACTGCCCCCAAACTTGGCCACGGCATCAGCGAGTTTTTGGCCGCTAGTCAATTGCTGGTCGACGGTATCGTTGATGTTGCGTACCTGATAGGTCTGTTCGCTTAATTTTTTCTCCAGCTTAGAATTGATTTCTTTATCGACTTGCAAGTCTTGGTCAATCATGGATTGCATCTCCGACAGACGCACTTGCTGGAGGTCTTTCAGGCAGATGAAGGAACTATTTTTAGCGTATTTATAACGATGCCGGATTTCGGCTTGAAGCCGATTGTTCAGATCACGCAGAAATAACCCCTCCGTCGTTGTGAAATGATTTCCGCAGACAATGCACACTTGATTCTTAACAACCGCCATGATTTCAGCCTCCACTTTTTCTTTTCCAATTCAGTATACGGCGCATCGGCGGCCGATTGCAATCGAAAAGGGCCAAAAATGCCTATTTATCGGTTTTCTTGCGCCAAACGCGTCTAAAAATGGTATGCTAAAGAAAAAACGAGGTGGTCCTACGTCAACTTTTCAATTCACACCAAATCCCGTCAATCAGGTGCCAATGGCGAAATATATGCACAATAAGTTTCCGTTTGCTGGGCTCAAAGCACCCGACCGCAAAGCACAGGAAAAACCGTTAGGCTGGCCAGCAAAACCTGGCCCATGGACCAGCTGTTTGCCACGCTCAGCGACTTTTATCAGCGGCCCGAACGTGAATACCAGTATGCGGCAATCGATTTGGCAGTGCGCAACGTCCGCCGCTTTGAATTCACGGACCTGCAGCGCACACGCCCCTACCTAGGCGTCAAACAATGGTGGGATTCAATCGATGCCTGGGCCAAACTGTATCGTGAATATTTGAAACGGCATCCTGACGACTTCGACCGTGTCGCCGCCCTTTTCGCTGGCAACGACGATTTCTGGCTGCGGCGCATCAGCCTGACCTTGCAGCTTGGTTTTAAGGAGCGCACCAAGACAGATTTTCTCACCCACGTCATTGAGACCGACCTTCAAACAGATGAATTCTTCATTCAAAAGGCGATCGGCTGGGCCCTCCGTGACTACAGCAAAACCAATCCCCAGTGGGTGGCGGCTTTTATCGCCACGCATTCTTTAAGCAAACTGGCCGTCCGTGAAGGCAGCAAATACCTCTAAATGAGGCCCGTTATAATACATTACGCAAAAAAAGAGCCTGACGTTTTTTCGTCAGACTCTTTTTTGAAATTTAATTTAATTCGGCTTAGTACCAGCCGTTTGCTTGCCAGAATGCTTCGGCAGCTGTCCATGAACCGTAACGTGATGTCACATAGTTGTTGGCAACACGTTCTTGGTTGGCAGCGGAGTAGTCACCGTTTAAGTAAGATGCACTTAATTGGTACTTCCCAACGTATTGGCCGTTTGTGGCTGTGTATGAACCGCCTGATTCTTTGTTAGCAATCCATGCTTTAGCAGCTTCTTCAGAGCTTGATGCTGAAGTAGTTGCTGTGTAGCTGGTTGTGCTGCTTGCGTTTGAAGTTGTTGTGTAGTTGCTGCTTGTGTTTGTGGTTGTAGCAGCGGCAACTTGTGTATTGTTATTTGAAGTTGTGTTTGATGTTGTTTGTGTACCATTGACTTTAATGGTTTCACCAGGGAAGATCAAATCGTAACCACCGACTGTGCGGCCGTTCAATGTTTCAAGGTTTGCAACGGTCATGTTGAATTGCTTAGCAATTGACATGTAGCTATCGCCGGATTGAACAGTTACGGTACCGTCATTGTTGTTAACAGCAGCATGTGCGTTTTGGTTGGCACCTTGTAAAGCAAGGACACCTGTTAATGCTGTTGTTGCGACCAATAATGTTGTCTTCAAAGATTTTTTCAAATTCGTACACTCCTATTTCTTTAGTTGATTAAATGCGTTTCACTTGTCTCGTGCTTAACTACAAGACGTAGTATACTGGCCCAGTGTTACAGTCGTGTTACAAAAGAATTATCGAATGAATACAAATCACAATTTTTACTGTAATATTTACCTCTTTTTTGACACAAATAAGTCGTTTTGCTTGATTTAATGGCGTTTTCGTGTCACAATTTTGAAGAATTTGTGACTTCAAAAAAGTGACTTTTTAAGTTGTGAGGCACGCAAAAAGGCTTGTTTTCCCGAAAATCGCCCTCAAAAAACGACAATCTGTAGTAAAATAAGGGCATGAAAGGAATGTTGTTATGCTATTCGTCAACATCATGATTCTCTTTTTGACGCTCGCCCTGCTGATTGTGCTCGCTCAAAATCTGAATCTCTACCTGGCATTGGTGATTGATGCCGTGCTCGTAATCGGGCTCTATGTACTTTCTGGAAAAATGACCGGCTGGTTTGCGCCGTTTAATCTTGTCTTTCTCTTTTTAATGGTCGTCACTTACGGATTAGCGTTTCTCGGACGCCCCAAAGGCAAAGTCAAAGGCACGCCGATGAAGAAAAACGGGCGCTGAATGCCATTGCTGCTCATGAAAATAAAAAAAGGATCACGCCATTTACGGCGTGATCCTTTTTACGTAGTGCCCCTGCCAAGGAACTTCATTATACATCTAATCGGAAGAAAAGAATTCAGCCCTGTAAAATTTGCGCAATATCGGCCTGTGTCAACTTCATTCCGTAGTCAATGTCGCCGTCTGCATCAAAGAACTGCTCCTGATGAGCGTCGACATAAGCCACAATCTGGTGCCACAATAGCTGCTCCGAATCATCTGCCAGACCCAAGTACGTGAGATAGGCAAATTTGACCGGATTATTGGTGCACGACATCCGTTCTTCCACCGTGTCGACCGTTCCGGTTTCGGTGAAGGCCACAAATGGCTGTTCCTCATCGCTGCGGTCGTAGACACGATACAGAATTTCCTGATCCTTATTCGAATACTGAACAATGACACGCTGGCTGTAATCGACAATACGTGGTTCGCCGGTCACTTCAGTCACCACACGAATATCAACTGGTTGTTTCGTCAAACGATCACTCCTTTTTCTGAGCAGCAGGGGATTGCGTTCCTTCTATTATATACGCTTTTTTTAGCGTCGGCGTTCCCGAAAGCAAAAAACGACTGCTGTTGTCTTGGCCTTATTGGGCATCCCAATCGGTGTGCGCTGCTTCAAAGTCCATGAGGGCATCCAAAATCTTGGCGCTGGTTTCATGCGATGGCTTGTCAATCCAATGCTCGCCAAGTGCGAGAATCGTCTTCAGCCCCTGCTGGTCGATTTTCAGATGCTGCTGTTGCGCTTGGGCCAGCATCGCTAGTGTTTCCGCATTCAGCGACTGAATAATTTCACGGGTGATTTTATCCGGCTGCAGCACAATATTGGCGCCATAACGGGTAACGATGTCTTGGACGGCCTCATTCAACGTTGTTTGCGTGTACTTCATTCACAAGTCCTCCCTCTTATTGGTGTGGTTCAAACTTTTTAATGACTAAGCCGTCCGCCGTCTTGCCAACGACGTGTACTAATTGGCCCAGCGCCAAATCGGCTTTCTGCAGCGACATGACTTGGTCGTTTTCGTCCGCATAAACGAGTGCGAAACGAGTCGTCTGAAAAGTATGGCGGCCTGTTTTCAAATCCGTCCGTGAAATCATGAAGGGTTTTGCAACCGCACGTGCCTCAATTCCAGTCAAATGTGTTTCCATGTGCGTTCGTCCTTTCCAATTCAATCTAATTTGATTATAGCCGCTCCGCATTTGAAAAAACGCTTTTTCTGCAAAAAAGGACCGTTCGTTAGTTTGCGAACGGTCCTTTCGGCTGAGGTCAATCCTAGCAGCCAGCTGCTCCTAGTGATTGTTTCCACCTAGGCAGCGGTACGTCATCACGGTCATTTCCGCCTTGTTCGAGCCGGTTCTCCTCGACGGTTTCGCCGAACATTACGCCGACAACAGCAACGGTTGCAACTGCAAATACAAAATTCATCGTACCACCTCCTCACATGTACAAAAAATAAGTAATATAACTATATTACGCTTTTCCCAGCAAAAAGCAACTTATTTAGGTACCAAGCTACATGGCAATTATGGCACACAAAAAGGACTCAAGCTAATAATCGTGCTTGGGTCCTTTTGAAACGTGTTCCAAGAAACTGGTCATACGCTGTTTACAGATTGCGGTCCATGTTGAAGGTGAACTTGGATAAGTCGATGCCTTCTTCGACCAGATGGGCCATGAGCTTTTCAGAACGGCCTCGCATTTCTTTAACGATGGCATGGTTCTGGTCGGTCAAATAGGCCGTTACTTCTTCGGGAGCGAGTTCCTGGGCATGGGCATCTGTATCCAGGATGTGTTTGCGCATAATACGCTTGCTTTCGGTCAAGAAATCCGTATCTTCTTGGACAAACTTGCTGTAATGGGATTCAACCAGCATGGAGAGTGTCTTGTACATCCAGTAAGCACTGTCGCCGCCCCATTCAAGGTTGAGCGGTGTTTCGGAGTATGTCGGGTCCGTGTCGGTGGCATTCGTGTAGAATGGCAGATACGGGGCAAATTCGGGATAGCCGAAGCAGAGCCACATCACAGCGGAATTTGCTTCTGGGGTATCATTCCGTAATTGGAGCACATGCGAATTCTGAGTCCGGTTCAAACCAATCGGACGGTAACGGTATTTGTCGGCATCATCGGCATGGCCCATTGGATCGTACTTGGTTTCGTTATAATGAGAACCTAATACATATTCAATGTCTTCCACACTGATTTTGTGCGATGTATGGCAGATGAATGGCAATTCGCTGGATTCTGGGTCTTGTTCAATTTCCGGGTTGAAGTAATGCTGGCCGTACCAAACACGCGGTGTGTTGTAATGACGGTCTTTTTCATTGCTGGTCCCAAAAATGTGCCGGAAGTTCCAGCCTTCTTGATCAGTATTCAAATGATATTTTTCAACAAATTCTTGGATGCCGTCTGCATACATGAAGTTGTCAGGGTCATTGAAATCGACTTGCTGAATCGAAACCTGGTTGGCTGCGATGGCATATGCATCGTCCGGAATCCGCTGTGCGACCCATTGATGGCCGGAAACGATTTCCATGTACCACACTTCATCCTTATCGGAGAACAGAACGGAGTTGCCAGCCGGCGAACCATACTTTTTAATCAGCTTGCCTAAACGAGTGACCCCGTCACGAGCTGAATCGATATAAGGGAGAACCATCGTCGGCATGCAGTCTTCATCCAGACCATCCTTAACGAGCGGGTCGACGGACAACGCACGTTCGTTGCCATAAGTACTTTCAGTCGCACTCATTGCAACGTTCTTTTCGTTGATTCCGCTTTCGTCATAGTAGCCGTACTTCTTGTAGTCGACATTCGGAACGGCATTGTAACGGTAACCGTCTTCAGGAAGCGGTGCTTCAAAACCATTCAAATAAGACTTCAATGTCGCACCCTTGCGGCCGTGAACGGCAGGATGCATATAGAAACGGTGTGGACTTAAGGCAGCGAAGGTATCATCGTTGCGGGCAATCATCGTTGAACCATCTAATGAAGCCTTTTTCCCAACTAAGATACTTGTGCAGGCACTTTCAATTTTCATAACTGTGTGCTCCTTTACTTTGTTGTTGTCATCATTGTAGCGTATTTTTATGAGAAAAGCTATTCGAATATTAGAAAATACTCATGTGCAATCCCCAGCCGGAAACACTGGCCGAACCGTGTGTCCATCGTTAGACTGAAGTCCTTGCAGACGACCGCCCATCAAAAAAAGCCTTAGACGGGTCTAAGGTCGGCGTGCAGTGCAAATTTCTGTTTTTGATTAGAGGAAAATGCGGTAATTGCGTTTATTGATATTGAGAGTTTCTTTCGTGATTTTCTTGGAATTGCGTGAAACCAAATTCTTAACCATCCGTTGCAGCACTGAATCATCCTGACTTAATTTATCCAAAACATCTTTGCCGATCACCACGGTCAGATCTTCCTTCCGATTCGGCACTTTGACGGTGATTTTATCGTCGCTCTCGTCCAAAACGGTTGCATGAGCAAGTCCCAAAAAATCCTGCTTTGTTTTCATTGCAATTCCTTCTTTCTAATGGTATTATATACTATTTTACGCAAAATTTAAACAAGAGAGCTGTTGACTTTTCCGAACAATGCTCGTAAAATCCCGTTTAAATAGGAAAGAAGGCCGAACAAAATGTTATTGAATCGTCGTGATTTAGAAGCATATGCGGTGCAGCGGCACCTCAAGCTCGCCGCTCCGCAGCCGCACGCTGATTACTCCGATCTCGATGCCCCCAGTCGGCACGCCAGCGCTGCCCTTGCCAAAGCGGATGTACCAATGCCGGCGCCCCTGCCGACGGTGCCCAAACGGCCGTTCACACTGCCCCTCTCAGCCGGCACACCATTAGAGGAACCTGACGACACGTTTGATGCAGCACCAGCAGTTCCAAGCGAGCCGGAAGAATTGACTGCCGAAGTGCCTGATTGGACCGTCATCAACGGCGACGATGAACAGCTGACCGATGGCACATTCGGTAGTCCGGATGCTGCCTTTTGGAACTGGTTCAATCACGCTTGAAAATTTTTAAGAAAAAGTGTTGACACATTTTCAAATCCAGGCTATACTATAATAGTTGTTTCGATGAGAGACATTATTGGGTAATAGCGAAATGGTAACGCATCGGACTCTGAATCCGTAATTTCCTGGTTCGACCCCAGGTTACCCAATCAGAACAAATCGGTAGACGACCAGAAATGGTCGTCTTTTTTTTGTACATTAAAGGCGGCCGTGACATTTGTCAGGGCCGCCTTTTTAGCTTTATCCAATTTCTAAATAACGTGGCTGACCTAATAACGTGGCATAACCGAGCCATTGATGATTTTCCAATTGCAGCTGGAACGTGTACGGGATTTCCTGACCGCCGACGTACTCAGCAATCACCGGCGCAAAGCGGTCCGGGATTGCTCTGACAGCGAGCACCTGTCCATCCGGCACCCGATAATATTCCTTCACGCGTGAAAAATCACGTGGTGCAACTGGCATCCGGCGATGAATATGGCCGCTTAACAGGTCTTGGGCGAATAATTGCTGATTCACACCGAAACGATCGAAATAAGCCCATGGGTCCTGATGACGGCCTTGATAATGCGCTGATACCCACGCATGTGATTTAATGCCGTTTTCCGAATCATCATCCAGCGTCAGCGGAATCTCAGCCGCAAACGCCAGCCGCCGGATTAAATGAATATAAGCCTCATAATCATGCATAAATAATAAGGGATTGTTGGTATTGGTCAGTTCCACCTGTGCATATGCCGCCTGATCGGCTTCCGGACCGGCACTCCAGGCAATGCGGCCGACTGGTGCCAATTGCGTCACATGCCCGCCGCCGATGAGATAATGCACAAAACGCTCGGTCGGTGTCTGCCGCATCCGTTCGACCGCTTTCTTGAGCGACTGGCGGCTATCATGCCGATAATCGCCGGCCTCATGCAGGACGATAATGCGATTTTCTGTGGGCCCCGTTTCAGGTAAATTGGGGATAAACCGTTGTTTCACAAAACGTGTTAACATTTCTCTCGCCTCGTTAATGAATGGACTGCCAGCCACTGATGAATCCCATGAAACTGCAGCAGTCCTTTTAAAACTGCATAGCCCAATAAAACCCCCAGCGTGTTGGTCACAATATCATTCACATCAAACGTCCGATTCATTGCAAAATAATGATTCAGGACCAGCTGCCCGCATTCATTGAAGAGGCCGACCAGCGGCGCAATCGCCCAATAAACCCAATGATGCAGACGCGGCATTAAGAGCGGCATCAGCAGCCCCGCCGGCACCGTCAGCAGAATATTCTGCCACAAATCTTTGAACGACGTATCGTTGAACAGCATCAAGTTAATCCGGCCTGGTCCCGGCGCAATGTGATAAATATGGATGCCAGTGAAGGCAATCGGTGTAAACACACAAGCGCTCATACATAAAAAGTATCCGGCACTGAGAATCAATGTCCGCCGCTGCTGGTGCGTATAAGGGGTCAATGGCACCAATAAGCAAAATAGCCCCACACCAACACCAATCACAAACAAAGGCACCCAGCGTTCTCTGCCGATTGCAGTCATTTTCATCCCCTCCTCGATTCTTTATTCTACCAGCCTTTTTCTGAAAAAAAGGCTTCTTAAATAAATCTTTACTAAAAATTTGCCGGCACCGAAAAAGGCCCGAACAGCAGGGCTTGTTCCGGTCTTTCAATAAAGGGTTTTGTTCTGATCAGCCGCAAAATCATTGAACGAACGAATCGTCAGGTCATGGTCTTTCTGCGTCAGTGCGAGCACGTCTTTATTTTGCATGCCGCCCTGAATGAAATCGTAGATAAATTGGTCCCGAAAACCAATTTTAGCGGCATCCTGCGGCGTATTGCCGTAATAAACCGTCTTGATATTCGCCCAGATGATTGCCCCAAGGCACATCGCACACGGATAGCCCGTTGTATACAGCTCGCAGCCGCTGAGGTCATGCGTCTTCAGTTCGGCACAGGCGACGCGAATCGTGGTTATTTCCCCATGCGCCGTCGGGTCGTTGGTGATTAGCACCCGATTATGTCCTTCAGCGACTAATTGACCGTTTTTAGTGATGACACAGCCGAATGGGCTGCCCTGGTGGGTCAGAATATTACTTTCGGCTTCGCTTTCAGCTAACTGCATGAATTTTGGTTCGTAACTCATTAAAAATCATTCCTCCTTTGAATCGGTTTTCTTCTTCATTGTAGCGTATCCGCCGAAATAAAGTGTGCGGGACGCGCAAACTTTGTTAAACTGAGCCTAGTAACTTTTTAATGGGAGGCAATCACGTGTCAAAATATCAACAGGTCTGTCCCAATTGCGGCGCGAAAATTCCGAAAAAAACCACCGTTTGTCCTTACTGCGGGGCGATTTTAACCGGCGCTGCCGCTGCACAGCCGAATGCCAAGCCTAAAATTGCGGCCAGCTGGACGAAGGTCAAACCAAAAGCCCGGCCGCACGGCGAAAAATGGTATCGCAACCCCTGGATTCTGGTCACGATTGCTATTTTTGCGCTCTTCGGGATGTGGGTCCTCCAGAAAATAAGTATCAATCATGATTCAGCGGCCCATATGGTGCAAACGGCCGTTTTGGACGGTCACGATGATTACAAGGGGGCCACGGCCAAATGGAACCAGAAGGCCAATTCCGTCATCGTCACCATTCCAGCTTCTGCCCCTGTCCTGCAGAATTTTCAGCACGGCAAGCTCAAAAAATGGAATACCCTCGTTCAGGCGCTCCAAAAAGAATCCAGCCAGATTGCAGGGCTCAACAACGGCGTTTCCAATATTCAGGTCCTGAATCCCCAATCGCACCGGCACGTCATCCTGCAGATTAAGAGCGGCAAGGTTGCGTATAACGTCAGCGACGATTTGTAAGCTGATCAAAAATTTGAAAAAGCCTGATTGCAATTGCTGATTGGAATCAGGCTTTTTTTGCACCCTGGTCAGCTACTGGTGGCAATTCGTCTAAAACCGGAATGCCGAATTCAGCAAACAGCGGCCGCCACTTAGCGGTCAGCTGCTGCAGATAATCAACGTCCGCCAGATTGTATTTTTCACCACGCAGCGTGATGGAACGTTTTACAGCCGGCGACCCGAACTTCTCCAGGTTGCCTTGCCTGAGCACATCCAGCTCATCGACATATAAACTGTCCATCCACTTGGCCAGTTCAGCCTGAAGGGATTCCAGCGCCATTTCAGACGCATGCGGCTGATAATTTTGAATCCGTGTTTCCCAGTCGTTAATTTTTTGCTTGTCGATCACAATCGCTTCGAGCGACATCATAATCAGCAGCGAACCTGAATATCCATGCGCTTTAAAGAGTGTCATCAGCTGCTTGAAATTCATAGAAAGACCTCCTTGAACTTCAGCTGGTTGGCCGCAAAGCTGAAGCTTACTCGTCCTAATGCACCGGCACGGTTTTTCTGAATATCCAAAATCACTTTGCGGGGCTCATTTGGTTTGGGCCGATAACTTTTGGGCTGTCCGCACTCCAGATAACCGTTATACAGAAACGCAACAATATTTGAATCCTGCTCAATCGAACCGCTATCGCGCAAATCGGCTGAATTCGGCACTTTGTTCGGACGCATTTCCACCTGCCGATTGAGCTGGCTCAGTAAAATAATCGGAATATCCAGCTCATTTGTCAGCAGCTTTAATTCGCGTGTGATACTGCTGATTTCCAGGGTCCGGTTTTCGTTCGGCTGTTTCGTTTTAATCAGCTGCAGATAATCGATCACGGCCAGATATTTGCCCTTTGCGGCAGCCTGCGCATGGGCACTGATTTTGGCGATGATTTCATCCAGAAAGAAGATGTTGTCGTGCAGATACAGCTGCTGTGCTTTCAGCCGTTCCATCGCCGACTTCACCGTCAGCTTTTCATTCGGCGCGAGCTGCACGCTGGGATTATTAAATTTGCTGTTATCCAGCGTCGTTTCCATTGCAAGCAGGCGCTGATAATTTTCGTTATTGGTCATTTCCAGGCTGAAGAGGTCGACAAGCACCGCCTTGTTCTTGCTTTCAAGCTGATGAATCAGATTCAGCGCAAAAGCCGATTTTCCCACCGCCGGACGGGCCCCAATCGTAAACAGGATGCCGCCGCGCAGGCCGCCGCCCATTAAATCGTTCAAACCTGTGTAAGTTTGAAGGCCGTCATCAACCTTGTGGTCAAGTTTGTAATCCATCACATCGGCCAAATCACTTAGGCTCACATCACTGCGAATACCGTCATCCTGTTTGGTGTTATCCAAAGCAGATTCAAGCGCCGCACGATTCTGACGTGTCGGTGTCTGCTGATAATGAAAAGCAGCTTGGCGCAGCTGCTGATTCATGTAATCATCCCGGACCATTTTCAGCCAGCCGGAATAATCGGCGGTTGTAACGGCGCTATTGTCGATTTCAAGCCAGTCCTGCCGAGTCATCTCGTTTGGATAAGCACCGTTAAACTGGCTGATTAAATCCAATTCGCCTGCAAACGCACCGTCCAGGCGGTGTAATAATTCAATTAGATGCTGCAACCCGGCGCCGGCAAACCATTTTGAATCAACATTCGCGATGCGCATCAGTTTGGGCTTCCGAATCAAACAATAAAGCACATGCAATTCAGCTTCACGCAAGTTCAACACCTCCCTGTTTCAGCACCTCAAGCACAATCGCCGGCGTGATTTCATTGGCAGACGAACCGTCTGATAATTCAGCTGCCGTTGCTACGACATCCTTGTCCCTATTTAAATACAGATTTTTGACAATCCGCACAAACTGCGCTGAATACCCAGACTCCTGGTGCGGCGGTTCAGAAAATTCCTGCGGTGACGGCATTTGGTTTAAATATTCATCGAATTTATTGCCAAACAACGTCGCTGGCCGCAGGTAGACACTCATTTTGTCATCATTGCACCATTGCGCCGCTTTGAAGCTGATTACTTGTTTGAAATCATCCAGCGAGTGCGCTTCATGCCAACGGGCGCGAATCAGCCTTTGATTGGCAGCGGCCTTGCTCGAATACTGCTTGCCAGTTTTTTCATTGAGATAACCGATAATTTCTTGATAGGGAATGCGTTCCTTGGGGGCAGCTGCGATGGTTTCTGGATTACTTTCTTGGATTACTCTGTTCGGAATATTCTCAATACCCGCTTTAGGATGCTCAATCCCCCTATTTAATTTATGCACCACCCTAATTTGCCGTTCGACCGTTTGCTTAGGATTTCCTTTGGCCTTTATCTCAGTCACCTTAATCAATCCTTTTTTGTTCAAACCTGAAATAATTTGTGACGCTCTTGAACGGTCGATTCCAAAAAAATGGGCAAAATGTTTATTACTGGCATAACAGCCGCGCGGGGAATTATCCAAGCTATCGATTTCAGTCATGAATAAGATTTCCATGATACTGAGCTGATTATTCAGCCAATATTCGGCTGGAATCCATACCCCCTGAAAGGCGCGATTTTCATTTGTAATGACGCGATTTGTCATCGTGCGAACCTCCAATGTTCAATTTGCTTGACTTGCGGCGGGCTGTTCAACTCCCTCCCTCTATACAAGGCATTCTGCGGACCAGAAACGCAGCCTAAAAGACAATTAATTATTTTACCAAGCAAATAAAAAAGCCCCTAAGCACCGTCATATCAGTGCTCAAAGGCCATTTAGAGAAGTTTATCAATATGTCACAAGTGGGGTTCGAACCCACGACCTACGGTTTAGAAGACCGTTGCTCTATCCAGCTGGGCTATTGTGACAAAAAATGTTCCTTAGTTATTATAAACGGGGCGTTTGGGGGCTGTCAATCTTTCTTGGAAAAATTGACAGCCGCTGCGGCCGGCAATTTCTGGTACACTGAACGTAAAGTGGTTTTACCAGCAAAGGAAGTCTGACGATGAAAAAAGCGCTGCAAATCGGTTTCGTGGTGTTAGTGGGGGCGATTGTGCCGTTCCTGCTGAGTACGCAGAAGGTCGAAGCACCGGCCCGGCATCAATAATATCGTAGCTGCAAAAAGTCTGAAGCATCGCTGCCTCAGGCTTTTTCTTTGCCGGTATCATCGGCCAGCACAACTTGACTGACCAATGTTTCGGCGTGTTCCCAATCTGAAATCACAATACTATTGCGATATTTGATTCGGTCATGCCGGTTTTCCTGCACAAAATAGTTAAACCGCACGGCCGGTGCATCTTCTTTCAAAATGACACGCACTTTTTCGACCGGCTTATCTTCAAGGACAGCAATATGTGTCTGCAGCACTCGCAGACTGTCGGTCAGATAAAAATCGAGCCCATGCTGCATGCAATAAAACAAATAGGCAATGCTGATATTACGCGTCCGCTGCCGTCCGAGCTGATTTTCAGAACGATAACGGCTGCAATAATCTTCAGCACTGATTTCATCATTCAAAAAGCGGAGCAAATGTTCGATCACGTTCAATTTCTGTGTATAGGAATCGTCGCTATCCAGCACCAGCACCCCTGTCACTTCCTATCAGATTCAGATAATCTCTCTAATGAAGCCGGTCGTTGCGAACAGGCGTTAGTTTGGCAATCAGATAGTCGTTCAGGTCGCCGACGAGAATATTGGCATTGTCCGTCTCGAAAACGGATTCGCCCTTCTCGTTTAAGACCTGGATCTTTCCGACATTGTCGCCCGAATCGTCCTGTTCTTCCAGCTTGCCATGACGCTGCTGAAAACTGTGCGTGATTTGAACGTAAACGGTCCAATCGCCCACAACAGATTCTAGTTTTTTTCGTTCTGCCATACGGATCCCTCCTTATCCTATAATTCTCTTTAGCATATCATGAAATGGCCGCGCCTTCATGATTTTTAGCCCGTTTTTCGACTTGTTTTTCGCCGGCAAAGTTCTTACACTGAAAGCAAGATTAAATCTAACTCGAAATGGGGCTTTTTTATGCATCTGAACCAATTTGCACGGTTACAACCTGATTTTCAGGAACAATTAACAGAATTACAAGCCATCCACCTGCTCGACCAGGACGAAGTGAACGCCCCGCTGCCAGAACTGGCCCGGACTGTCTTCAGCCGCCTGTTCCCGGCCGCCCATTCTGCCAGTGCCCGGCGTGAGGCTGAAATGAAGCTGTCTGTGAGCGATGGGCGGAGCTTGGCCGCTTATCTCGACCAGCTCGTTGCATCGTTTGACGCCGTTGCCTTCGAAAACAGTGCCCTCCAGATGCTCGGTTTCGAAGCCCAAACTGAATTTTCACTGCGGGAACCTCGTGTCTTCATGGACAAAATCGGGCTGCCCCATTTAAACGAAACGACCTTCGACCACGACACTTTTCTGAAAGCTGTTTACTTCCTATTAAATACCCGGGCCAAAAACGGCCAGGTCTTTCTCGATTTATTGACGGCCCAAGGCTTCTTCAATGGGTTCTGGCAGCCGGCGAACCAGCAGCCGCATTTTGTTATCTTCAACGGCAAGAGCCAGCCGGTTTTCGACCCCCATCAATTCATCCGGGAAGTCGTCTACGTCGAAGCGCCGCTTGATACCGATGAAGACGGTCAGCGTGATTTGCTGGAAACAACGATTTTCCGGCCGGTTGAAACGAACCATGGCTTGAAGGTGCCGGCGCTCTACACCGCCAATCCGTATTTCAAGGGCACCAACGATATGACCGAACAGCTCCATGACGTCAACCGTGACTTGAATCGCAAGGAACCGAACGACACAACTTACCACGACATCGAATTTAATGGACAACGGCCCGATTTACCGGCGGCCCGTACTCCTGAGGGCGAATCCGACCAGAGCGACGTGTATGGCGGCACCAACGGCATTTATAGCCTGAATGATTATTTTCTGGCCCGTGGTTTCGCCAATGTTTATGCCGGCGGAATCGGGACACGGGGTTCGGACGGCATCCGCACTTGCGGCGGTCCTGAAGAAACAACTTCGACGATTGCCATCATCGAATGGCTGGCCGGCAATCGGGTTGCTTATACCAACCGCACCGACCACATTGCCATCAAAGCATGGTGGTGCACTGGTCTGGTTGCCATGACCGGCAAATCCTACTTAGGCACTTTGGCGATTGCAGCTGCGACGACGGGCGTTGAAGGGCTCAAGACCGTCATTTCCGAAGCAGCCATTTCAAGCTGGTACGATTATTATCGGGACAATGGGCTGGTGGTCGCCCCCGTTGACTGCCAAGGCGAAGACTGCGACGTTTTAGCTGAAGACTGCTTCTCCCGCCAGAAAGACGCTGCCGATTGGAAACAAGTGCAGCCCGTTTTCGATGCCGAAATGCAGAAACTCCGCACCGGCCAGGACCGCACCACCGGCAATTACAACACCTTCTGGGACGCCCGCAACTATCGCAAGCACGTCGCCGGTATCAAGTGCGATATCATCAGCGTCCATGGACTCAACGACTGGAACGTCAAGCCCCGCAACGTCGGCAAATTCTGGAATGCCTTGCGGACAACGAAGGTGCCCCATAAGATTTTCCTTCATCAGGGCAAACATATTTATATGAATAATTTCCAGTCAATCGATTTCACCGACATGATGAATTTGTGGCTCGCCAACGAATTGCTGGGGGTCGAAAACGGCGCCATGGACCGGATTCCGACGGCCACCATCGAAGACAACGTCGACCCGACCGAATGGCATCACTATCGGGACTGGAACGACCCCAAGGCTCCGAAGACGTTGTTCTACGTCACCAAAGACCATGGCCTGACTCGTGACGAACCCGACGATGAAAAAATGCTGACTTTCACAGACGACGGGACGGAACGCTTCTTAGCCGGCGATCACGATGAACACAAGTGGCAGCACCAGCTGATTCAGGCGGAAAGTCCGTATTCGGACAACCGGCTGCTGTTCCAGACCAAACCCTATGACCACGACGTCTATATTGATGGTGAAATTGCCGTGACCCTCCAAGCTGCCGTCAACCAGGACAAAGGTTTATTGTCCGTCATGGTGCTCGATTACGGCACCGCCAACCGGCCGCTCGCCGACCCGACTGTCCTTGCAGCCAAGGGCCAATACCTTGGTTACGATTGGAAGACCGACGACGTCAAGGATTTTCGGCTCGAGACACAGCCCAGTGATGCGCATGTCATCACTCGGGGACACATCAACCTCCAGAACCGCCGCCATCCTTGGGAAAACGAAGAATTGAAGCCGAATGAATTTGTGACCGTCCACTTCGACCTGCAGCCGACGCATTATCATCTGCCAGCTGGCCGCCGTCTCGGCCTCTGTGTCTATGCCACCGATATGGGCATGACTGTCCGTTCGAAACAAAAGGCGGTTTATTCGCTCGATTTGAATGCCTGCCAGTTAGAAGTTCCTTTCGAACGTTAATTTGCTCTCAAAACACGCCACCGCAATGTGGGGTGTTTTTTTATGTGCAAAAATCGTTAAAAATGCGCCTCACAGCCCTTTTTGGACCTCCGCAATTATTTTTTTGCCATGAAAGCCTTTTAATGTCCATTATGGATATTAAAAGTCCTTGACAGGATAATTTGATGCGGTAAAATGGGCACTGTTGAAAAAACGGAATGAACATTCATTCCGGATTTAAAGAGGTGAATCAATGAGTGACCGCAAACAATGATAAGGCTAAAAAAATCACGGATGCTGCGTTGGCGCTCTTTGCAGATCGTGGTTATGAAATGACAAAGATGCCGATGATTGCCGAAAAGGCCGGCGTCGGGACGGGGACCATCTACCGGTACTTTACCAATAAGCGGGAACTGCTGAATGCGTTGTATCAAAGCTGTATGCAGGACCTCCTGGCTGCCCTGCAGGACGGCTACCCGTACCACACGTCGATTCATGAGCAGTTCAACCATATGTATCAGAACGGGGTTGCCTTTTTAAAGCAGGACACCCGCATCAGTTATTTCATCAGCAAACACAATTTCAACCCTGACCTGGACGATAAAAGTGTCGCCGCACAGCAGCAAGTGCTCGATTTCATTCGGGCGTTTGTCGAAAAGGGGCAAAAAGAGGGGAGCCTGAAGCAAATCAATCCGGACGTTTTTATCGCCCTCTTGTATGGTTCGCTCACCTTCATCATGGATTTCATCTTGCACACAGACGCGAAAAAGGACCAGTTCGAACGGTCCTTTAATGAATTACGCGAGGCAAGTTGGGATGCGTTTCAAAATAATTCATTTGGGAAAGAGAGGAACTAGGTGTGCGTAATTTTCGTAAAAATCACATCGGAAGTGCGGTCATTTGGCTTGTGGTCGTATTAATCGCCATCTTCAGCCTGCCGAACCTGACACAGCTTGTCAGCGAAAAAGGGCAGACGAAGATTCCGTCTTCTTCACAAAGCCAAGTGGCCAACATGATTCAAAAGAATTGGGGACATGGCCAAAAGAACACGACGCAGGTCGTCGCCGTCTTTAATAACGGCGACCACAAGCTGACTGATTCGCAAAAGGACCAGATTGATGATGCCGTCCAGACCTTGGAAGATAACAAGGCCCATTTCGGCATCAAAGATGTGTTGGACCCTTCCAGCAACAAGGAGGCCAAGAAACAGTTAGTTTCCAAAGACGGCACGACTGAAATCGTTCAGTTGATGGTGGCAAAGAGCCATGGGAGCTACACTAAGATTGATTCGCAATTAACGAAGGCAATCAAGACCCCAGGACTCAAGACCTATGTGACCGGTGCCGATATCCTGAACGACGACTTCAGCAAAGCGACCGAAGCTGGGATTCAGAAGACCGAAGTCATTGCGGCCGTCTTCATCTTCATCGTCTTAATCATCGTCTTCAGGTCGCCGGTCGTCCCGCTGATTTCGTTATTGACCGTCGGGGTGACCTACATCACTTCACTGTCGATCGTGGCGAACTTAGTCAAATATGCCAACTTCCCGTTTTCGAACTTCACCCAGGTCTTCATGGTCGTGGTCCTGTTCGGGATTGGGACGGATTACAACATCCTCCTGTACGATCAGTTCAAGGAGGAGCTGAGCCACGGCAAGGATAACTGGGAAGCAACCCGTTCGGCGGTTAAAATCGCTGGCCGGAAAATTCTGTATTCCGGTTTATCGCTGTTAATCGGATTTTCCGCCCTCTTCTTGGCGCAATTTTCGATTTACCGTTCGGCTTCAGGCGTTGCCGTCGGGGTGGCTGTCTTACTGATTGTCCTCCTGACGCTGAACCCGTTCTTCATGGCGACACTCGGCCCGACGATGTTCTGGCCGACCAAGAACTTCAACGGCGGCAGCCGCAGCAAGATGTGGCAGTGGTTATCGGCCCATTCGGTTCTGCATCCGATTATTTCGTTAGCAATCGTGCTGATTGCGACCTTGCCGTTTATCCTGACCTATCATAATAATTTAAACTATGATAATCTGGCCGAATTGAGCGATTCACTGCCGGCCAAACAAGGGGTCCAGGTCGTTCAGAAGCATTTCTCCAAAGGGACAGCCGAACCGTCGACCTTGTACATTCAGGCCGACCACAAGCTCAACAATGAAGAAGCGCTGAAATTGATTGATATGGTGACGAAGACGGCCCAAGCCGAACCAGGCGTTAAGACTGTCGCTTCAGCCACCCAGCCTGGCGGTTCCAAAGTTTCCGCCCTTTATGCCAACAATCAGCTGAGCACCGTTACTAGCGGCATGAACACCGCCAACAAAGGGCTCAACAAAATCGGCAAAGGGCTGAATTCCGCCGACAAGAAATTGTCCGGCACCGATATGCAGAGCGGCTTAAGCCAAGTCAAACAACTGTCTGACGGTGCTTCAACCCTTGCCAATGGTGCGGTTGCCCTCAATTCCGGGATTACCGAATTGGACAACGGCTCCGAACAAATCAGTTCCAACCTATCCGTCTTAAATGACGGTGTCCAGCAGTATACCGCCGGCGTCGGCCGTTTGAACAGCGGTGCTAGTGCCCTCAACAACGGTATCCAGTCCTACACAGCCGGTGCCAGCCAGCTCGGTTCGGGTGCTTCGCAGTTGTCCAGCGGCGTCCAGACGTATACTAGCGGCGTTTCTAGCTTGAATAACGGCTTGCAGACCTTGGCCAACAAGAACAGCGAGCTCGAAAGCGGCGCCAGTCAATTGGCTAGTGGTGTCACCAGCCTGCAGTCCGGCAGCCAGCAATTGTCAAACGGCTTGAGTCAGATGCAGAGCCAGCTGAACGGCAGCACCTCAGCCGCCCAGCTTGAACAATTGAACACTGGTTTAGGCCAAATCAACAGTGCCATCAGTACGCTGGCCAATACACAGAGCACCTTATCGACAAGTTTGACTAGCGTTGGTGATAACATCACTTCTGCTGGTGCTTCGACTCAGAAGACAGCGGATGATTTGAAACAGATTCAAGCTGCCTTAGCTGCCAACCCGCAGTTAGCACAATCGAATCCAGCCTTAGCCGCCGCCGTTTCTGATATTGCAACAAATACAAAGAATACCGGCGACCAGCTCAACACAGCTGGTACTACCTTGAAAGGCATCTCCGGCTCTTCCAGCTCCTTGACGAGCGACCAAATCAGCCAGATGCAGACAGCCTTAACGGGTGCGCAATCCGCTGTGACGGCACTTGAGAGCGTTCAGAACGCTTTGAATAATCAAGGCCTCGTCAGCGGTTCACAACAGCTGACTGCCGGCTTGAATCAGCTGACCGCCGGAACCAATCAAGTTACCAGCGGTCTCCAAGCTTACACCAGCGGCGTCGCATCAGCGGCCAGTGGTGCCAGCCAATTATCCGCCAACAGTTCGACGCTGAACTCCGGTGCTGCCCAATTAGCCAGCGGGACGAGCGAATTAAACGCCAACAGTTCGGCTTTGAATTCTGGTGCTTCGCAATTAGCCAGCGGCACCAGCGAATTGAGTGCCAATAGCGCCACCTTGAACTCAGGTTCCGCCCAGTTAGCCGCTGCTTCCCAGCAGATGACCACTGGTTTAGGCACCTTGAGCTCGCAGGCGCCGACCTTCGTCAGCGGCCTGATGCAAGTTTCGAACGGGACACAAACGATGTACACCACCCTCTCCGGTTTGACCGGCGAAATGGGTCAGCTGCAGACCGGTTTGAATTCCGCCGCAACTGGTGTCACTAAGGTTGCTAAAGGAACTAAATCCGCCAACAGCTACCTCAAAGGGTTGCAGAACTCGTCCGCTGCGGATGAATTCTACATTCCGAAGAGTGTCCTTAAGGGCGATACCTTCAAACAATCGCTGAACACGTACATGTCCTCCGATATGAAAGCCACTAAGATGACCATCGTGCTTGATTCCGACCCGGCCAGCGAAACAGCAATGAACCGTGTCACGAACATGCAGAAAGTCATCAAGAACAATCTCAAAGGCACTTCGCTTGAGAATGCGACCGTTGCAATCGGCGGCCAGACCTCGACCTTGGCTGATACCAAGAGCATTGCCAGTCAGGACTTTATCCGGACCGCTGCCATCATGCTGGTCGGCATCGCCTTAGCCTTGATGGTCGTGACTCGTTCGCTGCTCCAGCCGTTCTACATTCTCGGCACCCTGCTGCTCGCTTACATGACCTCCCTCGGTCTGACTAAGCTCTTCAGCACCGCCTTCTTAGGTCAGTCGATGCTGACTTGGAACACCCCGTTCTTCGGCTTCATTATGCTGATTGCGCTCGGTGTCGATTACAGCATCTTCCTGATGATGAAGTACCGTGAATTGGCCGGAACCGGCACACCAGGCCAGCGCATCGTCCAAGCTTCAGGCATCATCGGCGCCGTTGTCCTATCGGCTGCCTTGATCTTAAGCGGGACATTTGCCGCTCTGATGCCATCCGGCGTCTTGACCTTAATCCAGGTCGCCTTAGTCGTGATCATCGGTCTGATTATCCTCGTGATTATTTTGCCGATCGTTCTGCCCGCCTTGATCAAATTAACTTACCCAGCCAAGCCGGATAAGAATGATGATACCAAGACCACCCGCCAAGAACGGAACCAGGATTAAAGTACGAATTGGACTAACGTTGATTTGAAATGATTTAAAAAAAGAGCCGCAACTGAAAAAGTTGCGGCTCTTTTTGCGTAATGATAAGTATCAGGCTGTTAATCGGTTTCTGTCCGGTACCGTTGCAAGATATAAATGGCAATCAGGACAATAATCGCACCGAGACATTCGACCCAGTTGAACTTCAGATTTAGGAACAACAGGCTCAAAATGAACGTCACAACCGGCTGAACGGCATCCAGAATGCTGATGACCGACGACGGCGCAAAGTTCGAAGCATGCAATAACGCCAAGAACGGCAGGATTGTGCCGACCAGAATCACCGTCGCAATCGCCAGAATCGTGCTGCCATGCAGGGCCGGCACACCCACCCACACCGGATGGAACAAGTTAAACAGCACACTTGCAATTATCAAGGCCCAGCCGAGCACAATCATCGGCGGAATTTCTCTGGTAATCGGCCGGGGCAGAACGACATAAAAAGCCGCCGTCAGACCGGATAGAATCCCCCAAATCAAGGCATTCAGCGGAATCGCCAGGGTATGGATATCGCCATGCGTGATGGCCAGGAAAACCCCAATTAGCGCCAGTCCGAACGTAATCAAATCAACCTGGGTCGGTTTTTCATGCAAAAATAAAATCCCGCCCAGCACGATGAATAACGGGCTCAAATACTGCAGAATCGTCGCCGCAGAGGCATTCCCCGTCTGGACGCTCATATAAAACGTGAACAGGTTCGCCATTAAGCCGAAAATCGCATAGGCCAATAACCAGCCAATCAATCGCGGTGTTTTGAAAATGGCAAACGTCCGCTTGCCGTATTTAATGAGGCTGAGTGCCAGCAGAATGACGCCGGCCCCCAGTGTGCGCACCGAAAGGAACCACGTCGCTGGAATAGCCTGGCCCTGCGAAATAAACTGCAGCACCGTTCCCGAGATTCCCCACAGGGTCGAGGCAATCAGCGCCCACGTGATTCCAGTGCCGATTTGACTGCCAAATAGATGTTTCTCATTTTTCATGGTCTGAATTCCCTTCATTTCAAAATCAACTTTTCCATTATATCATGCCATAAGAAAAGAACCGCAGCTGAGCTACGGCTCTTCTGATACGATTTTGAGATAAAAACGAATGATTTATTGATAAAGAACGATTTCTGCCGCTTCCGAAACATGTTTCCAGTTCCGATTCGCACGCTTAGTACTGATGCAGATACTGGTCACGTTCCCACTGCGAAACTTGCTGCTGGTAGCTGGACCATTCAAGGCTCTTAGCGTCCATGAAACTGTGATAGATATGGTCGCCGATTGCTTTTTGAACGACTTCATCGTCACGGAGAGCTTTCAAAGCATTATGCAAGGTCGACGGCAAATCGCTGATGTGGTTGGCTTTGCGTTCTTCATCGCTCATTTGGTAAATATTGCGATCGATTGCTGGAGCTGGCACGGTTTCGGCCCGCACACCGTCTAAGCCGGATTCCAGCATAGCCGCAATCGACAAGTATGGGTTGGCAGTTGGGTCGACACTCCGCAATTCGAGCCGAGTTCCGACGCCACGTGATTGCGGAATCCGAACTAATGGCGAGCGGTTGTGGCCGGACCAGGCAATATATACAGGTGCTTCAAAGCCTGGCACCAGACGCTTGTAAGAGTTGACGATGGGATTGTTGATGGCGGTCAAGGCACGCGAATGTTCCAAAATACCGGCCATGAAGTGCATCGCCAAATCGGACATCTTGCCCTTGCCGTTTTCATCGTAAAAAGCATTACCATCCTGATTGAACAAGGACATGTTCATATGCATCCCCGACCCATTGATGCCGGACAGCGGCTTCGGCATGAAGGTCGCATACAGATTATGCTTCTGCGCAATCGTCTTCACAACCAGTTTGAAAGTTTGAATGTTATCGGCCGCCTCTAAAGCGTTGGCATACTTGAAATCAATTTCCTGCTGGCCAGGCGCAACTTCATGGTGGCTGGCTTCGACTTCAAAGCCCATCTTCTCGAGCTCGAGCACCATATCACGGCGGGCATTGCTGCCGAGATCCAGCGGTGCCAAATCGAAGTAGCTGCCTTCATCGTTGAGCTGCAAAGTCGGTTTGCCATTTTCATCGAGCTGGAACAAGAAGAATTCGGGTTCCGGCCCAATGTTGAATGCCGTATACCCAGCATCCTTGGCGTCTTGGAGGACCCGAATCAAGTTGTTGCGGGGGTCGCCCTCATACGGTGTACCGTCAGGATTGTGGACACTGCAGATCAGGCGGGCAATTTTGCCTTGATCGGCTGTCCATGGGAAGACCAGGAATGTCGACAGGTCGGGATAGAGATACATATCACTCTCTTCAATCCGGACGAAGCCATCAATCGACGACCCATCAAACATAATTTTATTATTCAAGACTTTATCGAGTTGGCTGAGCGGCACTTCGACGTTTTTGACGATTCCATTGATGTCAGCAAACATCAAACGGATAAACTGGACGTTTTCCTCTTTGATGATTTGACGAATATCCTCTTTGGTGTAATCTTTTCTAACCATTCTTGAAAACTCCCTTGGTTTTTTCTACTTTTTCGGATTCTGGTGGTACAAACTGGCGCGTTGATCATGGTGATCGAGTCCGCCGGCCGCAAGCAGTTCATCATGGAGAATGCGGCGGACATCATCGTCGGTGACGGGACGCTGTTTCTGCGCCTGCTGGTCAGCCTGTTGCTGCTGATACACATATTTAATCCCGGCGATGTTCATGCCGTCCGCTAAATAATCTTTGATTTCAAGCAAACGATCGACGTCATTCAATGAATACATCCGCTGGTTGCCTTTATTCCGTTTCGGCGTGACCAACCCTTGTTCCTCATAGTAACGAATCTGGCGGGCGGTCAAATCAGTCAATTTAATGACTGTACCAATCGGAAGAACAGCCAGTGTTCTTCGCAGCTCTTTTTCCTTCATAACGCCTTCCCCCTCAAAACTGTTTTCATGATAGCATTTTGAGAATAGGGCCGTCAAGGATTTATGTCAGCTTTTCTCACATTTGTTTTAAATTATTTTCAAATTGACCTATACCAATTAAAAAAGAACCTCATTCCGAAATTGATTTCATTTCAGAATAAGATTCTTTCTTCAAACAGCTTTAATGCTCATCATGCTTTTTACGCCGCAGACCTGCTAAACCTAGCAAACCCATCAACGTCATCCCCAAGCCAGCGAAGGCCGAAGTTGTCTCTTGTGCATCCCCCGTTTGCGGCAATGCATTCGCCTGTTTCTTTCCGGTCTGGGCTGCATTCGTAGGTGCCGCTGGCAAATTACTTTCCACTTGCTGTGCTTCAGATTGAGCAGCAGCTGCCTGACCTGTGACGCTCGCTGCCGAACCCGTTGCACCTGTGGTCGCTGTCATTGCCGGCACACTTGTCGGTGCCGTCGTTGGTGCACTAGTTGGCGCTGTCGTTGGCTGACTTGTCGGTGCTGTCGTTGGTGCACTAGTTGGCGCACTAGTTGGGGCTGTCGTCGGTGCACTTGTCGGCGCTGTTGTTGGTGCCGATTCCATTACAAAGTGAACGAGATATTGATTTGCAGCGGTATCTGCCGCAAAAATTGTCTCAGTCGAAATCGGACTGTATTCCGTTGCACGAGTAACCACCTGATACCCTTGCTGAATCAATGCATCGATTGCTGCATTAACTTTGGCCACATCGGCTGTTGTCACATGATCGCCTTCATTACCAGTAATGCTTGTCGTTCCCAATATCGCACCATTAGTAACGTCCACATATTTAACCGTAATCGTTTCTTCAGCCTGCACTGGTGAAGTTGGGGCTGTCGTCGGCGCTGTTGTTGGTGCACTAGTTGGGGCTGTTGTTGGTGCACTTGTCGGCTGACTTGTCGGTGCTGTCGTTGGCGCACTTGTCGGTGCTGTCGTTGGCGCACTTGTCGGTGCCGTCGTTGGTGCACTAGTCGGCGCTGTTGTCGGTGCACTTGTCGGCGCTGTCGTCGGTGCACTAGTCGGCGCTGTTGTCGGCGGTACTGTTGGTTCGGTGGAGCTATTCGCTTTCACCGTGACAGTGATGATTGTATAAACCGAATTACCGGCTTTATCTGTATAAGTGTAAACCACATTATACTTGCCAGGGGTTGCAGAATCGACAGACCCGCTCACTTGTACGTCTCCGTAAGCAACAGATTTTCCGTTTTCATCGGTCGCACTCACAAAGTTGTCCTTCGGATTCCAAGTTGTGCCTTGAGTAAGGGTTGAATCCTTGCCGGCCACTGACAGGTGCGATTCAACCACATAAAGTGTAATTGTCTTTGAAACCGTCTTGCCATTTGCATCGGTGTAACTGTACGTAACCTGATAATTGCCTGGCTTGCTTGTGTTGACCAACCCGCTGACTGTCATGTCGGCCAGGTCAACTGGATCGCCATTCGCATCCGTTGCACCGTCAAAGTTATCGGCGGTATTCCAAGTCGAACCGTTCAAAATATTAGAATTATGCGCATAGATAGCCGAATGGTCCGTAGCCTTGGCGCCAACTGTCACTGTGACTGTCTTTGAAACTGTCTTGCCATCAACATCCTTGTAACTGTAGGTAACGTTGTAGTTGCCAGCTTGGGCTGTGTCGACGGTACCGCTGACTGTCATGTCGGCCAGATCAACTGGATCGCCATTCGCATCCGTTGCGCCATCAAAGTTATCGGCGGCATTCCAAGTCGAACCGTTCAAAATCGTTGAATTATGCGCATAAATTGTCGAATGATCAACCGCTTTGTCACTGACTGTGATTGTCACTGTCTTGGAAACTGTATTTCCGGCGGTATCCGTATAGCTGTAGGTAACGGCATAATTGCCGGCAACAGCGGTATTGACGCTGCCGCTGACTGTGACCTTTGAAAAGTCGAGCGAATCGCCATTATCGTCAATGGCACCGTCAAAATTATCGGCCGGATTCCAAGTTGCCCCATTGGCAATCTGGCTATTGTGGGCAAACAGATTTTCTTTTGAGGCGGCCACTGTAACAGTGATCGTCTGGGCATGTTCAACGCCCCTACCATCTGTATACGTGTAAGTAATCTGATAATGGCTGGCTTCGTCGAATCGACCGTGCCAGTCACAGTTACATTGGAAAAAGCGACTGCATTGCCGTTTTCATCAGTCGCAGCGTCAAAATTATCCTGCGCCTGCCAAGTTGCATTCGGCCCGGCCACCATGGATGAATCATGTGCAGTCAGACTCCCTTGGTCAAGCTTGTCCCCAACTGTGACCATCACTGTTTTGGCAATTGTCTTGCCAGTTGCATCCACAAAGTGATAGGTAATTTGATAATCGCCTAGCTGTGCTAGAATCAACCGTCCCGGTTACTGTGACTGCTGAAAAGTTCATCGCATTGCCGTTTGCATCCACTGCACCGTCAAAATTATCGGCCGGATTCCAGGTCGCCCCATTGGCAATTTGACTGTTGTGGGCGTAAATGGCTGCTTTCGAATCAGCTACCGTGACCGTTACTGTTTTGGCAATCGTTTCACCGGATGCATCCGTAAACGTATAAGTGACGTGATAGGCGCCTGGCTTCGACGTATCAACGGTATCGCCGCTGACTGTAATTGCCGAATCAGCAACCGTCTTGCCATTGGCATCAACGGCCCCATCAAAGTTATCGGCCGCATTCCACGTCGACCCAATCGCCACTTCGCTATCATGCGCATATAGCTGCGCCACTGAGTCGGAAACGGTAACCGTAATCATCTTAGCAACTGTCTTGCCAGTTGTATCCGTATACGTGTAGGTAATCTGATAGGCACCTGGCACCTTTGTATTCACGGTTCCTTCAACCGAACTCAGCTGACCAAATGAAACAGGATTCCCATTTGCATCGGTAGCCCCATCAAAGTTATCAGCGGCCGACCAAGCAGCATTGACTGGCAGTTCACTATTATGGGCATAAATATTGGTTTGCGAGTCAGAAACTGTGACCGTGACACTCTTCGTAACCGTATTACCAGCTTGATCGGTGTACGTGTAAATCACATGATAACTGCCGGATTGATTCGGATTGACGGTATCGCCGCTGACTGTGACGTGACTAAAATCGACTGGTTCGCCGTTTTCATCGGTGGCCCCATCAAAGTTATTTTCAGCATTCCAAGTCGACCCATTGGCAATTTCACTGCTGTGTGCATAGAGATTGGCTTGTGACGCTACCACTGTGATCGTCGCAACGGATGTGTGTGTCATCCCACGACCATCCACATACGTGTAGGTCACTTGATACGTACCCGGTGTGTGCGGATCAACCGTTCCAGTTGTCGTAATCTTTTCAGAGCCAAAAACGATCGGATTGCCATTTTCATCAGTCGCACCGGTAAAGTTATCGTACGCACTCCAAGTTGCATCCGGACCGGCGACGATTTCAGAATCATGCGCCGTTACACTGCCTTGGTCTGCGGCTGGCGCAACAATCACCTGGACTGTCTTAGAAACCGTTTCGCCAGAAATATCCGTATAGCTGTAGGTGACCTGATAAGTGCCGGCTTTCGTCGTATCGATTGTTGAAAGGGCCGCATCGTTTTCATCTTTGATCGTCGTTGAAATCAAGATGCCATAACTGACGTTATTTCCATTTTCATCAACCGCACCATCAAAGTTATCTTCTGGCTGCCAAACAGAGCCATTGGCAACTTCGCTATTATGCGCATAGATGCTTGTCTTGGAATCAGCGATCGTCACCGTTACCGTCTTTGTGACCAGCACCCCAGTGACATCCGTAAAACTGTACTCGATATCGTAGCTGCCAGCCTTGGCGGTATTAACGCTGCCTGTAACCGTCACCTTAGAAAAATCAACGGTATTGCCATTGGCATCCATCGCCCCGTCAAAGTTGTCCGACCCCGTCCAAGTTGAACCAAGTCCGAGTTGACTATTATGGGCATAAATGTTTGAATGCGAATTGCCGATTGTGACCGCCACTGTCTTTGAAATCAGATTGCCGGCCTGATCCGTGTAGGAATATGTGACTTGGTACGGACCTGTTTTAGTGGTATCGACCGTCCCGGCAACTTTAATGCTGCTGAAGTCAACTGGATTGCCTTCGATATCAGTGGCCCCATCAAAGTTATCTTCTGGATTCCAAGTCGAACCAATCGGCATTTCGCTATTATGGGCATAAACACTGGCATGCGAATCTGCAACCGTCACCGTAACGGTCTTCGTAACTGCATTGCCAGCCTCATCCGTGTATGAATACTGAATCTGATAAGTGCCGGCTGTACTTGTATCAACTGTGCCGGTCACTTTTACATCGGCAAAATCAATCGCATCCCCGTTTTCATTCGTGGCCCCGTCAAAATTGTTGGCCGCCGACCAGCTGGAACCGATTGAAATAGTACTGTCGTGACCATAAATAGCTGCTTGAGTGGCAACAACTGTGACATTGACAGTGGTGGTGTGCTGAATGCCCCGGCCATCCGTATACGTGTAAGTCACTTGATAGTTGCCCGGCGTGTGCGGATCAACCGTTCCTGAAGTCGTAATCGCACTAGAATCCAGCGCCACTGGATTCCCATTTTCATCATAAACGGCATTTAAATTATCTTGTGCCTGCCAAGTGGCAGCTGCTCCAGCTACGATTGTTGAATCATGTCCCGCAATCGAACCCTTGTCCGCTGTCGGATCCACGGTGACCATAATTGTCTTAGAAGCAGTTTCACCAGTCGCATCGGTATAACTGTAGGTGACATTGTAAGTGCCGGCTTTCGTCGTATCGATTGCCGTCTGGGGATTCCCCTTGGCATCTGTGATTGTCGTCGCAATTTGAGCTCCATAAGCAACATTATTCCCATTTTCATCGACGGCACCATCAAAGTTATCACTTGGTGTCCAAACGGAGCCATTGGCAATTTCGCTATTATGGGCATAAATATTGGTCTTAGCGTTCGCAATCGTCACGGTCACTGTCTTGGCAATCACCGTTCCGGATTGGTCGGTAAACTGGTAGGTAACGTGATAGACGCCCGCTTTAGAAGTATCAACTGTCCCCGACGTGGTGACATTGGCAAATGAAACGGCATTCCCGTTTGCATCGACGGCACCATCAAAATTATTCTGTGCGGTCCATTGTGCCCCAATCCCAAGAGAACTGTCATGGGCATACAGGGCTGAACGTGAATCGGCGACGGTGACTACAATCGTCTTCGAAATGGATTCGCCATTCGCATCGGTATACGTGTAAGTCACATTATACTTGCCGGCCTTGCTTGTATCCACAGACCCGTCCACTTGCACTTGTGAATAAGCGACAGTATTGCCGTCCACATCGGTCGCACCATCGAAATTATCGGACCCAGTCCAAGCCGACCCAATCCGGACTTCGCTGTTATGGGCATAAATGTTCATTTGCGAATCGCCGACAGTAACGGTGATTGTCTTGGAAACGGCATTGCCGGAAACATCTGTAAATCCGTACGTAATTTGATAACTGCCGGCCGTAGCAGGATCGACCGTCCCAGAAACAGTCACATCTGAAAACGGCACCGCATCCCCGTTAGAATCGGTGGCCCCATCAAAGTTATCGGCTGCCGTCCAAGCTGCCCCGCTCGGCAAATTACTATTATGGGCATAAATCGTCGATTGCGAATTCGAAACGGTGACTGTATATGACTTCGTAATGTCGTTACCGGCACCATCGGTATACTGATACGTAACGGTATAATTGCCAGCCACCTTCACATTGACATTATTCGTTGAAGTAGCCGCTGATGAGGCGATTGTATTCCCATCCATATCAACGACACCGTCGATATTATCAAGCGGCGACCACGCCGAACCATTTGAAATAGTCGAACTATGGCCGAAAATATTTGCTTTTGAGGCGACCACATTCACATCGGCTGTTTTAGTAATCGTATTGCCTTCACTATCTGTATAGGAGAAAGTGACCGGATAAGTGCCAGCAGTGGTTAAATCAACCTGAGCTGCGCCAGAAATCGTCATGGCAGACAAATCGAGCGCATTGCCCTTAGCATCAGTCGCACTCGTAAAGGAATCGGCCGGCGTCCACGTATTATTAGGACCAGCAACATAAGTTGTGTCATGCACATTGACAGCTGCTTGTGAAGCCACCACTGTGATCGTTGCAGTGCTCGATTCTGTATTGCCATATTTGTCCGTATAACTATAAACAACAGCATATTTTCCCGGTGTCGTCGTATTGACTTGAGCGGCACCTTCAACCGTAATCTGGTTATAGGTGAGCGCTGTACCGTCTGCTGCCGTTGCACTCACAAAGTTCATTTCTGGATTCCAGGTATTATCCGGCCCAGCGATAAGCGTCGCATCGTTAGAATTAACCGCAGCCGCCGTTTGCTTGAATGTTGCGGTCACTGTCTGCGAAACCGCATTTCCCTGCGGATCGGTGTAGCTGTACACAATCGTATAGGTACCTGGTGTCGTTGGATCAACCTTGCCATCTGGATACGAAACCGTCACGTCATCAACGCTTAATGCCTTCCCATTGATGTCAGTCGCGCTGACAAAGTTATCCGCCGGCGTCCATGTTTGATTCGGTCCAGCAATACTGCCAGTTGTACTTTGTGCGTTCAGACTGGTATGCACTTCGCCAACCGTGATCGTATAATTCGTCCCTAAAACAGCTGTACCAGGATTATCCACTGACCACTTGCTAGGCGTAAAGGTTTGTGTACTTGTTAAGGTCCCTTCATTGATACTTAACGAACTTTGTGAATACTGCGTCCCAGATAGTCCTAGTCCTGACAATGTGATATGCCCATCACGACTGTAAGTAGTCCCATCCTGGCCTGTTTGCGTTTGAATCACTTTGAGAACGGTCGGATTGCCATTTGCATCTAATTTATCTTTATCGACAACCGTATAGGTATCGTAAACAGCAACATGCGTATAGGTCAGAATCCGATTGATTCCCGAATAGACGATGCCGGCAATGTTCGCATCAGGTGCATCTGTCATGCCTAACGAGCTCGTCGAAACAGTGGTATAAAAACCGCCCGACGTATAATTACCAGTCCCAGCAAACAAAACATCTTTAGAAATGTCGGCCAATGTATTGGCATTCATTGTGACTGATTCTGGGGTCGAACTCGTATCCGCCGCTGTGGTGAAATTAAATTTAAACGAAATCTTCGCAGCGCTAGTACCAGGGGCACCATTAAAGACCGCCCCATCATTGGGACGTAAATAGAAAACCTGCCGACCCTTCAAATCGGCTAATTGATAAGCCGTGACCGAAGTCGCATTATCAAACTCGCCGGAAGACTGCATCTCCGCCAGCATGGAATCCGCAGCAGTCTGTGCATCCGCTAAGGTACTCGTAAAGGAACTTGGTAAAATGACGTAAATGCCATACGCTTGCCAGCCTGATCCTAAACCTTCATAAATACCAAGCCACATGCTTGATTTGGCGTTATAGAGGACATATGAGCCATCCGGTTGAACATAAAAATTAGAGAGCACCGGAAAACCAGACAACACTGGTGCCGTAATCGTCGCCGCTGAATCCGCACTCACTGCTTCGCTCGCTTCTGAAACAGGAACTGCCGAACTCACCGCAGCATCCGCAACGCTACTTAAATTAGCCGCACTGCTGCTAAAATCAGCACTCGAAAAGGCAGCGGTATTTGAACCGCCGGCTGCACTGGTGCTGCTGCCGGCACTTGCCGCCGAACTCGTTGCACTGCTGCTTGTTGCTGAAGAGCTTACGGCTGAACTTGCCGCACTACTGCTAATTGCTGAAGAACTTACGGCCGAACTTGCCGCACTGCTCTTTACAGACGAACTTGCCGCTGAACTTGTTGCGCTGCTGCTAATTGCTGAAGAACTTACGGCTGAACTTGCCGCACTGCTGCTTGCCGCTGAAGAACTTACGGTTGAATTTGCCGCACTGCTCTTTGCAGACGAACTTGCTGCTGAACTCGTTGCACTGCTACTTGTTGCTGAAGAACTTACGGCTGAACTTGCCGCACTTGAAGAAGCTGTTGCCGACGAAGCATTTGAAGAAGCACTGCTGGCTGGCTGTGAACTTGCACTGCTAGCCGCACGAACCGCGACTTCTGTCGGCGCACTACTATTTAGGACCGCCGCTTGTGCCAGTGTTGGCTGTGTTAAGAAGACTCCTGTTCCTAACAAAGTAACACTTAAACCAGCAAATAACCAATTTTTGCCTGCTTTATACATTTTATAATGTGTTTTAGTGGTACTTTCAGCCTGCATCAATTTACGTTGCTGCTTTGTGACATGTTTCATCTCAAAAATCTCCCTCAATCAATCATTCCTTGTTCCAGAATCATATATACTTGCCAAAATGACATTGTGGAAAATAGAGCGAGCATTATGTAATGATGAGGATACACCGCTAATCATTTCACAATTCATCTTCATAAGTTACCCTACTCCATTTGTGTGCAAAAGATAAACATAACGACTTTTCACAACTTGTTGCTCCCTTGCATACAAAAAAAGAGCCCCTTTGACAGGACTCTTTTGCTGAAATTATTGATGTTGATAGAATGTTTCGTTGACGGCGTTGGTAATCGCAATCTTGATGTGCTCATACGTCAAACCACCCTGCAAGTACAAGATGTACGGCGGCCGAATCGGACCATCTGCCGAAAACTCGATGCTGGCACCCTGAACGAACGTCCCAGCGGCCATGACGACTTTATCTTCATAACCCGCCATTTCGTCCGGAACCGGCGTCACAAAGGAATCGACCGGTGAATTGTGCTGAATCTCGCCGGCAAATTTGACCATGTCATCGGGATTGCCGAATGTAATGGTCTGAATCAAATCAGTCCGGGCTTCATCCCAAGTCGGGCTGACTTGCAGACCTTGCTTAGCCAACAATGCTGCTTCATAAATGGCCCCTTTGATGGCTTGGGCCACTACATGCGGTGCTTCGAAGAAACCTTGGAACATCCAGCGCAACTGGTCGTTGGTGGCCCCTTCATCGGTCCCAATACCAGGCACCGTCATCCGGTAGCTGGCATTTTCGACCAAGTCGGCCCGGCCGGCGATATAAGCCCCCGTTTGGGCCAAACCGCCGCCTGGGTTTTTAATCAGCGAACCAGCCATCAAATCAGCGCCGACATCCGTTGGTTCTTCCCGTTCGGAGAATTCACCGTAAGAATTATCGACAAAGATGATGATGTCTTTATTGATTGCTTTCACAAAATCAATCATCTTTTTGATTTGGGCGACCGTGAAGCTTTCCCGCACATCGTAGCCCCGTGACCGTTGAATGACGACCATCTTGGTGTCCTTGTTAATCTTCGTTTTGGCCAGCTCGAAATCAACACTGCCGTCTTCTTTGAGCGGCACAAAATCAAACCCGATGCCGAATTCTTTGAGCGAGCCGTTCCCATTGCCGGCCATACCGACGACCTGCTGCAAAGTATCGTATGGTTCGCCCGTTAAGTAGAGCAGCTGGTCTTTCGGCCGCAAGTTGCCCAGCAAGGCCACCCCAATCGCGTGGGTGCCGGACACAAACTGCGGCCGCACTAAAGCAGCTTCCGTATGGAAGACTTCTGCATAAACGGCTTCGAGGGTATCACGGCCCTCATCATCGTTGCCGTACCCATTCGTACCGGCAAAATTGCTTTCGGACACATGCTGGTCCTTGAAGGCTTGCAGAACCTTGGCCTGATTATCCAAGGCCTGCGCATCGATTTCAGACAAACGCCCCGCAATCTCCTTGTCGACGGCACTCACTTTTTGACGTAAAGCATCCGGATACTGACTTTCCCATGACATACTATCCACTCCCATCTCATTGTTCAATTTCATTGTACTCTAAATTGAAGGCGTTGACAGCCACCCAGCCACATCTGCAGTGACCGTTTGCAGTTCTTCGGGGTGCTGGACCAGATTGAACCACTCACAGGGCAGCTGATGCCGCAACCAGGTCAGCTGCCGTTTCGCATAGTGACGCGAATTCTTTTTAACCGTTTCGACCGCCGTTGCCAATGAAATTTGGCCCTCAAAATACGGGAAAAACTCCTTATAGCCGATTCCCTTCTGTGCCTGCGGACTTTCCTGCCGGTGGTGATAGACGTAGCGGGCTTCCTTCAGCAGCCCTGCATCCATCATCTGGTCGACCCGCAAATTGATTCGTTCATATAACAAGTCCCGGTCGCAGTTGAGGGCAATGATTTTGGCATCGTATTGGAAACCTGCTTCCGTGTGCTGAGCTGAAATCGGCCGGCCTGTTTTGTCATAGACCTCGAGGGCCCGGATGACACGACGCGTATTGCCGACTGGAATCTGAGCCGCCGCTGCTGGGTCGACTTGGTGCAATTGCGCCCATAACTGTTCAGGCCCGTGTTCGCTGAGATAATTCTGCCACTGGTGCCGCTCGCTGAAATCCTGTTCGGCCTGCTTCGTATCGCCGCCCAGCGTCAGTCCTTTCAAAAGCGCCTGAATATAAAAGCCGGTTCCGCCGACAATAATCGGCAGTTGGTGTGCCGTCGTCAGCTGGTCGATCAGCTGGCCGGCCTCCTGCTGAAATTCATAAGCACTGTACCGCTGATTCAAGTCCCGAATATCAATCAGATGATGGGGCACGGCCGCTTGCTCAGCGGGCGTCGCTTTCGCCGTTCCAATGTCGAGTTTACGGTACACCTGCAGGGCATCGCCGGAAATGATCTCCCCATCGAACCGCTGGGCAAGCTTGATTCCCAGTGCCGTTTTCCCGACAGCAGTGGGTCCCATAATTACCAATACTTTTTTCATTTTCTTTTCCGCACCCTTTCTGTGAATTCGACTGGATATTCTTGTAAAAATAAGCAATAATAAAGGTGAACTTCATAAGGAGGTATGACCATGAAAAAATTAGCATTTTTTAACGGCACCTTATTCGGCTTAGCCTTAGCTGCAGGTGCTGCAGCCGGCGCAGCCTTGGCCCTCAAGCAAGACGTTGTCAAAGAATTCATCGCCCCATCTGTTGATGAAGGCGCCGATTTGATTGACAATCGCAAACGTGCCATTCGCAAGAGTATGGCCGCTCACCAAAACAACTAATGATTTAAAAATAAAGAGGCTGGGACAAAACGTCCGAGCCTCTTTATTATACAATGAATTTTATTTACCCGTCTTGGTCTTGCCGGTCCAGTCTTCATAACCGCCAGCCAGCCACTTGACGTTGGTGAACCCCTTCTTGCGGAGCATCCGAGTCGCACGAACTGCTAACGTTGTGCCCGATTCATATAAATAAACGGGCAAATCCGGCCGTAATTCTGCATACGTATTCCGGAAAGTCGTGTACGGCATGTTCCGTGCCCCCAGAATATGGTTGGCATTGAAATCTTTCTTTTCCCGAAGATCGATGATTTGTGCTTTCCGCATCGTCTTTTCGAAATCTTCCTCACTCAGTTCGCCGCCTAAATGCTTGCGCTGAACCCTATAGTACAGCCAGCTCCCGAACATATATAAAATAATCCCAATCAGGACCAAATTGATGATTAGCCACGGCGTAACCTTGATTGCTGCTAAATTAACCACGTGTATGTACTTCCTCTCATAACTTCTTCAAGCTCCATTCTACCGAAAAAACAGCAGGTTGACTAGACCTATTTTAAAGAAGTGCGACAAAACACGAGTTGATTCTGCGGATTAGGGACGTTTTGACGCCGAATCCAGTTTTTGGATTCAAGGAAAAACAACCTAAACGCCAGAATCAGTGTTTTGGAGCACGTTAACGAAGAAGTGTGACAAAGTGCGGGTAAATCACGAGTCGCAGCACCACTTTGACGCTAGATTCGTATTCTGAATCTAAGGAAAAGTGAGCTGGACGCAGTGATTGGCACTATGGAACACGTTAATGAAGAAGCGCAACAAAGCAAATCGGCACTCGTGCTGAAATATACAAAAAAAGCCTTCTCCATCGAGAAGGCCTTGCGGAGGCGCTACAACGAAGTCAAAACCCGACTTCTGTAGCGCTCTCAATTATTATATTGTAATGCCAACGATGCGGCGCCGATAACACCGGCTTCATTGCCAAGGGTTGCTAAACGAACGGTCGTGGTATTCTTGACGTTCGGGAATGTGAACTGCTTGAAGTAGTTGGTCGTTTGGTCAAGCAACGTCTTGCCGGCGTTGGAAACACCGCCGCCGATAATGACGTACTTCGGGTTCAAGGTGTTGGAAACGTTGGCAACGGCTAAACCGAGGTAGTACATCACACGGTCCATGACTTTGACAGCCAATGGGTCGCCTTCTGCAGCTAAGTCGAAGACAATCTTGGAGGAAATTTCGTCCCCGTCATCGAGCATCTTCTTCAGCTTGGAATCGCCGGCGTACTGTTCAGCCATATCACGGGCAACTCGAACGACACCAGTTGCGGAGGCCACTGTTTCGAGGCAGCCGTGCTTGCCGCAAGTGCAGAGGTAGCCGCCCTGCGGTTGAACGGTCACATGGCCGATTTCACCGGCAGAACCGGCCACACCATGCAGCAGTTCGCCGTTCATGATGATTCCGCCGCCGACACCAGTGCCTAAGGTGATGAAGACAACGTCCTGGGCGTTATCGCCGGCACCCTTCCAGCGTTCGCCTAATGCGGCAACGTTGGCGTCGTTATCGATTGCAAAGGGAATCCCAGTTCCGGCTTCGATATCACGCTTCGGATAAACGGTGCCCTTCCAGTTCAGGTTGAAAGCACCAGTTACCGTGCCGGCGTCGATGTCGACACTACCAGGCGAACCCATGCCGATTCCGATAAAGTCCTTTGGTTCCATGTCAAAAATCTGCAGATGGTGATTGATTGAATCAACGATATTTGGAATAATGTGACTGCCTTCATCCATGATGTCGGTATCAATACTCCACCGTTGCTGAACGTCACCCTGCTCAGTCATGATCGCAAATTTAGTCGTTGTACCGCCTAAATCGATCCCGATCAGCTTCTTGTCGTTCATTTGTGTGTTTCCCCCAATTCAGTTGGATTGATTAACGGGTCTTTTTCTTCCCGATGATGCTCATGTGCCAAGATGATGCGTGCCGTACTAAACGTTTTGGCGTCAATGAGTCCAGCGTCATGAATATGGTCGAGTTCCAATGCCATGAGTTCAATATCCCAGATTCGCTTGCCTAAATGAACATAAATATTATATTTCGCTAGTAATTGTTGCACATCATAAAGTGTTTTCATTCGCTTCACCTGCCATATTATACATGAAAAATCGTGGGCTGACCACCCACTGCGAAGACAAACTATTCACTGACAAAATAAATCTGATCGAGCGCTTGATCATAGTCAGCGACGTCCCAATATGGCTCATCGAACGTCTGCGCCGGCAGGGCCAGTGCAATCGTTTTCGGCTGGTATTTGGCGATATACCGATCATAATAGCCGCCGCCAAAGCCGACTCGCCAGTGCCCTTGTTTGGAAAAAGCCAAGCCAGGGACGATAACAACATCCGGCGGATCGATTCGGGCTTCCGGCAGCCACTTAGGCTCCCACACCCCGAAATCGCTCTTTTCCATATTGTTGAGGCCGACGTACGGCAGAAAACTCATCTGGTGCTCGGCCAAAGTGCGTGGAACAACCACCGATTTGTGCAGCTCCTGCAGACGGGTAATAATCGGTTTCGTATCGACCTCGATATTCTGACTAATCGTGATGCCGATTGTATTGGCCTTTTGAATCTGCGGATCATGATAGAGTTTGGAATAAAGCTCCTGTTCCTGCTTGAGCTTATCGGGCGTCTTGCTGAGTTTGACCAGCTTTTTGATTAAATCCTGCCGTAATTGCTTTTTCTCCATCGAACGGCCTCCTTTCATCCTATAAAAAAGACAACAGGACGCATCCTGTTGTCTTTTTTAATTTACTTTGTTTCGCGGTAAACTGTCACTTTGCGTTGACGTGGGCAGTATTTCTTTAATTCCAGACGATCTGGATTATTCCGCTTGTTTTTGCTTGACAGATATGTGCGTTGATGACATTCTGTGCATTCTAATGTAATGTGGACACGCATGATAGAACCTCCCCATCCGTTGAGTTGTTTTTGCTAAGTGAATTCTCATTCCGAAATCTTAGACAGCTTATATTGTAGCATTTTTTTAAGACCTTGAAAAGAGACACTTACTTGATATTGTAGTCTTTGTAATAGTCGCTAATCATTTCCTTGCCGAGAACGGTGTTGTAGGCCCCGTCTTCATCCGTCATATTCGGGAAAATCAAGGCGATGGCAACCTTCGGATTCTTGTAAGGGGCATAAGCAACGAGGCTTAAGTTCATCGTCTCGACCTGCTTGCTGTTATCATTATCCGGGTCCGTATGGGCGAACGTCTGGGCTGTCCCAGTCTTAGCGGCGGCTGATGGGCTCAAGCTCTTCAAACGAGTCGCAGTTGCCCAGGCATTGGTCCCATGAATGGTTTCATAGAAGCCCTTATGCACAACATTGAATTCGTCTTTCGTCGCATTGACGGTATTCATGACTTTCGGCATGGTAACCGATTCGACTTGTCCCTTCTTGCCGTTGTTCGACGTCGATTCAACCGATTTAACGACGTACGGCTGCATCCGCCGCCCGTTATTAGCGATTGTCGAAACATATTGAGCTAATTCAACAACGGTATAGGCATCGTAGTTTCCGTAGGACAAATCGAGGGCCGACCCTGATTTGAACGAGCCATCGGAGTTCGTCGTCGACCCGATGTATGGCGAAGCTTCGCCGGGCAGGTCGATTCCGGTTTTGACGCCGAGCCCGAACTGGTTGAAGTAGCCACGTTCGGTCGCGAAGATGTTATGGTCGATACTGAAGGACGAATCGGCAACATACTTCGCATTTCCTTCCTTCATGGCCAAACGCATCATGTAGATGTTCGACGAAATTTCGAGCGCCGTGACCGCATCCAACGATGTGAACGTCCCAACTGGGTAAACGGACTTCTTGACCGCTGTCCCTGGCAGGTAAATGGCATCATCGGACTGCGTGTTGTTGGTAGGTGTAATGACCCCATCCATCAGCGCTCCCATGACCGTGGCCCCTTTGACCGCCGACCCAGGAACGAAGGTCTGGTTGATCGCTCCTAAGGCGTTATCGGTAATTTTACCCGTCTTGCGGTTCTGCTTGACCCCGGCAATGGCTAAGACAGCCCCTGTATTCGGGTCCATCGCCATCGCATAGGCCCCGTCGGAATATTTAGCCGCACCGTCACTGACGGCCGCCTTGAATTCCTTCTTCAGTGCTGCTTCAACCTGATTCTGATACTTCGAATCAATCGTCAGGTTCAGGCTGGCCCCTTTCTTGCCAGCGTAAACTTCCTTCGTACTCTTAACCGAACCTTCAGAATTCGTTTTAACTTCCGTCTGCGACTTGGTCCCACTTAAAATTGACTGGTATTCCTTTTCGAGGTAGCTGGTCCCGACCCGGTCGTTGCGTGAATAGCCATCGGACAGCAATTCCGTTAATTGATCGGACGGCAGCCCCTGCTTTTCAGTGGAGACATTCCCAATGATGCTGGTAATGCCTTCCCCGTTCGGATAGGAACGTTCCCAATCGGTCCCGACACTGACACCAGGCAGTTCGGTCAGATGTTCGCTGACTTTGGCCAGCGTTGCTGAGGTCAAACCGCTGTTTTTGATGTACACCGTCGACATCTGGTAAGCCCCATTCATAATCTTGTAAATCGCCGCTGCATTTTTCTGCGTGGCCGTCAATTCATCCAGATGATGGGCTTCGACATATGCAATCTGATTCTTATAGACTGTTTTTTCAGCGAGTTCGCTACCGGATGAATCCACCTTTTGCGACTTCGGCAATTTGGCATTCGTCGTTTTAAGGTTATGGGCATCCGCCAAGTAATAATCGGCCTTATCCTGCGGGGTCAAAGTGTCTGTATCAACAGTAATATAAGTACCTAACTTGTTGGCGACGGCATACATCTGCGTCGACAGCGTATCAGCACCTTTTGTATAAGTAATCGCACTCTGGGCTTTGTTGCCGACCAGGACACGACCTTTCGTATCGTACATCATCCCACGTGGCACAGCGCCGCTGACCGTTGTTTGGTCCGTTGAGTTAACGCTGGATGAGAATTTAGAACCATACATAATTTGCAGATAAGCAAGCTGCCCTACTAAAGCTGCGAATAGCAGGAAAACAATGAAGAATAATAAGTTCAGCCGAAACGGAATGTTTGATTTCGCACGATTCGGCTTTTGTGGTTTCTCTTTTGAATCAATCGGTCTCACTGAAAAATCCTGCTCCTTATTTTCTAATTAAACGTCTCAAGGACTATTACTCATTTTAACAGACATTGACAAGTGTGACCACGTCTGAATGTCGGAAAGCTGAATATGTTATCCTATATAAGAATGAATCATTCTGGCCGCCTTTTTTAGGATAACGCAGTTCTAATCCGAAAAGGGGTTCCTTTATAAATTCTTAGCATTTGAGGTGAAACAATGCGTTTCAAAAAAAAGCGTTCTTGGCCGATTTTTCTGTACGGGCTCAGTTTTGCACTCCCGTTGCTGATTATGGGCATCTATGCGATCTATCGAGGGGTCTTTCCCTTCGGCAAGTCGTCCTGGCTGACAGTCGACCTCGGCCAGCAATATATTGACTTTTTTGCTTACTTCCGTTCCACCCTCCTGCACCATCCGTCGACCTTTCTCTATTCATTTTCGAAAGCCCTTGGCGGCGGCATGATTGGGAGCTGGGCATATTATCTGATGAGTCCCTTTAACCTGATTCTGCTGCTGACACCCGGCAAATGGCTCACTTTTGGGGTCGTGCTCGTCATCCTGCTCAAATATGCCTGCAGCGGCTGGAGCTTTGCCTTCTTCCTGCGCAAAAGCAAGCTGCTCGACGGCTTGTGGGTCCCAGCCTTTGCAACGGCCTATGCCTTGATGGGATTCACCATCGCCAATCAGCTCAACTTGATGTGGCTCGATGCTGTCGTCTTTCTGCCTTTGATTGCATTGGGCATTCAGGAATTGTTTGTGCCGCACCATTTTCTCCGTTATCCGCTGATGCTGGGGGCGCTCCTCATCGTCAATTACTATATGGGCTGGATGGTATGCCTGTTCAGCATCCTCTACTTCATCTGGCAATTGGCCATCCATCGTGGTCCCCTGAAACGCCAGCTGCAGGTTATCGGCAAATTTATCGGCGGTTCCCTGCTGGCCGGCGGAATCGGTGCTTGGCTGCTTCTGCCGAGCTTCTTCGACCTGCTGCAAGGCAAGGGCCAGTATACCGTCCACACCTTGAATTGGAAGTTGGAATACAAACCGTTCAAGCTGCTGGCAAAGTTTGTCGTCGGCGCCTTCAATTTCGACCAGATGCCGAAGGGCCAGCCGAACTTGTTCATCGGAATGCTGCCGTTAGTGGCCGCATTGCTCTATTTCATGCAGAAACGTTACGCTTGGCAGGAACGCCTGACGGCACTCGTCATCACAGCCTTCTTAATTGCGTCGTTATTCGTTGAGCCGTTAGACTTGCTGTGGCATGGCGGTCAATTTCCGGTCTGGTATCCATATCGGTTTTCTTACATCGTCAGCTTCTGGCTGCTGGTTGTGGCCGCTCGCGCCCTCAGCCACCATCCTGATATCAAGCTGTGGCAACTGATTGTCTGCAGTTCGCTGTTTGCAGCAATGATGATTTATTTGATGGATACGCTGAAACACATCAGCTATCTGAAGACCGACCAAGTCCTGATTTCCTTTGGGTTCGGTGCCTGTGCCCTGTTATTGCTGGCCGTCGGCATTCGCCGTTCGCCCATCTATCAGGGGCTCATCCTATTACTAGCCGTCGTCGAAATGACGACCAATGCTTACATGAGTCTCAACAATATTTCCTATTTGACACAGAGCGATTATGCAGCTTATACCAGCCAGCTTCAAAAAGAAGTCAATAAGCTGCCGGAGAATACCCACCGTTTCTATCGGGTTGGCAAAACGTTCAACCGCACCAAAAATGATGCACTCGAAACAGGTTATTACGGAGCGTCGCATTTCAATTCTGTCTTGGAAGCCCAAGTGCCGACCTTCATGGGCAATATCGGCCAGCCGTCCGGCTATGGTGTCGTCAACTATTCGAACGGGACGCTGTGGACGGATGCCCTGCTGGATATGAAATATTATCTTGCTGCTAAAGCTGCTAAACCAATCGGCTCTGAGGTCATCAAACCATTATTCACTGCCGATACGAATAAGCCGGATTTGGCGTACTACCGTCTGCAGTCCGCCGACACCAACAGCAGCATCTACAAAAATCCATACGCTTTATCGCTGGGGTTTGCTGCTAGTGCCAACGCCCTGACCGAACGTCCGGTTGCCGACCAGCCAATCACCGAACAGACTAACATGTTTCATTCCCTGATTAGCGCGACAACTAGCCAATCGCCCCTTTATGCGGCGGTACCGTTTGATGAAACGGTGCTGCACAATGTCAAACGCGATTCGAATTTCAACGATGCCAATTATACCAAGGTCGATTCGTCTAAGCCGGCCAGCGTTGACTTTTACTTCACGCCGCAGACAGATGAGCCGTATTATCTGACCCTAGGCAACAATCTCTCTGGCAACGTTGTCAACCTGCAGCTGAACGGAGAAACCCTGACTCAATATAGTCCCTTTAATGATCCGGTTGTCATCAATGTGGCCGCCGGACAAAAGGGCCAGCGCCAGAAACTGACCATTTCCTTTACAAAGGACAAGACATGGCTGCAAGACCTACAGCTTTATCAGTTCCAGCTGTCCACCTTCGACGCCGGCATCGCTAAGCTGAAACAGCATCCGCTTAAAATCAGCCATTTCAGCAACAACAAGATTACCGGCACCATCACGACTACGAAACAACAGCCGCTGTTGATGACCACCATCCCGTACAACCAGGGCTGGCACCTCAAAGTCGACGGCAAAGCAGTTGCCACCAAACGCGTCTTCAAGATGTTTTTGGCGGCCAAGCTCAAACCCGGTCATCATCAGATTGAATTGACCTACTGGCCGCCCTATCTGACGCTTGGAATGGTAATCTCGCTTCTCTCGCTGGGCATTGTCGGTGTGCTTTGGAAACAGCCGGCATGGCTGCCAAAAAAGAAAAAAGCATAGCCACTAAAAAAGCCGGTCACAGAAAAATGTGACCGGCTTTTTTTACGCCATGTATCTTAAAGACCCTTGTTTTAAATGCACTACAATTCGTCGCCATTATGCATGCGGCGGTGCAGCCGTGAAAATGGCTGCGGTGTGAGGGCATTTGTGCGCTGCAGGAGGTGATCGGCGGCGGCGGCCGCTTCAATCAGCGCATGCAGTTCATAATGCGTCATGTGCCGGGTAATCTTCCGCAGGGCTTCCGGATAGAAACGCCAACCATCGTTGGCCAGCTGTTCGCCCCGTGCCGTCAGCATGACATGAACCAGCTGCGAATTGCGGCTGTCCGGTTCGAGTTCAATCAAACCGGCAGTCGCTAAATGCCGTAAAATCTGTTTTAAAGCTGAGGGCTGCAGATCAAAATGCTCGCCCAACTCCAGCTGGGTCATACCGGGATGCGCCGCCAGCAGATGAAAGAAATGTATCTGCTTGGGCCGGCCGAGCCGCAGCCGATTCCGGCCGTATTGAAAAAGCTGTTTTTGAATATCTTTGAGCAAACTCAGTAAATGTTGAATTTCTGATTGTTCAGCAAACATATTCATTCCTCCTCTTACTTGATCAAGCCGTGTTTGTAAGCGTAGATCGCCGCTTGGGTCCGATCTTCGACCTCCAGCTTCGCCAGAATGTTCGAAACATGCGTCTTGACCGTTTTCAACGTAATAAAGAGTTCATCGGCAATTTCCTGATTGCTTTTCCCCTTCGCAATCAATAATAACACTTCTCGTTCCCGTTTCGTTAAGTCTTCGTAAAGCTGCGGCTGTGCTTGTGTGGATAAATGGGTCATCATTTTCTTAGTCACTTCCGGCTCGAGCACAGAGCGCCCTTGAGCGGTCGCCCGAATCGCATTCGCAATTTCTTCGGCCGTCGATGTTTTCAAGATATAGCTCTTGGCACCAGCTTCAATCGCAGGATAAACTTTTTCATCATCGATAAAACTCGTTAAAATGATGATTTTCGCTTCCGGCCACGCCTTAAGAATTTTTTGAGTGGCTTCGATGCCATCCATTTCAGGCATCACTAGGTCCATTAAAATAATGTCCGGCCGCAAAGCTAAGGCTTTCCCGAGTCCTTCCTTACCGTTGCCGGCCTCGCCGACCACTTCGATGTCATCCTGCACACCTAGATAGGTACTAACCCCTAAGCGCACCATTTCGTGGTCATCCACGATCAATACTTTTATCACGATTTTGATTGCTCCTTCAATAACGGAACCCGAATTTCAGCACTCGTCCCCTGACCAGGAAAACTGATCACTTTGACGACACCGCCGATACTCTTTGTACGTTCCTGAATGTTTTTCAAGCCATAACTGCCGGCATTCTCATTGCCCGTCATCTTAAAACCGATTCCATCGTCGACGACCCGCAGCAGTACCGTCTGGTCGATTTTCTTCAAGAAGACATCGATTTCTTTGGCCTTCGCATGCCGTAACGTGTTCGACAGAAGCTCCTGCACGATTCGAAACAGATTGTCTTCGATTCCGCTCGGCAGATGCACATCATCGATTTCGGCGTTGATGTTAATATGCACTTTCGATTGCAATTCCCGCAGTAACTGCTGGATTCCCTCTTTGAGACTCTTGCCTTCGAGGTTAACCGGCCGCAGATGCAGCAAAAGGGCCCGCATTTCAGATTGAGCTTCATTGATGACCTTCTCGACGGTCGTCAATTGCTGGCTGATTTTGTCGGACAAGTGCTCTTTTTCGGCAATCGAATTAATCGCCGACAGCATCATCATCGCCGCAAACAGCTGCTGGCTGACGGAATCATGCAGTTCGCGTGCCAAACGATGGCGTTCCTGCTCGAGAATTTCTTCCTTGGTTTCCCCGTCGACCTTTTGGGGCCGATTGCTGTAGCCTTGAATCTCTTGCTGTAAGCCTACCATTTTTAGGCGCAGGTTTTCAATCGTTTGTTCCAAGTTGGCCGCATTGACTGCTTTGCCATCCGTTTTCAATTCTTGGGCTTCATACTGGCCGCTGACCAATAATTGTAGCTGACTTTCCACTTTCGACGCCCGTTGATGGGCAAAAAAGGCAATCAGCCCGGTCAGCAGTCCCCCGACCACTAACGAAACGAATAGCAGATACACCAAAATCGGCACATAGAAAAACTGTGCCGTAACAAGGTGCAATAACCAATTTTGAATGCCTGTCGCATAAAAGTACGAGCAGAACATCAATAAGCTGACCAGAAAAATGCTCATCGTAATCAGCATAAACGTATAAATCCGACCTGTTTTTGTCATACGTACAGCACCTCGAGATCGCCGACCAGAACATTTGTCATGATCTTCAGTTTGCGGCTGCCTTCATCGTAGTGGTCGCTGTACAATTTTACCTGTTCATTGTGTAATTTCAAGTGTTCATTTTGGAAAGTGAGGCCGCCAAGCATCGCAGAATGGTCGATCATCACGCTCGTCCCGACCGGCACCAAAATCCGGGTTTTGCCGATGCCTTTGCGAATCATAATGACATTATCCTCCTGCGGCAAAATCGTATTGCCGAGGTCAATAATCGTATCCCCTGCCGCTACAGCAAAATTAAGGTCGTCCCATTCGAAGACCTGCAAACCAATTGTCTGGCTGCCGAACCACGGATGCTGAATCTTTTTGCCGTCTTTGGACTGCGGTTCACGTGTATTGACCGGCATGAAATGTTTTTTCTGCCATGGCGCATGCGGCCACCAGCGGCCGGGATGCAAGCCGTCCAGCCGGCTCGACGCATCAAGCCCAAAGAACATAAATAACAGCCCGACAAAGACCATTAACCAAGCCGACACGTTGATCAAAATCGTGATTCCAATCGTCAATGTCCCGAATAGGGTCAGGAAGCTGCCCGAATGATGCCGGCTGCGACGGTGCTGCGCCCAGACTAGACTGACGATTCCAATAATCAGGAAGCTCAGCGTTGCTTGATTGGAAAAAATCTGCCAGCCGAGAATGACAAGCAGGATCGTTTCGATGATGAAAAATAATTGCCAAGGTCTGCGCATGAATGCATACTCCTTCCGTCCATTTTAATTATCTTCTATTATAGCGGACTTGCTGCCTGAATGGGAACTCACGCAAGACCGAAATTGAATCGGGCTAAAGACTGAGAGTGTGCGACCAAGCGAATGACGACGAGGCTTAAGAAACATTCGGACACATTCGGGCTGTGAATGGCGGCCGAATGGGCTTAAACGAAGTCAGCAGCTTGGTCAAACACGTTTAAACTGAGAGTGTGCGACCAAGCGAATGACGACGAGCCCCGTCAGACTAAAAAAGACCGGCTTCTGGGCCAGTCTTTTTTGAGATGCAGCTTACTTTACTGCGGTAATTTTAACTTCCATGTCGCCGCCTGGTGTGTGAATCAAAACGGTGTCGCCCTTCTTCTTGCCCAGCAAAGCTTTGGCAATCGGCGAATCGTTTGAAATCTTGCCGGAAAATGGATCGGATTCGGCCGAACCGACGATTTGATAAGATTCTTCCTCAGTATCGCCCGTTTCAACGAAAGTAACGGTCTTGCCGACGGAAACTTCATTTTCGTCAACGGCGGAAGCGTCAATCACTTCGGCGTAACGAAGCATGTTTTCAACTTCGGAAATCCGGCTTTCAGTGATACTCTGTTCATCTTTTGCGGATGTATATTCGGAGTTTTCAGAAAGGTCCCCGAAGCCACGAGCCGTTTTAATCCGTTCGATAATTTCCGGACGTTTAACTAATTTCAAATTTTCCAGTTCGTCTTCTAGTTTTTTCTTACCTTCAGCTGTCATTGGATATGTTTTTTCAGCCATAATTATTCACCTCATTATTTTTACAGACAATTCGGAGCATACCACGTTTTTCGTGGGATGTCTAAATTTATTTTCTCTCCCGCTGCTTTAAAATATCACGAATCTTGGTGACTAACAAGTCGATCGCAACTTGGTTTTCGCCGCCTTCCGGCACAATAATGTCCGCATAGCGCTTAGTTGGTTCGATAAATTGATGATACATCGGACGAACGGTCGCCAGATATTGATGGATGATATTATCCAGCGAACGGCCCCGTTCGTTCATATCCCGCTTGATGCGCCGGATTAGACGAATATCGTCGTCCGTATCGACATAAACTTTGATATCCATTAAATCCCGCAGACGGGGATCATCCAAAATCAGGATCCCTTCAAGGATAATGACCTCTTTCGGTTCGACCTTAACGACTTCATCGCTGCGGTTATGATTCGTATAATCATACACCGGCTTTTCGATTGTCTGGTAATGAATCAGGTCGTTGAGCTGTTCGAGCAGCAAATCTGTGTCGAATGAGAGCGGATGATCGTAATTGATTTTTTTGCGTTCTTCAAACGGAAGGTCGCTCTTTTTGTAATAAGAATCTTCCTGCATCATCAAAATCGAATGTCCGGCGAACTGATCAAAGATCGCACGGCTGACACTCGTCTTGCCACTCGCTGAACCACCTGTGACGCCGATCACAATCGGTCGTTTTTCCTGTTGCGCTGCCATGTTCAATTATTTCCCCCAAGCTGTGATTTGTAGTATGAAAACAGAGGTCGACGATTGGTCGGCCCCTGTCTTTTTTGCGGTGTAAACGCGTTTTGAGAAGCTGAACATCACGTTTAAGTCACTGCGGCTTCAATCTCCACAAATCAGAGATTTTAGCCGCACTTTCCTTAAGCCGTCCGTTCAAAACGCTTCTTACACGCTCTTTTACTATTGTCCTAATTCAGACGTCTTCTTCTGTTGTTCGGTCAAGGTGGTAAAGAAGTGCACCTTGCCGGTCTTCAGATTGGCAATAAAGTATAGGTAACCTTTGGATTGATCTTTTGGATGCAGGGTCGCATAAACGGAGTAGAGACTCGGCGAGTTGAACGGCCCAGGTCCATAGCCGGTGTTCTTGTACAAGTTATACGGCGAATCGACTTGGACATCCTTATTGGTCAAATGTGTCTTATGCGTTTTAAGAGCATACATGACGGTGATATCGGATTGGATCGGCATATTAGCATCGAAACGGTTGTAGAAGACCCCCGCAATCTTTTGCCGATCGGATTCCTTGACCCCTTCACGCTCGATGATAGATGCCAATGTCAGCGTCTGCTGAACGGTCATATCCTTAGCGGCCATCTGTTTGTAGTATGGCTTTAAATTCGTATTGGCCGTCGCGACCATCTCAGTGACCAGGCTCTTCAGCGTTGTATTCTTATAAATCGGATACGTCGCTGGGAAGAGGTAGCCTTCAAGATGATAGCGCACATTCTTGGATTTCATCGAAGATGACAGCAAGGTTGGATACTTAGCTGCTAATTTATCCAAGAAAGCCTGGTTCTTCATCAATTTGATGAAATCGGATTTCTTGAATTTCTTATTCTTCTTAGTGGCTTTCTGGATTGCAGTCCCGATTTCATCGACCGTGACCCCTTCTTTGACAACCACTTTGGCTTCAGCCACCTTCTGCTTGGCCGTGCCGCCCTTTTGCAAGGCAGCGATGACTTCATCCAAAGTCATCGCCGGCGACAGCTTGTGGTAGCCGGCCTGGAAATTCGAATCATTTTGTGTTTTGACATAATAGTTGAACACCGTTGCACTCCGGATAATTCCTTTGTTTTGCAATCGTGTTGCAATTTCTTTGTTTGATGAACCGATCGGAATGTTGACCTCAACGGTTTGATGACTATTCGAGTCGACTGGCTGCAAGGATGTTTTCACATACCGATAGCTCATAAAGGCAATGATCACTAACAGGACAACGAGCGTCCCGACGATCCAGTAGACGATATGATTGACAGTCTGCTTTTCTTCTTGTCGTGATGCCTGTTTGTCGTTTTGATGATTGTCTGTGCTCTGTTTATCGTGATTCGCCACAGGAAAACCTCCTAGATGATGATTAAATCACAAATATTATACCAAAAAAGCGGACCGCCGTGCAGCTTTTCCTGAAAATTAACGGATCTTCGCATCCAAATCGGATTCGAGATGGTCGACCACTTTGGCAAAGGCTTTGTTGACTTCATCTTCCGTCAAAGTTGCCTTGGCATTTTGATACGTCAAGGTGTAGGCCAATGACTTTTCACCATGGGCAATCTTTTCACCAGCATACACATCGAACAATTTGACGCTGGTCAGGAAACGGCCGCCATTCTTGGTGATGACGTCCATAATCTGTTCGTTCGTCACCTCTTTGGCAACTTGCAATGCCACATCACGTGTGACAGCCGGGAACTTCGCCGTCGGTTGCGAAACAACCTTCTGGCGATCCTGTGCCAGCACTAAGTCGAGGTTCAATTCGAAGACATAGGTCGTTTTCACTTCATAGGCCTTGGCTGTTTCAGGATGGACTTCACCGACAAAACCGACATACACGTCGCCGACGTAAATCGCCGCTGTCCGGCCCGGATGCATTTCCGGCTTCTGAACAGCCTCATAACGAACGGGTGCGGCCAGATGATATTGTTTTAATAAACCATCGACAACCCCTTTTGCGTAATAGAAGTCAACGGCTTCTTTCGTCTGGTTCCAGTTGCGCTGGCGGACCAGTCCTGTGAATGCACCAGCCACATATTCGACTTCATCCGGCCGAATCGTCGCATCGTCTTCTTTTAAGAAAACCCGTCCTTGTTCGTAGAAAGCCACATCATTTTGCTTCCGAGCTAAATTATACGCTAAATCTTCCAACAGACCTGTAATCAAGTTCTGCCGCAAATAAGCATGATCTTGCGTCATCGGGAAATCCAGCTTGGTTAAGGCACTATCGGTCAACGTGAATTGTTGTGCCTTTTCAGCCGTTGTCAGCGAATAACTGATGGCTTCGGTCAAGCCGGCACTTTCAAGATAACGGCGAGTGCCCCGAATCTCCTGCTGTTTGCGTGTTAAGTGGCCCAACGTCATATCGCCGGTCGGCAATGTACTTGGCAAATTGTCGTAACCGTAAATACGAGCCACTTCTTCAATCAAATCGGCATCGATGTGGATATCCCAGCGACGTGGCGGAATGCTGACCGAGAAGAGACCATCGCTTTCATGGGTCGGGAAACCCAGCTGTTTGAAAATCCCCAGCACTGTCGGCACATCCAAAGCTGTTCCTAAGACATGATTAATCCGGTCAATCGAAATATCGATTCCGACAGACAGCGGTTCGATGCTGCTGGCGCTGAGATGGCCCTGTGCCACTTCGCCACCAGCAAACTGATTCATTAAAGCAGCGGCAGCATCAAGGGCTTCATTGATGGTAGCTGTATTGATGCCTTTTTCGAAGCGTGACGAGGCTTCAGAGCGCAAATTGTAACGCTGGGCCGTTTTGCGGACTAAGGTCGGCTGGAACAATGCGGATTCGAGCACGACGTTTTTAGTATCTGCAGTGATTTCGGTAGCGAGTCCGCCCATCACACCGGCCAAAGCAACCGGCTTCGTCCCATCGGTGATGACGATGTCTTCTTCAGTCAAATCATGATCATTGCCATCCAAAGTAGTCAGGCTTTCGCCGTCATGGGCCCGCCGGACTAAAATCTTGTCACTCTGCAATTTGTCATAGTCGAAGGCATGCATCGGCTGGCCGTAAGTCAGCATGATGTAATTGGTCACATCGACAATATTATTGATTGGCCGAATCCCCGCATTCCATAACCGAATCTGCAGCCACAATGGACTCGGTTTGATGTCGACATTCTGCAGAACCCGTAATTGGTAACTCGGTGCATCTTTTTCGTCGTTGACAGCAGCCGTTAACAAATCGGCGATGGGAGTGGTGCCTTCGGTCAATTCAGGTTCTTTGAAAGTTGGTACTTCATTGTACATCGCACCTGTTTCCCAAGCTACGCCCCGCATACTCATGCAGTCGGCCCGGTTCGGTGTAATATCATAATCTAAAATAGCATCGTCCATGCCTAACAAGGGAAAGACAGAATCCCCTGGTGTTTCGGCATTGGGGAACACATAAATCCCGTTGACGAATTCTTTTGGAACGACGCTTTCAGGAAAACCGATTTCCTGTAAGGCACACAGCATCCCGTTGGAAGCTTCGCCCCGCATCTTGCCCTTCTTAATCTTGACGTTGCCGGCAATTCGAGCACTGGGCAAAGCAACGATGACATATTGACCTGCAGCAACATTGGGTGCACCACAGATAATCTGTGTCGGTTCGTCTTCGCCAATATCGACTTGGCAGATGTGCAGATGATCGGAATTCGGATGCGGAACACATTCAAGCACATGGCCGACCACAATCTTCTTCAGCCCATCCGCCGGCACCTTGACGTCAGTGACTTCAAGGCCTGTCCGAGATTCATTATCGGCCAACTCAGCGGGTGTGGCCTTCACTGGTAAATATTCTTGCAACCATTGATATGAAACTTTCATTTATTTGTCCTCCCCATTGAATTGCGATAAGAAGCGAATATCATTCTGGTAGAATTGGCGAATGTCCGTAATCCCGTACTTGAGCATCGCAAAACGATCGATTCCGAGACCGAAAGCAAACCCGCCATAAACATCGGCATCGACATGAGCAGCTTTCAGCACATTCGGATGGGTCATCCCGGCACCGAGCACTTCAATCCAGCCGGTGTACTTGCAGACGGCACAACCCTTGCCGTTACAGTTGAAGCAGGAAATATCGACTTCAATCGATGGTTCCGTGAACGGGAAGTAGCTGGGGCGGAACCGAATCTCCCGATCGGCACCGAAGAAGCTGTGAATCGCATATTCCAAGGTTCCTTTGAGATCGGCCATGGTAATGTGCTTGTCAATTACCTGTCCTTCCATCTGGAAGAATTGGTGCGAATGCGTCGCATCATCGGTATCGCGCCGGTAAACCTTGCCGGGTCCGATCATTTTGATTGGGCCTTCGGAAAAGTCGTGTTCTTCGAGCTCACGTGCTTCGTTGGGCGACATGTGGGTCCGCATCAGCACATCCTGGGTGATGTAGAACGTATCCTGCATATCACGGGCAGGATGGTCTTTTGGCATGTTCAGCATCTCAAAGTTATGGTGCTCATCTTCGACTTCATAACCTCTAACAATCTGGAAGCCCATTCCCATGAAGACGTCTTCGAGGTCTTCCATCACCTGCATCAGGACATGCGGAGTCCCATCGACAACTGGTGTGCCTGGCAGGGTCACATCCAGTTTTTCGTGGGCTAATTTCTGGTCGAGCCGTTTTTGTTCCAAAGCAGCTTTCTGGTTGTCGATGGCCGTCACAAGGCCGTCGCGGATTTCATTCGCAAATTGACCGACAACTGGCCGATCCTCCTTTTTCAAATCCTTCATGCCCCGTAACACATTGGTAATGGGACTCTTTTTGCCCAGCACACCGACACGAATTTCATTTAATTCCTTGAGATTCGTGGCTTGCTGAATCTTCGCCAAATTCTGATCGTTGATGGTGCGTAACGTATCTCGTAATGTCATTTTTTCCACTCCTTTTCGATTGCACAAAAAAACCTCGTTCCAAAAAGGGACGAGGTTCTCGCGGTACCACCCTAGTTCACAGCTAAATAAGCCGTGCACTTCATTTCGTTAACGACAAAACTGCCGGTACCTTTTTCATCTTGCGACTCCCAAGGCCAGCTCCGAAAGTGAACTTCATTGTTCGTACCATTGACTCCCTTTCAGCCATGAGAAGTCTTTCTGAAAAATGGTCCGTCACAATTACTTTTCTTTCATCAACGCCTTTATATCTGTCCATAGTGTAGGCTTTTTTTTATTGTGCGTCAACACATGATTCGACGCCATCCTGCCACGTATCCGACCATGAGTGAATTTCATCGATTACGTTCCGCAAGGATTCTCCTTTGGTCGTTAATTGGTATTCGATCAAGGCAGAATCCTCATGGGTCATGCGTTCGACGATTCCATCCGCTTCCAATTCTTTGAGCCGTTCGACCAACACCCGGTCGCTGCACTTCGGCACCATCTTAGTGAGGTCTTTAAACCGTAACGTCCCGTTTTCAAGCAGCACATCGATAATCAAACCGTTCCATTTTTTGCCCAGCATGGTAAACGTTTTTTCAAACCGGGGACAGAGTTTAAAATCGACTGTCGTTTGTTTTTCTGTCAGCATTGCCAAATGAGCCACCTCCATTTTTGTCATTTTATTTATAAAAATTCTTGTTAATTTTCACTTACGAAAAGTATATAAAAAAAGGCTGCTAATTGCAACCTTTTCCAAGCTAATGATTCACTTTTAACTTGTCTTCCACGTCGTTGGCCAAATGACCCATGTATTCATCCATGGCACAATAGTCATCCACGAGTGAAACAACCCATGTTTCTTTGTAACGGGGCAATCCAATCGTCGCACCCCACATGTGCTTGACGATAATGTCCTTTTCCATGGGCGTCAATTCTGTTATTTTTTCGGCATTGCGCAAGGCCACACGTGGGTGGATATAAGCATGCGTCCCACGGTTGAACTTGGTTTTCCGCCAGTCGTAATAGAAAAGGTCATGTAAAAGGCCAGCTCGTGCTAATGCACGTGTGTTTAAGTGTAATTTTTTTCCGATTAGATAACTGCGGTAAGAAACGTTCAGGGAATGTTCCAAACGAGTCATCGAATGATGCTGCGTATAATTGTTTAATTTTTGAACGGCATCTGTGTGCAACAGATCGTCGATTTGAGCGACGTACTCAGGGTCATCCTGCCAAGCTAATAATCCAGACATTCAAAAGCTCCTTTTTGCCATCAACTGACTGCTATTTATTCTTTGGTTCCAAATTCATCATAACAGCAAACGTCCGGAAAAGATAGCATTTTCATTTATTTAAGACAAGCTTAAGAAATCGTTATTTTTAGCCTCTTAAGGCGAACATTAAAATCCCCGCTGCGACAGCCACATTCAGTGACTCGGCTTGGCCGGTGATTGGAATATACAGATTCTGCGTTGTCTGCCGCAAAAATTGGGCCTGCATCCCGTTGCCTTCATTGCCGACGACTAAGGCCATTGCTTCACCGGCTGGCACATCGGTATAGGAAACGGCCTGCGGATTCAATTCCGACCCGTAAACAGGCAGCTGTGCCTTTTTGAAGGCCGTCATCCAATCACCTAAATCACTCTGATAAATCGGCAAATGAAACTGGCTGCCCTGCATGGCCCGCAGTGTCTTCGGATTATACGGGTCGACGGTTCCCCGCCCGAAAACGACCCCTTGATAACCGGCGGCATCCGCTGTGCGGACCATCGTACCGACGTTGCCAGGATCTTGGACGGCATCGAGAAATAGCCACTGCCCGTCGAACGCAGCCGGCATTGTCTGCTCCGGCACCGCCACAACGGCAAAAATGCCTTGGGGCGCCTGTGTGTCGCTTAAATGCTGCGCAACTTCGGGGGCAATTTCGATTGTCTGGTCGTAGTAAGCCCGCAGTTCCCGTTCGTTCAAATACTTTTCAGTGGCAAAAATCTTGCTGATTTCGGCACCGCTTTGGATAGCTTCCTTGACTAAATGCCAGCCGTCGAGCAGATAACTGTGATTGCGTTCCTGATATTTGCGTGTGGTTAGTTTTTTAGCTTGTTTAATCTGGTCGTTTTTGGCCGATTGGATAAATTCCATAGGTAACAGAACCCCTTCTCTTTTTGGCCCATTATAGCATATTCTTCCGGCTGGTATTTTGCCGGCCCGGCGCTTATGATAGAGGAGAAACACAAGGAGGTTGTGAAGATGACACAAAAAGCAGTTTCCATGAAAGTCACGGGTATCGTGCAGGGGGTCGGTTTCCGCTGGGTTGCGCAGCGGATTGCCAATCAGCTGCACTTAAACGGTTTTGTCCGCAATAATCCCGACGGCACGGTCTATACGGAAGTCGTTGGCGCTGAAGCGGACGTCAATAAATATATCGAGATGATTTCGGGCGGTCCATCGCCCAGCAGCCGGGTCGACCATGTCGAAATCCATACGCTCAATCCGCTGCCGGATTACAAGGAATTCAAAGTTACTTTTTAGCACGTTTCAGATTAGAAAAACCTGGTTTCAGTCTTTAGACCGGTTGAAAAATGCAAGCCCTTCAAGTATAGTAATTTAGTAAATGAAATTGACTTGAAAGGGATTATCATGCAGAAAAAAACGAAATTATTTTTAGGCGGCGCAATGATGGCGTTGATGCTGTTCTTGTCGGGCTGTGCCCGCAAGGCAACGACCACCGGCCATTTAAAACCACCGACAGGCTTTTTTTATGGTTCAATCTATAAGTACTTCGGAATTCCAATCCAGCATTTAATGAACTGGCTGGCCGGACTGCTGGGCGGCAGCGGGAATGCTTATGGGTGGGCCATCATCATCATCACATTTGTCGTTCGTTTGATTTTGCTTCCCTTAATGCTGAATCAGTCCAAGAAGATGACGGAACAGCAGGAAAAGATGCGTGTCCTGCAGCCGCAATTAAACTTGATTCAGGAACAACAGAAAAAAGCAACGACGACCGAAGAAAAGAGTCAATTAAGCAGTTTGATGATGCAGGTCTACCAAAAGAACGGCACCAGCATGATGCCGAGTCTTGGCTGCCTGACCTTAATCATTCAGCTGCCGATTTTCTCCGGTTTGTACATGGCCATCGAGTACTCCGCCAAAATTTCGGCGAGTCATTTCTTTGGATTCAACTTAGGTAAATCGAGTCTGACAATCACGATTGTCGCCACCCTCTTCTACCTGGCCCAAGGTTATTTATCAATGTACCACATGGCGCCTGAACAGAAAAAGCAGATGCAAACCACCTTATTGATGAGTCCGCTGATTACCTTCTTTATTTCCCTGTTCGCACCAGCCGGACTTGCGCTCTACTTCTTAGTCGGCGGGATTATCATCGTCATTCAGCAAGCAATCACGACGTTCATCATCACGCCGCAGATCAAGCGCCGCATCGATGCAAATCTCAAGGAACATCCAGTCGTCGAGGTCGTTACACCGGAAACATTTGCACATCCGGATGTCACTCCAAACAGCACTGCTGACAACGGAAGCGCTGGAACGGCTAAAGAGAGTCAAGCTGAAATCAGTCATGAAGAAAATCGTAAACGGAATGCTGGTAAACAGCAGCATCATCCGCATGCTTAATACACAGAACGGCCTCAAAATGGAGGCCGTTCTTTTTTATGGCCGCACAAATTTTTGAATTCGGTTTCTGAAATCGTTTACATTTTGCTTTAGTTGTGCTAACCTTTTTTATGAAGGGCGCACATGAGAGGCGCTGAATTGGAGGCCTTTTAGCATGAGTATGAATCAAGCAGAATTTATTAACCAAGTACAGGGCAACCTCATCGTTTCCTGCCAAGCATTACCAGACGAACCATTATATTCAGAAACCGGCGGCATCATGCCGAAGATGGCAGTTGCAGCTGAATTAGGCGGAGCTAGTGCCATTCGGGCCAACTCAATCCGTGATATCAAAGAAATTCAGCAAGCAACCAAACTGCCGATCATCGGCATCATCAAGAAGAACTACCCGCCGGAAGAACCTTACATCACACCGACGATGGCCGAAGTTGAACAACTAGTAGCTGCCAATGTCGATGTAATCGCACTCGACTGCACATCGCGCCAACGCCATGATGGCAGCAATGTGACCGATTTCATTGAAAAAGTTCAGGAACGCTTCCCGAAGCAATTACTGATGGCCGATGTTTCGACTTACACAGAAGGTGTCATTGCCTATCAAGCCGGCGCTGACTTTATCGGCACAACATTAAGCGGTTACACGATTGACAGCCCGGAACATGACGGTCCTGACTTTGCCCTCGTCGAACGGCTGGCTTCGAAACATATCCCCGTCATTGCTGAAGGCAAGATTCGTACCCCACAGATGGCCAACCATGCTTTACAAGTCGGTGCCATGAGTGTCGTCGTCGGTGCCGCAATTACCCGTCCAGCCGAAATCACAGCTCGGTTCGTCAATGGCTTAACCGGCAAACCATTCTATCATCATAACTTCTAAACGCACATTAAAGGAAGATGTGACCCAAGTCGGCTTTGCGCATCAGATTAAAAAAGTCACTGAAAGTCCGTACTGGGACGGTCAGCGAATGGGATTTAACCGGAGACTGAGCAGACTTTTGGACCCCGTTTAAATAAGATAAAAAGGAACCATGGCTTATGTCACGGTTCCTTTTTTACGTTATTTTAAAATACCGTCTGGTACATCAGCAGCAGTTGGCGGATCTTCTTTAGGCGGAGCGGCCCGTAAGAGACTGATTTTAAAGACCGACCCGGAGCCGACGACACTTTCGACCGTCAGCTGGCCATGATAGCCATCAACCAGTCGTTTGGCAATCGATAATCCGAGCCCGTTGCCGCCCTTTTCACGGCTGCGGGCCTTATCCACTCGATAGAAACGATTGAAAACTTGCGCTAAATCATCCTTTGAAATCCCCTCGCCGAAGTCCTGCACAACGATATCAACATGGTGAGCATCCGACGCAACCGCCAGATGAATTTCTTTGCGAGTCGTCGAATATTTGACGGCATTATCCATTAAAATAATCAAAATCTGTTCTAAATGGTTGCGATAAATCCGGGCCCAAGTCGGACCATGGAGGTCATCATCCAAGATAAACTTAAAATCGGGATGGAGCATTTGAAAATTGGCAAAGACCTGGTGCACCAAGTCGCCGGCATTCGTCACCTCATGGAGATACTGCGTTTCGACGGCATCGGCACGGGTCAATTCCAGCATTTCCTGAATCAGCGACTTCATGCGTTCCGTTTCCTGCAGTGACGCCGCCAAGGACTCATCCAATACCTTCGGGTCATCCTTACCCCACCGATTGAGCAGCTGCAAGTGGCCTTCAATGACCGCCACTGGTGTCCGCAATTCGTGCGAGACATCCTGAACAAATTGCTGCTGGGTATCGACATAATGCTGAATCCGGTCGAGCATCCCGTTGAATTCATCGATTAAATCGGAAAGTTCATCTTGAGAATGCTGCTGCGGAATTCGTTTGTCAGACAATGGTTCTTCATTGATGGCCTTGATTGTATCGGTCATCATCTTGATTGGCCGCAGGAAACGAGTCGCGAGAACATACCCCACCGTCGCACTGAAAATAATCGCCAGCAGACTCAGACTGTACAGCCAGCTGCGCATCTGCGTCAGGACATTATGATAATCCCCTAGCTGGTTGACGACCTGAACGTAGCCGACAATTTGGCCGGTTTTATCCGACTTGACCGGCGTCATCCCGACCAGAACGTCCTGGCCATGCGCACGCGAACCGGCCACATGCCGATCGAGCGTCGCATGAAACGGCACTGTGAAATCCCGAAATTGAAGGACCCGTTTCTGGCTGGGATTGAAGATGGCCACCGAAATATCCTTATTGGTCAGCCGATTGAGCAGGCTGTCCTGATAAACCGTATGCGAAGACTGGTCGAACCTAGTCAAATCGGCGACTGAGCTTGTCGTCAGCGGTTGTTTTTCCCGTTGCAGCCGGGTCGTGACCGTCGTCATCGTCTCCTCGACATTCCGCCGTTCCTGCTGCATCAGCACATTTCCGGCACTTTCGTATAACAGGATTGCGAACAAAAGAAAGGTCACGAACAGACTACCAGCAACGGCAATCGCCCATTTGACCTTCAGCGAGATCCATGGTTGTTCACCCTTTTTTTTCGTTTTTTCTGTGGATTCTGAAATCACGATCGCATCACGTACCCCGTTCCACGCACAGTCTGGATATAGCTAGGCTTTCCAGGCCGATCGATTTTATTCCGCAAGTAACGAATATAAACATCAACAACGTTGGTTTCGACATCGGAATCGTAGCCCCAGACTTTGCTCAACAGGACATCCCGTGCTAGAACCACATTGACATTTTCCATTAAGACTAATAAGAGTTCATATTCACGTTTTGTGAGTTCGATGACTTCATCGCCACGCCGGACAACCCGATTTTCCTTTTCGATTGTTAAATCTTTGAAGGTCACTGTCGTCTGTTTAGCGGCATTATGCTCACCTTCGATATCGATCCGCCGTAACAAAGCTCGCAGCCGGGCCAGTAATTCTTCGATAGCAAATGGCTTAACGATATAATCATCGGCGCCATGGTCCAAGCCCGAAACACGATCAATGACCGAGTCACGGGCGGTCATCATGATAATCGGCGTATTCTTCACCTGACGCACCCGCCGGCAGACCTCGAGTCCGTTTAATTCCGGCAGCATCAAATCGAGCAAGATCGCATCCCAGTTCTCGTTGAGGGCTGCATCCAAGCCGGTTCGGCCGTTGAAATGAACTTCTGTTTGATAACCCTCATGCTGTAATTCCAATTCGACGAACCGGGCTAAATTCTTTTCGTCTTCGATAATTAAAATGCGACCCTTACTATTTTCGCTCATTTTGAATGAACACTCCTTTACGCGCCATTGACCTCTTTAATGAATCTTTTAATGTATACTCTTAAAAATTGCTGACAGTATTTCTAATTTTACTATTCAATTTGTTATTTTACCATAACTGCCCTTAAAAAACGATACGCCGGTAATGGTCCGCACCAAAAAAGCATTTCCAATCATTGAATTGGAAATGCTTTTTAGAACGTGGCCAGAAATGCACAAAAAATGGCTTAATTGTGTTCCGCCACAAACTGGACTTCTATCGTGTTACTGTTCTTTGTACCATGTGTAATGGAAGTTGCCGGGACGGTCGGTCCGTTCGAATGTGTGGGCACCGAAGTAATCACGCATTGCTTGAATCAAGTTAGCTGGCAATTGGGCACTGCGATACTGATCGTAGTAAGTGATGGCTGAACTGAAACCAGGCACTGGACGGCCTAATTGAACGGCTAAACTAGTCACGTTACGGGCAGCATCTTGATACTTGCCGGCAATGTCTTTGAAGTAATCATCCAACAAGATGTTCTTCAATTGCGGGTTCTTCTTGTAAGCATTCATGATTGGTTCCAAGAGTTTGGCACGGATGATGCAGCCGGCACGCCAGATGGATGCAATCTGTTCATATTGCAGATCCCAATCGTAATGAGCCGAAGCAATTTCCATCTGTTCGAAGCCTTGGGCATAACTCATAATCTTGCTGAAGTACAATGCTTCACGGATTTGTTCCAAAACCTTGTCCTTGTCAATCTTGATGTCCTTATTGACAACTTCTGGCAAAATCTTGCTTGCGTTGACACGTTCGTCTTTCATCATGGAGATGTAACGAGCGTAAACGGATTCGGTGATGACACTCTGCGGAACCTGTAATTCAAGGGCGTTTTCAGAACTCCACTTGCCTGTTCCTTTGTTGTTGGCACGGTCTAAGATCATTTCAACAATCGGCTTGCCAGAACCTAAATCATCTTTATAAGTCAAAATCTTGGAAGTGATGTCAATCAGATAAGAGCTTAATTCGCCCTTGTTCCATTCAGCAAAGGTCTTGGCCATTTCATCATCGGACATGCCTAAAACATTCTTCATCAGGTCGTAGCTTTCACTGATGAGCTCTTCATCGCCATATTCGATGCCGTTATGGATCATCTTGACATAATGACCAGCACCGTTGGGTCCGATGTAAGCGACACATGGGGTGCCATCTGGGGCCTTAGCCGCAATCTTCGTTAAGATTGGTGCGACCAGGTCATAAGCTTCTTTTTGACCACCTGGCATCAAAGCAGGGCCTTTTAAGGCGCCCAATTCACCACCGGAAACACCCATTCCGATGAAATTGATACCTGATGAATCCAATTCGGCATTACGACGCATCGTATCCTTGAAGAAGGTATTCCCGCCATCGATCAGGACATCGCCTTTGTCCAAGAATGGCAAGATTTCATGAATGACATCGTCAGTCGGCTGGCCGGCCTTGACCATTAACAGGATGCGGCGCGGCTTTTCCAAAGAATTGACAAAATCCTTGATGGTATAGCTTGGTACCAAGTTTTTATCTGAATGATCCTTAACAAATGCCTCGGTCTTTGAGCCTGTCCGGTTCCAGACAGCAACTGTGTAGCCGCGACTTTCAATATTCAACGCTAGGTTTTTCCCCATGACGGCCATTCCGGCAACGCCAATTTGTGGTGTATCCATAATTGATAACCTCCTAAAAATTGCGATGGACTAAAAACGCTTTCGCATAATTTGAACACTCTTAGGATAACAGATTTTATTCGTTTTGAAAAGTGATTACACCGAAATAGTTTAAATTTTAAAATTATTTTCATGGTGACTGTAAAAAAAAGAAGCCCTATTTTCATAGGACTTCCCGACGCGCTTATTTTTGCGAATCATCCTGACCGTTGTCGTCATCCGGCAGCAGGTCTTTCAGCTTGGCAAACTGCGAGTTTTCCCGTCGTGATTCTTGTTGACGTTTGGCATATTCGCTTTCGCTGATGACTTCCCAGTCGTTTCCTTTCGGCATCGCATCCGACTGCTGTTCATCCGTGCTTAAGACCCGCAACGGCACACTCAGCAGCAGATGGTCTTCAACAGCCGGCATCAAGTCGAGGGCATGCTCCTTCAATGGAATAACAACGTCGGTATCTTCATACCGGTCCAAACTGGCCGTTTCAGGGTCAGCATAGATTTCGCTAAACTGTTCATCGACCGGCAATTCAACCGGCTTCAAACTACGGGTAGACGGAACCGTTAATTGGCCTTGAATGCGGACGGTAGCGACCCAATCGCCGTTTTCCTGCTGAATCTGGCCGGTCACATGGACAGGCGTTGCATCGAGAATCTCATCGTCCCGCTGCATCAGGTCGCTTTTGACGGAAACCGTCTCATCGAACGTCAACGGACGGTCATAATACTTATCGAGTTGTGAAAGTTGCCATTTTAACATTATTCTAATTCCTTTCCTTTAAAAATGGGATGGCGGCCGTAATCCTGCGGCACGCCCGTCAATTGCTGAATTAAGGTATCGACACGAACTTCGAGCCCCAATAAACCGTCAGCTCGGCCCATTTTAGCATCGACACGTGTCACTAACGGCACCGTAACGGTCTTTTTAATCTGGTGCAAGTAAGCCTGCCCCGCCTGATTAAACCCCAGCACCTGCAGATACGGCTGGTCATACGCCTGCTTCATTTCAGATGTTGTGACATTTAATAACGTATATAAACACAGCCGCCGCAGACGCGCATAAGTGTACCGTTTAGTTTTGAGGGCCTTCAAAAAGGCGGCAAAAGTCTGACTCGCACCGATTTGCTGCTGGAAGCGGTATTCGAGCCCTTCCGACATCTGGTAAATGCGGCGCAGTTCGGCCAGCGACGCACTCTGGATTCGATACTTCAAAAACGGAAAGAGCTGGTCCCAGGTCAGCCAATCAGAATGCACCTGCAGAAACTGCCAGGTGCTAGGGGGGACGACGGCAGCCAGGCCCGCTAAATCACCGGCCAATAACTTAGTGCGAATCGCACTGGCACTGGCAAACTGGTCATGCGCACCGGCTTGGTCATGCGCACTCCCGACACGTGGCACCGCAATCAATTGCAGCGGCTGCTGCAAACGAGCATTGGCCGTCGCATAGCTCAAGCCCAGCAAATGGTTGGCATGACTGATATTCAAATGCAGTTTTTCCTGATAATACTGATTCAGCTGGGTGGCATACGTCTGCGTATAATCCGTAAACGCCGCATGCAAATCCGGCAGCGCCGCCAGTTCCTGACCTAATTGGGCATAGTCCGCATCCGGCTCTTCACTGCCGAATGCCAAACTCTGGCACCCTAATGCTGCCAACAAGCGGACGGCGCCCGTCGCAAACCGATCAGCCGGCTCGACGGCATCGGCAAACGGCAGCTCAATGACCAAATCAGCACCAGCTCGCAAAGCCAATTGCGCACGCTGCCACTTATCAACAATGGCCGGTTCGCCTCGTTCAACGTAATTGCCGCTTATCAAGGCGACCATCACATCGGCGTGCGACTGTTTACGGGCCGTCTGCAATTGGTACAAATGGCCGTTGTGAAACGGATTATACTCAGCAATAATGCCGCACGCCGTTAAATCAGTCTTTGTGTGCTTCAAAGAACCACCGCCCGCTCTCTGGCTGAACTTCCTGCCGACCAAAATCGGCAGTGACCTGGATGCCTGTGAATCCAGCTTGCGTCAGCGCCTGTTGATAAGCGGCAAGCGGATAGGTCCGTTCATGGTGCAATTCATTTAATTCTTGATAACCCTGAATCTCATCGTCCCAGACGAAGAAACTAAGGTCGTGCTCAATCGAATGCGGCACGTCCCCTTCGTAACTAGTCCACATGAAGGCCATCTCTTCCTCTTTGTAATTGTACATATAACCTGGGAAGAACTCATCAATCTGATAGATAGAATGGGCATCGAACAAAAAGGTGCCCCCTGGTGCGAGCACCTGATAAACCTGTTGAAACACCTGCTGCACATTGTCCAAATCGGGCATATAGCACAGCGAATCGTCGAAACAAGTGACCGCTTGAAACGGCCCCAAACCTTCGAGCGCACGCATATCGCCTTCGACCCATTCGACGTCCGTCCCGGCTGCCTGCTGTTTCTGGTCGGCCAAAGCTAACATTTCGGCGGAGAAATCAAGCCCCGTCACGTTCAGCCCTGCCTGGGCGAACTGGATGGCCAGATCGCCGCTGCCGCACGCCAGCTCGAGCAACGGTGCCCCTGCCGGCAGCTGCAACCGCTCTTGGGCATAGTTGTACCATTGCCGGTAGAGATCTTTGTCCATCAATTGATCGTAGACCCGGGCAAAGGTGGTATAAATCATTCTTCTTCCGCCTTTTCACCTAGCCAATCGGTAACATCGACTTCTGGTGCTTGATTCCATAATTTTTCAAGATTGTAGAATTCACGTTCTTCTTTGAGGAAGATGTGAATCACAATATCATTGAAGTCAAGCAGGACCCATGGTGAATCTTTCTTGCCTTCGACATGGCCGACTGTTACGCCAGCGGCTTCTTCTTTTTCAATGATGGCATCGGCAATCGCAGCGACCTGACGCTGTGAATTCCCGGTCATGATGACGAAGTAATCCGCTAACAAACTAACTTCCTGCATATTGAGGGCGATGATATCTTCGGCCCGTTTACTGTCGGCTGCTTTGACAGCAATTTCTAACATTTTTTTACTATCCATTACTGAGCTCCTTTTTTCTGCGGGACCCAAGCATTATAGCTCGTCAGGGTTCCCGGATAGACCTTACTGTGTGTTTGAATCAAATATTCTAACGTGTGGACTAATTCATAGCGCACCCCGTCATCGATATCCCGATCAGCGGCTTTGCGAGCGTCCTCAACGCCGGGAAAATCACGCTTCGGTTCGATAAAATCGGCCACAAAGACGATTTTGTCGAGCAACGTCATTTCTGGTGCGGCAATCGTATGCCGACGAATTGCATTCAGAATTTCCTGGTCATGAATGTCGAGTTCTTTTTCGACAAAATAAGCCCCCACGACGCCGTGCCAGATTCCATTGCCATATTCGAGCAATTCAGGATTCATGTGCTGCTGCAGGATGACAGCTTTAAATTCATCAGCTGTCCGCTGCTTGGCATAATCATGGCACATGCCGGCAATACTGGCTTTTTCGACGTCGCCGCCGTTTTGTTCCGCTAATCGAATGGCAGTTTGTTCGACACGTAAACAATGCTGGAAGCGAGCATCATCGAGTCGCATCTGCACCCGTTCGACAAGTTCTGTCCGGGGATACGGGACAATTCCTTCATGATAAATCAATGTTTTCTCAGTCACGATACAATTTCGCCTCTTCAATGTAATCAAGGACTGCTTCCGGCACAAGATAACGGACGGAACAGCCTTGTTTCAGCTTGCGGCGGATTTCCGTCGAACTGATATCGATCAATGGTGCATCGACCCAAGTGACTGGATAAGCCGAATGCGGCGTATAACCACGCCGTTTGACACCGACAAAATGAACTAGTTTGACTAATTCATCAATTTTGTGCCACTTCGGCAGGTACGCCACCATATCGCCGCCGATAATAAAATAATAATCGGTGTCAGGATGCTGCTGTTTCAAATACTTCATCGTGTCGAAAGTGTAGCTGATGCCGCCCCGTTTAACTTCGCATAGTTCGATGCCGAACAATGGATTGCCCATAATGGCCCGTTCGACCATTGCGACCCGATCTTTGGCCGCAATCGGATGTTTTTTATCGACATGCGGCGGCGTCGAATCCGGCATAAACAGGACTTGGTCGAGCCCTAATTGGGTGCCAACCTGTTCGGCCATAATCAGATGGCCCAAATGCGGCGGATTAAATGTGCCGCCTAAGATGCCGACCTGCTTACGGGGCGCGTTATCTAAAATTTCTTCCTTCATTTCAACCGTGATCACCGGTTGGGTCAATGTGTGCGTCATTATCTTTCCCATCGGTGGCGCCTCAAGCAACTAAAGCTTTAACCTGCGGCGATAAACGCCGGTTCTCTTTCTTATGCGCTGGCCGATACAAGACCAGCACCCGCCCGATTTTCTGGGCCACTTCAATCGTGGGATCGAACTTCTGTAAAAATTCAGCGGCTTCATCCAAATCAACATCGCTATTCTGCAGCAGACTAATCTTCAAGAGTTCCCGCCGTTCGAGGGCATCGACCACTTGCTGGGCAAATGCATCACTCAGCCCATTTTTTCCTAGTTGAAAAATGGCCTTGATTGTTTGTGCGCGACTGCGTAAAAATCGCTTTTGTTTTCCTGTCAACAAATCTTTCACTCCTTCTAAATCAATGCCGAACGTAAGACAACGGACACACCTTCAGGGGCATATCCAGCCACTTGGGTATTGGCCGGCACTGTAATCCAGCCTAAGCCGGAAAAGACTAAATCGCTCTTTTCGTGTGCATGGAACTCATACCGCACCAATGGTGGAAAGTCAGCCACTTCGTTAGGACGCGGCGGCTGCAATAACTTGCCCAGCTGGCGCCGATAAAAGTCGTCGGCATTGCTGGTCTTAGTCCGATGCACAAATAATTGATTATCCAAATAAGCCACAAATCCATGGCGGCCGCCGGACAAATAATCGAACCGTGCTAAGCCGGCTAAAAACAAGGTCTGCCCCTCATTCAGCTGATAAACTTTCGGTTTGATTGGCTTGGTCGGTGTGACCAGTTTCAGATCTTTGGCCGACAAATAATGGGCCATCTGTTCCCGATGAACGATTCCGGGTGTATCTACGATCTGATGCCCATCGTCCAGCGGAATTTCGATCCGATCAAGGGTCGTTCCGGGAAAACGGGACGTGGTAATCAAATCCTGCATGCCGGTCTGGTCGGAAATAATGCGGTTGATCAGCGTTGATTTGCCAACGTTCGTTGTTCCGACGACATAAACATCCCGGCCTTTGCGTTCCTTGTCGATCTCAGCCATCAAGTCCTCAACGCCCCAGCCCTTTTCAGCACTGACTAAAACGACGTCGAGCGGCTTCAAGCCTTGTTCTTTGGCCTGATGCATCAGCCAGCGTTTGATTTTTGCCGGCTTGACTGATTTTGGCAGCACATCGGCTTTATTTCCGACCAAAATGACTGGATTTTTGCCGACAAACCGGTGCAGTCCGGGAATCACACTCCCATTGAAGTCAAAGATATCAATCACATTCACGATCAGGGCATCGACTTGACCAATTTGATTCAACAATCGTAAGAAGTCGTCATCAGTCAGCTGAACGTCGCTGACTTCATTGTAATGGCGGAGACGAAAACAACGCTGACAATAGATGCCCTCGCCCTCTTTTTGTTTGGCGAGCGCCGAAGCCGGCGTATAACCAGCCGCCTTCGGATCGGTGGTCTGAATCTGTGCCCCGCAGCCGATACAATATAATGGTTCTTCTGTCACTTGTTTTTCTTCAGTCATTCAAGTCCTCCTGCCAGTGTAATGCTGGATATTTTTTCCGTAACCCGAAAAAGAGAAATTTTTCGAGAAAACGATTCAACTTGGTATTCCAGGCATCTGTATCAATCAGCGGCCGTACTAAAATTGTCCGCAATCCCGCTAAGTTGCCTGCATGCACATCCGTGATCAATTGGTCCCCGACCATCACAATTTCGTGGCGGGATAAATTCATTTTTTCCTTAGCATGCTCAATGCCAAGACTGAGCGGCTTCATCGCACGTGCCACATACGGCAGGTCGAGATTCTCCACCACCTGTCCCACCCGGCGATGATTATTATTCGAAACGACGACAATCGGAATACCAGCCGCCTGCATGGCTGCGATCCAGTCTTTCAGCTGCTGAGTGCCGTCTGGATTATTCCAGGCCAGCAACGTATTATCGAGGTCCGTAAATACAGCATGAATTCCCTGTTTCTGAAATTGTTCTGGCGTGATATTATAAATCGCATCGACCATCCAGGTCGGCTTAAAACGATTAAGCACGAGTGCGCCTCCTTGTTTTTTAATGATTATTCCTATTATAAGAGATTTTGTAGAACGTGACAAACGCAACCCATTTGTTTGTGCAACGTGCTCGCAAGGACAGCGAGTTGCATTTCAGTTGCTTGCCTGGAATGCGTCAGTTTGCTTAAACGTGCGCCAGGCAAACCGATCCCTGCGGTTCACTGCAGACTGGCTTTGAAACGTGCTCGCAAGGACAGCGAGTTGCATTTCAGTTGCTTACCTGGAATTCGTCACCGAATTCTCAGCTCAAGCTTCCTGAGCCTGCACTCGCTGACCGTCCTTGCTCACACTCTGCAAAAAAAGACCCGGCGCATGTCGGGTCTTTCAATGCATTATTAACTTTTAGTTTGCCAAAGCTTTCTTGGCAGTTTCAGTTAAGTCCGTGAATGCCTTTGGATCACTGATGGCAAGATCAGCAAGCATCTTACGGTTCATGTCAACGCCGGCTAACTTCAAGCCATGCATCAATTTGCTGTAGCTGATGTCATTTTGACGAGCAGCAGCATTGATACGAGCGATCCATAAACGACGGAAATCACGCTTGCGAGCGCGACGGTCGCGGAATGCATAACGATAACCACTTAAAACTTGTTCTTTAGCTGTTTTGTACAGGATGTGCTTTGCGCCACGGTATCCTTTAGCCAATTTTAAAACCTTTTTACGACGTTTGCGCGTCACTGTTCCACCTTTAACACGTGCCATGAAAAATTCCTCCTTGAATAACGCTGCCGTTCGAACAGACAGCTCGTTGATTTAGAATATGAAGTCAGAAACTACTTCATTTGTGAAACCATCTGTTTGATTCGCTTCATATCTGAATACGAAACTAAGCCAGCCTTACGCAAATGACGACGTTGCTTCTTTGTCTTCCCATGGAAACGGTGGTTTGTGTATGCGTGATGACGCAATAACTTACCAGTTCCGGTCTTCTTGAAGCGCTTTGCAGATGCGCGATGGGTCTTGAATTTTGGCATAATCAAATTCCTCCAGTTTTAGACAGCGCCTATTTCTTAGCGTCGCCCTTATTTTCTTTGTTGTCCGCTTTTGGTGCTAATTGCAAGAACATACTCCGGCCATCCATCTTTGGATGAACTTCAACGTTGGCGACGTCGGCATTTGCTTTTGCAAACTTCTCCAACTGAGCCCGACCAATGTCCTTATGTGTAATGGCACGACCACGGAAACGAATCGAAACACGAACTTTATCGCCTTTTGCCAAGAATTTCCGTGCGGCATTCAACTTTGTATTGAAATCATTTTCCTCAATCGTTGGACTTAACCGAACTTCTTTGACGCTGATGACTTTCTGCTTCTTTCGTGCTTCACGTTTCTTCTTTTGCTGTTCGAAACGGTACTTTCCATAGTCCATGATCCGCGCTACTGGTGGCTTAGCCTTGGGAGCAACGATCACTAGATCTAAATTAGCCTGATCGGCTAATCGTAATGCATCGCTCTTCGACTTAATCCCCAGCTGTTCGCCAGTTTGCGAAATCAACCGCACCTCACGAGCACGAATTCCATCATTAACCATCATGTCTTGTGCTATGGTCCTTCACCTCCAAGATTATTCGAGAAAAACGCAGAAAAAGAACGGCTTCAGTCAGACTGAACCCGCTCTTTCAACACTTCATTCGACTCTCCCACAGAGAGTCTTGCATGAGCCCAGGCACTTATTTATGCCTCAGGCGAGAAGCGGGAACTTCTACTTTTATTTCTCAACGTTCTTTAGTTTACGGGAATTACTCCTGAATGTCAAGCTTCTTATCAAGTGATTCTTGGCTCTTCTTGAGCTTGCCATCACGAGAATAGTTCTTCGTTTCAGCGACAATGGCATCAATGAACATGTTTGTTGATTCTTCTTCAGTATGTTCTTCCCCATACTTCCGTACCGAAACAGCGACTTCATTGACTTCTTTGTCACCGACAACCAATGTATATGGAACCTTCTTGGTCTGTGCTTCACGAATCTTGTAGCCCATCTTTTCGTTGCGGTCATCGACACGGACCCGCAGCCCACGTTTCTGCATTTCATCCTTAATATAGTTGACATATTCAAGATGCAAATCGTTCTTGACTGGAATCAAAACGGCTTGAACAGGTGCTAACCAGGTTGGGAAAGCACCCTTGTAGATTTCGATCAAGTAAGCAGTGAAACGTTCCATCGTTGAAACAATCCCACGATGAATCATGACTGGACGATGTTCCTTGCCATCTTCACCAACATAAGTCAAATCGAACTTCTCTGGCATCATAAAGTCGAACTGAATGGTGGACAGGGTTTCTTCGTTCCCAAGGGCAGTCTTAGTCTGGACATCAAGTTTCGGACCGTAGAAAGCAGCTTCCCCTTCGGCTTCGTAATAATCCAAATGCAGATCATCCATGGCTGCTTTCAGCATGCTCTGGGACTTGTTCCACATTTCATCATCTGGGAAGTACTTCTTGGTGTTCGCTGGGTCACGGTAGCTCAAACGGAAACGGTAGTCGGTGATGTTGAAGTCTTCATAAACTTCCATCATCAACTTCAGAATCTTCTTGAATTCGTCTTGAATCTGGTCCAAAGCAACGAATGTGTGGCCATCGTTTAAGGTCATTTCACGGACACGCTGCAAACCAGATAAAGCACCGGACTTTTCATAACGATGCATCATGCCCAGTTCAGCGACACGGAATGGCAGATCACGGTAGGAGCGGATGTGATGATTGTAAATCTGGATATGCGATGGGCAGTTCATCGGACGTAATTCCAATTGTTCACCATCACCCATGTCCATCGGCGGGAACATATCTTCACGGTAATGTGCCCAGTGGCCGGATTGCTTGTACAGGTCCAAGTTAGCTAAAACAGGTGTGTAAACATGCTGATAGCCGTTGGCAACTTCCTTGTCGATGATATAGCGTTCGATCGTCCGCCGAATTGTGGCACCATTTGGCATCCAGTATGGCAAGCCGTTGCCGACCTTTGGATCAACGAAGAATAAGTCGAGGTCACGGCCGATCGTCCGGTGGTCACGTTCTTTGGCTTCTTGGCGACGCTTGAGCTCGTCTTCCAAGTCAGCTTTCTTATAAAAGGCGGTTCCGTAAATCCGCTGTAACATTGGATTGCTGGACTTGCCTTCCCAATAAGCACCCGCAACAGAAAGTAATTGGAAGTACTTGATGCCGCCGGTCTTTGGCAGCATGGCTCCTTCGCCGAAATCACTGAAACTGCCGTCCGCTAAAGAATACACTTCAACGGCGTCGCCTTCAGCGTCCTTCAGCAATTGTGACTTGTAAGGGTCATCTTTGTACTGAGCGGCTAAATCAGCTTTGGCAACCGGCTTCTTCGTAATGGCAATGTTTGCTTTGATGAGCTTGTTCATCGTCGCAGTCAATTTGTCGAAGTCAGTGACAGCGACTTGACCATCGGCTTTATCGGTGTCGTAGTAGAAGCCGTCTTCGTTGTCGGCCGATGCACCAAAATGCAGTTCAGGGTAAAGCCGCTTCAAGGCGTCTGCCAAAACAAAAGCAGTTGTGTTGCGCAAGATGGCTAACCCATCGGCGCTATCCTTTGTGACGATTTCAATGGTCCCGTCATCGATTAGCGGTTCGTCTAAACCAACTAATTGATTATTAAAACGCGCCCCAACGGATTTCTTGGCTAAACTCGTTGAGATTCCTTTAGCAACCTCTAAAACGGTTGTTTCTTTTTCAACTTGTCGTGTTGAATTGTCTGGCATTGTCAATGTGATTTGTTCTGCCATGCTTTTCCCTCCAAAAATTTGTCTGCTGGCTAAAGTGGCGAAAAGAAAAAACGCCCTGAAGCATAAACTTCAGGACGTTTTAAACGCGGTTCCACCCGGATTGAAATTCAATATCAAATTTCCACTTTAGCGTTGTTAACGGATGCGATCCGGTGCAGCTTTGCACTGCACATCTCAGAAAGTGGTCCAGCAACCTCCTGTTAGGCCCCTTCCAGCAAAAAGGCCCTCTCTGCAAACAATCGGATCACTGTGTATCTTTCCTCGTTGAATGCCTTAATTAAACCACGTCTCTCCTTAAAATGCAAGCTGTCATTTTAGGAATTTTCCAGCCGGCGATTTGGGCCCTGAACAACGACCTGACGGGACAAATAACGGACCCGTTCCATGATGCGCTTGGCTTTTAGCGGCTCATTGTCGCCTTGCGAACTAATCGTCAGAAAATTGGTCAGCTCATCCATCGTTTCATTCGATGAGAAGAACGTCGGCAGCTGTTCCTGCATCCGATACTGCAGGATAATCCCCAGTACTTCATCCCGGACCCAAGCACTGACGGTCCCAGCACCGATGTCATCTAACATCAGAATCGGTGCCTTTTTGACACGGTCGATTTTTGCTTGGACATTATTATCCTTGATGGCATTTTTCATTTCGACCGCAAACGTCGGAAAATGCAATAAAGTCGTCCGGAAGCCCTTTTCAGCCAGTGCATTCGCAAGTGCGCCCAGCAAGTAAGTCTTGCCGACTCCGAATGGTCCGGTCAAATACAGCCCTGGATGGAAGGTCTTGGGGTCGTTCACATAGGCCATGAAAAATTGATTGGCCGCCTGCAAAGCATTCGAACGGCCGGTCGGATCGTAAGATAACAGGCTCGCATCAGCGATGTCCTTCGGCATGTTGATCCGCTGGACCCGATTTTTCAGTGTCTGCACAGCCCGTTTTTCCTGCAGTTCCGTTGTCGGCACATAGGTGACATCAATCAAATGCTGGTCCATTACTAGCTTCGGCGCATAGCCAGGGGCAAAAGTCGGCTCACCATGGGCTAATTTATTTTTTTCAAGGACATACTCATAGATTTTGGCCGCACTGCGGTCCAACGTTTCCGGTGTCATTTCGGCTTTGTGGGCGTTCAGAAAAGCCTGCACATCGGGGTCCTGCAAACTCTGCTGAACCATTTCCGCAAATTTTTTGTTCCAATTGCGGCGGTTCATCGTCTGCTGCATACTTTTGCCTAAATCTTCCATTACGATTGCCCCCCTTCCAGCATCTTTTTAACAGCTTCACGGCTCGCAGCGAGTTCTTTTTGCTCGTCAGACGAGAGCTGTTTGGTTTCTTGCTTTTGGTAGCCGTCCTGAGCCCAATCCGGCAGTTTTTCCTGACGGGTCGGCCGGCCGTTACGTGTGTAGTGTTTCGGCTGCTTTTTTTGTTTCGGCTGCTTGAATGCTCGAATCTGATTCAAAGCATCGACGCCGGTCTTGACACCGGCTTGAATCCAGCTATCGGCGACTCGGTCCAGCAGATTCTGCGTAATCGTCTGATAATTATTGACCAGATAAACAATCAGAATCGCAATGACCTGATCGCTGAAAATATAGCGATTTTCAAGGTTGCGCAGGGCATAAATCTCGCCCTTGCCGACGATTCCATGCTTCTTTTCCTTGACGGCTTGCAGATAATCCAATGGCACGACATCCGCCGTCTCCTTCAGAATTTGAATTTCACGTTCCGAATAACCCTTCTGCTGCAGCTGCTTTTCTTGTGCGGACGTCAGCGCCTGCTTTTTCTGTGCTGGCCGTTTCAGCGACGTTGTTTTTTCGGTATGTTCCTGCAAAACGACGCGTTCCAAGGCCGGCATGTCGATTGTATTATCGGCTACATTCATCGTTCGAGCGATGGCATGGGCTAAATCGATTTCACTCAAATTGTAAAACTGATGCAGGTTGAATAATGCCGCCTGATTTTGATCAATCTCGCTGCCGGAAATGTGGCCGCCGCTCCACACAAATTGTTTCAAGGTTTCCCAATCAAACGTCTGCAGCTGCGCCTGACTATAGGCCGGCACTTGGGCCGGTTTGGTCGTCATCGACGCTGCCGCCTGTTCCGCCGAACTCGTCGTGTGGGTAAAGGCCTGCTTGCCGATTTGGAACACATCGAGAAAATTCTTAGTCACTTCTTTAAAATCCTTTTTGGTAACCGGATGCAGCTGCGTTTCCTTGACCAGTTTTTCGAATTGATGCTGGTCGACCTTCTGGTACAGCGCCAGCCGCAACAGGTCATCCTTGAAAAAGGCATCTGGTGCCAGTGGTGCATATAGTTCGTAGACAAACAGCCGGCCGACTTCATCATCCTTTTGATAGGTCCGCAATAGCCCTAAGCCTTCCAGCTTGAGACGATTTTCATAAAAGGTCGGCAGGTCGATGTCGAGAATGCTCAAAATCTGACTGTGCAGGACTCGGTCGGTCATCACCGCCTGTTTGCGGACAAACGACCACAAATACAGATATAAACTATACGCCGTGACCCCCATTAACGGCTGATACAACAAGGTCAGCACCCGCTGGTCGAAATCAGACAGGTAATTTGCCTTCGTAATTAAAAAGCCATCATGGGGGCTTAAGGCTGCAAAGGCATCATTCATCGGCGTGCCGCCTCCTTATTTCTTTGACTGTGACTTCTTTTTTGAATCGCTTTTTTGTTTCGCCTTGTCTTTTGCCATCATATCTTGCAATTCCTGCATAAAGACTGAGGTGTCCTTAAATTGACGGTAGACACTCGCAAACCGGATGTAGGCAATTTCGTCGACATCCACGAGTAAATTCATCACATATTCACCGATGACCTGTGAAGAAACTTCATTTTCACCAAGCGCACGCACCTTATTTTCGACTTCATCGACAACGGCTGTGATTTGTTCAGACGTTACCGGCCGTTTTTCAGCCGCACGAATGATGCCCCGCATAATCTTTTCACGATCGAATTCCTCACGCGTGCCGTTTTTTTTGATGACGAGCAAAGGCGTTTGTTCGATGCGTTCAAACGTCGTAAAGCGAAAATGACAATTTTCACATTCACGCCGGCGCCGAATCACCCGCCCATTATCGGTCGGCCGACTATCAACGACGCGTGAATTATTGTGATGACAATGTGGACACTGCACAAGCGCACCTTCTTCTTTCTAGAATATTGTTTCTATTATAACACGTTGCCGCCAGCGGCCAAACGGCTCTCAGGAAAGTCCCAGCGCCATCAGAATCGCTTGGACACGTGCCTGTTTCTGAGCCGGCGTCTGGGTATTATCGAAAATAAAATCGGCTCGTTCAACCTTCTCAGCCAACGGCATTTGGGCCGCAATCCGTTGCTGGGCCGCATCCGTTGCCAGATGGTCCCGTTTCATCAGCCGTTCAAGCTGGACTCGTTCCGGAACCGTCACTACCAGAACCCCATCGCAGAGTTCATCGTAGTGGCTTTCATACAGCAGCGGTACTTCTAAAACCACTAACGGGCTTTTCTCAGCGGCCACTGCCGTCTGCCGAACCATTTCGGCCCGAATCAGCGGATGTTCGATGGCATCTAGTTCAGCCAGTTTATCTGGGTCGGCAAAGACGAGCGTCCCTAATTTTTTACGATTCAATTCGCCATTGGCCAAAAGAATCTGCGGACCAAACGCCGCCGCCACCTGCTGTAACCCCTGTGTGCCTGGTGCGACGATTTGGCGTGCCACCTGGTCGGCGCTGATGACGGGATAGCCGGCGTCTTTAAAAAGCGCCGCCACCGTCGATTTGCCGGTTGCAATGCCGCCGGTAATGCCTAAAAGATAGCTCATTCGAAGCGCACCTGCCCGATTTTCTGACAACTAGGACAGAAATGGGTGCCCCGCTGGCCGACTTTGATTTTTTCGATTGGCGTTCCACAGCGATCGCAGGGTTCGCCCTTCCGGCCATAAACATGCAGCTTTTTCTGAAAAGCACCGGCATTTCCATTGGCATCGACGAAGCTGTGGACGGTTGTCCCGCCCAAAGTAATCGCCCAATCCAATTCACGGATAATCGTATCATGGAGAAAATCAGTCTGGGCTCGTGTCAGTTCATTGGCCGGGGTTTCAGGATGGATAAAGGTCAGCCACAGCACCTCATCGACATAGATATTGCCCAGTCCGGTAACGGCCGTCTGATCCAGCAAAGTCGTCTTGATGGCCTTGTGGTGCCGCTGCAGCTGCTGGTAGAAAGCCGCTTTTTTAAACGCCGCTTCCGTTGGTTCAGGTCCTAATTTTGCCAAGCCCGGCACGCTGGCTTCAGTCCCCGTCAGAATCAGCTGCATCCGACCGAATTTCCGTGAATCAAGGTAGCGCAGTTCGGTGCCATCGGTGAACCGAAAGATGACATGGGTGTGCTTTTCCAACGGTTCCTCCTTCGAAACGGCCAAATGATAATGACCTTCCATCCGCAAATGGCTGACCATCGTCAACCCATTGCTGAACCGGAACAAAAGATATTTGCCCCGCCGGTCGATTGCTTCGATCGTCTGACCGGTCAGCTGCTGTTTAAATTGTTTGGAATCGCCGGTCACGATTTTTGGATAAATCAGTTCAATAGCGGCGATTTTTTTACCGATCACAAGTCGTGTTAAGCCACGCCGGACCGTTTCAACTTCTGGTAATTCTGGCATCGTTTCCCTCACCTTCTATGTTCATACAAAAAGGGCCGCACAGCGACCCCCTTTCAATAACGTTTTTAAGTGCACTTATTATAGCTTAAAAGTCCCCCTGAGGCAACTCTATTTTGCAGCGAACCACGTTGGTCCATAGGCACTTTCAACTTTTAATGGAACAGCTAATTTAACGGCTGAATCCATCACTTTCGGCACCAACTTTTTCAGAGTTTCAATTTCGGCGCTCGGTGCTTCGAAAATCAGTTCATCATGAACCTGCAGCAGCATTGTCGCTTGCAAACCTTCTGCTCGCAAAGCCTGCTGCATGTTGATCATGGCGACTTTGATAATATCGGCAGCACTGCCTTGAATCGGCGTATTCATCGCAGTCCGTTCGGCAAACGAACGGACGTTGAAGTTCTTCGAATGGATGCCAGGCAAATAACGGCGCCGGTGGAACAGGGTTTCAACATAACCCTGTTCACGTGCAATTTGAACCGACTTTTCGGTATATTCTTTGACCTGCGGATATTGTTCGAAATAAGCGGCAATGAACCGTTTCGCCTCAGGCCGTGAAATCCCAATGTTCTGGGATAAACCGTAATCGCTAATTCCATAAACAATCCCGAAATTCGTGGCTTTCGCCTGGCGCCGCATATTCGGTGTCACCTGACTGGGATCATCCAAGCCGAAAATCTTCATCGCCGTGTTGGCATGGATATCACGACCTTCTTTGAAGGCTTCCTGCATATTTGTGTCACCGGAAATCGACGCTAGGACCCGCAATTCAATCTGCGAATAATCAGACGAGAAAATCTCCCAACCGTCCTGGCGAGGCACAAATGCCTGCCGAATCTTGCGGCCTTCCGGCAAACGAATCGGAATGTTCTGCAAGTTCGGGTCGACGGACGACAAACGGCCCGTTTGCGTTAATGTCTGCAGATAACGGGTGTGCACCTTATGATCAGGCAGAATCGATTTCAGCAAACCTTCGACATACGTCGACTGAATTTTCGCAATCTGGCGGTAATTGAGAATGTCATCGATAATCGGCGAATACGACTTCAGTTTTTCAAGCACGTCCACAGAAGTTGAATAGCCCGTTTTCGTCTTCTTGATGACCGGCATGTTCATCTTTTCGAATAAAATGACCCCGAGCTGCTTCGGCGAATTGATATTGAACTTTTCACCAGCTTCGTTGTAGATTTTTTCTTCGAGCACTTTGAGTGTCTGCTGGAATTCAGCCCCCATCTTTTTCAACCGTTCGGCATCAACCGTAATCCCGGCAATTTCCATTTCGGCTAAGACGACCGACAACGGCATTTCCATATCCCGGAACAGCTGGTCCTGTTCGTGGTCCTTCAGTTTCTGATATAAATCCGGTTCGAGCTGGTAAATCGCCGCTGCTTTCTGAGTCAGATGCTGGTAAAAGACGTTGGCGTCCTCCGGCATGCTGCGGTGGGCACCCGTTCCATAGACTTCAGCATCGGTCTGCACATCCATGTCCCCATAGGAATGGGCAATTTCACCGAGGTCGTTACTGTTGTTGTTGACATCAAGCAGATAGGAGGCCAGTAGCAGGTCGAATTCGAGCCCCTGTAAATGGCCGCCCATGCGATTGGCGGCGACATAATTCCGTTTGCCGTCAAAAACATACTTGCGGCGACTTTCATCAGCTAGCCAGGCATGCATCGCATCCGTTTGCAGGAGTTCTGGCTGGCTGCTGACGTACCAATGGCCTGGCGTTCCTAAGACAAATCCGACGATTGGGGAGGTATGGTAATTGTCGTCAAGCATTTCAATTTCGAAAGCCTGCGGTGCCGTCGGTTTGAGGGCTGCGGCCAGATTAGCGGCTGTTAATTCGGTGTATTCATGGAGCTGGCCGGCAAACGGATTTGCTCCGTCATCACCGGCAGCCGGCTGCAGCTTATTCAGAAACGATTTGAAGTTCAATTTCCGATAAAATTCGGCCAATTCTTCCAGATGGTCACCCGTATACGGAATATCTGCCAGTCCCAGTGTCAGCGGTGCATGCCGGTCGATCGTCGCCAATTTTTTGCTCAAAAAGGCCTGATTCTTGTCTTCAATCAGATGTTCCTTGAGCTTGCTCTTTTTCATCTCATCGACATGGTCGTACAGATTTTCAATCGAGCCGTACTCATCGAGCAGTTTAAGGGCCGTCTTCGGACCGACTTTCGTCACACCCGGATAATTATCGGACGTATCGCCCATCAGCCCCTTCAGGTCAATGATCTGACTCGGTTTGATTCCCATTTTGTCTTCCACATGCTGCGGCGTGTATTTTTCCAGCTGAGTGACCCCTTTTACGGTAATCACGACAGTGGTGTGGTCGCTCGTCAACTGTGTCAAATCCCGGTCGCCGGTCACAATGCTGGTATCCCACGCCTGTTCATCCGCTTCACGGGCCAGTGTCCCGATAATATCATCGGCTTCGTAATTCGACAGCTGGTATGGTGTAATGCCCCGATCCTTCAGCAATTCCTGCAAATACGGAAATTGTTCCGACAACTCTTCCGGCGTCTTCGAACGGCCGCCTTTATAATCGGCATACTGGGCCGTTCGGAAAGTCGTCCGGCCAGCATCAAACGCTGCCAAGGCATAGTCAGGCTGGACTTCCTTCAAAATAATATCGAGCATGTTATTGAACGCATAAATGGCATTCGTATGCAGCCCATCTGGACTGACAAAGCTCTCGAGCTGCTGGTGCATCGCAAAAAACGCCCGAAAGGCCACACTGTTGCCATCGATTAAAAGTAATTTTTTGGATTGTGTCATTGAAATCCTCCGTTCATGTTCCTGCCTCTATTTTAACAAATTTTCACACTAAAAAACGAGTTCAGATGATTTGTCTGAACTCGTTTGAAATTAGTTGCGGTTGCTGCCGTAACCGAAGATTTCCAAAATCGATAAAAAGATGTTGATGAAATCCAAGTATAGACTCAGGGCCCCTTGAATGGCTAACCCAGTCACAGATACTTGACCAGTTGACCCGTAACGCTGATACATCAGCGTCAGTTTCTGATTGTCCGAAGCAGTCATGATGATGAAGATAATCAAAGTTGCATACGACAAAATGTAGCTGATGACCGACGAATGAATAAACATGTTGACCAGCGAAGCGATGATAATTCCAATCAGGAAGGCAAATGCCGTCCGGCCCCAGTTGGACAGGTTATTCTTGGTGACCCGCCCGTAAATCGACATCGCCGCAAAGACACCGGCACTGCTGACAAAGGCAGCGGCAATATTGGCGCCGCTATAGAACATCGCAATCAGTGAAAATTGCAGCCCATAGCTGACTGACAGTAGCATGAACATCAGAAAGCCGCCGGTCGGATTCCGATACGAATTCCGGCTCACTCCCCAGACGAGGATGAACGGAATGAAGAGGATCACATAGAAGATCAGCCGGTTATTGGCGATCAGATTGATCCATTGTGTTTTAAAGACGGTACTGACCAAGTACGCTACAACCGCCGAAACGGCGATTCCAGCAGTCATATACCCATAGACTTTGTTAAAAAATAACGCTAAGCCACGGTCACGTGACGTCGTTTGATTTTCTTGCATGTCCTGTACCTCATTTCTCAAAATTTACTAGCAAAATGCCATCGAAAGAGGTTTTAAAGTATTTCATTTATGTCATTACTCTTTCATTTGTAAGACCATTTTACACGTTTTTAATGGAACGTCAATACTTATAAAAAAACAGTTCGGCAATCTTTTTGCCGCCCTGTTTTCCAATGATTAACGTTGTTCTAACGCCTTTTTATAGGCAGTTTCATACTTTTGAATATCGCCGGCACCCATAAAGACGACCACGGCATTGTGTTCCTGTAATAAGGAAGTCAGGTCGTCTTGATGGAGCACGCCTTTGCTCTTGTTTGGAATGATCTTCTTGGCTAAATCTGCAGCTGAAACCTTGCCGCTGCTTTCACGAGCCGAACCGAAGATGGGGGTGATATACACTTCATCAGCCTTGTCGAGGGCTTTGGTGAAGCCATCTAAGAAGGCTAATGTCCGTGAGTAGGTATGCGGCTGGAAGACGGCAATAATCTTCTTATCAGGGAACTTCTGCCGAGCCGCATCCAATGTGGCTTCGATTTCAGTTGGATGATGCGCATAATCATCGATAATCGTCATATCGCCGACGGTCGAAACAGCAAACCGGCGTTTTACCCCGCCGAACGTCCGCAATTCACGGGCCACTTCGCCGCTGGGAATGCCTTCAAGATAAGCAACGGCAATTACCGCCGTGCTGTTCAAGACTCCGTGTTTCCCATAGAGCGGTGTTTCGTAACGGCCGATCGATTCGCCTTTGTACATCACGTCAAACGAAGAACCAGCTGTCGTCCGTTCGATATTCACGGCTTGGAAATCATCCTTATCGCTAGTACCGTAATAATAAATCGGCACATCAGCCTTTAAACGACGCAGATTTTTGTCATCGCCCCAAGCTAAAACAGCCTTTTGTGTCTGGTTGGCTTCCGTTTCGAAGGCTTGGTAAACATCTTCGATATCCTTGTAATAGTCGGGATGATCGAAATCGATGTTGGTCATGATCATGTAATCAGGATGGTAGGCTAAGAAATGACGCCGGTATTCATCCGCTTCAAAAACGAAGAAACGTGAATTCGGCACCCCTTTGCCGGAGCCATCGCCAATCAGGTAGCTGGTCTTTGCAACACCGCTTAAAACGTGGGCCAGCAAGCCGCTGGTGCTCGTCTTGCCATGCGTGCCAGCCACACCGATGCTGGTGTACGGCTGCATAAATTTACCTAAGAATTCATGGTAACGCATGACGGGCAAGCCCATCGCACGTGCCGCTTTGATTTCTTCCTGGTCATCATCGAATGCATTGCCAGCGATCACAAACAAACCAGCATGCAGATTATCCTTGTTAAACGGATAAATCTTGATGTTTGCATCTTCGAGTCCCTTTTGTGTAAAGGTGTACTGTGTAATATCCGAACCTTCGACCTGATACCCTAAATCATGCAGCAACAATGCCAATGATGCCATACCGGAACCTTTGATCCCGACAAAATAGTAGGTTTTATCTTTCGATAATTCTTTTTCTGCCATAAGCCATATCCTCTTTTTCGTCTCAAGACGCTTTTTTGTACTACTTCAGTTTACCATATCCGCCGTATGATTCATCGGTTTGTCATTCATTTGTTTCAGAATTTCCAGTGTAAAAGACCTCACGTGGCTTCGAACCATTCGAACCAGAAATATAATGCCGTGTTTCAAGGTCATCAATCAGTTTTGCCGCCCGATTGTAACCGATTGAAAAGACCCGTTGCAGCTTCGACGTCGAGACACCCTTTTCACCGGCAATATAATCAAGCACATCCGGCCACAATTCATCTTCATTTTCGGTCTGGGTCACTTTTTTCAACAAACTATCCGGATTGAAGGCGTAATGCGGCCCCTGCTGATTCTTGACGTAACTGACAATCTGGTCGACTTCATTTTCAACATAAGTCCCTTGAATTCGGACCGGCTGCGACTGACCATTGCCCAAGTAGAGCATATCGCCCCGTCCTAGCAGTCGTTCGGCCCCGCTCTGGTCGATGATCGTCCGTGAATCGACTTGACTCGAAACCATGAAGGCGATTCGTGTCGGAATGTTATTCTTGATGGTCCCAGTAATGACATCGACACTCGGACGCTGCGTCGCTACTAAGAGATGCAGGCCGGCCGCTCGTGCTTTCTGGGTGATGCGGGCAATATAATCCTGCACTTCGCTCGAGGCCACCATCATCAAGTCGGCCAGCTCGTCGATAATGATGACGATATACGGCATGATTAAACCATCATCGCCATTGGCCCGAGCCTTTTCATTAAACTGCTTGATGTTGCGGACACCCGCTGCGGCGAGTTTCTTATACCGATTATCCATTTCGTTGACGGCCCACTTCAAAGCGGCTGCAGCGGCCTGCGGATCGGAAATAACCGGCGATAGCAGATGCGGCAGTCCGTTATACGGTGCCAATTCAACTTCCTTCGGATCAATCAGCAGCAGTTTGACTTCATTCGGTTTGGCCTTATACAGCAAGGACACAATCACACTGTTGATGAAGACACTCTTCCCAGAGCCCGTCGCACCGGCAATCAAACCATGCGGCATTTTATTGATGTCCGTCACCATCGGCTTGCCGAATAAATTGACGCCCAGTGCCACTGTTAACGGTGATTTGCTGTTCTGGAATTCCGGCGAACGCATCACTTCCGACAGCATCACCGGTCGCGACTTCAAATTCGGGATTTCAATGCCGACCGTCCGTTTGCCCGGAATCGGTGCTTCGATGCGAATGTCTTTTGCCGCTAAGGCCAATTTCAAGTCGTCATTCAAATTGGTGATTTTGTTGACCTTGACCCCCCGATCGAGCGCCACTTCGAATTGTGTGACGGCTGGACCAGTTGTCCAATGGGTAACGTGAGCCTTGACATGAAAAGCTTCCAGCGTTTCATCCAGTGTCTGAGCCTGGTCTTGCGCCCACGTTTGCATTTCAGATTCATCTGGAATCACTGGTGCCGGCAATAACGACAGCGGCGGCATTTGATAGGCCGCCGCAACGGCTGTATCAATTACTGGCGCTGCTTCGGCGGTTGTACTCACCGTTACCGGTGCCTGAGTGGGAGCAGTTGTCGGTGCGGCCACTGCTACTTGCGTCGGGATACTGGTCGCTTCCTCAGTCGGCATAGCAGTTGGCGCCACCGTCACAGCAACGGTCGGAACTTGTGTAGGGGCCATCGTTGCTTCCTCAGTCGGAACGCTAGTCGCTGCTGTTGTTGGCGCACTGGTGATGGCCGTTGTCGGTGCACTCGTTATTTCAACCGTAGTTTCCTCAGTCGGTGCTGTCGTGGTTTCAGTTTCGGTCACAGCACTGGCAGCTGAAGACTTTTCCTCCGCCAAACTGCGCCGCAACTGCCGCTGCTGCTTCAACAGTTTTTTACGTGCTTTGTAACTGAGTTGTTGGGACTGAACCGGCTTTTTCTCAGCCAGACTGTTCGGCGTTAAACGCTGCTGATGCAGGTTTCCATAAAACTCGCTGACGGTTGCCGGAATTCGCTGGACCGTTGCTTCAGTCGTCGCTTCGATGCTGTCCTCTGAGGGAGCTTCTGTCGTCATTACGGCTGTCCTATCTTCTGCGACAGGTTCTTCCGATTTGATTTCCGTTGTCGTGTCTGCAACCGATTCGGGTTCCGAACTGGTTGCTGTTTCTTCAGGAACAGCTTCACTAACGATAGCTGGTGCGGCTGAGGTCGGAGCAACCGTTGATTCTCCTGTCTCTGCCGCTGAGGAGACTACTTCTGAATCAGCGGCTGCCACTGACGATTCTTCCGGACTGAAAAGAATCGTTGCACTCGCTGTGTTCTCAATCGGCGCCACGTTGGGTTCTTCATCTTCCAACGACCCGAACAGGTAATATTCATCCGGCGTCTTATGCAATTCTTCCAAAATGTGCTTATATTCATCGAGCGGCACTTGCCAATGCCACTCCTCATTCGTTCCTAAATGGCGAGCCAGATGCTCCCGTTTGGCTTCTTGGCGGACATGCGGCAAAGCAGCATCGAGCGGTTCTTCTTCTGAAGAACTGGCCACTGACGCAGGTGCTTGCGACACTTGTGCTGCGGATGCACTGCGAACCGGACGCTGTGCTTGTGAGGCCGCCTGCTGTGGCTGCCGTTCATTCTGCCGATAAAAAGCCGGCCCATCATAATGCTCATCCATGATTTTCAATCCTTCTTCGTTTAAATTAGTCTAATTTCATTTTAACATGCTTCCCAGTGATTTTTAGGGCGATTTAAAAGAAGCCGCAAAAAAAGCCCGCACACGGCGGACTGATTTTTAGGAATGGTTAAACGTTTTGTTGTGCGACTAAAGCGGCCCCTTTTTCGAAATCAAAAGGTGCACCGGTTTGCGCACTGGCAGGCAGGATTAAAATGCCATGTTTCTGCGGTGCATTCGGCAGTGCCAATTCACGAGCAGCGGCTAACATGCCGTCGCTTGTGACACCACGCAGCTTGCCGGGCCAGATAATCTGGCCGCTTGGCATCATTGCCCCAATCTCGCAGACAACCACTTTCTGACCTTCAGCAACATTGGCCGCCCCGCAGACAATCTGCAGGGTCTGGCCGTCTGCGACTTCTACCTGGGTAATATGCAGATGATCTGAATCGGGATGTTTTTTGACTTCTTTGACGAAGCCGACCACAAATTTAGACTGTGTCTGGGCAACCAGCTCACCTTGAAAACCGGCTGTTTCAAGAGCGGCATTCAGCTTAGCAACTTGTGCTTCTGACAAGATGACCTGGCCGTTTTGATCTAATTCCGGCAGAATCCGATCAATCGCTAAAAAGTTGTACCCCAATGTCCGCTGGTCGTCGGTGGCAAATACACGGACGATGTCGTCTTTTTGTTCGCTGTCCTGATGGTCGGCGTTCGGTGCCACGATTGCAACGAGTACATTTGGAAAAACTGCTTTATTTAAACTTGTAATCAACATCTGTTTTCAAATCTCCTTTATGACGTTAGGCCGCGACGGAATCGATAAAATCTTCGACCTGTTTCTTTGTCTTACGATCTTTATTCACAAAGCGTCCGGTTTCTTTGCCGTCCTGATAGATGACAAAACTAGGAATCCCCATGATTCCCATCTCTTGGCAGAGATCGATGAATTCGTCCCGATCGACCTGGATAAATTGATAATCCGGATAATCGGCTTCGATTTCAGGCATCACTGGTTTGATAAACCGGCAGTCTGGGCACCAATCGGCGGTAAAGAAAAGGATATGCTTACCAGTGGCAAGCGTTTGTTTTAAATTTTGATAACTAGCTTGATCTAAAATTTCCATTTGAATCAATCTCCTTACTTTTAGTAACCGTTCTTGATACCTCTACTATACGCTTTTTTTCTAAATTGTCTAGTCTGCTGGCACTTATTTAAAGTGCGCACATAACTGAAAAATCGGCTGGCCCTTGGCGCTGAATTTCTGTTCGTATTCGGTCATGACATTGTCGTCAGCCCATTGACTCTGGTGCAGATTGAGCGACACACGGTCGAATTCCATCCCGTAGTGGTTCAGTGAAATCAGCGAATATTCGAACAAGCCTTGATTATCAGTCTTGAATTCGAGCTCGCCAGCTGGCTGCAAAACCGTTTCATATTGTTTCAGGAAATCTTTATACGTCAGCCGCCGTTTTTCATGCCGTGTCTTTGGCCATGGGTCGGAGAAATTCAAGTAAACCGTGCTGACTTCTTCCGGTGCAAAATATTCGGTCAGCTCGGCCCCGTCGCCCAGCAATAACTGCAGATTGTCCAGCTGCAAATCGACCTGCTTTTTCAGGACCATCGCAATCGCCGATTCCTGAACTTCAATCGCAATAAAATTGCGGTCCGGATATTTTTGCGCCATTTCGGTAATAAACCGGCCTTTGCCGGAACCGACTTCAATCGACAACGGCTGTTTCTGGGCGAAGCGGCTTTGCCATTTGCCCTGCATCCCGACCGGATTGACCAAAATCCACTGCGGATTGGCCGCAATCAGGTCTTTGGCCCATGGTTTGTTTCGTAATCTCATGTTAACGTCCTCTCACAAAAGAATGAGGCGCTCGCACGCCTCATCTCGTTAGTCCTTCTTAAAAAAATGTTCTAATAAAAGTATCGCCTGATTCATTTCCGTAAACCGGCATTCCTCATAATGGGCACGAATGGCATTTAACAAATGCAGACAGCCGTACCAATGAATACGGGTCAATAATGGGGTCGTTAATTCCAAGCCGTAGCTGGCGACCCACTCCGTCCAATCGGCACGGGGCACATACTGAAATAAAACCATGCTCAGGTCGACGGCCGGATCAGCTAACATTGCCGAATCCCAGTCGACCAAGTATAAACGTTTCTGGTCCGACAGCAGCCAGTTTTTATGATTCAGGTCGCCGTGACAAACTTCAAACGCATTTTTTGAAAACTGCGGCTGGTTTTTATTAAGGAAAAAAGCGACTTTTTCCAAAAAATCATTCTGCCGCAGGGCCAGCGGCAGCCCCTGCTCGTAATGCCGCAGCAGCCGGCTGGGCGTGTATGCCTGCCCGCCGACTTTGACCAGCATTTTCTTAAGCAGCCGGGACGTATGCACTTGCCGCAGCAAATGCGCCACTTGGGCACTATTCATCTCATCTCGGGTCAAGGTCCGGCCGTTCAGCCACTCTTGGGCCGTCAGCACATCGCCATTCGCGATCCGTTTGGTCCAAATCAGCCGGGGCGTGATGCCCTCAACCGAGAGTGCAGCTAAAAACGGCGAACTGTTCCGTTTTAAAAATACTTTTTCCGTTGCATGGATGCCCATAAAGGCACTTCCAGTATTCCCACCTGCTGAACGGATTTGCCAATCGGCATTTAAGTCGAAGTCCATCGGCAATCCCCCTCACTTTGAGTTTTGGAAGACAACTCATTTTTTTCTCTTTCCCTATTTTAAAGAGTATTTAAAATACCGTCAAGCCAAAATCGCACCCCAGCAAAAATTGCTTGGATGCGATTCGTGTTAACGAATAATTCTTTTTTGCGGACGCAAGCGTTGCGGCGTATAGATTCTGACAAACGCTAATACTTCGACAAACGTTGCGATGAGAATAATCGCTGTCGGCATGGTGAATTTCCAGACGACCAGAATCACCAAGGCACCAATTCCCCATTGAACGCCCATTAACCATTGGACCAGCCGTTCGAAGGAACGCTGCTTCTGCTGGTCAGACAACGGGTACAAATGGGTAAAGATAATGCCGTCGTACTGATGATAAAACGGCAGCAGTTGAAAGCCTGTCATATACAGGAACAAGGCGAACAAAATCAGTGCCAGCACCCACTGCGAACTGAAGTACAGAATAATGCTGCCTAGAATCACAAACCGGATGTACAAGCCACTGTATTCGGTGCCCCGCAAAAAGCCCCGAATGAACAAGTAGCCATAAGCATCGTCATGAGTTGGCTTGACCCAATTGGCGATGAAATCAAGGTAGCTACGGCGTTTGACCCGGCTGCCCATTCCCGGCACGTCGGTAAACAGGTTGTAGAAACGGTACAAATTAAACATGCGGGTCTTTTCGGTGGCGGCTAAGTACTGCCAGCGCAAATGAAAATGGCCGACTTGCCGCTGCTGCATGCGCGCATAAACGGCGCCTAGGACTGCCAGTACCACTCCGACCAACGGGTGGATGTAGAAAGCGGCTGCTAAGACCAGCAAACTGAAACCGTAAAACAGCCAGCTAGTGTGCTGCTGCCAATTGGCCATCTGATAACGCTGCAGGACGGCTAATTTCAAATTGAGAGCTTTGAGCACCAGTTCGGTCACACCTAGGAACAGCAAGCCCCACATCGTCATGCCGGCGCCGATCCACAGAAACGGTGCTAACGCCAGCACGGCAAAAATCATCACGATACTCGGCAGCAACAAACTATACCGCCAGGCCCGTTCCAAATAGGCTGGAAACGATTCTTCTTTCGGCAGCAGAAACACCGTATCGGCCTCTTCCACCAAAGTGGCTAAGTGGCCGAAACCAAGCACGATTAGCAGGACAATCAGTCCCAATGGCTTGGCCCACCAAACCGGATGGGTCAGCCCCTTCAAAGCATTCGAATAGGCATAGCCTAGGCCGCCCAGCATAAAGATTAGGGCAATCACAAAATGATCGTTGAAGACGAGCCGCAAATACTTGAACTGCTGGCGCTGGTGCTTGGCTAAGCGTTGCGACCAGAGATCAGTCATCGGGATCCGCCTCCTCCTTCGTCATCTGCAGATAAATATCATCCAGATCGGCGGCGCTCATGTGGAACTGCTCCTCAAGCTGCTTGAGGGTACCTTCGGCACGAACCCGGCCGTGATTGAGGAGGACAAACTGATCGGCATACTTCTGCGCTGTATCGAGGATATGGGTCGACATGAACACCGACGCCCCCTCCTGCTTCTTTTCGTTGACAATCGTCAGCAAATCATTGATGGCCAGCGGATCAAGTCCCGTGAACGGCTCATCGATGATGTATAAACTGGCCTGGGTCATAAAGGCACAGACAATCATCACTTTTTGCCGCATCCCTTTGGAAAAATGAATTGGAAACCAGTCTAACTTATTATCGAGCCGGAACATCTTCAACAACCGGTGCGCCCGTTGCCACGTTTCATCATGGTCGAGGTCGTAAGCTAAGATTGTCATTTCAATGTGTTCTTTTAAGGTCAGCTCCGGATATAAAACCGGTGTTTCCGGCACATAAGCAATCTGCTGGTGGTAGGCATCCGGATTTTTCGCCAATGTCAGTCCGTTCACTGCGATTGTCCCTTTCATCGGGGTCAGAACACCGATGATGTGTTTGATCGTGGTCGATTTGCCGGCCCCATTCAAACCGATCAGCGCAACAATCTCGCCGTCCGGCACAGTAAAGCTGACGTCTTTCAAAACTGGTACTTGGGCATAACCGCCCGTTAAGTGTTTTACTTCAAGACTCATATTTTCGACTTCCTCTAGTTGGTTCTCTCATTAGATGTGAACTGTTTTTTTAAGCTACTTTATGATAGCATGAAATCAATCACGAATGAAACCACAAAGGAGGAGTTCTCCCTATGCAAGACTGTGTATTTTGCAAAATCGTCGCTGGTGAGATTCCCAGCACGACTGTTTATGAAGACGATGTCGTCAAAGCCTTTTTAGATCTGACGCAGACGACGCCTGGCCACACATTGGTGGTCCCGAAGAAGCATGTGCCGGACATCTTTGCTTATGATGCCGACCTGGCCGGAGAAGTATTCAAACGGATTCCGATGATTGCACGGGCCATCAAAGCTTCCAACCCAGCCATCAAAGGAATGAATATTATCAATAACAATGGTGAAATCGCCTATCAATCCGTTTTCCATTCTCATTTTCATCTGATTCCCCGTTACTCGGAAGCAGACGATTTCTCGATTCACTTCGGTGATCATTCCGATGATTACTCGCAAGCTGATCTGCAGAAAATTGCGGACGATATCCATGCCCAACTGGAGGCCAGCAAATGAATTTTAAAAAGGGATTGTTAATCGGGGGCATCAGTGGTGCCCTGTATGCACTCGCCACAACTCACCTGACGGGTGTGCAGCGGCAAAATGCAATTCGGGATTATGTGTTAGGGATTCGGGATGCTATCAATGGCTTGAGTGCCAGCGTGACATCTTTGCAAAAAGCCGCTCAGGATTTTGCCAGTGAAGTGCAAAATGCCAGCGACACCACCGTCAAAGACATTACTAAGACCTTGGATACATTCGAATACGAATCCCAGCCCCGCATGGACCAAATCCAAAAATCGGTCGACAAATTACAAAGCGACACCGGCCAATCTGCACCAACCGATTAGCTTTGCGATGAAAGTCATATGAAAGTATGAAACTTCTGTGAACTTCTGTTTTCAAAATTGCATTTATGTTATATTAGAAAGCGAATTAGCTGGATTTCCAAACAAAAAAATCACGAAGGATGTGGGATATTTTGAAGAAAAAATGGCTCGCTGCAGCAGCGGGATTAGTTTTGGCTTTATCGATGACCCTGGCAGGTTGTTCTGCTGGCGGCAAGACAGTCGCAACATTAAAGGGTGGCAAAATCACTCAGGAACAATATTATGACGAAATGAAGAAGTCATCCGCCGGCAAGCAGACCTTGCAGACGATGATCTTAACCAAGGCTTTGGAAAACCAATACGGCAGCAAAGTTTCTTCTAAGAAAGTCGACAAGGAATACAACAAGTACAAGTCACAATATGGTTCTTCTTTCTCAGCCGTTTTGGAACAAAACAGCTTAACGAAATCCAGCTTTAAGAAGAGCATTCGTTTGAACATGTTGGAAGAAGCCGCTTTGAAAGCCAACAAGAAAGTCACAAATGCTGATTTGAAGAAGCAATGGAAGTCTTACGAACCTAAGGTCCAAGTACAGCACATCTTAGTTTCTAAGAAGTCAACTGCTGAAACCATCATCAAAGACTTACAAGCAAACAATACCGAAGCCGAATTCAAGAAGTTAGCCAAGAAGTACTCAACAGATACTGGTACTAAGAATGATGCCGGCAAGTTGTCCGCCTTCGATAGCACCGATACTTCCTTGGACTCAACCTTTAAGAAGGCTGCCTTCAAGCTGAAGACCGGCGAAATCACGACAACACCTGTTAAGACACAATATGGCTACCATGTCATTCGCATGATTAAGAACCCTGGTAAGGGGACCATGGCAAGCCACAAGGCTGAATTGACACAACAAGTTTATGACGGCTGGATGCAAGATTCCACAGTTATGAACAGTGTCGTTTCGAAAGTCCTGAAGAAGGCCAACGTTTCAATCAAGGATAGCGATTTGAAGAACATCTTGTCCGATTATGTCGGTTCATCAAGCTCCTCTAAATAAACGTGAATCAATCAAAAAGAGTTCCCATTTCTGGGGACTCTTTTTTTGGGTTTAAATTTTTTATTCGTCATGACTTTGCGGCTTGTCGTGCGGCCGGTAGAAAGTACGTCCGTCCATCGCAAAGAGCCGTTCGGTATACTCACCCGCATCGGTGTGCTGCAGTGCCGTCGACATCATCGTGATTGAAGCATCCATATCATCCAGATCATGCAAGACTTCGGCTTCCATGATCTTCGGCCGTTCCGGCGAGCCATATTCCAGCAGACCATGATGCGCCAAGACCACATGCCGCAAGAGCAACATATTTTCGGAATAAATATCGATTTTGAGTTCTTGACAGGCCAGGACAATCTCCTCATCGATCAGGACGATATGCCCGATTAGATTGCCAGCCAATGAATACGTCGTTGAAATCGGACCCGTCAGTTCGATTACCTTGCCCATATCGTGGAGGATTGCGCCAGCGTACAAGAGCGATCGATTTAACTGCGGATATTGGTCGGACACCGATTTTGCCATTTTCAGAATCGATAACGTGTGGTAAGCCAATCCGCCTTCAAAAGCGTGGTGGTTCGTTTTGGCGGCTGGGGCCTCAAAAAACTTGGCACCGTTCTTCTTCAGCAGCGTCCGGACCACCCGGCTCCAGTCGGCATTGGTGATTTCAAACACGTAGCTTTGCAATTCATCTTGCATCGTGGCCTTTTTCTCCGGCGCATGCGGGACATATGCCGCCGCATCCTGTTCGGCAGCGTCCACTAATTTCAATTGATAGATTTTAATCTGCGGATTGCCCTGATACCGTTCCCGTTTGCCCTTCAAATGGACCACTTTGCCCGTCTGAAAGCGTTCGATGTCCGGCTCAGAGGCATTCCAGTATTTACCGGTAATCTGGCCGGATTCATCTTCAAACGTAAAGGCAATGAATTTTTTGCCGTTTTTGGCAATCCGAACGTCCGCACTCTTGATCAGCACCGGGATCTCTAGCTGCTCGCCGTCTTGAAAATCAAATAATTTTTTTGCCATTGCACTCCCCTGATTTCTGTTTCAACGAAAAAGAACGCCCTGAACAGGCGTCCTTTCACAAATTATTTACCTTGGTATAAGTCTGTGATCGGCTTGGAGATGATCTTGTTCATTTCATCGACGAACTTGCTCATTTCACGTTCCTTGGCCATCAAGTCTTTGATGACTTGGATGTTGCCCACTTTTTGAGCCAATGCCTGTGCTTTGTCGATTTCATCGTCGGTCAGGTCTTCACCTTTAATCTGCTTTTGCTGCAGTTCGACCTGAACGTCTTGGAATTGCTTGAATAAGCTGTAAGCCACATCGTCTTTCTTCATGTTTGCAAATGCAGTCTGTAAAGCCATGAATTCTGGAGATGCTGCTAATTCTGTTTGTAATTTGCGTGCGGTATCAAAAATTTCATTTGCCATGTTGTCTACGGCCTCCTAATCATATTAAAACGCTTAAATGTATTATACCTGATTTTAAACTAGTTGCCAAAGGCGCCTTTTAATTGGCTGAACCATTGACTCGCCTTTGAAACACCTTCGTTGATGCTGTCCTTGAGGTTGCCGACCCAATTTTCGGCCGAAGAAGTTGTTTTATTCTTAGTTTCACTCTTTGCTTCAGCAATCGACTGTGCATCATTGGTCGTAAATTTCGTATTCGGCGTGCTCGGCAGGATATCTTCCATTTCCAGCTTCCAAATCTTGGCGACGCCGGATTCACTCGTTCCCTGTAGGAAATGCGACTGATCCGTTTGGTCGAACCCAATCCAAGTCGCCACGACGATATCCGGCGTATACCCGACTAGCCACTGGTCTTTGGTCCCGTAGCCATAACTATTCGGCACCTGCGTACTCCCCGTCTTGCCAGCAACCGTATAGCCGTCCGGCTTGGCTGAAGCGCCGGTCCCGTTGCCTTTGAAGACATCCATCATCATGCTGGTCATCTCAGTGGCATTGCTCTTGCTGAGAACGGTCTTATTTTTGACCTTGGTATTATCGACGATTGTCGCCCCAGTCGCATCGACGATCTTGGTGATGAAGTGGTCATCAGCCATCTTGCCATTATTGGCAAACGCTGTGTAGGCATGCGCCATCTGGTACGGCGACACGTTGATATCACCAAGTGCCAAGCCTAAGTGCTGATTTTTCTTCGGAACATTGATTCCGAATTTTTCAACACTCTTGACCCCTTTGGACAAACCGATTTTATTCAATGTCCAGACAGCCGGTGCATTCAGGCTTTGCGCCAGTGCTTCATACATCGGCACCTGGCCGAGATATTCGCCCGTTGGGTTGGTCGGCGTATAATGGGTCGACCCATAGGAAATCTTTTTATCGGTCAAGTTGGAATCGTAATGGAACCCATTTTCAAGCGCTGGTGTGTACACAGCCAGTGGTTTGATTGTCGAACCCGGCGACCGTTTCATCTGGGTTGCCCGGTTGAAACCACGAAAGACATGGGTGCCCCGTCCGCCAACGACGGCGACGACACCGCCAGTACTAGGATCAAAGGCAATCGAACTGCTCTGCACCTTGGTGCCATCACTGGCATTGGTTGGGAAAGCCGAATCGTCATCGAAAGCCGTTTGCATTTCAGTTTGATAAGTCTGATTGAGGGACGTATAAATCTTGTAACCCTTATTCATAATTTCTTCTTCAGTCAGGCCGTAACGACTGATGGCTTCGTTGATGACGGCATCGAAATAATACGGATATTTGTAGCCGTCCCCCTGCGTATAGGTGTTTTTGACGACTAACTGCTCACGCTTCGCTGCATTTGCTTGCGATTGCGTCAGTTTTTTATTATCAACCATCAGCCCTAAGATTAAATTACGCCGGGAAGTGGCATTGTCGAGATGGTCAACAGGGTTATAATAACTAGGACTGCGCAGCATGGCGGCCATGGCAGCCCCTTTGCTTGCATCCAGCTGGCTGGCATTTTGCCCAAAGTACCGGCGGGAAGCGTCCTGAACCCCCCAGACCCCGTTCCCGAAGTACGCATTATTGAGATACATCGTCAGGATATCTTTCTTTGAATACGTATGGGTGATTTCAATGGCCAGAAACAGTTCTTCCACTTTACGGAACAGCGTCTGTTTCTGCGTCAGCAGTGCATTTTTGGCAAGCTGCTGGGTAATCGTACTCCCGCCGCCGACGATTTCGCCGTGGTGGATGACATAGCCGACTGCCGCCCGCAGGATGCCTTTGATGCTGAAACCGGGATTCGTATAGAAGGAACGGTCCTCAGTCGAAATGACCGCATTCTGGATTTCCGGTGAAATTTTGTCTAAACTGACATAAGTCCCTTTCTGAGAGTATAATTCGCCGGCCTTTTGATCTTTAGAATCATAGACAATCGTTTTCGTCTGCAAAGTCGCCTTCAGGTCGCCGACATTGGCCGTTTTGGCTTTATAGGTGAAGTAAATGCTGGCCACTAAAAACAGGCTCAGAAAAAGAAGCAGCAGCCAGCGGGTCAGCTGGAAACGATGCCAGAAAACACGGATTGCATGCCACATTCTTGCTAAATAGGGATGGATAAACTGCCAGATCCGATTGAGGACGCGTTTGGTCTTTGTCCACCATGTTTCTTCCTGATTTCTCATATTCGCACTCCAATGACTTAAATTACTGTTTCATTGTACCATAGCCCTCTAAAGGTTCCTCCACCTTCAGACTGAATTTACCGCAAGTTTAATATTTTACGAAAGGGAGTTTTCAGATGCCTGTTCAAGCCACTAAAGAAGTCCGGCTGCCGATGTCGTTCCAGCCCCGTCCGATTCGTACTTTGCTGCGTGAATGGCTGCTGCCCCGCAAGACTCAGCACCAGCTCCGCAGTCAACAGCAGATTCTGATCAACGGTCGTTACCAATCAATCAATACTGATGTGCATGGCGGCGATCGAATCTGGATGCATTTCACCGATTTAGGCATCGCCGACCAGCATTATCTACCCAGCCAGGCCTTCCCATTGGACGTTTTATATGAAACGGCTGACCTGCTGATTGTCAATAAACCCAGCGGCGTCAAATCGCATCCGAATCGGCCGGATGAGACTGGCACCATGATGAATGTCGCCGCCAGTTATTTAGCCGCCAAACAGGAACGCCCTTATATGATTCACCGGTTGGATATGGCCACAAGCGGCGCCCTCCTGATCGCTAAATCGCCGGCCGTTGTTGCCCCTTTAAACCGGCAGCTGGCGTTAAAAACGATGCAGCGGTCCTACATTGCCGATGTACGGGGCCGACTTGAACCGTCTCAAGGGACAATCGACCTGCCGATTGGACTCGATCCGACTGATAAACGCAAACGCACCGTCGATTATGACCATGGACTAGCAGCTCGCACCCATTATCAGGTTTTAAGCCGGACCGCCACAACGACTCGCATTCAGCTCACCCTTGAAACCGGCCGCACGCACCAAATTCGCGTTCATCTGGCGGCTTTAGGACACCCACTGCTCAATGACCCGTTGTATGATTCCGATGCCGCTCTTGAACACCGGATGCATCTCCATGCTAATCGGATGACATTAACAATTCCATTTACCTTTATCCGGCTGTCAGTCCCAGCCCCCTTAAAAGACTAAAAAGGGCACCTGTTAAAAGTCGTTTTTTGACTTTCCCGTCATGACTGTTTGGCAATGTCAACTTGTCAAAATAAAGATGGCGTTCTAAGTGGTGAAACACTACTTAGAACGCCATCTTTTTGTGCACCAGATTCTTCTGGCACAGTTTTTTAACCTAAATTTATTTTTCGTTAATCATCCTGGCTGACATGATTGGTTTGGATATACTGGTTGACCATTTTGTTGACATGGGTCGCCGCAGCAACATCCGGACTGATCACGACAATTGTGTCATACCCAGCTACCGTTCCGACGACTTCCGGCAAGTAAATATCATCGAGAATTGCGGCCAATAGATTGCCATTACTAGGCAAGGTCCGGATCACATTTAAAAATTGAACTTGCGTGATCTTGGCGACCACATGTTGGATCGTGTCGTGGAGCCGTTCTTCTTGTGAACGATCATCGGCATGGAAAATCGTATAACGCAGCACCCCATTTGAATCTCGCGCCTTGACGATCTGCATCTCACGAATGTCCCGTGAGATCGTTGCCTGCGTAGCATCAATGCCTTCATCCCGTAACAGTTGCAATAATTCTTCCTGTGTCGAAACTACATGTCGATCGATTATTTGTTCTAAACGTGCTTGTCGTTCTGACTTCTTCACACGATCACCTTCTAATCTTAGTTCACTCAGATTCTACAGCTAGTATACCAGATTCAGACGTCATTTTGCATATTCATACGCAAACGGCTCGAAAATAACCAGTTCATCCGAATCCTTGAAAACAGACTTTTGCTGCCAATCAAGCGTGCAGACATGCATTCCGTTCCTAAAAAAGGCTGCCTTGAAATCAAGACAGTCTTTTGTTTCACCTGACAGAATCAGACGGCAAGTGCATTTTTATTCATTTTACATTTCGGACGGTGCATTGACACCTAACAAAGCCAGTGCATTCTGCAGCACCCGGCTGACACTGTCCACCAAGGCCAAACGAGCATTGCGTTCCGCATTGGCTTCAAGAATCTTCGAATGTGCATAGTACTGGTTAAAGGCCTTGGCTAACCGTAACGTATACTTGGCAATGACAGACGGTTCGTATTCTTTGGCAGCCCGTTCGATGGCAGCTGGGTAATCGCCCAATGCCTTCAAAACGTTCCAAGCTTCAGGGTCGGTCAAGGTCAAATCGTCGGCATCCCGGTCAATTTCGACCGCAGCTTTCCGCAAGATGCTTTGGGCACGAGCATTCGTATATTGAACATACGGACCAGTTTCCCCTTCGAAACGAACCACTTCTTCAAGGTTGAAGTCGAAGCTGTCCATCCGATCGTTCTTGAGATCATGGAAGACAACGGCACCGACACCGACATCCTTAGCAACCTGGTCCTTATTCTTAAGGGTCGGGTTCTTGGCCTCGATTTGTGCTTGAGCCAGTAAAACAGCATCCTTCAGCACGCCTTCAAGCAGGATGACATTGCCCTTCCGAGTCGATAATTTCTTACCGCCGGAAGTAATCAGACCAAAGGCAATATGATGAATATTATCGGCCCAGTCATCGCCCATTTCCTTCAAAACGGCTTTGAGCTGGTCGAAATGCAGGGCCTGTTCATTCCCAACGACATACAAGGATTGAACGAAGTTGTAAGTGTTCATCCGGTAAATCGCAGCGGCTAAATCACGGGTCATGTACAAGGAAGCCCCATCAGATTTGCGAATCATCGCCGGCGACAAATTGTACGAATCGAGATTGACGACTTCAGCCCCTTGGCTTTCTTCCAGCAAATGCTTTTCTTCGAGTTCTTGGATGACGGCATCCATTTTATCGTTGTAGAAAGCTTCCCCTTTGTAAGAATCAAATTCAATGCCAAGCACATCGTAAATGTGGCTAAATTCACTCAATGAGATTTCACGGAACCATTTCCAAAGATGCATCGCTTCGGGGTCGCCGTTTTCGAGTTTCTTGAACCATTCACGAGCTTCATCATCAAGTTCGGGATGCTCAACGTCTTCTTTATGGAACCGCACATAATACTTGTTCAAATTGGTAATCGGATCAGCCTTAACGTCTGCTTCGCTGCCCCATTTTTTGTAGCCGACAATCAGCTTGCCGAACTGGGTACCCCAGTCGCCTAAATGATTGATTTTAATCGGATTATAGCCGATTTTGCGCAGAATATTGGCTAATGAATTCCCGATAACCGTCGAACGCAAATGCCCCATCGACATCGGCTTGGCGATATTCGGCGACGACATATCGATCGGCACATTGCCGCCATGACCGGTATTGGCATTGCCGTAGCTGTCGCCTTTAACCAAGATTGTCTGCAAAACATCACGACTGAATGACTGCTTGTCTAAGAAAAAGTTGACATAAGCGCCGACAGCCTGTACTTTTTCGAACCCTTGCTGGTCGATTTTACCGACAATTTCTTCAGCAATTTTCTGCGGTGCTTTATGAAAAATTTTGGCCAGCATAAACGTTGGGAAGGCATAATCGCCTAAATCAGATGACTTAGGGATTTCAATTCCTTTTGCGATTGTACGTGCGTCGAGCTGAGCGCCAATGGCTTGCTGTAAAGCCGTCACAACTTGTTGTTTGAATTCCATCGTTTTTTCCTCCGTTATGACCGTGAGTAATAAAAAAGCCTCTTTCATGAAAATGAAAGAGACGAGCTTTACCCGCGGTACCACTCTAATTGACAGATGTCCACTTTAATTCAATTGATGATACTCCGTAAAAGCGCGCCGTTAATTCGTTTTTACCCAGCTTTCACCATCCTGGACTCGCTATCAAAAACCAGACTAACTATTCTTTTACTAAAAAAGCGGGTGACGAGAATCGGACTCGCGACGCAAGCTTGGGAAGCTTGTGTTTTACCACTAAACTACACCCGCAATACATTTATAAGTATAGCATACGATCTTTTGTTTGTGTACCCAATTTTTAAATTTCCATGAAAAGCCACCAATTTCTAAAACATTTGTTATATTCTTCTTACACCGTTATAATGTTAGATAGTATTTTTTCTAGGAATACGGAGGCTGATAAAATGGTTGTGAAACAACAACCGCGTTACGTATTTGGTGTTTTAAATCTCAAAACGGACGCCGGATATGAAATCCACTTTTTAAACATTCCCGATCTTTCAGCAAAGGGAGTGACCTATGCGGAGACTTTATACTATGCCTACCGTGTTTTAAGCCACTTTTTAGAGCCCTTTAAGGAAGATGCTGCTCAAATCTTACAATATACATTTCGGGAACTGCCGATTTTTAAAAAGGATAAAAACTCCTTTCTCACTTTGATCACGGTGACCCACGATCTTGATCCCCACAAAATGGAGATGACTTTTTTACTGCCCCAAACCCGGGCCAGCGAACTGGCCGATGAGGCCGATCAAGTCGGTCGTCTGATCCGTTTTCTACCGAATCGCTCGACATCCGATCAAGCTTAAGGAGGCATTTGACATGACAGAACCATCCGCAGCAGAAGCAACGGTACAGCCGGAATTCGAATGTCCGGTGTGCCAGCATGAAATGGAATATGGACTTAAAGATTGCCCGCACTGCGGCATCCAGATCTACTACCGTAATTTATCCGAAACATTTTGGAACCAGCGTAAATTACGGCTGCTCGCTCAAAGCAGTGCAATCAGTCAATGAAAATGACGCTTTTTTTGATCCTCTTTTTAGGGATGAGCATCTGCTTTCTGGCCAGCATCGGCTGGTGGCTGCTGAAGATCATCCGGCATCAGGATCAGCGGCGGGCCAGTCATCTGACCCTGGCCGCCTTTCTCGGTTTGTGCATCGTTCTGGTCGGTGCAGCCATGTTGTAACCTTCAATTGAAAACTCGTGTTATAGTGAAGAGGTCTAGGAACATCCTAGGCCTCTTTTCGTTTTCAAAGGAGGTTCAAACATGCTCGCCAATTTACTGCCGGCCACTTTCGCCTTTCTGGCAACTGATATGGACGACTTATTTTTACTGGTCACTTTTCTGATGGTGGCCGTCAACGAACCCGCCGCTAAATCACGGGGCGATATTTGGAAAGTTTTCATCGGCCAAGTGATTGCCTTTGCGATGATTGTTTTCGCCAGCGATCTAGGCAGTTTCGGGATTAAACTGCTTCCCCAGCAGTTCATCGCTGGTTTAGGTGCTGTGCCGTTTTTTCTCGGCTGTCAAGTTTTCTGGAGCGAACACCATGAAAAACGGGAACACCAAAAGAAACAAATCAACCAGCACGTTGTTTCAGTCGGCTTTGTCATGCTGACGATTCTAGCCGATGGGGGCGACAATTTAGGCGTCTACATCCCCTACTTTGCCTCACTCGATACCAAAATGCTGCTCTGGACGAATCTGTATCTGATGGTGCTGATTTGTTTATGGTGCGCCTTAGGATTGCGGCTGACTCGTTTCAAAGATTTCGAAACCTTTTTCCACAAGCACGGCGAAAATCTAACCGGTACAATTCTGATCGTGCTCGGTTTGATGCTGATTTTCAAAGGATTACGTTAACGTGACGTAAGAAAAATGGCTTCTTAAATGCAATTTTTGCATTTAAGAAGCCATTTCTATTGGTTTAAATGTAATTTTTTCTGACAATCCGGACAATAGCCGTACACTTCGACATGGTCGCCGGTGACCAAATAACCGGTCCGCTTGGCGGCTTCATCCCGTAACGTCTGCTCGATTTCGGCATACGCCGGCGAAAAAACATCGGCAATTTTGCCGCAATTTTTACAAATAACGTGATAATGCGGATGTCCGAAATAATCATAACGGATTCCACCGTTTTCACTAGGAAGCTCGATGACAATCCCCAGCTCAACAAATTTCTTTAAGTTGTTATAAATCGTGGCCACACTCAAATTAGGGATCTCCTGGGCCAGCGACTGACTGATCGTTTCGACAGAGGGATGATTGTGATGTGTGATCAGGTAATTTAATACCAGCCGCCGTTGAGGCGTAATCCGCACTTTGTGTTCTTTTAAAATGGCCAGTGCTGCGTCTAAATCTTGATGACTACTCAAATAAGAGATCTCCTTTCATTGATCGATTCAGTTATATTAAACCATGTTTTTTAGAATAATTCCAATATAACAAAATAAATTGTGAAAATCGGTTTACAGAAAACTTGAAAATGGTACGATAGAAAGTGTTAACAATTTAGAATCATTATAACCTACAATTAGGGAACTAATTGATAAGGAGTCCCTAAACATTTTCGATTAGTTCCGAACAAGAGGAGACGGGAGAATTGCCAAAGAAAAAACAGACGCTTGCACAACGAATCAACGTCATGCGGGCGGCAGTCATGGGGGCGAACGATGGAATCGTCTCGGTCGCCGGAATCGTAGTCGGGGTTGCGGCTGCTTCCAGCAGTAATGGCGCCATTCTGCTGTCTGGATTTGCCGGTATGATCGCCGGTACCGTTTCAATGGCGATGGGTGAATATGTTTCGGTCAACACCGAAAAGGATTCACAACGCCATGCAGTCATGCAGGAGAAAAATGCTTTGGATACCGATTATGATACCGAAGCCCACTTTGTCCAGGAAAAATACGAACAAACCGGGATTGATTCCCGGCTAGCAGCACAGGCCACTTCCGAAATGATGGCACAAGATCCCCTCAAAACAATGGTTCGGGAACGCTTTGGGTTTAATGTCAATGAGTACACCAACCCCTATGCCGCTGCAATCGCATCAATGCTTTCCTTCCCTACCGGTTCTTGTTTGCCGATGCTGGCCGTTTGGCTGTTTCCAGGTGCAATCAAGATTCCGGCCACTTTCATTGCGGTCGTGATTGCACTCGCCATTACTGGATACATTGCTGCTGCTTTAGGCCACTCGAACCGGGCTCATGGGGTCTGGCGCAATATGGTCGCCGGAATTTTAACAATGACCGTCACCTTCTTGATCGGCCATTTGATTGGGGGATAATCCGATGCTTGCCAAGAAACAAACGAAACAGAAAGCTTCCATGAAGGAACGGCTGAACACTTTGCGAGCCGGTGTCTTAGGTTCGAACGATGGCATCTTGACCGTCGTCGGTGTCCTGTTCAGTGTGGCCGCTGCGACCACGAATCAGTTTACGATCTTCATTGCCGGATTGTCCGACTTGCTCGCCTGCGCCTTTTCAATGGCGTGTGGCGAATACGCTTCGGTCAGCACCCAGCGAGATACCGAAGAAGCCGCCGTACGCAAGGAACAGCACTTGCTGGACACCGATTTTGACGGCCAAGTCAAAGCCGTCCAGGAATATTACATGGCACGTGGTGTCACTGCTAACACATCCTTAGCAATTGCCAATGATCTGTTAAGCAAAAAACCGCTTGAAACGGTCGTCAACGTCAAAGACGGCATCAAGGTCGGTCAATACATGAACCCATGGTCGGCCGCCTTCTCGTCGCTATTTTCGGCCTCTGCGGGCGGTGTCTTCCCATTAGCGGCAATGACCTTTGCGCCAGTCGCCTATCAATGGCCAGCTACCATTTTAGCCGTTATCCTATCAGTTGGCCTGACCGGCTATCTCAGTGCCAAACTCGGCGACGGCTTAGTCAAAACGGCTGTCATCCGTAATATCGTCATCGGAATCATTACGATGCTGATTCATTACGGCGTCGGCCGGTTAATGTAAACAGAAACAAAAAAACGAGTAGGAAATGATTCCCACTCGTTTTTTATGTTTTGTAAGCTGGAGCCAATGACTCAGTTCCACCACAAACCGCTTTGTTTCCCCAATGCCTCTGGCAAGATTCGAACTTGTACATGGTTACCCATACAGCGACCTGAACGCTGCGCGTCTGCCAATTCCGCCACAGAGGCATTTAACACAACAACTAGTATATTGTATTTTCATCGTTTTGCCAACCCTTTTTTGCAATTTTATTCGAGAAAGGTGCACAATAGAACTAAAATCAATTGCGAAAGAAGTGTTGATGATGCAAGAAATTACAGCAGATATTGTTCAAGCAACCATCCGGCCCCGTGAGGCGGATACTTATAAAGGCGATTATGGTCACGTTTTGACAGTCGGCGGCAATCAAAATTATGGCGGTGCCATTATCATGAGCACCATGGCCGCCGTTTATGGCGGTGCCGGCCTAGTCACTGCAGCCACTGATCCTAGTAATTTTACCAGTCTGCATGCCCAGCTTCCAGAAGCGATGGTCGTCGATGATACGGATGTCGCCGAACTGACTAAATTGATTCCGACGATGAACGTCATCGTTGTCGGCCCTGGTTTAGGAACAGATCAGCAGGCGCAAACGATTCTTGAAACTGTTTTTGATTTAGTACTGCCTAAACAGATTCTGATCATCGACGGTTCGGCGATCGATCTTGTGGCGGCCCAAAAAATGACCCTGCCCGATACTCATATTATCTTCACTCCCCATGTGATCGAATGGCAGCGGCTGACTGGAATTGCTCCTGATGACCAGACTCCTGAAAAAAATCAGGCGGCCCAGCAAAAGCTCCATGCCAACGTCGTTTTGAAGAAACACCGCACCGAAGTCTATATGCAGGATCAAATCTGGCAGAACACGGTCGGCGGTCCGGCCCTCGCAACCGGCGGCAGCGGCGATACGCTGACTGGTGTCATTGCGGCTTTCGTCGCTCAATTCGAAAACAAGCAGAAAGCCTTATTAAGTGCCGTTTATACGCACAGTAAAATTTCTGATCAACTCGCCGAAAATGCCTACGTCACCCTCCCGACCATGATCAGCCATGCTTTGCCTAGTTTCATGGCTCAGATGGCGAAGAAGACACCGGAAGACCGAATCGGGTTTTAACCTTTTAAATGGTACAACAAAAACGGATCGAACATCCAACCGATGTCCGATCCGTTTTTCTTTATTTAATGTGCAATCGTCTTCTGAGACCACCTACACGTGCCCCTAAAATCAGGTCGGCTAAGCGTGTTTTCAAAATCAAGTAGCCATAAATGGCGACGCCCACGATAATGGCAATCACCAGTTCGATGATATCGATGGCACGAAAGGCTGGATTCATGAAGAGATCGAGAACCCATAACGTCCCCTTGACACCTAAAACCATCAAAATGGTAAAGACCAAAATTCCGATCAGACGATGATTCGTCTGCCGCACCCGAATATGATATTTATCATTCAATTGCCGCAGCATCAGCCAGCTGACGATTCCAAAGCCGATTGCCGTCGAAATCATCGGCCCAAACACATGGAAGATGCCAATCATCGGATACTGCAAGGCAAATTTGACGACTAACCCAATCAGCAAGTCAGCAATCGCCGTCCGATTCTGATACAAGCCCTGCAGGATTGCCGCCAGAATCGTAAAGAGTCCTAGTAAAATGGAGACATACGACGAAAATTCGAGCAGTAAAATCCCTAAACTCGTATATTCCTGAGTTCCATAAAATAAAATATACAGCGGCTTGGCAACGGCCGACATCCCGAACGCACTGGGAATCATGATGATGCAGAACATCTGAATGGCATTGCTGATCTGTTCACTCATCTTTTTGACATCATGCCGAGCATGGGCGGCGGACAACAGTGGAATCGCCGTCACGGCCATCGCCGTTGCCAACGAGATGGTAATCATAATCAGCTTGTTGGCATTGGCAGCGAAGAGCGCATAGTATGAATCGAGCTGATCACGGCCGATGTGCATAAAATGCCCCAGCATCGGATTAAAGGTATACTGATCGACTAAGTAAAATAAGTTGATGCCTGAATCCATGATGATAAACGGCAGCGCCTGCCGAATAATCTCAATCAGCAGTTCGTTGGTCGACGTGTCGACCCGATTGTAACTGCCGGCCGACAACAGATTCAGCTTCTTGCGTTGCGAGAGGTAATACAGCATCATCACCGCCAGTCCGAAAATTGCCCCAATGAAGGCCGCAAAGGTCGACTGCGAAACGGCGGACACATAACTGCCATGAATCACTTTCATGATTAAAAAGGCAGTGACCAGCATATAAATCACACGTGCTAATTGTTCCACAAATTGCGAAATCGCACTCGGTGCCATCTTCGAATAACCTTGGAAGAAGCCCCGCATGATACTCATCATCGGAATCAGCAGCAGCGCCCAGCTCAGTGAATGCATGACTGGAATCATCCGGGCATCGCCGGCCGATAATAACGGTGCGGCGAAGTAGAAGATGGCGGCTGAAACGACCCCCATCGCAATCATCAAATACATCCCATGCCGGAATAATTTCCGGCCAGTGGCATATTCGTTAATCGCATTATAATGGGCCACCTGTTTCGAAATCGCACCAGGGACCCCAGCAGTTGAAATCGTCAGGAAAATCGCATAAATCTGATAGCCCTTGGCAAACAGCGCATTTGCTTGTAAAGCATACGCCCCCATCCAGGCCATCCATGGAATAATATAAATCGCGCCTAAAACACGTGAGAAAATACTCCCGGCTGTCATCCACGCCGAGCCTTTTAACATATCTTCTTGTGAAGTATCCGCTGTATCTTCTTTCAGAATTGCATCTGCAGCGGCGCCCTCACGCAAATCCCCTTCAGGGCTTTGCTTTTCATTCGGCGTTTTTGCCATATTTTTTTCGACTCCTATCTCCATTACATACTTGTCTATCTTAGCCGATTTCAAGAGGCGTTTCAATTTAAAATGCGAACCATTCAAAAAGGGTTTGTGCTTTTCGGCACAAACCCTTTTGAAAAACTTATTTAGCGACGACGTTGACAATCTTACCAGGAACAACGATGACTTTTTTGACATCTTTGCCGGCAATGAATTTTTCAACATTTTCGTTGGTCAAAGCGATTTTTTCCAGTTCGTCTTTCCCCAATTCACGGGAGACAGTGGCCACACCCCGCCGCTTGCCGTTGACCTGCAAGACAATATCGACTTGATCATCGACTAAAGCATTCGGGTCGTAAGTCGGCCATGGCGCATAGGTCAAGGATTCATCATGACCCAGTTTCTGCCACAATTCTTCCATCATGTGCGGTGCAATCGGTGCCAAAAGCAGGATAAAGCCTTCGACATAGTCACGTGGCAGCGTGTCTTCCTTGTACGCATCGTTGATAAAGACCATCAATTGTGAAATAGCCACGTTGAACCGTAATTGTTCATAATCTTCCGTAACCGTCTTGACCGTCTGATGATAGGCTTTCTTCAGCGGACCGCCGACTTTATCGGTCAGCTTATCGGCCCGTAAATTGTCGTCATCATCGACAAGCAAACGCCAAACACGGTCCAAGAACCGCCGTGAACCGGCTAAGCCTTTTTCACTCCATGGAATCGAAGCATCCAACGGGCCCATGAACATTTCATACATCCGCAAAGTATCGGCACCGTATTCTTCAACCACATCATCTGGGTTGACAACATTCCCCTTCGACTTGGACATCTTTTCATGATTGTCGCCTAAGACCATACCTTGGTTGTACAACTTCTGGAATGGTTCAACCGTCGGCACAACCCCGATATCATACAGGAACTTGTGCCAGAAACGTACATACAGCAAATGACGAACGGCATGTTCGGCCCCACCAATGTAAAGGTCGACGGGCAGCCATTGCTGCAGCTTCTTGTAATCGGCTAATTTGGCATCATTGTGCGGATCAACGTAACGGAGGTAATACCATGAGCTCCCAGCCCACTGTGGCATTGTGTTCGTCTCACGCTTGCCTTTACGGCCGTTTTTATCGACGACATTAACCCAATCAAGGTCGTTCGCCAACGGACTTTCACCAGTCCCTGATGGTTTGATATCAGTCATCTTCGGCAATTTCAATGGCAGCTGGTCTTCTGGAACTAAACCAGTAGTGCCATCTTCCCAATGAATGATTGGAATCGGTTCGCCCCAATAGCGCTGACGAGAGAACAGCCAGTCACGCATCTTGTAGTTGACCTTCTTTTCGCCAATGCCTTTATCGGTTAACCAATCCAGCATCCGTGCGATTGCTTCGTCTTTACCCAGTCCGTCCAAGAACTGTGAATTGATATGAACGCCATCCCCTGTGTAAGCAGCTTGGCTGATATCGCCGCCTTCGATAACGGGCTGGATATCGATGCCGAACTTCTTGGCAAATTCATAGTCACGGGTATCATGGGCAGGGACTGCCATAATCGCACCGGTGCCATAGGAAGATAAGACGTAATCGGACAACCAAATCGGAATCCGTTCACCGGTCGCCGGATTGATGGCGTAAGCACCGGTGAAAACGCCGGTCTTTTCCTTCGCCAAATCAGTCCGTTCCAAATCACTCTTCATTTCAGCTTGCTTCACATACGCATCGACCATGGCATTTTGCGCTGGTGTCGTGATTTGATTGACTAATTTATGTTCGGGCGACATGACAGCATAAGTTACCCCGAATAATGTGTCGGGACGAGTCGTGAAAATGTCGAACTTCAAATCGGAATCGGCAACGTCAAACGTAATCTGTGCCCCTTCAGAACGGCCGATCCAGTTGCGCTGCATATCCTTGACATTTTCCGGCCAGTCGATTAAATCGAGGTCGTCCAGCAAACGGTCGGCATAAGCGGTAATCTTCAGCATCCACTGCTTCATCGGCTTGCGGTAAACCGGAAAACCGCCCCGTTCCGTCTTGCCATCAATGACTTCTTCATTGGCCACAACGGTCCCCAAATCAGGACTCCAGTTGACTAATTCTTCGGATTCATAAGCCAAGCCCTTCTTGTACATTTGTTCGAAGGTCCACTGGGTCCACTTGTAGAAGTTGGGATCCGTCGTATTGATTTCACGGTCCCAATCATATGAGAATCCCAATGAATTAATCTGCCGTTTGAAATTATTGATGTTTTCTTGGGTAAATTCAGCCGGGTCATGACCAGTATCCAGCGCATATTGTTCAGCTGGTAGCCCAAATGCATCCCAGCCCATCGGATGGAGCACATTGAAACCCTGCATCCGTTTCATCCGGGCCGTGATATCTGTGGCTGTGTAGCCTTCTGGATGGCCAACATGCAGTCCTTGCCCAGATGGATACGGGAACATATCCAAGGCGTAATAATTTTTCTTGTTAGGGTCTTCGGTCGTCTTGAACGAATCATGGTCCTGCCAATACTGCTGCCATTTCTTCTCGACTTTTTTGTGATCGTAAGCCATTGATTTTCCTCCTTAAATAAAAAAAGCGCCCTACAGTCAACTGACTATAGGACGTTTTACCGCGGTACCACCTAATTTCTGCAGATAATCTGCAGCACCTCAAGCCGTAACGTGGCAAAACGTCTTTACCTACTCGATTCAGTAAAAAACTCCCAGACGAGTTCACTCGCTGCGACCGATGCCTTTTCACCTGCCAGGCACTCTCTGAACGGCCCCAACGAACTACTACTTCTGTTCAGCGTTCTTAAATGATGATGAACACATCATAACAGACCCCTCTGTCTTTTTCAAGCAGGCGGATAATCTTTTTCCGGACCAATGCGGCCTGAAATAAGGTATACTTTTCATAAATGTTGAAATAAAGTGAGGCGATTCGAATGGCAACTTCCATTTTGATCCGCAAACCTAAGAAAACGAAATTAACGTATGATGCCCATCAGCTCGAGCTGGAGCGACCGCAATTTTTGAAACAGCATTCCAAAAAGCGGCATATTCCCTACACTCAAATGACGGCAATCAATCTAATCACAGCGCCGAATGCGGCGCTCGCCACCTTAAGACTGGCGCTCCCAGATGACGAGACACTCGATGTGACTTTTAAAACCGACCAGCTGCGTGCGGTTCAAAAAATGGTCGCCTTCATCCAAAAACAGCTGCAAACCCAGCAGCAAGGCGAAGAAGCGCAGTTTGTCAAAAATGCTAATTTAATCATGGATTATCTTAAAATGCGCAATCAAGGTATTTTAACCCCGACCGAATTTGAAGAAAAGAAACGGCAGATTCTCGAACGGTCGGCCGATGAGGAGGCGGATCAATGATGGCACAGCAACAACGCCGCTGGTCGCTGCTCGCAATCTGTTATTTTCTCTTCGGCTGCCTCTGGTGGGGGATCGTCCATCATACCGGCTGGATTCATGCCTTGGACCGTTTCGGCATCGCCGTCATCGCCGGGCATCCGAATCCGGCCCTGACCAAATTCATGGTCTTCATCACCAGCTGCGGCAATACAATCACAGTTGTTGCGCTGACGACGATTGCAACATTATTCCTGCTCTATATGCACCAGACGACTTGGGCCAGTTTTCTGCTCTTGAATGTTGGGGTTTTCAGCTACCTAGGTACCGTCATCAAAAAAATTGTCCAGCGCCCCCGTCCGAGTGTGCACCACCTCGTCTACGCCGGTGGCTTCAGCTTCCCCAGCGGTCATAGTACCGGTGCAATCCTCTTTTACGGCGCATTGATCATCATCATCCTGCATTCCGTCCAGAACAAACACTGGCGGCGTGGTTTAATCACCTTGGCTTGTTTCATGATCTTCCTAATTGATATCAGCCGGGTGTATGTCCACGTCCATTATCCCTCCGACGTGCTCGGCGGTTTCTTCTACGGACTCGGCAGCCTGATGCTCAGTGAAATCATCTATCAGAATTTACACTTGTTAAATCCATTTACCCCCTCAAAAAACGCTTAAACCATGACGTAAATGCCTTTTTATACCAAAATAGCTTCTTAAATGCAAAAAATTGCATTTAAGAAGCTATTTCTATTTAACAGGATAAAGCTGTCCTTGCAAGGGAGATGCCACCAAAGTCAGAAATCGACTTCTGGTCCACTCCTTTTTTGGTTACAAAATTTTCTGCTTGCGATCGAACGCATTGGCAACAAAGGCTAGAATAATAACGACCACCGACAGCCAGTAAATGTGATGAATCCCCGTGTACAGAATCTGATGCATCTGCGGCAACAGATTGTGCGGCAGACTCGTTGCCGTCGATGGATTGATGAATTTATTCATCATCGCATTGGTAACCTTTGGAAACTGTTTGATGCCACGTGCGATATTGACGTTAAGAACGATTCCGTAAATGGCAACCATTAACGTCTGGCCTAATGTACGGCTCAGCGTATTGAACGAAGTAGCGACACCAACTTCATTCGGTGCGACTGAATTTTGTGTAGTGACCGTCGTTGTCGTGATCGTAATCCCAAACCCGATGCCGCAAATGGTAGCAATCACGAAGAAGAACCAGAACGGCGTGGTAATCGGAATATTGGCAAATAACAAGGTGGCCACTAGCAGGAACGATAAACTACCCCACAAAATCTGTTTCGGGGCAAATTTGACAAACAACCGTCCTGCCACAAAAGAGCCGACAATCCACATCAATGAACTAGGCGTCACCGCAAAGCCGGCCATCGTCGCCGGCAAGCCTAAAATTCCCTGCGTCCACATCGGCACATATGCATCAAAACCAATCAGGAAGCCGCTGACCAGCGCCGCAATCAAACTCTGAACAACGAACGTCCGGTTTTCAAACAGCTTCAGATCGATAATTGGATCGGCGACTCGTTTTTCGGTCCGCACAAACATCAAAAAGGCAATGACAGCTGCCACAAACAAACCAATGACTAAGCCATAATTAATCGGTGCTTCGCCAATCACCTGGAAAGCATACAGCACAAACAACAGCGTCGCCATCAAGCTCAAACTGCCGACATAATCGATCGGAGCCTTGGAAGCTTTCCAGTCTTCGTGGAAGTACGCCATAATCATGACTAATGTAATCAGGCCGATGGGCACATTGATGAAAAAGATCCAATGCCAAGTCAGCTTTTCAACGATAAACCCACCGATTAACGGTGCAAAGATGGACGCAATCCCCCAAGCCGAACCGTTCAGGCCCATAATACGGGCCCGTTCTTCGATCGGATAGATATCTGCCAGCATCGTAAAGGAAACGGGTGTAATCGCGCCGGCTCCGATCCCCTGCAGGGCCCGGAAACCAATCAGTGTCAGCATATTCTGCGACAACCCGCACAAACTGGAGCCAACGATGAAAATGACCAATCCGGCAATAAAAACTGGCTTGCGGCCCATCCGATCGGCGAGTTTTCCCCAAATCGGTGTCGTCATCGCATTTGTCAGCAGGTAAATCGAATAAATCCAGTTCATCAGCTTCATCCCATGCAGACTCTCAACAATCGTCGGCATCGCAGTCGAAACAATTGTCCCTTCAACTGCCGACAAGAAGGTAGCGATAAAAATCGCAATTGTGACCAATAAGACGTTCGTTTTTTTCTTTTCTGTACTCATACTTACTTCCTTTCTATCTTGCCAAACAAAAGCGGCCCCTATCCCAAATAACTGGGGTAAAAGCCGCCTCTTTTTTATGCTACTTGTTAATCATCTAATAATTGCTTCAATGCTGGGACTTTATCCAAGTGTTCCCATGGCAGATCGATATCGGTCCGGCCAAAATGACCATAAGCAGCAGTCTGCTTATAGATCGGTCGTTGCAGATCAAGCATCTTGATGATACCAGCGGGACGCAGGTCAAAGTTGGCCCGGATCGCTGCTTCGATCTTTTCGTCCGAAACGCGGTTCGTCCCAAAGGTGTTGACCGCAATCGAAACCGGTTTAGCAACCCCAATGGCATAAGCCAGCTGGACTTCGCAGCGATCGGCTAAACCAGCCGCCACGATGTTTTTGGCAATATAACGAGCTGCATAACTCGCCGACCGATCGACCTTTGTCGGGTCCTTGCCAGAAAATGCGCCGCCACCGTGATGAGCCGCACCACCGTAAGTATCTACGATGACTTTACGACCTGTCAAACCAGAATCGGCTTGTGGTCCGCCGATAACAAACCGGCCGGTTGGGTTGATCAAGTAACGGGTATTTTCATCCAATAACTGGGCTGGAATAACCTTCTTAATCACTTGTTCAATCATATCCTTGCGAATCTGATTTAAAGAGACCTCTGGGTCGTGCTGCGTACTAATGACCACCGTATCAACACGGAATGGATGTCCTTCGTCATCGTATTCAACGGTCACTTGGGATTTGGCATCGGGACGCAAGTATGGAATTGTACCGTCCTTCCGCAGCTTTGCAGTCCGTTGCATCAGATGGTGTGCCAGTGAAATCGGTAACGGCATCAATTCAGGTGTTTCGTTGACGGCATAGCCGAACATCAACCCCTGGTCGCCAGCCCCGATCTTATCCAGCGGATCTTCGTCGTTTGAGCGTGCCTCTAAGGAATCATCGACCCCTTGGGCAATATCAGGCGACTGTTCATCCAAAGCAACTAAAACGGCACAATTATCGCCGTCAAAGCCGTACTGGCCATCCGTATAACCGATCCCTTTGATCGTGCCCCGGACAACAGACTGAATATCAACGTACGCTGAGGTGGAAATTTCTCCACACACGAGTACGAGCCCTGTTGTCACCGTTGTTTCACACGCAACACGTGCATCAGGATCTTGTTCAAGCATGGCATCTAAAATCGCATCACTGATTTGATCAGCGACTTTATCGGGATGCCCTTCGGAAACGGACTCCGAAGTAAATAAATGTCTTTCCAATGTTTTTCCCCCTAAAAATTTGTGGTTACAAGGCTTCTCCGCCGTCAAGACGGATCCTATCGGGAAGCAATATAGCACTAATAAGTTTAGCATAAATTTTTCAAGACTTCAAAAGAAGATTGACCCTACTTTCATAAATGGGCTACTATAGTAAGGAAACTATCGAAACGAGGTGGCTTATGCTCGAACAAAATCGTTCCTTATTACGGCAACGCAGCGCACAACTTATTTTGCTCTTTCTGTTGCCACTCACTTACGGGCTCCGCTTCAGTTTTTATTGGACGTGGGCCTTCGTACCGTTAATCTTAGCGTTATTCCTGATCCTGACAACACCGCTATGGCAGCCGGACGGACGGCGCAGCCAGCTCATCGGCGAAGCACTAATCTTGATTTTTGCCGTCATGATCGGTTTTCAGACAACTGTCTGGGTCGGTATTCTCTTAGTCTTGTTAGCAGCGATCTATCAGCTGCCGAACTACTTTCCCGACCAATTTTACCGGCCTTGGGTCCGACAGCTCCTGCAACTGGGCGTGTTTGTCTGGTTTATGAGCGGCATCGTCTTTTATCTTTGGGTCCATTTTTTCTCATGGCCGTTCATGTGGCGCAGCCTGACCGCCGTCGTCATCAGCATGAGCGTCTTCTTTCTATTAGAAATGGAACGCGACTGGCCGTTCCTAATCGTTGGACTCGTCGGTTTAGGAATTGCGCTTTATTTGAAATTTCTAAATCAGTTCGGAGTCATTTTACTAGCCCTCTTGATTGCCGGCTTGTGGTTAGCCAAGCACTACACTCGCCTGGGTTGGTTTGGCTGGGCACTCTTCACTGCCATTCTAGAAATCTGTCTCTTGTATTGATCTTAACGCAGTTGCGACAAAATTCAATTTGCCGCAACTGCTTTTTTAGTCAAAAAAATAGCCCTCCTTATCAATTCGGAAGACTAAACTCATTTGAACGGTTCTAACCGGACTTGAACCGGTGATCTCCTGCGTGACAGGCAGGCGTGATAACCAACTACACCATAGAACCAAAAATAAATGGAGGATACAGGGCTCGAACCTGTGACCCTCTGCTTGTAAGGCAGACGCTCTCCCAGCTGAGCTAATCCTCCATAAATGACCCGAACGGGATTTGAACCCATGTTACCGCCGTGAAAGGGCAGTGTCTTAACCACTTGACCATCGGGCCATCATTTATTTTTAAACGGAGAGTAAGGGATTCGAACCCTTGAAGCAGGCAAAACCCGCTTACATGGTTTCCAACCATGCTCCTTCGGCCTCTCGGACAACTCTCCATAAAAAACTCCGGCTGTCAGACTCGAACTGACGACA